>JBGTEJ010000060.1:0-76692 GCA_041747855.1 Acidimicrobiia bacterium | reverse complement strand
CCGGGTGCCGCAGCGGAGGTGGGGCGTGCATGGCATGCCTCCATCTGGGTGAGCCTTCCTGCCGGTGGTTCAACCGATTCCTCGACAGGTCCGAACTCTTCGGTGGACAAGGTTTCCTCGCGGGAGCCCCGTGACATGGACGATGCGGAACTCGTCGCCGGTGTCCTCGACGGGGCTAGCGACCCGCGTGCAGCGGCGGCCCTGCTCTCCGTACTCCTAGTCGCGCCGCGAACCGATAGCGCCGCAGCGGCGCGCGCCGGCCTACATCCCGACCTCGTCGACGTGGTCCGCGCCCGTTTCGGTGGTGACCGCGACCGGATAGCTGTCGCCTGTGGTGAGGGAGCGGCTTGGGTGCTCGGTCGCCGCTCCCTGGTCGTGGCCGAGCCGTGGGATCTCGTCGCCTCGCTATCGCCCGGCACGACGCTGCCACCGGGACTGCGCCGCACGACGGGCGAGACGCTCGTCCAACTCGTCGTGCAGTCGACGACGACGATCCGGCTCGTCGCGCCGTTCATCGACCGGCCCGGTCTGTCGTTCATTGGTGATGCGCTGGCTACTGCCACGACGCGGCGCGTCCGCCTCGAAATCCTCCTCCCGACGCGGTCCACTCACTCGGACGACGCCCTAAACGACCTCGAAACCACCATCGCGCAGTCCGGCGACCCGCACTACTTCTCGGTCTCGCGGCTCCGATACGACGCGCCATGGGCGCACCTGAAGGTACTGACGACCGACTCGACCTCGGCATACATCGGAAGCGCCAACGTCACCGGAGCGGGCATGGGAGGGCACAACCTTGAACTGGGTGTCCTCGTACGCGGTCACATGGTCGGTGTCGTCGAGGCGATCCTCGATCTCTATCGCCCCGAGTGAGTCGGAGTCCTTTGTTTGTTCGTGCAGCTTCCCACTAGATCGGGAAAAGTTTCACTATTTCGATGCCAGTGGGCTGACCAGGGTCCAGAGGAGACCGGCGACCCCGCAGGCGACCAGGTGCCGAAGCTATGGATGGCTGCCAGGAACCTGAAGGCTTCAAGCGAATTGGAGCAACGATCACCGAAGTGGCGGCAAGCCACGCAGTCTTCATGACAGAGCCGAACGTGGTCGCCGACACGATCCATCGCGCTGCGCACGGTGCGATTGTCGCCGTGAACCTGATCAACGAGGAGGCCCTCGCCACCAAGGGCTGAGGAACTCCCCGAGGACCACGCACCCCTGCCCTGCCTTGACCTTTCCCGTCGCGGCAGGGCAATCGTTCATGGGGCCCACATGCACCGGTCGAGAGAGAAGGAGGTGACCGGAGACGCAAACGACCCCACGCTGAACACGCTTCGTCGCATTCCATCTCAGCGCGAGTCCTCGAACAGATTCGCAGGCAGCCTGCGGGGGACCCAGCCCAAAGCGTCTTCGATCGCCGACCGGACCGGGGTCCGGACTGTCTCCGGAGCCAACTGAACGTAGTCCTTAGCTCGGTTACGCGCTGGTTCCTCAAGACGCTCAAGATGCCCCACAACTTGCTGAGCGAGGTCCGAGGTCTCCGCGTCGAAGTCCTTGGCGGGAAGTCCTGTCCATACGGCACAGTCGAGCTCGGGAGCAGTGGCGAGCTATTCGCCCACCGATCTCGCGGCGTCGACGCTACCTGGCTCCGGAACTCGCCCATTCCACGTCTGTAGACCGGCTCCGGTCGTGTAGTGGATGGACCTGCGCTTCGGCCTTCCTTCCCTGATCCAGAGGTTCTCGCAGGCATCCTCGATCTCGCTGACAGCGGATTGTGCCCAGAACGTTGGCGACACGTGAGTTCCCCAGAGGACGAGGGTCACCCTGTCATCGTTCGACTTCCGGGCGAACTCGACCGGAAGGGACGGACCTGGACGCCAGCGTCCTTCGATCGCGAGATCGCCAGAACACCAGATCAGTGAACCCCATCCGAGGATTGCGATCCTCATACACGCCTCCTGGCTCGCGCAGCGGCCTGGGTCACCCAGGCTGGTCAACCGTCCTGGGACGTATCTTCCTCGGCCGTCAGCTCAAAAGCTACATATGAACATGGGTATCAGATCGCGACGGCTAGTCCCGTCCACGCACAGCACAGGGCGAAAGTGACGCCGAGTGCTAGGAGGGCCACTCTCACACCGGCAAACTTGCGACTGGCGATCTCGGCCAAGGTCTTGGCTTGGGCCCACGCTTCGGCTGTCGCCTGAGTGCGATCAACAGGTTGGAACCTCCAGTCGGCACTGGCAACCGTCGGATATGAGAAGCGTCCGCCGTCGGTGCCAAGGGGCGTGCGGGGGATGAGTGCGTACCCGGTCGCCACAGCGGTCACGATCAACGAGATCGCCAATGCGATCAGAACGGATAGGGCGGCCTGCTCCTGCCCAGTGCCTGCACTCATAGCGGTGGTTATCGAATCGGCCTGCTGGGAGGCGATCGCGAGTAGTCCGGCAATGGCCGCTGCTCCCAAGCCAGCTTTGGCGTCGGCGTTATGAATGAGACTGGTGAAATGCGAGATTGCGTGAAGGGCGTCTCCAAGGTCACCGTCGGCTCCATCGACAAGCGAAGGTGAACCGCGGTCTCCAGACCCTGGCGCCTCGGCGTCGCTCCCCGGATCAGGCGGCATTCTCGGCACCGGGTTCCGGCCAGCGAAGAGTGATCAACCATTCCGTGTAGGCGGCGAGCCAGTGCGCTGTCCAGGCGACCACCGTGACGGCATTGTGCCGATCGGGTAGCCAGTCGCTCAAGCTGGCCACACAGATCCTGCCGCTCTCGTAGAGATGCGGTGGCTGGCGCATGCGCTTTCCCGCTTGTCGCCCGAGGCGACGAGGTTGGATGACTCGAACCGACGGGAGGGATCGATCGGGGTGGTGGAGGATCTCGACCATGAATCTTCCCCGACCTGTGTCGATCGGACCAAACCACCCCCACCGACCATCCACTTCGGTTTCGGCGAACGACGGGAAGGCACATGCCATGTCCGCCCGTTCCTCGTCTGCGGCCGCCTGATCCGACTCCCACCAGACCTCCGACTTGACGGTCTGTGGATCCTCGCCTCCGTGAAAGGTGTGGCCGGCCACTTTCGTGACGGGACCGTGCTGAGGATGGCTGTATCCGTCAGTTGAACCAACGACCCCATCCGGCCCGAGCACTCTGCCTTGAACAGTGATGTACCTTGGTGTCCGGGCGCCGAGCTTGCTGAGTAGTGCTGGAAGGGTCATGACGACTCCCTAGTAGACGGGGGTAAGCAGGGCTGTTGAACGGCCGCTGACCTGATCGATCGCTGTGAGGGACTCGGCGAGGAGCCGAGACCAGGAGACGGCGTAAAACGCGTACGAGCGCCGTTGACCCCGATACTGGTACTGCTTGGGGGACTTGTCGTGAGCCGTGACCAAGGTCCGATCAAGAACATGGTTCCCAAGGCTCTCGCCGACGACAAGGTCCCAAGACGAGGCGTACTTCTCGCACTTGGCAGCGAAGTTGGCGGCGTGGCCGACGATGTTCACCTCGCTCTGCTGGTCGGTACCCGTACGCACGAAGTCGACCCTCCCGAAGTCGGCTCCCGCCTTGAGTTGGACCAGCTCGATGCCGCTCATCGTCAGCAGTTGCTCCAGGGCACCCTGGCCGGCGTCGAGTGCTACGGCGCAAGCGGCGATGCACATGGCCACGTCGACCTGCGGGTCGCTTGTCCTTCCACCCCAACCGGCCATCACTCCGTCGCCACGAAGGCCGAGGATGAATCCGCCGCTCTCTTCGACGATGAGGGCGATCTGTGTGAGGACGGCGACCGCCAGGTCCGTCACCCGGTCAGGTGGCTCCCAGAACGACCTCGCGGTGAATCCGGTCATGTCGATGAAGGCAATCGACAAGTCACAGGTGGCACGTTCGTCCAAGTCCAAGTCCTGGTAGTCGGGGTGCCCGACGCTGACGGCCAGGGACTCCTGGGCGGCCCGCTTGGTGAAGGACTTGGCGCCGGCGCGGTCCAGCGATAGGTAATGGTCGAGGACTCCTTGGGCGAATCGACCCCTTATGTCACCGGGCTCGCTCACTTCGCTTTCTTCCGCCTTCCGGTTCTGACTGACTGCGTAATCGTCGTCTTAGGGTTCTTGGCAACGGTGCTCTTCTTCACGAACCGCCCTGTGATAGCCGACCGGCCGACCTTCTTTTTGCTCATCTTCCTCCGCCTCGTAGACTTTGATGCTTAAGTATAGCCCACGTGCGGCCTTCGCTACTTCAGTTCTATACGGTTTGGGACCGATACTCTTGTCGTGAGCCTGGGGCCGCATCAGCAATACCAACTTGGCCCACGGCTTCCCCCCTACACTTCGGAAACGTGCCGATGAACTCGTCGAGACTTGAGCAAGCCCGCGAAGTCCGTCGCCTCTTCGACGGTGCCAAGCTCCGAGTCGCACGAGAGTTCCGTCGGCTCAGCCAGAAGGCTCTCGCCGATCTCACCGACGTCTCTCCAGCCGCTGTCGGTCAGTTCGAGAAGGGCGAGGCCGTGCCAAGTGCGAAGACATTGCTCAGTCTGGCTGACACCCTGCGCTTCCCCGCGAGTTACTTCGGCAATGGCATGGCCGATTGCCAGCCAGACACCCCCGCCTTCTTCCGAAGCCTCCGGTCAACATCAGTCCGGGACCGAAAGCACGCTCGAGCCTATGTGGAACTCGTGAGAGGGTTTGTGCTCTCCCTTGAACGAGAGGTAGAGCTCCCCGCCAACTCCGTTCCACGGTATCCCTTTGATCCCGAATCTGGCGATCTTGAGATGGTTGACAGGATCGCTGCCGCAACCCGGGAGGAGTTCGGCCTAGGCGAGTACGGGCCCATCCCCAATGTGGTGGCATCGATCGAGCAGAGAGGCGTTGTCGTTACACGAACGCACTTCGACTCAGAAAAGGTGGACGCGTTCTCCGTCGCGTATGAGGATCGGCCCATCCTGGTGCTCTGTTCCGATAAGAACCTCTTTGACAGATCCCGGTTCGACGCCGCTCATGAACTTGGTCACCTCGTGATGCACTCCACCGACCACCCGGACATCAAGAAGATAGAGCAGCAGGCACACCGCTTCGCTGCTGGCTTCCTCATGCCGGAGGAAGGCATTCGGGAAGAACTCCCAACCCGTGCCGATTGGGCTCAGCTTGTAGCACTGAAGCGTCGATGGGGGGTGTCCATCGGGGCCTTACTCAGGAGAGCGGAGACCCTGGGGGTTATGACATCAGAGCTCTATGTTCAGGCGCTCAGGACGATGTCGGCGCGGGGATGGCGCACCGACGAGCCAGCGCCGCTGGGCCCACCTGAGTCTCCAAGGCTCCTCCACGAGGCGGTCAAAATCCTCGAAGAGGAGGGCTTCACCATCGAGGACTTGGCAGACAGAGCCTCGCTCCCGCGGGACGAGATCGCCGACATCATCCAGGCGGCTAAACCGACTCGACGCCGCGTCAGAATCTGAACGCAGGATTCAGTGCCGATCAAGCTCTACACCTGAGTTCTCGCCATTCGTTGACCGACCACGCCCGGTCCTTGGTCGAACATCGACAACAAGACGCGCGATTGGAGCGACCTCAGTCATGCGAATGTCGAGCGTCCGGCCCGCCTGATCGCGGGCCTGCACGCTCCGATACACGTGATCGAGCCCGTCGGTGATGTGAACCTCGAGTTCGGGGAAGAGGTGGCCGTTAGTGACGCTGGCGACTATTGCCCGACCACCTGGACGATTGCCCGACCACCTGGACGCTCACCCCCGAGCGATCATGGAGCGCCTCGGGCACAGCAAGCATCCAGGCGACACTCGACACCTACCTGGCCCAACTTGTCAGTCCGCATGTGGCATGGATCTGTGCGCGTGGGTCGCGCCACTGTGAATCTTTCGCCGCCCGCAATAGAACGCGAAAATTCTTCCTATTTCGACACTGTCTACCACTGGAAGACTCCACGGGAATAGGTGAATGGGCCCATAAGGGGCCCCCATCACACCCGGAGGTGTGAAATGTCATTAGCAAATTCCATATCCGAGGCCCAAAAGGAGGCTCGCCGAGCCAACGGTCGGCAGGGTCGCGGCCCGAAGACCGAGGAAGGCAAGGCAAGGAGTCGACAGAACGCGATCCGCCATGGCGGTTACGCGCGAGTGATCGACGTAATCGGCGTAGGGCCGATGGCTGAGGATCCGAATGCGGTCGTCGCATTCTATGAGTTGGTGATGGAGGATCTGGAACCTGGAGACTCTGTACTTCTGAAGCACTTGGCCCAGCAAGCTGCCAGGGCACTGTGGCGACAGTTGAGAACGCAACGGTTTGAGGCTGTCGCATACAGCGACTTGGCCACTGGCCCAACCGGGATAAACTCCGTTGAGTGGCCGAGGACGCTTGCGCGCAACCACCGTGAAGCCGCGGCGACGCTCCTTGAGATCGGCGATCCGGATCTTGGGGCGACGGAGCTTTGGAACTGCTTGTCCTGTGTCGGCTTCCACCCCCAAGTGCGCGGTGACGATGCGTGGACCAAGTTGGCTGAGGACAGCAAAGTCGACGCCCTGCGATCTGCCCTGATCCAGTTGGTCGACCGGCATTACCCGTCCTTCGAGGCGGCAGCCGACCTCATGGAACAACGCGCCGCCGAACTCGAAGACCAGGCTGACTTGGAGGCCGGGCTTCGGTTGCCCGGCATCGTGCGTGCCGATATAGCTGGCGGTTTCACCCAACGGTTGCTGACCGTCATTGGCACCGTGAACCGGGAGGCGGAACGAGCCCTCGATCGCTATCGCCAGGAATACTTGCGGTTGAGGAGCTGAACGATCCGATTCCGCGAAACGAACCTACGGAGTCCGGGTCGCACGGTGGTGCGTCGGCCCGGGCCCGGACTGTCGCTCGCGAAACGAACCTACGACGTGTCGCCTAGGTATGGCTTCAACGCGTTCCAGAAACGGGGAACTGGCGTTCCGACCCAGGGCGGGGAAGTTACGAGTGAGCCTGTTCAGTCAGCCGCAGCGAGGTTTTCAACCGATCCCACGGGAGCACGGGAGCATCCGAGTCGATTCTAGGGCAGCACCGTAACGTCGACTTCGGTTGCCTCAACTCACGGTGGGCGCTACCCGGCTCCCTGTGGGGAGATGGTTGTCCGGTGCTCTATCCCCTGAGCTACGGGAGCATCCGAGTCGATTCTAGGGCAGCGTATCCTTGGCTCCGGTGCACTATCACTCCACTCGTGGCCATCCTTTGGCGGTCGACTTCGTCGGGGCACTCCTCGGGGGTCTTGCTCCAGACGGTGGCCTCTACATCCCCGACGCGTTTCCACGTCTTCCCGCAAGCTGGGAGCAATGGTCCTATGTGGAAGCGGTCGCGGGCTCACTCGAGCTTTTCGGCGCGGGGGACGTGATCGACCTGGTCAAAGAGTCGGCGGCCAGATTCGATCACCCTGACATCGCACCGATCGTCGAGGTCGGCGATCGTCTCATCTTCGAGCTCTTCCACGGGCCAACACTCTCCTTCAAGGACCATGCACTTCAAGTCCTGGTCAGACTCCTGAGCTGGTACGGCGGGTCGGGGACCGTCCTCGGGGCGACGAGTGGGGACACGGGTGCGGCTGCGATCGAGGCCTGCCGAGGAATCCTCCCGATCGTGATCCTCTTCCCTGAGGGACGGCTGTCGGAGCTGCAGCGACGACAGATGACAACGGTGACCGGCCAGGGTTTGAGGGTGGTGGCGGTCAGGGGGACCTTCGACGACTGCCAGGCAATGGTCAAGACAGCTTTCGAGACCATGCCCGGACTCCTCGCCGTCAACTCGATCAACTGGGCTCGGATCGCCGCCCAAGTGGGTTACTACCTACATGCCGCGGCCCGCATCAGAGTTCCTTTCGACGTAGTGGTGCCGACCGGCAACTTCGGGAACGTCTACTCCTGTTGGGTGGCGAAACAGATGGGGGCCCCGATCGAGACCATCGTCGTCGCCACCAACGCCAACCGGTTCCTTGCCGATCTGGTCATCTCCGGTAAACGTCGGATTTCGGAGGTTGTGCCCACTGTTGCTCCGGCGATGGACATCCAGGTGCCATCGAATTTGGAGAGGCTCCCCATCGAGGCATTGGACGTCTTCGAAGCCGGCTGGGCTGAGGACGGCGAGATTATGTCGACGATGGCGAAGGTCTTCGATGGCCTGGACTACCTGCTCGACCCCCACACTGCGGCGGCATGGGCCGTCGGTGAGATGTTCCGGACTGCCCGTCCTCAACTTGTCGTGGCAACGGCTCATCCCGTCAAGTTCCCCGACGTGGTGACGGAGGCAACTGGGCTGGCGCCTCCGGTCCCGGATGCTCTCGCTGGGGTTGCCTCAGCGACCGAGAACTTCGTCACGATCGACCCGGATATCGGGCTCCTCCTGGAGATGCTGTCCTTGTAGCTTTGCGATAGTTCTGTGAACCGCTACGATTACGCCAGTCGCCGGTTCAGAATCGGTGACCACCCCTGAAGCACCCACAGGTCTCTGTGTTGTGTGCTCATCGTCACGAAGGATCTCATGACCACACGAGCTCAACTCCAGAGCAAGTCGATCGACGAACTGAAAACCATCGCTGAAGCAGCCGGTGTCGAAGCTGATGGACTCCAGAAATCGAAACTGATTTCGGTTCTCATGGAGGCCGGAGGAATCGTCGATGACGACTCAACTCCCGAAGCCAATGTCGACCTCCCGCGGGCTACGCCCCGTTCGGACGACAACCGTGATGGCGGCCAGCGTCGAACCCGGAACCGCAATCGAAGCCGAGACGGGAGCCGAGACGGAACCCGAGACGGCAACCGAGGCGGAAACAACGAAGCCCGCGACGAATACATCCCGGAAGGGGACCTGGAGATACGTGAAGGTCTCCTCGACAT
Organism: Acidimicrobiia bacterium; assembly: GCA_041747855.1. Lineage (GTDB taxonomy): Bacteria > Actinomycetota > Acidimicrobiia > Spongiisociales > ZC4RG35 > ZC4RG35. Next base: position 67,841 of record JBGTEJ010000060.1, on the reverse strand, counting down.
TCTCCCCGAGGGTTACGGGTTCATGCGGGTCACGGGGTACAAATCGGGCGACAAGGATTGCTATGTATCGGCCAACCAGGTTCGCAAATACCGTCTCCGCAAAGGCGATGTCGTCTCCGGCCCGATCAGGGCCCCACGTTCCAAGGAGAAGTTCCCTGCCGTTGTCAGGATCGACAAGGTCAACGGGATGGATCCCGAGGAGGCGGCGAACCGTCCCAAGTTCGAGAGCCTCACTCCGCTGTTCCCCGATCAGCGGCTCCGTCTCGAAGTCGAGGGCGCACCGAACAACATACTCACTCGGATCGTCGACCTGATTGCCCCGATCGGCAAGGGCCAGCGTGGCTTGATCGTGTCCCCTCCCAAGGCGGGCAAGACCACGGTCCTCCAGGAGATAGCAAAATCGATCACGAGCAACAACCCGGAGTGCTACCTGATGGTGGTCCTGGTGGACGAGCGTCCCGAAGAAGTCACCGACATGCAGCGCTCGGTCAAGGGCGAGGTCATCTATTCGACCTTCGACCGGCCGGCAGAAGAGCACACCCAGGTCTCGGAGCTCGCTATCGAACGGGCCAAGAGAATGGTCGAGATGGGGACTGATGTTGTCATCGTCCTCGACTCCATCACCAGACTCGCCAGGGCCCACAACCTCGCCACCCCGGCGTCGGGCCGAATCTTGTCTGGTGGTGTCGACTCACAGGCCCTCTACCCGCCGAAGCGATTCTTCGGCGCGGCGAGGAATATCGAGGAAGGCGGTTCGCTCACCATCATGGCAACTGCCCTCGTGGAAACCGGATCGAAGATGGACGAGGTCATCTACGAGGAGTTCAAAGGTACCGGCAACATGGAGCTGCATCTCGACCGCAAGCTCGCCGACAAGCGGATCTACCCGGCCGTCAACATCGAGTCGTCGGGAACAAGGAAGGAAGAGCTGCTGTTCGATCAGACCGAGCTCAGCCAGGTGTGGAAGTTGCGTAGAGTTCTCTTGGCCCTCGAGCCGGGGGCAGCTCTCGAGCTCCTCATCGACCGTCTCAAGTCCACCAAGTCAAACGCCGAGTTCCTCGCCGAAGTCGCCAAGAACAGCGCCTGAGGCCCCAAGTCAAGGACTCAAGTCCACCAAGTCAAACGCCGAGTTCGTCGCCGAAGTCGCCAAGAACAGCGCCTGAGGCTTTAAGTCAAGATCGAGATCACTGGAGATCGTTGTGAAAGCCGACATTCATCCCACTTACGAAACCACCAATGTGACCTGCTCCTGCGGCAACACGTTCGCCACGCGCAGTACCAAGCCGGGCGACATGCATCTCGAGCTCTGCAACGAGTGCCACCCGTTCTTCACCGGCAAGCAGAAGCTGGTTGATGCCGGCGGCCGGGTGGAGCGTTTCCAGAAGCGTTACGGGAAGAGCACCTTCACCAAGGCCGGCGACGGCGGAGCCGAAGCCTGACGGCACCAGGGCCAAGCGCTCATCAGAGCGATGCGATAGACCCGACCACCACGGTCGGGGGACAAGCAGTCATGGAGGGTGTGATGATGCGCGCCCCGAATGCGTGGGCGGTGGCGGTGCGTCAGCCTGACGGGGTGATCGTGGCCCGCCGCGACCAGCTGGCAAGACTCAGCGAACGGCGAAAGGCCGCTCGCATCCCGCTGGTTCGGGGGATCTTTGTCTTGGGTGAGTCGCTCACTCTGGGTTACAAAGCTCTTGCCTGGTCTGCCCAGAAGGTGGCGGAGGAAGAGGAAGAGCAGCTCTCCAACGCTCAGATCGGCTGGACCATGGTGATCGCTCTCGTGTTCTTCTCCGGCGTGTTCATCCTGATCCCGGCGTTCATCGCCGGCGCGGCCGCCAACGGTTCGAGTCTGGTCTTCAACGTGGTCGAGGGAGTTGTTCGGCTGGTTCTCTTCGTGGGTTACATCTGGCTGATAGGTCGTAGCAAGGACATTGCACGGGTCTTCGAGTATCACGGGGCCGAGCACATGTCGATCCATGCTTACGAGGCCGGTGAACCGTTGAGTGTCTCCTCAGTGTCGCGCTATCCGCCCGAACATCCGAGATGTGGCACCAGTTTCCTCCTGCTCGTCATCCTCGGCTCCATCATCCTGTTCACATTCTTCGGAGTCCCCGACGGAATTCTCTTCCTGGTCGTTTCCCGTCTTCTCGGGATCCCGGTCATCGCAGGGTTGTCATATGAGCTGCTCAGATGGTCGGGGACCCGGCCGGATGGCAGATTCGCCCGGATTCTCGCCGCACCCGGACTCTGGCTCCAGAAGCTGACGACATCTCAGCCCGATGAGTCCCAGATCGAGGTTGCCATTGCGTCGCTGATCGTCGCTCTCGATGATGAGCATGTCACGGAGGTCATCGCCAGGGGTCCGGTCCCGGCATCGGCCCTCGAGGCGCGGGCATCAGTGTTGGGGTCTGAAAATGACTGACCCCGCCTTCGTCGACAGGCTGAGGGAGATCGAACGTGCTTTCGAGGAGGTTGAGGCGAGACTCTCCGCCCCGGGTGTTTCCGCCGATCCCAAGCAGCTCGCCGACCTTGGCAGGAAGCACTCCGGCAGTCGTGACTTGGTGGGCATGATCCGGAGATGGCGTCAGATCAGGACAGACATCGAGGATGCGTCGACCATGGGCGACGACCCCGACATGGCCAAACTGTTACACGAGCTGGAGGCAGAGGCCGAAGGGTTGGAGGAGGAGATCCGGGTCGCCTTGGTCCCCACCGATCCCAACGATGCCAAGGACGTGATCCTGGAGATCAGGTCTGCTGCCGGTGGTGACGAAGCCTCGATCTGGGCGGGCGACCTGCTCCGCATGTACGAGAAGTACGCAGAGCGACATGGGTTCAAGGTGGAACCAATGGACTCTGCGGTGTCCGAGGCGGGCGGATACGACAAGGTCGTGGTGGCTGTCAAAGGCATGGGGGCGTTCTCCCGGCTTAAGCATGAGGGCGGGGTCCACCGGGTACAGCGGGTCCCCAAGACCGAATCTCAGGGACGGATCCACACTTCGACTGCGACGGTGGCGGTCTTGCCCGAAGCCGAGGAAGTCGAGGTCGAGATCGACCCGAATGATGTCCGTGTGGATGTTTACCGCGCTACCGGTCCTGGTGGCCAGTCGGTGAACACCACCGACTCCGCGGTGCGGCTCACCCACGTTCCTACTGGTGTCACCGTCTCGGTGCAGGATGAGAAGAGCCAACTCCAGAACAAAGAGAAGGCCTTCAGGATCCTCCGGGCCCGACTCCTCCAGGCGGAGATGGAGAAGGCCCACGCCGAGGTGTCGGGTGAGCGTAAGAGCCAGGTTGGGACCGGAGAGCGCTCCGAGAAGATACGCACATACAACTACAAGGAGAACCGGGTAACCGACCATCGGGTAGGGCTGACCATCCGTCGACTCGACCAGGTACTAGCGGGCGACCTCGACGAGTTCGTAGACGCCCTGAACGCCGACGAACGGGCCCGTCGGATGTTCGACTCCGACTAGGTTGTGTTGGTGTCGGCGATACCTCCACACGAGATGCGACGTCTCGAGGCTGTCGCCACTCGAGAACAACCGATCGAAGCGCTGGTGGCTCGACGGATGGCGGGAGAGCCACTCCAGTACATCGAAGGCTCAGCCCCTTTCGGCCCCCTCGATCTTCTCGTAGATAGCCGCGTTTTGGTTCCCCGGCCGGAGACCGAAGGTCTGTTCGAGATCGCCTCTCGAATGGTCCGCAACCCGGAGGTGATCGTCGATCTTTGCACCGGGTCGGGAGCGCTCGCCCTTGCCCTCAAACACCGGTTCCCGACAGCCTCGGTGTTCGCCACCGACATCTCGCCAGAGGCTCTGGAAGTCGCGTATTACAACCGGCATAAGCTCGGATTGAACGTCTATCTGGCAGCGGGCGATCTCTTCCAACCGTTGCCGGCCGCCCTTGTTGGTGAAGTGGACCTCGTTGTTGCCAATCCGCCATATGTGAGCGAAGCAGACTTCGAGCATCTCCCCGCCGACGTGAAGCGAGAACCGAAGGTGGCCCTTGTGGCAGGTCCCTCCGGGCTCGAAATCATCGAGCGGATAGGTGCGACTGTGGCCGAGTGGCTGCGTCCTGGTGGGGTGGTGGCCATCGAGATCGGCGAGACACAGGGCCAGTCTGCAACTGCATCGATGAGGAAGTTGCCAGCCGTGGTGCGGACAGACCTCAGTGGACGTGATCGCTATGTGGTCGCGGTGAAGCCCTGAGCAGATGAATCATCAAATTGCAGAGGCACTGGAGGTGGTCCGCTCCGGTGGTGTTGTGGGCGTTCCCACCGACACGGTATATGGCCTCGGTGTGGACCCTTTCAACGAGGAGGCGGTGGCCCGTTTATACGAGCTGAAAGGGAGGCCGCCCGCCCGCCCGATTGGAGTCCTGGTGGGCTCCATGGACCAGGCCAGGGTGATCGGGGACCTGTCGGAAGCCGCCGACGTCCTCGCCGTCGAGCACTGGCCGGGAGGGTTGACCCTGGTCGTGACTGCTCGAGTCGTTCTCCCCGACTGGGTCGGGGACCGGCACAAGAGGACGGTGGGGTTGCGTATGCCAGACCACCCGGTCGCCCTCGAACTTCTCCAGGCCACGGGCCCTCTTTCGGTCACATCGGCGAACCTGTCAGGGAAGCCTGACACCACTTCGGATGCCGAGGCGAAGGTGTTGTTCGGAGACGCGGTCTATTACGTGGCTGGTGTCAGCCCCGGTGGCCAACCGTCGACCGTTGTCGACATGACCGGGGTGCACCCCGTGGTGCTCCGGGAGGGACCTGTCGACGTCACCAACTAGTGTCGTGTTCATGATCTCAATGGACCCGATCGAGACCGTCGACCCCGCGATCGCAGCGCTGATCCGGAAGGACGTCGAACGTCAGAACTCCCACATCCACCTGATCGCCTCTGAGAATTTCGCCTCCCCGGCGGTGATGGCGGCCTCAGGGTCAGTATTCACCAACAAGTACGCAGAGGGTTATCCCGGGCGGCGGTACTACGAGGGCTGTGGTGTCGTCGACCAGATGGAGCAACTCGCCATCGATCGGGCCAGGGAGTTGTTCGGGGCCGGATTCGCCAATGTCCAGGCCCATTCAGGGGCTCAGGCGAACATGGGCGTCTACTTCTCTCTGCTCAAGCCTGGTGACACTGTCTTGGGGATGAGACTCGACCATGGCGGACACCTGACCCATGGGTCACCGGTCAACTTCTCCGGTCTCTACTACGACATCGTCGCCTACGGAGTCGACCCCGAGAACGAACTGATCGATATGGACGAGGTGCGACGTCTCGCCCTTGAGCATCGACCAAAGATCGTCCTCGCTGGTTACTCGGCCTACTCCCGGGTCCTCGACTACCAGGTTTTCCGTGACATCGCCGACGAGGTGGGTGCGGTATTCATGGTCGATGCGGCGCACTTCATCGGGTTGGTGGCGGGGAAGTCGCATCCTTCGCCGGTTCCACATGCCGACATCGTCACCGCAACCACCCACAAGGCGCTGCGCGGTCCCCGTGGGGGTCTGGTGCTAGCCAAGGAGCAGTTCGGAGAAGTGATCAACAAGGCCGTCTTCCCCAATGTGCAGGGTGGCCCGATCGAGTCGCAGATCGCCGCCAAGGCGGTGTGTTTCCACGAGGCGTTGCAACCCTCCTTCCACGACTACACCGAACAGGTGGTGGCCAACGCCAGGGCGATGGCAGCCACCGTGCAAGGGGAGGGTGTCCGTGTGGTGTCGGGGGGAACCGACAACCATCTGTTCCTGATCGACCTCAGGTCTGTGGATGAGGATCTGACCGGGAAGGATGCCGCCAAAATGCTCGACAGGGTGGGGATCACCCTCAACTTCAACACCATCCCCAACGACCCCCGGCCGCCTTACCGGGCATCGGGTCTCCGTATCGGCACGCCAGCAATGACCACCCAGGGGATGAAGGAGGACCAGGCAAGAGAAGTCGCCCGGCTGATCTGCCGCGCATTGAAGGGACGTTCCGACGAGGCAGCACTCGCCGATGTCGACTCAGGCGTCCGCTCGATGGCCGCCGAGTTCTCTCCCTACCCCCACGACTTCGCAGGACACGTCTAGAGAGGATCGGGCGGGTCGGAGATAGGGTTGACGCGGTCCGAGTTGGAGGCGACAGCGTCGTCGAGTGAGGCGGGACGTGCCTCGAATTCCGGGCTCGCCAGGATCGCTTCGATGATGTCGCGGGTCCCTCCGACATAGGTACAGGCGAAATCGATCTCGGTTGACACGAACCAGGCGCGGTCCTCCGGCCACCAGAGGTTTGCCGATTGCCACCGCGGCTCCCATCCCTCGACGCCGGACGCCGCCATCGTCTCCAGCGCGCCTTCGACAGGTCCGCCGAGGAGGTAGTACTCGCGGGCGGGGAGTAGGACCAGAGGAGGTAGGGGATTCCTCCTTGGTTTGACCGGCTTGGGTGGGCGGGACGGAAGACCGAAACGGCGTCTCTTTAGATATCCGTACGCTCCGGGTCGTGGGTCGACTCGATGGTCTCCGTATCTGTGCCATGTCAGGAACCAGGCTTGTTCGGGGGTGGTCGTGGCGTGGCGGAGAATCAGGAGAAGGCTCTCCATGCACTGACGGGGGAGCCGACCGGTATCGGGTGACTCCGTCCACAGCTCGGACGTGGGGGAGACTCCGTAGAGGGGCTGGCCGGAGACTCCCTCCCACTGCATCTGATGGTGCGCCTTGCGCCCCGTGGAGGCCGCCACATCGGCCCGAAGGACGGGGGTGTACTCGTCGCCATCCCGACGGTAGGCGGGGTGGAAGATGCGGGCATACGCCTCAAACCCGGACGGGATGATTGATGCAACGTTCTCTGCGAACGTGGTCAGCCTTGCAGCCACCCAGTCTGCCGAGGAGAGGTCGGTCGCTTCGGTCAGGAGTCCGTGCTGCATGAGAGGACGGATTATCGCTTCCTAGGGCGACTGTCCGCTGGTGATATAGGTGTGCCCTAGGGGGCTGGTGAACCGGAAGGTCCCAGCGTCCAGGATCCGGTAGCTCCAGCCCTGGTCTTTGAGCTGGTGGTGGTGCTCACAGAGTGGTGCCAGGTTGTCGAGGCTGGTCTTCCCGCCCTTCGCCCAATCACGGGTGTGGTCGAGGTCGGACTGGCGGGCGGGCCGCCGGCATCCAGGATGCACACAGGTCCGATACCGCGACCTGATCCGACGCTTCATTCCCGTGTTCGGCCGTCTCGCAAGGGTCCCTGTGGCAACAGGCTTGCCCTGGTCGAGAGCGGTGAATTCCCAGTCACAGTCGGGTTGGTCGGAAACGATCTTGCGTGCCATCTCTGCCGTCACCGGGCCCCATCCCGGAATGTGACCTGGGTTGTCGTCGGCGCCGAGAAGAGTGGTGAGGTCGACGTCGATGTTGACGAAAGCCCGACCGCGACCACCCGTAACCTGCCCTTCGAGAAGGTCGAGGAAGGTGTCGGCCCTGAGCTGGTCGGCTGTCCGGATGTCGTCAGGAGTCTTTGCGGCACGGGCCAATTCTTCGAGCTTGGCCCGAATGGCGTTGATCCGGTCCGGCGGCAGGTTGGAGGCGAGCAGACTGGCGGTCCCATCCGGGTTGGCGTACACCACGATCTTGCGATCCTTCAGGGCCGCCTGGTAGGTGACCGCCGCCTGCTTCGGTGCCGCCGCAATTGTCAGCCGTCGAATCCGAGCGCCGAGCTGCCCTGTGGTCTTGTCCGGGGCCTCGGGCAAGACCTTCTTCAGGACCGCTTGGCCGACTTCCAGGTCGAGTTCTGCGATGTTGCTCATGATTACCCGGGCTCGGCGCAGGTCAATATCGCCGGACCGTAGGGCTGCGAGCACCTCCGGGTGAAGACGGAGGGCGCGCCCGAGTTCGTCTTCGATCTCACTGGCACTTCGGGTCAGCTTCAAAGCGGCGCCGATCTCAGAGGCAGAAGTGTCGGGCCCGCCGATGTGGGGGAGAGTGGTGATCTCACCCATCGTCTCGTAGAGGTCTGATTGGAAGTGAGACACCAGGCGGGACTGGGCCATCATCACCCGCACCAGGTCGTAACCCGAGATGCGAGTTCTGTCGATGCCCATGAGGAAGGCGGCGAGATGCACTCCCGGTTCCCACTCCTCGATGCCTTCCGGAACCGCATGGGTGCGAGCCCCCTTCTTGCCTTCCCACGCTGCCAGCGACGACTCGCTGTGGTCATACCCCCAGAGGTCCGGGATGTCCCCGCCGTGTGGCCGGTTCTCTGCTGGCTTATCTGCTCGTGTGTCGAACATATGTTCGATCATAACGTCACTCTGTGACAAATGTCAAGAGGCATCGGTGAACAGCGTAAAAGCTCCCTATGATGAGCGTGTTTTTGTTCTACAACCACGACGACGGCCTCACCGGTGACAACGATCACAGCCGAGGGCGAGTGACGAGCGAGTAACATCGGCCCCCGAAGGGCTCCCCCGGGCGGAGTGCCGAACCGAGTTCGTCTTGAGGAAAGGTGCTGGTCAATGGGGAGCTTTACGTCGCCTGATGGTGTCGAGATCGTGTTCGACGACTGGGAGGGCGACAACGAGCGTCTTCCGGTCGTCCTGCACCACGGGTTCGCCGCAGACACTGCGACCAACTGGGTGGCGCCGGGTGTGGTCGATGCCATTCGGGCGACCGGTCGCCGGGTTGTGTCGATCGACGCACGCGGCCACGGCCGTTCCGGCAAGCCTCACGACGCGGAGTCCTACCAGGACCCGACCATGGTCGTTGACCTCACCTGTCTGCTCGATCACCTCGGGCTCGACAAGGTCGACCTGGTCGGATACTCGATGGGCGCGTTCGTCTCGCTCGAAGCGGCGACTCGGGTCGAGCGGTTTCGATCGGTAGTGCTCGGCGGGGTCGGCGAGGGGGCACTGCCTGACGGTGACGGTCTACCGTTCGACAAGGAGGGGATCGCGAACGTGCTCGTCGCCGACGACGCCACTGGCGCCGATCCCACCGCCGCTGGCTTTCGGATGGTGGCCGAGTCCACCGGAGCCGATCGCTTCGCTCTGGCCGCCGTGCTGCGGGCAAATGCCCACGCCTCGGGCGATCTGGCCAAGGTTGCCTGCCCGGTGCTCGTCATTGCCGGCGACCAGGATCCGCTCGCGGCTGGGGTCGATCGGTTGGTCGCTGCCCTTCCGACGTCGCGTTTCATCCAGGTGCCGGGTGATCACCTCGGTGCGGTCGCCACGCCGGAATTCATCGCCGGGATTCTCGGGTTCCTGGCCGAGGTCGAGTCCGCCGCCTGACGCGGGTGGAGTCGCCGGGTCGCTCCGGCTAGACACCCCACGTTCCGAAGTCGTCAAGCGGCGATTTGGGAGCGGTGGGCCCAGGCGGTGTGTTCGTCGTAGAGGGTGTCGTGGTGGAGATCTCGGCGGCTGGAGCATCGGATCCGAACTCGGATGTGACCGTGTCGAGTTCGATCATCGTCTCGTACATCCCGGCCTGGAAGTGGGAGATCAGTCTGGACTCCGCCTCGAGCAGACGGGTCAGGTCGAAACCCGATACCCGGGACCGGTCGAGTCCCGATAACAGTGCTGCAAGGTCAGGCCCGGGTGTCACTCTCTCCAGATCTTCCGGAAGGCGGATGGACCGAATGGCATCCCCATGCCACGGGTTCGGGCGGAAGGCCACTCCGGACACGCCCGGAGTCCTGGTTTCGCTGAGATGCTCCATAGCGAACATATGTTCGTATCGTACCGACTCGGTCTGACAAATGTCAATAGATACGACTAAATAGCGCTAAAAACCTTTCCACAGCGCGCCCCAAGGTATTGAATCCAGCGACTGCCGAAGGTAGATATACGAGAGCTGTGAGAGATATACTGCCTCCGATGGTCAAACGGTTGGTGGACATCGATGACGGTGCCCTGAGTGCCGCCCAGGCCGAACTGGGCACCGAGACGATCAAAGACACCGTGAACGAGGCGTTGCGCCTGGCCGCTAAGGACCGTCCGGAACGGGTCAGAAAGTCGCTTGAGATGATCGCCTCGATCGACCCGATCGACCGCGACGAGCTGTGGCGCTGACCCATCTTCTCGACACCAGCGCGCTGACCCGTGTTCAGCGTCCACAGGTTCTGGAAGTGGTCGAGCCGCTAGTTGCGCTCGGGGTTGTGGGGCGCGCCGGAATCACTGACCTCGAACTTGGGGCCTCCGCCCGTAACACCCGGGAGTGGGATCGGCTTGCGGAAGGTCTACGGGCACTCCCCCTGGTTCCGACCACTGAAAGACACGTGGTCAGAGCCCTGCAGGTTCAGCGCCAACTCGCCACCGCCAGCCAGCGGGGCAGGGATGTGCCCGACCTGCTTGTCGCCGCCGCGGCCGAGGAGGGGGGACTTACCGTTCTCCACTATGACGCCGATTTCGACCTGATTGCCCAGATGACTGGACAAATATGCCAGTGGGTCGTACCGCGCGGCTCGATCGACTGATCCGGCGCCCCTCCGTGGCACCCCACCGTGCCTGCTAAGTTCGATTTGGCCTAGATGACATCCCCCCATACCCTTGTGAAGTATTTCACAAAGCCCTCCCTGTGAAGCAAGAAAACGCCACCACCCAAGTCACCGCAGCAGTCAACGATGGTTGGTTGAAGGGAGGATCATTCCTCAACTCGGTGCTTGCGGGAACCCTCCTCGGATACCTTCTCGACCTATGGCTGGGGACCGATCCCTGGCTGGTGGTGACCGGTATCGTGCTCGGCTCCTACTCAGGATTCCTTCGGCTCTGGCACTACATCAAAGAGACCAACGAGGACTACAGGTGACCAGCGGACCTCAGACCCTCGGTGTCGAGATGGTGCTTGCACGACACACCGTCGCCCGGGCGATCTATGTGGCTCCCGTCCTGGTCGCGATCTTCTGGCTGACCAGGGGAACTGACGGTGCGTGGAGCTCTGCTTTGGGAGTGGCAGTAGTGATCGGGAACTTCCTGTTGGCCGGATGGATCCTCTCGATTTCCGCCAGAATCAGTCTTCAGGTTTATCATGCCGCCGCCATCGTCGGTTTCCTTCTGCGGCTCGGTCTGTTGACTCTGACAATGCTGGTTGTGGCCAGACTGGTGCCGATCGATCGCTTGGCGTTCGGATTGACCGCGGTGGTGGCCTATCTGATCTTGATAGGAGCGGAGGCGGTAGCTGTGGCAAAAGGTAGAGAAAGGGAACTCGAGTGGACGGAATGATCCTGGCTTTTTCGTGTGAGCCAACCGAGCAGCCGTTGTGCATTCCCGGCAACATTCTCGAACTGTTCCAGCTCCCAGCCATCTTCGGGGAGTGGAGCCGCACGGTCATTTACATCCTCCTGGCCGCTGTCGTCGTAATCGGGCTTCTCTACTTCGCCTACCGGAAGCCACGACTGGTCCCAACCAGGTTTGGCATGGCGGTCGAAGGTCTGGTCAACCTGGTCCGAAACGACATCGCGGTAGGAGTGATCGGCCCAGGTGGCGAACGCTACGCCCCGTTCCTGCTCTCACTCTTCATGTTCATCCTGGTCGGCAACTTCTTCGGGATCACACCGTTCATCATGTTTCCGATCGGATCGCGCATGGCAATCCCCTTGATCCTCTCGCTGGCCACCTATTTCATCTTCGTGTTCATGGGCTTCAAGAAGCAGGGGCTCGGGTATCTGGGACACCTCCTATGGCCACCGGGGGTCCCGACCGCCCTCAAGCCGCTGATCGGTCTCATCGAGTTCGTCTCGGTCCTGATCGTCCGCCCGTTCTCGCTTGCCCTCCGGTTGTTTGCCAACCTGGTCGCCGGTCACACCATGCTGGCGCTGCTCCTCGGCTCGGGCGTGTTCTTCGTCTACGCGGCCGCCACCGGGATGATCGGTCCGGTTCAAGGTTTCGTCGTCGGCCCGCTGTGGTTCATCTTCGGGATGGCGATCTTCACTCTGGAGCTGTTGATCCTGTTCCTCCAGGCCTACATCTTCACTTTGCTCTCCGCCGTGTACATCGAAAGCTCGCTGCACCCGGCGCACTGATCGAGAAACCAGACAAGGAAAGAGGGAAACTCAAATGGAAGCACTACTAGGCACACTGGCTGTCTCCGCGCAGATCCTTGCGCAGGAGGCTCCGGGTGTGACCGGCAACGTCGGTAGTGGTCTGGCCGCCATCGGCTATGGCCTCGCCGCCATCGGCCCGGGGATTGGTGTGGGCATCGTCGCCGGTAACGCGGTACAGGCGATGGCACGTCAACCTGAGGTCGCCGGCATGCTGCGGACCAACATGTTCATCGGAATGGCACTCTCCGAAGCCCTTGCCCTGATCGGGTTCGTGGTCTTCTTCCTGGCTGGTTGATCATGCTGGAAACACCGACGTTCGTGTACGCCGCCACGGAGGGCGAAAGCAGCGCCGTCGAACTGTTGCTGCCGCACTGGACCGAGCTCATCGCGGGTGTCATCGCATTCGGACTGGTCTTCTTCTTCGTGAGGAAGTGGGTCTGGCCGAAGCTGAGCGAGACCATGGAGATGCGACAGAAGGCGATCGCCGGTGAGTACACCGCTGCCGAGAAGGCCAAAACTGAGGCGGAGAGTCTGCTCAACGATTACAAGAAGCAGCTCGCCGAGTCCAAGTCGGAAGGCAACCGGATCCTCGAAGAGGCCAGGGCCTCGGCCGATCAGCTCCGTGCTGATCTGGTGGCGAAGGCCGAAGTCGACGCCGAGAAGATTCGGGCGAAAGCCCGTGAGGAGGCGGCCTCAGAGAAGTCGCGAGCCCTCGCCGACGCGCGTAGCCAGGTTGGTGACATTTCGGTCGACCTGGCCGGCAAGATCGTCGGGGAATCGCTGGACGCCGACGCGCACCAGGCCCTGATCGATCGTTACCTCGCCGACCTGGAGAGGATCTGAGTTGACCGACCGTATCTCCGGATATGCCAGCGCCATCTTCGAGCTGGCCAGGGCCGAAGACGAGTCCGAACGTGTCGAGAGCGAGTTGCTGACAGTCGCCAACGCCCTCGGCAGCACACCGGAGCTTCGCTCGACTCTGACCGACCCATTGCTGCCATACGACAGGAAGCAAGGTGTCATCGACGACCTGATTGGTGGGAGGGCCTCAACCCTCACCGTGGGCCTGGTCCAACTCATAGTTGGTCAGGGTCACGCTTCCGACCTTCCCGCCATCGCCAGGTCATTGACAGAGACTGCGGCCGCTTCGCGTGACAAGGCCGTTGCTGAGGTCCGCAGTGCGGTGCCCCTCGACCAGGCAACGATCGACAAGCTGGCCGTGGCACTGGGCCGCGCCACCGGCAAGAACGTGGAAGTCAAGGTGATGGTCGATCCGTCGGTCATCGGAGGATTGGTCGCCAGGGTCGGCGACACCGTTATCGATGGCTCGATCGCCCGCAGGGTCGACGAGCTGCGTCAAGCCGTCAAGGCGCGTTAGGAGTACTGATGTCTGAACTGACAATCACTGCCGATCAGATCACCGAGTCACTCAAGGCCCGCCTGGCAGGGTGGGAACCGGGGATGGAAAAGGAGACGGTTGGCTATGTGGCTTCCGTCGCCGACGGTGTGGCGAGAGTAGAAGGGCTTCCTGGGGCCATGGCTTCGGAGCTCCTGGAGTTCCCGGGTGGTCTGATGGGGGTCGCCCTCAATATCGACGAAGACGATCTCGGTGTCGTCTTCCTGGGCGAGTACAACCACATAGAGGAGGGCCATCCGGTCAAGCAGACCGGGACCGTTCTCTCGGTCCCCGTGGGTGACGCCCTCCTTGGCCGTGTCATCGACGCCCTGGGAAACCCCATCGATGGTCAGGGCCCGATCAACACCACCGAGCGGCGACTACTGGAGACCCAGGCGCCTTCCGTCGTAGAACGTCAGCCGGTGACCCAGCCACTTCAGACCGGGATCAAGGCGATCGACTCGATGACCCCGATCGGGAGGGGTCAGCGTCAGTTGATCATCGGCGACCGTCAGACCGGCAAGACCGCGCTCCTCGTCGACACCATCATCAACCAGAAGCAGTTCTGGGGTACCGACAAGGCGGTCAAGTGCATCTATGTGGCGATCGGGCAGAAGGCCTCCACCGTCGCCGAAGTCGTCGCCACCCTCCGTGAGAAGGGCGCGATGGAGTACACGGTGGTGGTCAACGCCGCCGCCTCAGACGCACCAGCCCTCCAGATGTACGCCCCCTATACCGGGTCGGCCATCGGCCAGCACTGGATGTACAAGGGCGAGCATGCTCTGGTCATCTTCGACGACCTCTCCAAGCAGGCGGTCGCCTATCGCGAGATATCCCTGCTTCTCCGTCGCCCGCCCGGCCGTGAGGCGTACCCGGGTGATGTGTTCTACCTCCACTCCCGCCTCCTCGAGCGTTGCGCCCGTCTCTCTGAGGAACTGGGCGGGGGGAGCCTCACCGGGCTCCCGGTCATCGAGACCAAGGCGGGGGACATCTCGGCGTACATCCCCACCAATGTGATCTCGATCACCGACGGTCAGTGCTTCCTCGAGACGGACCTGTTCTTCCAGGGTGTCCGACCAGCGCTGAACGCCGGTGAGTCGGTGTCCCGGGTGGGTGGAAACGCCCAGATCTCGGCGATGAAGAAGATCTCCGGTCCTCTCCGTCTCAACCTGGCCCAGTTCCGAGAATTGGCAGCTTTCGCCGAATTCGGGTCCGAGCTCGACTCCTCCTCCCTCGCTCAGCTGGAGAGGGGTCGTCGGGTGGTCGAAGTGCTCAAGCAGCCCCAGTTCGACCCGGTACCGGTCGAGGAGCAGGTGCTGGTCTTGTTCGCGGTCACCGAAGGTCACATGGATGATGTCCCGGTCAAGGACGTCCGTCGCTTCGAGTCGGAGCTTCGGGAGTTCGCCAAGGCCCGTTACTCGAACGTTCTGGCCGGAATCAGGGACACCGGAAAGCTCCCCGAGGACGGCTCGATGGCGGATGCGGTGAGCGCATTCAAGGAGACATTCACCGGGAGCGAGGGCTAACTCTCAGTGGCCAGCGCCGCACTGCGAGACACCCGACGCCGGATCAAGAGCGTCGAGGCGACGAAGAAGATCACCCGCGCCATGGAGTTGATCGCGGCCAGTCGCATTCCCAAGGCACAGGCCCGCGTTATCGGGTCCAAGCCCTACACCGAGAAGTTGATCGAGGTGATCAAGAACGTGGGGGCCGCCGGTGCCGGCAGTTCCCACTCTCTCCTCCAGCGCCGGGACCAGAAGACGGTCGGTGTCCTGGTCGTCTCCTCGGATCGCGGTCTGGCCGGTGCCTATGCCTCGAACATCATCCGAATGGCCGAGGTGCGGATCCACCAACTGGCCAAAGAGGGCAAGGACGTCATCATCTATGCCGTCGGCAAGAAGGCCCAGTCCTACTTCCGCTACCGCGGCTATCGGATCGAGCAGGCCTATCTGGGGGTGACCGACACTCCCGGTTATGGCGACGCCCGGGCCATCGCCAGAACCGTGATGGTGGCCTACGCCGACAAGAGGATCGACGCCCTCGAGGCCTTCTACACGAGATTCCAGTCGGCAATGACACAGGCCCCAACCGGAATGGAAGTGCTCCCTGTGACCCGGCCCGAGATGGAGGCCGACGAGGTCGCATCGAGGGTTGCCTACGAGTTCGAGCCGTCACCGGAAGTGATCCTCAACCGTCTCCTCCCGATGTATGTGGAGGCGATCGTGTTCAACGTGCTGTTGGAAGCTTCCGCCTCGGAGCACAGTGCCCGTCGTCGGGCGATGAAGGCGGCCACCGACAACGCGGAAGAGTTGATCAAGGGTCTGAGAGTGCAGGCCAACCGTGCCCGTCAGGCCGAGATCACAACTGCCATCACCGAGATCGTCGGTGGTGCCGAAGCTTTGGCGGAGGCCAAGTGAGCCCCGTCTTCCCAAATCAGCCAAACATGGAGCCAAGAACATGAGCGAAGGTAAAGGTGTAGGTCGGATCATCAAGGTGGCCGGCCCTGTGGTGGACGTCGAGTTCCCGCCGGACGGTCTCCCCGAGATCCTCAACGCCATCGAGATCTACTTCACGCTGGGAGGCGAGGAGAAGAAGGTTCTGGCCGAGGTCGCTCAGCATCTCGGTGACTCGAGGATTCGGGCCATCGCCCTGGCACCGACCGACGGTCTGGTCCGTGGCGCCAGGGTGGTCGACACCGGCTCGCCGATCACGGTCCCCGTTGGCGACCAGACGCTGGGTCACATCTTCAACGTTTGGGGCGACTGCCTCGACGCTCCCGACCAGGACTTCTCCGATCCCCGCTGGCCGATCCATCGGTCCGCGCCCGCGTTCGAGGATGTCGAACCACAAAAGACAGTGTTCGAGACCGGGATCAAGGTCCTCGACCTGATCTGCCCTTACCTTCAGGGTGGCAAGATCGGTTTGTTCGGTGGTGCCGGCGTGGGCAAGACCGTCCTCATCCAGGAGATGATCAACCGTGTCGCCACCCAGCATGGTGGTGTCTCGGTTTTCGCCGGTGTGGGGGAGCGGACCCGCGAGGGGAACGACCTCTATCTGGAGATGCAGGAGACCGGGGTCATAGAGAAGGCCGCCCTCGTGTTCGGTCAGATGGACGAGCCGCCGGGGGTGCGTCTCCGGGTCGCCCTCTCAGCGCTGACCATGGCCGAGTACTTCCGTGACGTCCAGAACCAGGACGTGCTGCTCTTCATCGACAACATCTTCCGGTTCACCCAGGCCGGGTCTGAGGTCTCGACCCTCCTCGGGCGGATGCCTTCGGAGGTGGGGTACCAGCCGAACCTGGCCGACGAGATGGGTTCTCTTCAGGAGCGGATCACCTCGCTGAAGGGCCGGTCCATCACTTCGCTCCAGGCCATCTACGTGCCGGCTGACGACATCACCGACCCGGCCCCGCACACCGCCTTCGCCCACCTGGACGCCACCACGGTGCTGTCACGACCGCTGACTGCCTTGGGCATCTACCCCGCAGTGGACCCTTTGGACTCGACCAGCCGTGCCCTCGATCCCCAGATCGTCGGCGAAGAGCACTATTTCGTGGCCACCGAGGTCCAGCGGATCCTCCAGAGGTACAAGGACCTCCAGGACATCATCGCCATCCTCGGTATCGATGAGCTCTCTGAGGACGACAAGCTGGTGGTGGGACGGGCCCGTCGAATCCAGCGTTTCCTCGCCCAGCCGATGTTCGTGGCCGAGCAGTTCACCGGTCAGGTCGGTATCTACACCCCACGTGACGAGACCATTCTCTCGTTCCGTGCTCTTATCGACGGCGAGATGGATCAGTATCCGGAGCAGGCGTTCTACATGGTCGGTGGTCGTGAAGACGTCGAGAAGAAGGCCGCCGGTTTGAAAGACGCGGCTGCTTGATGGTGGCCGACTTCGCCCGATTGCGTTCGTCAGAGGTCATCTAGATGCCCAGGGCCTTCCAGGTCGATGTGGTCTCGCCGGAGGCGACTGTATGGAGTGGGATGGCGACCATCGTCATCGCCCGTACCCCTGAAGGCGAGTT
This sequence comes from Acidimicrobiia bacterium, assembly GCA_041747855.1. Classification (GTDB taxonomy): domain Bacteria; phylum Actinomycetota; class Acidimicrobiia; order Spongiisociales; family ZC4RG35; genus ZC4RG35. The sequence continues at coordinate 50,428 of JBGTEJ010000060.1, read as the reverse complement.
GGGGATCATGGCCGACCATGAACCGCTGATGGGGACTCTGTCGACCGGAGCGGTCGAGATCGAGGAAGAGTCAGGTAAGAGAACCACCATCGGGGTCCACGGTGGCTTCATCCAGGTGCTCAACAACCAGGTCACCCTCATCACCGACCGGGCCCGCATCGCCGAGGACCAGGGGGCCGCCAAGGCGGTCGCCCAAGAGCTGGCAGCAACGGCTCCGGCCGAAGAAGAACCCGAAGTAGAAGACGAGAGCTAGACCCCAGGTCCAGCTCAGGCGAACGAGGCCGGGCCGACGTGGTGGACCACGATGGCGTCGGCTAGCTCAGGGTGGGGTTCCCAGAGGATTATCCAGTCCTCACCCGATCCTGAAACGGGGATGCCCCAGAGACCGATCTGAAATCGGCGGCGCCGGACCGTCGGGTTGTCCGGTTCTCTTTCGAGTGTGTCGAGGGTCTCACTGACCCTGTCGGCGAGATCCTGACGGGTCTTGTCCGCCTCGAGTGCGGTCAGAGTCGCATCCGCCTCCGGGTCGAAGTAGAGGTCAGCCATTGCGCGTCCTGTGGCGCTCACGCTTCACAAGACGCTCGGGGTTACGTCGGTTGGTCTCGATCCTGTCGACCAGTGCCCGATTGGAGAGCAGGTTCGCCTCCGTTTCGCTGAGCACCACCGCAGGGGTCAGGACCAGGGATCCGTCCGGCTCCTCGCTCACGAGATAGCGGGTGTGTTCGGGCCGGCCGACCTTGCCAAGACTGACGCGGCGCCGACCGTCGAGTTCCACGAGAACCTGATCCATGTCCTTCAGCATACCCAATAGACCAATTCGGGTAAAGGGGTTTCGTGCGGTCGTGCCTGGGTTCGTCGACCTATAACTATGGGTCGAGCGCTACAGTGACCCATATGAAGACAACCGTCGAGATCGCTGAGGACCTGCTGACCCAGGCCAAGAGGGTGGCGGCGACCGACGGGTTGACCCTTCGGGAGCTGATCGAGTCGGGCCTGCGACGGGAGCTGGCTGGCCGGATGAGGGACACATACCGGATGCCCGACGCCTCGTTCCGGGGTGACGGTGTCCAGCCGGGCGTCGCCGAGGGCGACTGGTCGCTGATCAGGGAATTGATCTACGAGGGACGCGGCGGTTGATCGCGGTAGACACCAACATCCTCGTCTACTCCCACCGGGCGGACTCCGAGTTACACGTGGCCGCTCTGGGTGTGGTCAGGTCGCTGGCGGAAGGGAACCGGCAGTGGGCGCTGCCGTGGCCCTGCATCCACGAGTTCCTGGCGGTGGTCACACATCCCCGCATCTACTCCCCTCCCACTCCCGCTGAATCCGCCGTCACCCAGGTCGAAGCCTGGCTGGACTCTCCGACGGTGGTCGTTCTCGGTGAGGGCCCCGGTCATTGGGGCAGGCTCGCCCCGATGGTCGTCTCCGGCGCAGTCGGGCCGAAGGTCCACGACGCCCGGGTGGCCAGCATGTGCCTGTCGGGGGGAGTCACCGAGCTTTGGTCGGTCGACCGCGACTTCAGCAGGTTCGACCTCCGTGTTGTCAACCCGCTCCGGGGATGATCCGCCCTCCTATCGTCATCCCGATGGCCAGGCGGCGACGAACAATCTATGTGGAGTCGAGAATCCGCGCCCCCATCGAGCGACTCTGGGAGGCCACCCAGGAGCCAGCCGTTCATCAGCGTTGGGATGTCCGCTTCGGGCGGATCGACTACCAGCCGCGCCAGGAGGGAGAACCGCAACGGTTCACCTACGCCACCAAGATCTTCCCCGGAGTCACCATCGCCGGCACCGGCGAGTCTCTCGGGGAACGGGACCGGCCCGACGGGACGCAGTGGTCGGGCCTCAAGTTCTGGGCTGACGATCGCCGGTCGATCATCGAGTCTGGCGCGGGCTATTGGCGCTACATCCCCACCGATGACGGCGTCAGGTTCCTCACCGGCTACGACTACAAGTCGAGATGGGGGTGGTTCGGGAAAGCGGTCGATCGCTGGCTGTTCCGACCCACCTTCGGCTGGGCGACGGCCTGGAGCTTCGACCGTCTGAGGATCTGGCTGGAGCAGGGGATCCCCCCGGAGGTGTCCCGGAATCTGGCCCTCGCCCATACTGCGGCGATCGCCGGTGTGGCCTCCGTCTGGTTCTACCACGGCCTTGTCCCCAAGGTGCTTCTGGTCGACCAGGGGGAGCTCGACTTCTGGTTGCGGATGGGAGTCGGCGACGACCTGGCGACCGCGGCGGTAGTCGCCAGCGGTTTTCTCGAGATCGCCTTTGCCATCCTCGTTGTCCTGTTCAGAAACCAGCGATGGCCGTTCCTCCTGACCATCGCAGGGATGATCGGGCTGCTCGGTGCCGCCGCATGGACCGACCCTGAGTTGCTGGGTCGCGCCTTCAACCCGGTCGGGGTCAACCTGGCGATGATCGCGCTGGCCCTCGTGGCCCTCGCAACCCTGAAAGGGCGTCCGAGCGGTCGGCGCCCGCTTCGAGTCCCACCTGATGATCAGCCCGAGCCGGTCGGTGACTGGTGAGCTCGATCTACCGTCAGGCGTTGGGAGACGAGTTCGATCGACTCCACCCACGTATCCAGGCCCGATTCGGCTTCTCGTCGAAAGACCAAAAGTGTCAGATCGGGACGGGAGTGATGGAGGAGGTCTGGCGGGGCGGATGGTGGACCCTTCCGTTCCTCTGGATCGGTTCGGCGAGGAACATCCTGATCCCGAACAAGGGCAAGGAAGTGCCCTTTTCAGTGGGTAACTACGCCTATGTCGACAGCTACGGCAGGGAGACGATGACCTGGTCCCGTCGATTCCGCTTCCCCAGAAGCGTGAGGGCTTTCGATGCCACCATGGTCGCCGGTTCCGGGCCGGGCCACGTGGTCGACTACCTGGGAACCCACCAGCATCTTGCCGTCGACATCGAGCTCAGTCTCGAGGACGGTGGTGGGATCAGGCTCCGCAGCGGCGATCAGAGGTTCTACGAGGGGCCGATTGCGTTCCGCTTTCCCCGGCTCTTCTCCGGTGACGCCGACGTACGGGAGTGGTGGGACGAGGAGACCGAGCGTTACCGGATAGAGGTGTTGGTCAGCAACCGTTACTTCGGCACGCTGTTCGGATATCGGGGGTGGTTCACGGTGGTGGAGAGACCCTGCACTTTCGAGGAGATCCCCCTCGACGCCCGTCCGGTCAGGGAGGAACAACGCCCTTAGGGGGTTAGGGAGGCGGCGAAGGACTCCACGGTCTCCGCCATTCCACGCTTTATGGCCCCGGTGATCGTCGGGAACATCATCGACGCCAGGAATCCGATGCTCTCCACCTCGATGGTCACACGCACCACCGTTTGATCGCCGTCGTCGGAAAACTCGACACTGATCCATCCTTTGATGTGGGCGCTGGAGATGTCCCAGGCCATGATCTTGCCTTCGACCCGCTCGCGTGGAGAGGCCTTGCCAGGGTAGGGGGACCCACCGATCCTGGTCTCGAAGGAGAATCCGCGCAATCGGTTGTCGGCATCGAACACGGGGTCGTGGACCCGGTCGACCCCGGCGATCCCTTCCCAGGTAGAGGGTTGGTCGAGGGCGCGCCAGGCGGTGTCCCTGGAGGCGGTCACAGTCGTCTCTTCGGTGAAGGTGTCTTTAGGCAAGTCCCGATATAACCAGATCAGGGCGGCGTTGCCGCCGCCCTTCACTTTGCCCCCCGAAGGAGGGATGAGTCGGAGGAGGAACCCGACCAGGCCATTGCAGGTCCGCCATGTTTCAGCCGGGTTAATCGACAGATACAGGTTCTCGAACTCTTCTACCATTGCAGGGACCCCTCCAGCCCATGTTGATCGCACGCGACCTCCGACTCGAAGTAGGCACCAGGACTTTGCTCCAGGATGCCTCGTTCAGCGTGCAGTCAGGGGACCGGATTGGTCTGGTGGGCCGGAATGGGGCAGGCAAGACCACTCTCATGCGTGCCCTCATGGGAATTGGTGAGCCATCCGAGGGGACTGTCCTCCGATCTGGCAGGATCGGCTACTTCTCTCAAGAGGCGGCCCTCCCCGACCTCGAGCACGCCGACGCCACCGCCCTGGAGAGGATCCTGATGGCACGTGAGATCGGGGCGATGCAACGACGCATCGAGGAGGCCAGGGTTCGGCTCCACGACCTGACCGGTGATGCTCGCGACCGGGGGATAGCCCGATTCAGCCGGTTGTTGGAGGACTTCGAGGCAAAGGGCGGGGTGATCGCAGAGGCTGAGGCCAAGCGGATCGCTTCCAAGCTGGGGATCGGCAATGAGGAGTTGGTGCAGCCGGTGAAGACCATGTCCGGTGGTCAGAGGAGGAGGGTCGAACTGGCCCGGATCCTGTTCGCCGAAACCGACATCCTCCTCCTCGACGAACCGACCAACCACCTCGACCTCGACGCCAAGGCTTGGCTGATCGACTACCTGAGCACCTATCGGGGCGGGATGCTGGTCATATCCCACGACCTTCCCCTTCTCGACGAGGCGATCACTTCGGTCCTGGCAGTCGAGAACGGGAAGCTGGAGGCGTACCGGGGCAACTACAGCCACTTCCTCATCGAGCGGGACCGTCGCCGCGAACAGCGGGAGCGGGAGCGGCGCCATCAGGACGAGGCCATCGATCGTCTCGAGGAGAACATCAGACGGTTCAAGGGCTCCAGTGAGAAGATGGCCAAGGTCGCCCGTTCGATGGAGACCCGGGTGGATCGTCTCAAGAGGGAGTTGGTCGAGGTCCAGAAGTCAGGCAAGAAGGTGAAGGTCAGGTTCCCCCAGCCCGAGCCCTCCGGTCGTGTCCCATTGGCTGCCACCGGCCTGGCCAAAGCATTCGGGGACAATGTGGTGTTCGTGGACCTCGAGTTCGCCGTGGAGCGTGGCGAGCGGATGCTCCTGGTCGGTCTCAACGGAGCCGGGAAGACCACCCTGTTGCGGATCCTGGCCGGTGTCGAGACCGCAGACCTGGGGGAGGTCCTCCCCGGCCCGAAGGCGACACTCGGTTACTACGCCCAGGAGCACGAACAGATCTTGGCCGGCGTCACCGTCCTCGATCACATGCGTCAGGTGGCGAGACTCCCCGACGAAATGATGCGGGGCATGCTCGGTCACTTCCTCCTGGCCGACAAGATCGACCAGGACGCCGGGACCCTATCGGGAGGCGAAAAGACCAAGCTCGCGTTGGCGATGCTGATGACTTCGAGACCGAACGTGCTGCTCCTCGACGAACCCACCAACAACCTGGACCCTCAGGCGAAGGAGGCGTTGCTCGACGCCCTCACCACCTACGAGGGGACGGTCATCCTGGTCAGCCATGACACCGACTTCGTGGCCCAACTCATGCCCGACCGGGCGGTGCTCATGCCCGACGGCGAGATGCGGTTCTTCGACGAGGATCTCCTCGATCTGGTCGCCCTGGCATAGGATTGCATGTATGCCATTTGCAATGTTGCGTCGGGTGCCGGAGACCTTCTCGGACGCGATCGTGATGGGGGATCGGCCGATCATCAGTGTCGACAAGGCCAGGGAACAGCACGACGCCTACCGTCGGATGCTGGTGGACGCGGGTTACCAGGTCACCCTGCTGCCTGCTGACGATGACTGTCCCGATTGTCCGTTTATCGAGGACACGGCCGTCGTTCTCGACAGTCTTGCAGTCATGACTAGACCGGGCGCGGTGGAGAGACAACCCGAAGGCGGACCTGTTGCAGAAGCCCTTGCCCGGATCATGCCGATTGTCGAGATCGAGGACCCGGGCACGCTCGACGGCGGGGACGTGCTCCGCATGGGGAAGACGTTGTTCGTCGGCAAGTCGGCGAGGACCAACACCGAAGGCATCAAACAGTTCGCTGACTTCGCCGCCGAAGACGGTCTGCGGGTCATCGCCGCCCCACTCACCAGCGTCCTCCATCTGAAGACCGCCATCCTCGGACTCGATGCCGAGACCATCCTGATATCCAGTCAGTACACCGACCCGGCCACATATGTCGGCTTCCGCCTGATCGAGAAGCCCAGAGGCGAGACGTTGTCGAGTGCGTTGCGTCTCCACGACGGGCGAGTGGTCATCACGGCCAACAGTCCCCTCACTATGGGTGTGGTCTCGGTCGCCGGGTTCGATGTCGAGTGGTTCGATGCGTCCGAGTTCCAGAAGGCCGACGGTGGTCTCACCTGCTTGTCCCTGCTCTGGTGAGGGAATAGGCGTCAGTTCTCAGACCGGCTGAGTCGGGGGAGAGTCCGGAGGCGCTACAAACGGCTCCTCGGGCTTGGGGCGCATCCGCAGGACCACCCACGCGATCACCGCGCCGGCCCCAAGCATGATCAGGGTGATCCTCGCGGTTCGGGTCGCTGATCCAACGTTGGCCACACCCAGGTCCGCAGGTGTCAGTGGAGGTTGAGTGATGACCGTGCGGGGTTCGGTCACCACATCGGAACCTTCGAGCAGCATCACGGCGGTCGCCATCGGGTCACCGATGGAAGCCACCCATTCGAGAGCGCCCGTTTCGACATCGATCCTCTGGATCTCTCCGTTGGCCAATGCCACGACGGTCGAGCCGCTGCTGACCAGGTCCCAGGCACCGAGTCCGGGAGACGTCACTATGTCTCCGTCATTGGCGTCCACGAGGTGAAGGTCCCCAAAGCCCGACTCGATGACGGCGATGGTGTGCTGATTCAGCCAACCGACCAGGTAGGTCTCGGGACCGAAATCGATCTCCAGGAGGGCGGTACCGTCTGCGTCGAACACAAACAGTTTCGATTCGCCCTGACCGTCGAAACTCTGAGCGTTGAAGACGACCGCGGAAGTCTGGTCCACCGGGTTGGGCCGCACCGTGGGATACCCCTCGACATCATCTGGCTTCTCGAACAGGACGGTGGTGTCCCCGGTGTCGAGGTCGAGACGAATCACCTGTCCCCAGTCTGTTGCTGAGAGGAGTTGTGTGGCTCCGATACCGCTGATCGAACCGGCGACCGTGAACAGTGTCGCCCCGGAGACAACATCCAACACAGTGGACTCCCCATCGTCTTGCATTCCCAGCCACACCTCTGAGGCGTCCTGGGAACGGCACGAGACAGCGTTCGACCAGACCTCGGCATATTGACCCAAGTCGATCTGGTCCACCAAAGTCAAGGTCTTGACATGCCAGATAGCGAGCGTGCTCTGTGTCCGATGGACGAAGTGTTCCCCGCCAGGGCAAACACTCATCTGCTCCCGTTGGGCCTGTCCCCACTCGGCTGCGGTACGTCTGGAGTCGAGGGCGGTGACCAGCTTTCCGGTGTTGTCCAGGACTCTGAACGTAGATGACCCGCCCACCAGCAACCAGGGGAGTCCGGTCTCGCTCTTGGGGATCAGAGACCCGACATCGAGGATCATCTCGGGGCTGAAGGAACTGCATGAGGATGTCGTCAACCGACCCTCGCTCCAATGCAGGAGGACCCCCATTGGCACTCCAAGCTCGGTGCCCAGACCACAGTTGCCCCCGTCACCCACCGAGGCATGGACCTCGACGAAGTCGGAGGGTCCGCCTTTGACCCATTGGTCCACCTTGAAGACGAAGACCGCCTCACCACCGAAAGGACCGGCTTCTGCCTGTCGCACTTCCGTCAAGCTCCCAACAAAGGCCCCTGGGGCGTCGTCGATCCAGGTCGCGATGTCAGTGGGCCAGGCACAGGAGCATCCGAGGGCGGGTCTTGGCAATGCCACGACGAGGAAGATGCTGAAGATGACGAACGCCAGCCATCGAGCACCGGGTTGTGTCGTGGTCGACATGGTCGTGATATTGGACGGTCGGGACCGCTGAGTGGTTCCTTTCACTAGACAAACGAACGTTCGTTGGTTTAATATCAAGTTCATGACACCCGAGGAAAACTTCCAGGAGATAGTCGACGCCGAGGAGAAGATCGAGCCCACCGACTGGATGCCCGAGTCGTATCGAACCACCCTGGTCCGTCAGATCGCTCAACACGCCCACTCCGAGATCATCGGTATGCAACCCGAGGGCAACTGGATCAGCAGGGCGCCCAGTCTCCACCGGAAGGCCATCCTCATGGCCAAGGTCCAGGACGAGGCCGGACATGGCCTCTACCTCTACTCGGCCGCCGAAACGCTGGGGGTGAAAAGAGACGAGCTCCAGGAGCTGCTCCATCAGGGCAAACACAAGTACTCGTCCATCTTCAACTACCCCACGCTCAGCTGGGCGGACATGGGGACCATCGGTTGGCTCGTCGACGGTGCAGCCATCACCAACCAGGTGATGCTCACCCGATGCTCTTACGGTCCATATGCGAGGGCCATGGTTCGAATCTGCAAGGAGGAATCGTTCCATCAGCGTCAGGGATACGAGATCCTCATTCGACTCTGTCAGGGCTCGCCCGAGCAGAAGGCGATGGCCCAGGACGCACTCGATAGATGGTGGTGGCCCTCGCTGATGATGTTCGGCCCACATGACACCGACTCGACACACACCGAGCAGTCGATGTCATGGAAGATCAAGCGGGTGTCGAACGACGACCTCCGCCAACAGTTCGTGGACATGACAGTTCCCCAAGCCGATTACTTGGGTCTCACCATCCCCGACCCTGATCTCAGGTGGAACGAGGAGCGGGGCCACTACGACTTCGGCCAGATCGATTGGGACGAGTTCTGGCAGGTGGTCAAAGGCAACGGTCCCATGAATCGGGACCGAATCGCCCACAAGACCAAGGCATGGGAGGACGGCGCCTGGGTCCGAGAGGCTGCAACCGCGCACGCCGCCAAGAACGTCCGGAGAGACGAGAGGAGCGCGGCATGACATACGACGTGCCTGTGGCGCCCGGGGAGAGACACGAACTCGAAGAGACCACCGGTTCCACTCCTGAGGGTTGGCCGATGTGGGAGGTCTTTGTCAGAGCCCGTCGCGGGATCTCCCATGTTCACATCGGGAGCCTCCACGCCCCCGACCCGGTGACCGCACTGGAGAACGCCCGCGACGTATACACCCGTCGTGGCGAAGGAATCAGTGTCTGGGTGGTGCCCAGCACGGAGGTCCATGCCTTCGAGCCCGAGGCGGCGGCCGACTATGTGGAGGCCAACGACAAGGTCTACCGACTGGCAACCACTTACGACATCCCCGAGGAAGTGGGGCACATGTGATGGTCGCCCATCTCATCGCCCACGCCGACGACAACATGGTCCTCGCCCAACGGTTGGGGGAGTGGATCTCGAACGCCCCCGAACTGGAACTCGATATCGCTCTCGGCAACATCGGTCTCGATCACCTGGGGGTGGCCAGGACCCTGTACACACGAGCAGGCGAGCTCGAAGGGGAAGGTCGGACCGAGGACGACTTCGCCATGCTCCGGACCGAGCGTGACTACACCAATCTCCTGCTGGTCGAACAACCGAACGGCGATTTCGCCGACACTGTCGTCAGACAGATGCTCTTCGATGCCTATCAGCGTCTCCTTTGGGCCGATCTGAGCGGTTCGGGAGACGAGGTGTTGGCCGGTGTCGCCGCCAAGGCTCTGAAGGAGGCCGACTACCACTGGAGATTCTCCTCGGGGTGGGTGATCCGTCTCGGAGATGGGACCGAAGAGTCCCACGTCAGGGTGCAGGACTCCCTCGACAGACTATGGAGGTACACCGGCGAAATGTTCGAAGGCCCCTCCAGTGCTCACCGGCTGGCCTGGGAAGATGAAGTCACCGCCGTTCTCGACGAAGCAGAATTGAGTGTCCCCACGGATCCGTTTCAGAGGACGGGGGGACGGCAGGGACTCCATACCGAGCATCTCGGTCATCTGCTCGCCGACATGCAGTGGATGGCCCGTAGCTATCCGGGTCTGACATGGTGACCACGTGGACAGTCGCCACAGTCAGGGAAGTGGTTTCCGCCGTAGTCGACCCGGAGATCCCTGTGCTCACCATCGCCGATCTGGGGATCCTCAGGGACGTGACCATCGAGGACGGCACGGTGGTTTGCACCATCACCCCCACCTATTCGGGGTGCCCCGCGATGCGTCAGATCGAAGATGACATCCGTGCTGCTCTGAACGACGCCGGGTATGAGGACGTCCGGGTCCGCACCGTCTTCATGCCTGCATGGAGCACCGACTGGATGTCCGAGGAGGGGCACCGCAAGCTCGCTGAGTTCGGGATCGCACCACCTACCAGGCAGGAAGAGGTCTTGTGTCCCCGGTGCCGAGCCGACAGCCCCAAAGTCATCGCTCAGTTCGGTTCGACGGCGTGCAAAGCCCTGATGGTGTGCTCCTCCTGCGGGGAGCCCTTCGACTACTTCAAGCAGATATGAGCGAGGTCGTCTTCCACCCGCTGCGGATCACAGAGGTCACCCGTCTAACCGATGATTCGGTGGCGGTGACCCTGGATGTTCCAGCTGAACTGGCCTCCTCCTTCGACTACCTCCCGGGTCAGCACGTGACCATGCGTTGTTTGATCGAGGGATCCGACGTCAGACGCTCCTACTCGATCTGCGCTCCAGCAGGGAGTGGCAAGCTCAGGGTCGGGGTCAAGAGACTTCCCGGTGGCGCCTTCTCAAACCATGCCAACGACATTCTCCGCGCAGGGGACACCGTCGAGGTGATGCCCCCGGTTGGCGAGTTCACCATCGACATCGATCCGACAAGTCCCAGGCGCGCTGTGGCGATTACCGCCGGGTCGGGGATAACCCCGGTCCTCTCCCTCGTGTCGACGTCGCTGGAACTGGAGCCCCAAGCCGAGTGGACGGTGATCTTCGGGAATCGGACCGTCAACAGCATCATGTTCCTCGACGAGCTCGAAGGGTTGAAAGACCGGTTCCATCCGCGTCTGCAGCTGTTCCACGTCTTGAGCAGGGAAGGATCTGACGTCCCCCTCCTGTCCGGGCGTATCGATGCCGTAAAGATCCGGACCATCTATGACCGTCTCCTCGGATCGAGGCCCGTGGATGGCTGGTACCTGTGCGGTCCTTTCGACATGGTGGCCATGGCCCGTGGGACCCTCGAGGGCATGGGGGTCGAAGAGGGAAAGATTCATGACGAGCTCTTCTTCGCCGGACCGCTGGACGCTTCCACGTTGCCACCCGAACCGCCTGCGGGCGAGGGCATGGTTGAACTCACCGTCATTCTCGACGGACGTGCGGTCCAGACTCGGATGACTCCCGAGACGTCGATCCTCGATGCTGCCCTGCGGGTGCGGACCGAATTGCCCTTCTCTTGCAAGGGAGGAATGTGCGCCACCTGCAAGGGGAGGATCGAGGAGGGTGAAGTGTCCATGACCAAGAACTACGCCTTGGTCGACTCCGAGGTCGAGGCTGGTTTTGTCCTCACCTGTCAGGCGCATCCGCTCACCGACAAGGTCGTGGTCAGGTACGACCACCGCTGATGGTGACCACCCGGAACACTCGGGGCGACGTGGTCCGGGCCGCCGGGAAGCTGTTCGCCGAGAAGGGCTACCACGGGACGTCAATGCGCGATCTGGGCAAAGAGCTCGGCCTCCTCGGGTCGTCGTTGTACTCCCATGTCGACTCCAAGCAGGACCTCCTGGTATCTGTGGTCGAGGAGGGCGCCACCCTGTTCGAGTCATCGGCCAGGGCTGCCCTAGAGGCTCCTGGAGGCCCGGAGCTACGTCTGCAGGCCCTGATCGCCGGGCACGTCGATGTGGTGCTCGACAACATGGACGTATCCCGCACCTTCCTCAACGAGGCCAGGATGCTCGACCACAGCCACCGCTCCCGGGTCCTCGAGGCCAGAGACCACTATGAGGCCGCCTTCCGGGAGATCATCGGCGAAGGGGTCGCCGCGGGGGCCTTCCGGTCCGACGCCGACCCCAAACTGGAGGCGATCTTCATCCTCTCGATCCTCAACTCGCTGGAGCGCTGGTATCAGCCCACGGGCCTGCTCGACCGTGGGGGGCTCGTGGACCGGTTGACCGGGTTCGCCATGCACGGACTTACCTGAGAAATGGCCGACAAGCCAACCACCATTGAGGAATACATCGACGCTTTCCACGCCGAGACCCGTGTCGTCCTCAACGAGATCCACTCGACGATCGGTGGGGTGATGCCTGAGGCGGAGGAGACGATCAGCTACCGGATCCCGACCTTCAAGATCGACGGCCGATATGTCGTCTACTTCGCCGGGTTCGCCAAACACGTGTCGGTCTATCCGGTCCTCGACGACATGGGTGATCTCGAGGAATCGATCGCTCGTTACCGGTCGGGGAGAGGGACTCTCAAGTTTCCCCTCAACGAGCCGGTGCCCTACCACCTCATTGGTGAGGTGGCAGGGCGCCTGCTGGCGAGTAGGAGAAGAGCTTAGGGCTCGATCAGGTCGATCAGTTCGGCGCTCCAGGGACAGAAACGATCGCCGTGCTGGTTTACGAACTCCTCGTAGCCGAGATCGTCGATGTACCCGGCGTTTCCGTCGCAGACCTCTATTGCCATGTCGGCCCATTCCACTTCGGTGATGTGCCACTCATGACCTGTGTTGACTCCGCCGTCGCCCGGGTTGATCTTCCCGTTGGGGATACCGGCCGGTTCTCCGCTGGCGAACCTTTGCCGGGCATGCGCCGCTGCCTCATCTTCGAGGAGGATCCTGTAGGTGACCCCGTCCGGCGTCCGGAACTCGGCTATCACCGAACCGGCTTCGGCAGGCGAGGTGGTCGTGGTCGGCATCGTGGTCGTCGTGGGTGAGGTGACGGTGGTTGATGTCGTCCCACCTGCACAGGCGACCGCGACGATCACCAGGAGTGCGCCGCCAAGGACGCGGGTTGTGTTCTTCATCCGGTTAGGACGCAGTCGAGACGTCACCGGTTCCCGAGGTCGTACTCAGCCGGCGAGGGAGAGTGACGGCGCCGTCGCCTCGAACAGGGTCCATTCTCCGGGGACACCCTTGAGATCGAAACGCCCGCACTCCGCAAACTCGACATGGGCACCGACGACGAGGTCCTTGACCGTCCCCGATACCATCACACCGCCAGATTTGGTCTCCGACATCACCCGCGAGGCGATATGCATGGCTATCCCACCGATCTCGGTGCCGCGAACTTCGACCTCACCGGTGTGGACCCCGACCCGGATGTTGACCCCCAGCCGTTCCAGGTCGGCGGTCATGGCCAGAGCCGCCTGGACTGCGCGGTTGGGGCCGTCAAAGGTGGCCACGAACCCGTCGCCGGTGGTCGCCCACTCGCGGCCACCGAAACGGGCCAGGTTCATCCGGACAAGCTGGTCGTGGTCGTCGCGCAGGTCGAGCCAGTTCTGGTCACCGAGACGGGACGCCATCTCGGTGGACCCGACTATGTCGCTGAAGAGGACCGTGGTCAGCTGCCGGTTGGTTTTGAGCGAGCCGCTTTCCCCCGTCATAAAGGTTCGGATGTGCTCGAGGATGATGGTGGTGTCTCCGGCGTGGAAAGGATGGGTGTCCGCCCCCTCGACCACTTCCAGTCGTGCGCCCGGGATTTGGTCCGCCAGGTACTCACCGAAGGCGAGACGGGTGAAGAGAGCGTCGCGGCGATGGATGACCAGGGTGCGCGCCTGTATCGCTGGGAGCACCGCCCGAACATCGGTCTCCGTAATCCATCGGAGTGCCTGACGGGCGACCGAGGGCGCCATCGAGAGCCGCTGGTACCGCACATACCACTCGCTGAAACGTCGGTCTTCGGCGACTGAAGGTGCTGTGAGAGCAAGCGTTTTCGGGACCGATCCCGTAGTAGCGGCGCCAGCCGTCGGACCATTCATCGATGATCCTGGATGGGGCGCCGATCGGGTAGTCGTCGGCCCGGCCCAGTCGCGCCAGTGAGTTCAGCAGGACCAGTTTGGGGAAGCGCTCTGGACTCGAAGCGGCGAGGACACAGCACAGCATCCCGCCCTCGGTGTCCCCGATCAGGGTCGCTTCAGTCGACCCGATCTCGTCGAGCACCGCATTCACATCGTCGACGGTGTCGTCGATCGGGTCGATGTAGCCGCGTGACGGGAGGTCCGAAACTCCCGATCCCCGTTTGTCGAGCAGGATCAGCCGTCCCATGTTCGACAGCTCGTCGAAGAAGCGGGCTGCCGACGGTTCCTCCCAGATCACATCCAGGTTGGTGATCCAGTTGGTGATGAACAGGATGTCAGGGCCGGTTTGCCCGAACACCTGGTAGGCGATGTAGCCATGAGGTGAGTATGCGAAGCGGGTCTCCGGCCGACCCGGTTGGAAGCGTGTCTTCACCTGTCGGAAGATACCTGTCCGACGGATCTTGGCATCGATTCTCACCACCCATCTGCCAGATTCCTGGCCGGGACGGACGCTGTCCTAGTGTTCGGCCGATGAGAATCGTCCTTGCCTACTCGGGTGGTCTCGACACTTCGGTGATCCTCGCCTGGTTGCGTGAGGAGTACGACGCCGAAGTCGTCACCTACACCTGCGATGTCGGTCAGGGCGGTGAGGTAGCCGAGGCGGAGGCGAAAGCCCTGGCAACCGGTGCGGTGGCTGCCGTGGTCGACGATCGCAGGGCATCTTTCGTCCGGGACGCGGTCTTCCCGGCGATCAGGGCGGCCGCCGTCTATGAGGGCGAATACCTGCTCGGCACTTCCCTGGCCCGTCCCATCATCACCCAAGGCCTCGTCGCCACCGCCCGTGAGCACGGCGCCCAGGCGATCGCCCACGGGGCCACCGGCAAAGGCAACGACCAGGTCCGGTTCGAACTGACCACCGCAGCCCTGGCGCCCGACCTTCGCACCATCGCCCCCTGGCGGGAATGGGACATGAAGGGTCGTGCCGATCTGGTCGCCTACGCCGCGGCCAGGGGCATCCCCACCCCGGTCACCAAGGAGTCCCCGTACTCGATGGATGCCAATCTGTTCCACATCTCATATGAGGGTGGGATCCTCGAAGACCCGTGGGAGGCACCACCCCCTGGCATGTTCAGGATGACTACGGACCCGGACATCGCACCGGACGATCCGGAGGAGATCATCGTCGGGCTCCGATCGGGCACTCCCTTATCGGTGGACGGTGTGGAAATGGGCCCGGTCGAGCTTCTCGAGCACCTGAACCTGAGAGCGGGTCGTCACGGTGTAGGCCGAATCGACATCGTGGAGAACCGCTTCGTCGGTATCAAGAGCCGTGGTGTCTACGAGACCCCGGGTGGGACAGTCCTTCACAAGGCACGTCGGGCTGTCGAGTCGATCGTCCTCGACCGTGAAGTTCTCCACCTGCGGGACTCCTTGGGCGGGAGGTACGCCACCATGGTCTACAACGGGTTCTGGTTTTCGCCGGAGAGAGTGGAGATGCAGAAACTGATGGACTCGATCCAGGAGCCGGTGACCGGTGAGGCCCGACTCCTCCTCTACAAAGGCTCGGTGACCGTGCTCGGTCGTCGGTCCCCCAACACGCGTTACGACCCGGAGATCGCCACCTTCGAAGAGGACAAGGTCTATCGGCAGGCCGACGCCGAAGGGTTCATCAACCTCAACGCCCTCCGTGTCAGGGGTTTCGGGGAGGGGACGTGACCCTCTGGGGTGGCCGTTTCGAAGGCTCGATGAGTGGCGAGACCTGGGACTTCACCGTCGACCACTCCGACCGTCGCCTCCTCGAGGTCGACATCCTCGGGTCGATGGCCCATGCCGGGATGCTGGGGAGCACCGGGATCATCCCCCACGAGGACGTCGCTTCGATGATGGAAGGGCTGGCGGTGATCCTCGAAGAGGCTCGCGCGGGAACCTTCGAGTTCACCGAAACCGACGAGGATGTCCACACCGCCGTGGAGCGACATCTGGGTGAGGTCATCGGTCCGACGGCCGGCATGCTGCACACCGGACGCTCCCGGAACGATCAGGTGGCGACGGACCTGAGGTTGTATCTGAGAGCTTCGGGCCAGGATCGTATCGATCAGATCAAGACTGTGGGTTTGGTGTTGGTCGACATTTCGCAGAGACACGCAGGGACAGTCGTCTCCACTTACACCCACCTCCAGCAGGCTCAGTCGACCACACTCGGGAATCACCTCCTCGCCCACACCTGGGCGCTGCTCCGCGACCTCGAACGGCTGACCGACTGTATAGAGCGGCTCAACCAATCCCCGCTCGGCGCAGGTGCCAGTGCCGGATCGTCACTCGGAGTCGACAGGGAGCACACCGCCGGGTCGCTCGGGTTCACTCGACCGATGCCCAACACCCTGGACGCCGTCGGGTCCCGTGACTTCGTCGCCGAGTACGTTTTCGTCTGTGCCCAGACCATGGCCGATCTGTCGAGGCTGGCCGAGGAGATCGTGTTGTGGTCGACCCGTGAGTTCGGATGGGTGACTCTGTCTGATGGTGTCAGCACCGGGTCTTCGGCGCTGCCCCACAAGCGGAATCCCGACCTCGCCGAGTTGATCCGCGGTCGGGCGGCGTCAGTCGCCGGGGATGTCACCGCAATTCTCGGACTCCAGAAGGGGCTGCCCCTCACCTACAACCGGGATCTCCAGGAGGACAAGCGAATCGTTTTCCATGCCGACGACACGCTTGCTGGTGCCCTCGTCGGAATGACAACCCTCCTGGGCGGACTCGAGTTCCACCCGCCGGTCCCGTCAGCGGAGGTGGCCACCCTCGATCTCACCGACGCCCTTGTTACCAGGGGTGTCCCGTTCAGGGAGGCTCACGGGATCGTCGGCAAGGTGGTGAGGGGCCTGGAGGATCAGCAGCGGTCCCTGGAAGATCTCACCGACGACGACCTCGCCGAAGCCGATGAGCGATTCCAACCTGGTGACGCCGATCTACTCGATCCGGCCACGTCGGCCGCCGGTCGTGAGACCGAGGCCTCAGTCAGGTCCCAGATCGAGGAGTTGCGGGACCGGTTCCGCTGAGGCGTTCCGCGGCCTCGACACAGTTCCTGAACAACATGGCGATGGTGGTGGGACCGACCCCGCCGATCCTCGGGGTGATCCAACCCGCCACCTCGGCGCAGGCCTCGTCCACATCCGGGAGGAGGGTGCGGCCCTCGTAGCGGACACCGCCACCCACCACCACGGCCCCGGGTGTGATGTGCTCCGGCTTGAGGATCCCTGGGACCCCTGCGGCGGCGATGACTATGTCCGCCCGTCGGGTGTACTCCGGCCAGTCGGGTACACCGGTGTGAACCACTGTCACGGCGGCGTTGGCCGTCGGCCTCTTCTGTGAGAGGAGCAGTGCCAGCGGACGGCCCAGTGTGGTGCCCCGTCCCAGGATGCAAACGTTCCGACCTGACACCGGGATCTGATAGTGGGCGAGCAGGGCTTCGATCCCCGCAGGGGTGCACGGGACCGGACCGGGCATACCAAGCGCAAGTCTCCCCATGTTGATCGGGTGGAGGCCATCGACATCCTTGTCGGGGTCGATGGCAAGCAGAGCGGCATCAAAGTCGATCTGCGGTGGGGTGGGATGCTGGACGAGGAGACCGGTGATCGAAGAATCCCGGTTCATGGTCTCGATCGCCTCGATCACATCATCCTGGGTGGCGTCATCGCCAAGATGAATGTGCGGGTTGGCCAGGCCAAGCGACTCGGCACGGTCCATCTTCATCCGGATATACCCCTCAGAGGCCCCGTCGTTCCCTACCAGCACGGTCCCCAACCCGACCGGGTGGCCGGCAGCCTGGAGTCGGGCGATCCTCGGGGCGAGGTCGACGAAGACGGCGTCGGCGACGGGTTTGCCGGAGAGAAGCTGGGCAGTCACCTGGGCCTCGCTTCGCCCGGCTCTACCCGGATACTCAATTTCCCTTCGAACCGTTCCCCGATGGGTCCGTCTCAGCGACCGTCCAGGTCCCGATCGACCGGATCAGCTTGTCCAGGTCGCCAGGCCCCCGTTTCGACGTCGCCTCGGCAATCTGACGGTTCATCTCGGCGTCATACGTGGGTCGGGTCACGTTTCGAAACACACCAAGCGGTGTAGGTCCGTAAGGCCCATGCGAGAGTCTCGACAGAGCGAACGCAACCGACGGGTCGGGGCGGGTCTCGTCATGGACCACGATGGCCTTGGGGTCGACCGAGGAAGAATCGACGATGGTTGCCTGGCCATCACGGAAGATAACCGCCTTGGCTCCACCGTCGAAGACGACCGGCTTGCCATGCTCCAGGTCGATCCGGTTGTGTACCCGCTCCTCTTTGCCAGTGACCTGGATGAACGCCTTGTCGTTGAACACATTGCAGTTCTGGTAGATCTCGATGAACGACGAGCCCTCATGGGCGTAGGCCTTCTCCAGGATCGCCTGGGTGTGGTTGCGGTCCATGTCGACGGTCCGGGCCACGAAGCTGGCCTCGGCACCGAGCGCCAGGGAGACCGGGTTGAACGGGTAGTCGATCGACCCGTGAGGCGACGACTTGGTCGTCTTCCCCACCTCGGAGGTAGGGGAGTACTGACCCTTGGTCAGACCATAGATCTGGTTGTTGAACATGAGGATCTTCAGGTTGACATTCCGCCTGAGCGCATGGATCAGATGGTTGCCACCGATCGACATACCATCGCCGTCGCCAGTGATCACCCAGACCGAGAGGTCCGGTCTGGTGGACGCAATACCCGTGGCGATCGCCGGGGCCCGACCGTGGATCGAATGCATCCCATAGGTGTTCACGTAGTACGGGAACCGGGACGCACACCCGATGCCGGACACGAAGACGAACTCCTCACGGGGTCGTCCCAGACCGGCCAGGAACTGTTGGACCGACGCCAGGATCGTGTAGTCCCCGCAACCGGGGCACCAGCGAACCTCCTGGTCGGTCTGGAAGTCGCTTCTCGTGTAGTCGAGTGTCATTTGATCATCTCCATGATCTTGTCGGCGATCTCCGCCACCTTGAACGGTTCGCCAGCCACTTTGTTGAGCCCGGTAGCGTTCAGCAGGAACTCGGCACGGATCAGGCGGAGCAGTTGTCCGGTGTTCAGCTCGGGTATCAGGACCTTCTCATAGGAACGGAGCACATCGCCGAGGTTCTGGGGGAACGGATTGAGATGTCGGAGATGGGCCGTCGCCACTTTGTGACCGGCCAACCTCACCCTTCGCGCCGCAGCCTTGTTGGCACCATATGTCGACCCCCATCCCAAGACCAGGATGTCGGCGTCCTCGTCACCCTCAACGACCACCGGCGGTATGTCACTGGCGATGTTGGCCACCTTCCAGGCCCGGGTGTCGGTCATCAGTTGATGGTTGGACGGGTCGTAGGAGATGTTGCCACTCACCGCTTCCTTCTCCAGACCGCCGATCCTGTGCTCGAGACCCGGTGTGCCCGGCACCGCCCAGGGTCGGGCGAAGGTCTGCATGTTCCGCATGTAGGGGAGGAACTTGCCGTCAGGCCCATTGGGGTGTTTGGCGAACTCCACCTTGAACTCAGGGATCGAGTCGAGGTCGGGGATCAGCCACGGTTCGGAGGCGTTGGCGACGTAGTTGTCGGACAGCAGGAGGACTGGCGTCATGTAGGTGATCGCCAGACGTGCCGCCTCGATTGCCATCAGAAAGGCGTCGGATGGTGTCGCCGCGGCCACCACGGGGATAGGTGACTCACCATGTCGCCCATAGAGCGAGAACAGCAGGTCGGACTGCTCGGGCTTCGTCGGCAGACCTGTCGAGGGCCCACCACGTTGGACGTTGATGATGATCATCGGCAATTCCAACATGAAGGCCAGGGAGATCGCCTCGCTTTTCAAGGCGATGCCCGGTCCAGAAGATCCGGTCACCGCAAGCGATCCGGCGAAGGCGGCGCCGATGGCACTACCTACCCCGGCGATCTCGTCTTCGGCCTGGAAGGTCCTGACTCCGAAGTTCTTGTGTCGTGACAGCTCGTGGAGGATGTCCGAGGCAGGGGTGATCGGGTAGGTCCCATAGAAGAGCGGGAGTCCTGACTTCTCGGAGGCTGCGATCAAACCCCAGGCGAGGGCCTGGTTTCCGGTGATGTTGGTGTAGGTGCCGGGCGGAAGGCTGGCGGGTCGGACCTCGAAGGTGACCTTGGTCGCCTCGGTGGTCTCCCCGAAGTTGTAACCGGCCTTGAACGAGGCGATGTTCGCCGCGGCCACTTCTGGCAGTCGGGAGAACTTCTGGTTGACCCAGTCGATGGTGGGCTGGGTCGGCCTGTGGAACAGCCATGCCATGAGACCGAGGGCGAAGAAGTTCTTCGATCTGAGGACGTCGCGGCCACTCACTCCGGTGTCTTTGACGGCCAGCTTGGTCAGCTCGTCCATGGGTGCCTCGATCACCCTGTATCCGGCGACCAGGGCCGAGTCGAGGGGGTTGCTGTCGTAGCCGGCCTTGGAGAGATTGCGCTCGTCGAAGGCGTCGGAGTTGACGATCAAGGTGCCACCCTCCCGGAGGTCCTTGAGGTGCTTCATCAATGCGGCCGGGTTCATCGCCACCAAGCAGTCCGGTGCGTCACCCGCCGTGAGTATGTCGAAATCCGCTATCTGGACCTGGAAGCTGGAGACCCCCGGAAGGGTTCCTGCGGGTGCCCTGATCTCAGCCGGGAAGTTGGGGAGGGTCGCCAGGTCGTTTCCGAAAAGAGCGGACGCGTCGGTGAAACGACCACCCGCCAACTGCATTCCGTCACCGGAGTCTCCGGCGAACCGGATCACCAGCCGGTCCAGGACCTCTGTCGTGCTGGCATCGGCTTCCCTTTCGGGGATGCTCTGTTCTGTGGCTTCGGCCACTTGAATCACTTCCTTGTTTCGTGACGGCCGCGGACGGCCGTTTGAGTTCTGGTTGCCCCAAGTTTATCGGTGCTGCGGGGTCTTTGGGTTAGCCCTTGCCGAATGAAGCGGACGACTCCGGAGTCCTCTAGAAGATGGGCGAAACCGAGGAGCAAATCCTCGCCGTCCATTGGCCCGATCGCCTGTAGTGAGAGGGGCGGTTCCCCCGTGTCGGCGAGGGGCATGGCGATGGCGGGATGAAGGGTGTGGTTGACGATCGCCGAGAAGTACGAGACGACAGCCCGGTATTGGTGTTCCCCGATGGTGTCGATCCCGATCACTTTGCGACGCACAGGAACCGTGGGGGTGATCATCAGGTCGATGCTCTCGAAGGCACTCGAGAAGGTGTCCCGAACACGTTCCTGCCAGGCCCTGCCCTCGTTCGCTTGAGTCTCGGTCACCTGGTCGGCGGCGTCGAGCCGGGCCGCCACGTCTGGCCCGTACGGCTGTCCCTGCTGCCGGAACTCGGCATGGACTTCCACGACTTCTCGGGCGATGGCCCATTGGATGTGGTGGTCGGGCACGATCCCAGGCAGATCGAACTCCACCACCTCGTGCCCCATATCCCGGAGATTGGAGACCGCACGATTGAAGGCTTCGGCAACCTCATCACTCATCGGGGCGTCCTCGACCCACGGTCGAGGGATTCCGAGGCGAAGGGGGCGGGCCCGGTGCTCCACCCGATCGGTCCCCGACATGACCCGGTAGGCCGTCTCCAGGTTGGCCACCGAGTCGGCGAGTGGCCCGACGGTGTCGACAGATGGAACCAGTGGGAAGACCCCGTCTAGTGGGATGCGGCCGTAGGTCACCTTCAACCCGAAAGTGCCGCAGAGGGCGGCCGGGACCCGGACCGATCCACCGGTGTCGGTCCCGATGGCGATGGGGACTATCCCGGCGGCCACGGCTGCCGCCGATCCCCCCGATGAGCCTCCCGGTGAGGTGGTCGGATCCCAGGGGTTTCTAACCGGTCCCCAGTGTGGGTTCTCCGACGAGAAACCGAAGGCCCACTCATGAAGTCCCGTCCGACCGACGATCACAGCCCCGGCATCTTCGAGTCGGTTGATACTCGGGGCCGTGGTGGTGGCGGTCTCCCGGTAGAAAGCCGATCCGCAGGTGGTCACTCGACCCGCATGGTCGATCAGGTCTTTCAGTGCGATGGGGACCCCGGCCAGCACTCCCGTGTGAGAAGTCGGGACCGGGTCGGTCTCGATACTGGTGAAGATGTTGAGCGACGAATTGAGCAGATGGGCGTGTTCGACGGCGGCGGAGATCGGGTCAGGGCTCAAAGGTGATGCCACGATCGGCGGGTACCAACGACAGCCATACCTTGCCGGGAGGTATATGAAGTGTCTCGCCCTCGGCGTAGATGATTCGGAACCAATCCTGTTCGGTGTCCCGCTCCCAGATGCCTTCGACCATCATCCCTTCCGCAAAGACAAAGGCCCTTCCCGACCCTACGGTTTGGGAAGCGGGGAGTGAGGAGCCGCCAACTCCGGACGGGGGTCTCGCCGTGTATTGATCCACATAGAGGACGACCATGACTGGCACGCCTATCTGAGTTTGGGTACCGGCTGAGTCGACGACCATCGACGGCTGGTTGTTGATAAACCGGAGCCAGACCGATTGGGCGGGGTCCCAGTCCCATCGCGTCGTGGTTCCCGAACTGAACCGCACGGACACACTGCTGGCGGTGTCGGAGCCGGGCATGGGTCCGAATTCCCAGATGGGTTCTAGTGGGGGCAGGTTGGGGAAACCGAGGGCATCAGCGTGCTGGCGGACCCGGAGGGTGTCGGTCCAGAGATTGTGTGGTGATGGCCTGCCGGGCTGACGCCAGGCGACCTGGGGAACCTCCCCGATCTGACGTATGCCTCGGGGCGAGCCCATCGAGGTCACCCAGTCCTGGCCTCCTGATCGCACCAGGACGGGAGATGGGAAGGCGGCGAGGAGCGAGTAATCGGTGGGGCGCGACGAGCGCATAGCACCGAGGAAGTCGGAATCGCTCTCCATCCACATCGTGATGAATCGGGTGAGGCCACCTTCGACCAGGAGCTCGATCACCATGTCGGCATTGTTGATCCCGGCATGAGGCCTGGCACGACTGTGGTTGTCGATCTTCACTGCGATCAGTCTGCGGTCGAGGAGTGTCTCGTCTTCGACAGGCAGACCCGTCACCGGGGAACGGGGAGGTTCGGGAAGGGTTGTGGTCGTCGTGGTGGATGTTGTCGTGGTGCTCGTGCTGGTCGTGGAAGTGGTAGTCGTGCTGCTGGTGCTGGTCGTGGTCTCCACGGCAGCAACCGAGCAGGCGACCAGGACGAGGACGAGCGCGACCAACCTGGATGTTCGCATTAGAACCACTATATGACCGGGTTGGCTGCTACTGGCTCGGTCCGCCCTCTGGCGGTCAGGTACCCGTGCCAGATCAGCCGAGCTGCCACAGACCGTAGCGGACGCCATGGTTCGGCGAGCAGCTCCAGTTCCCCAGGGTCCGGGGGACGCCCCATGCCCAGAGTCTCTCCGGCCCCGACCTGAAGGGCGCGGTCCCCGATTGGGAAGGTATCCAGGTGCCGAAGGGCGGACAGGAGATAGACGTCGGCGGTCCATGGTCCGATGCCCCTGATCGAGAGGAGTGTGGCTCTGGCGGTGTCCTCAGAGACCGAATGGAGTCGGTCCAAGTCGATCGACCCCGACCCGACTTGCCGCGCCAGCTCGAAGATATAGCCGGCCTTCTGACGGGTCACTCCCGCCGACATGATGCCTTCTAGGCCCAGTTCGACGATGCGCTCGGGTGCGATCCGCCCGGCCAGTTCGATGAGACGTCGATGCACTGCAGAGGCCGATTCGAGAGACACCTGTTGTTCGAGGATGAAGAGCATGAGGGTGGGAAAGCCAGGTTTTCGAAGCCAAAGGTCGGGAAGACCGTGACTGAGGACGAGCCGACGTAGGGCGGGGTCTTCGTCGGTGAGGAGACGAGCGGCCTCGGCGAACAGCACAAGATCGAGTTTGGTGACCACGGTGAACGCTCCGCTGTTGGGTATTGGCCCCATCGTCCTCGAGTCAGTGCCTTCCGGATTATCGGACAATGCCCAGATGTGGCCCTCCGGGATCGGCTCCGGGGGATGGGATCTCCTTTTCACCATCCAGAAGTCGTCACGCCCGGGGTGTTCGAACACCACCAGGTCGCCGATTCCCGGCTGACGGCTGTCGGTGGCGACGATCTCGACTCCTGGTGTCAGAGCAGGCAGCATCGACCGCTCGGTGACACGGAACCTTCGCAAAGTCATACTCGGAGTATGGTCAGGGTTAAGAGAGAAAAGGAGATGATGTCCATGCGTCAGGTGACCCTCGCCCATGCACACTGTGACCTCTACTGCGGGGTCTACGACCCGGCCGAGGCCATGATCGATGCGGTTTCGGTGATGAAGATCGCCCAGAAGTACAACGAGTCAGACGACGAGGTCTTCAAGGCCAGAGCCCTGATCCTCAAGGAGGAGAGGGCCGAGGAAGTCAAACATCACCTCATGGTCCTTTGGGCCGACTTCTTCACCGCCGACCATCGGAAGGAGTTCTCCGGATTGGACGACCTCTTCTGGAGAGCGATCCATCAGGCCGGTGACGCCAAGAAGTCGACCGACCCCGCTGACGGGCAGAAGCTGATCGATCTCATCAATGAGATCGCCGACATCTTCTGGAAGACCGAGAAGGCGAAGGGCATGGGGGTATACCCCCCGAGTTGATCCTCTAAGGAACTATCGGCCCGGGACTCTCGGTCTCCGGGACCTTCTGGCTGCCCTTGCCATTCTTGATTCGCTCGGCGACGTTCTCCTTGAGCCGGGCCGCAGCTGGAATGTCCTTCGAGAGAATGTGCAAACCTGCGGCGATGGTGAGGATGCCGGGACCGGGTGTAACCAACATGACGGTCCCAGCCATCACCAAGGCTGAGCCCGCAGTGATCCTGAATACGCGTCGCATGATTGGTTAGACGCTACCCGGGTCTACAAAGTTTCTGCTCGCCGACTGTGACCCTGGGACTAGGAGAGGGCGTCGGGTTCCAGCTTTTCGAATACGGGTGCCACCTCACCAAGGACGGTGCCACCGGGGACCTCAGGTGCTTCCCATGAGTGGACTTCAGGGCTTATCCCGAGCATGTTTCCGATGTTTCGCGAACTGAACGGGAGATAGGGGTACAGGGCCACCCGGATCCCGGATGTCGCCTGGATTGCCGTCCAGAGGATGGTCCCGGCCCGCTCCATGTCGCTCTTCAACACCCGCCAGGGTTCGGTGGAAGCGAGATAGGCGTTGACTTCTGAGGCGGCCTCTATCGCGGTCCGGAGTCCGGCCCGTAGCTCGACCTTCTCGATGTGCTCACCAACCCGATCGACCGTGCTCTGTCCGAGTGCGACGATCACCTCATCTTCCGAGGTGAGAGGACCTGGCTGGGGCACCTTGCCTTCGAACTGACGAGCACAAATGGTGAGCACCCGATTGATCAGGTTCCCCCACGCCGCCACCAATTCCTCGTTGACCCGCCGGATTATCTCGTCGTCGCTCAATTCGGTGTCGTTCTGTTCTGGAAAGACCGCGGCAAGGGCATATCGAATGGCGTCGGGCGCCAATCGGTCGGTATACCAATCGAGGGACCGTCCGATCCCCTTGGACTTCGAAGCCTTGCTCCCACCGAACGTGACGTACTGGTTGGCCGGGACATCGGTGGGAAGATTCAATCCTCCGTGACCGATCAGGAGCGCCGGCCAATACACGGCGTGGAACGGGATATTGTCCTTCCCGACGAAGTAGTAGGTCTCGGCGGCAGGGTCGGTCCACCACGCTTTCCAGGCGTCAGGGGTTCCCTGAAGCTCCGCCCACTCCTGGGGTGCCGAGTAGTAGCCCATCACAGCCTCCCACCAGACATAGATCGACTTCCCCGGGCCGATGGCGTCGGTGGGAATGGGAATGCCCCAGTCCAGGTCCCGGGTGAAAGAGCGGTCGTGGAGACCTTCACGGACCATTCCCAGGGCGAAGTTCACGACATGGGGCCGCCATCCTTCTCGCTTGGCCAACCATTGTTCGAGCTCGGAGTTGAGGGCGGACAGCTTCCAGTAGTAATGCTCCGTCTCTTTGAGGATCGGGGGGGTGCCGGACAGCTTCGAGATCGGATCGATCAGATCGACCGGATCGAGGGTTCGCCCGCAAGAATCGCATTGGTCGCCCCTGGCCGAAGTCGACCCGCAGAACGGGCAGGTGCCTTCGATGTACCGGTCGGGGAGGAATTGCCCCCGTTCCCTGTCGTAGAACTGCTCGGTGGTGTGCGGGTAGAGGTAGCCGTTTTCGAGGAGACGGGTGAAAAACTCCTGAGCCACCCGGACATGGGTTTCGGTGCCTGTGGTGGTGAACAGGTCGAAGGTGATCCCCAACGTCTCCCAGTTCTTCAGAAATTCGGGGTGGTATCTATCGATGATCTCCTGGGGGGAGACTCCTTCTTCCTCCGCCTTGACCGTGATCGGCGTTCCATGGACATCGGACCCGGAGACCATCAGGACGTCGTTGCCGACGAGGCGGTGATATCGGGCGAAGATGTCGGGAGGGAGGTAGGCGCCACCGATATGGCCGAGGTGAAGGGAGCCCTGGGCGTAGGGCCAGGCGACGGCGACGAGGATGCGACGTGTCATGACGGGGTGAGGGTACCGGGCAGTCGCGGCCGACTCGACGCCTTATTGGCCATCACGACGCCGGTGACGATGAGGACGGCCCCCGCCGCGATGGTCAGCGTGGGGCGCTCCCCGAGGAAGACGATCGCCATGGCCACGGCCACGACCGGGACCGCGTAACTGGTCAACCCCAGCCGCCAGGCCGGGTTGACCGACGCCGCCACGATGAACGCGGCGAACGGAAGGGTTGTCCCCACCAGACCCATCAACAGGATCATCCCACCCGAGGCCCTGTCGATGGTGCTCACGTCGAAGCCGAAGGCGACCGGGACCACGAGCAGCAATGCCGACGTGCCAATCGCCATCTGGGGGATCACCAATTCCTCCGCCAGGACGTCCATCGCGAACCTCCGGGTGAGCGCTCCCCCCAAACCGGCGAACACCACTCCGGTGAGGCTGAAGGCGACCCCGTGCCACAAGTTGGTGACGCCTTCGAGCGACCGCGCCCCGAATCCCACGAGGACAGCGCAGCCGATGAATGCGAGGAGCATCCCGGGGATTGCACCCGAATGGAATTTCTCGCCATCGACGATGAAGTGTGCGGCTATGGCCGTGGTGAGAGGAATGAGAGCGATCAGAAGACCGCCGAGGCTCACCGGTAGAAAGGTGAGGGCGTGGGTCATGACCATGTTGGGGATCGCCATGGCCACCACTCCCAGGACGGCACCGCGCGCCCAGGCCCTTTTGGAGCGGGGTCTGAATCTTCCCCAGACCACCGTTATCACAAGGAGCGATACCAGGGCGATGGTCATTCTCAGGGGCACCAGGGTGACGCTGTCCACACCCCTGAGCAGAATGGCACGCGCCAGGACCACGGCGCAGGCCCAGCCGAAGGTGGCAGCGGCGAGCGGAGTCCAGGGGTTCATGGATGGCGGCACGCTAACTCTTCCTCAAAACACAACCTCGCGATGCCGATAACCTGAAGATCATGACCCGACGTTTCCTCACCCTTGTGACCGTGCTCGCCCTCTCATTGGTGGCTTGTGCCGGCCCAGCGACGACCGAAACCCAGCCTTCCAACACCGCACCCGGTCAAACTGTTCCCGAAGCGGTCCTACTCAGCTACAGCCTTGCCGCTGGTCAGTCGTACACCTTCGAAGTGGAACTCGACCAATCGATCGAGATGACCGCCACCGGCGACAGTGACGTGATGGGCGACGATGACATGCCTGAGGAGATGTCGCTCCGCGTCGTAGGTACCGCGCTACTCACCTATCTCGTGTCGGAGGGGCCGACAGCAGACACATTCGAGATCAACATAACCGGCGACTTCTCAGACGTTACTTTCACTGGGACGGTCGACGGGGAACCTGTCGATCCCGATGAAGTACCCGACCTGGCACAACTCGAACCGGTTGATGCGATCATCGTGGTCGACTCCAACGGACGGGTCATTCCCGAGAACTCTTCGGGGGGTCTGGACGATCTGTTCGGCTTTGGTGACTTCGGTGACTTCACCCAGAGCGGAATGAACTTCACGAACTTCTTCGGCCCTCCTTTCGGCGACTTGCCGGTCTCCGTGGGTGATTCCTGGACCGAGACCGTCGAGACTCCCGGGATGGATGGAGAGTCACTTGTCACCGAGGTGAGCAGCTCCGTGACCGGAACCGACACGCTTGATGGCGCCGACGTCTTCCTCATCAGAACCGTGACCAGCAGCCCGCTGATCGAGTTCGACCTGGCCGAGATGATCATCGGTCTCATGGAATCCTTCTTACAGCTGGGGAATCCATCAGCCGAGGATCTCGCAGAGTTCGAGGCTATGGCCGACCAGATCAGGTTCGCTTTCCAGATCGATCCGTCCGTCACGAACATGACCACTTGGTTCGACCAGGAGGCCGGCCTGACCCGAAGGTCTGAGATCACAGGAGTAGTGGAGATGGCGTTCGACGTCGCCATGCCGAACGACGAGACCGGTGAGTTGGCAACCTTCGTCATGAACATGAAGGTCGACCACAACACCCGACAGCGTTTGGTCAGCACCTCCGGCGCTTGACACCACCCGGACCGGGCAGAGTCCACTCGGGTACGATCTGCCGGTGACTATCGCCATTCCCGGGGCCCACAGCTCGATCCTCCCCGATCGGGTGACCACTGCCACGCTGAGGGGTTTCCTCCGCGGTGTTCCCTCGGTGGATGAGGTGGGGGCCGCAGAGAGGGTCGCCGCTCTCGGGACCCGTTCTATCAAGCGAGAGTCGAAGCGGGCTGCCCTCGACCTTGTTGTCCGGATGTGCGACCTGACCACCCTCGAAGGCAAGGACACCGCCGGGAAGGTGGCCCAGCTCACGGCGAAGGCGATTCGCCCCGACCCGACCGACCCCTCGATCCCGTCCGTGGCCGCGGTGTGTGTCTACCCCAACATGGTCAAGTACGCGGTCGGTGGCACCGAAGGTTCCGGAGTCCTGGTCGCCAGTGTCGCCACCTACTTCCCTTCGGGGCTCTCCGATATCCGGCTCAAGGTCGAGGAGACCAGGAAGGTGGTTGCCGACGGGGCCGACGAAGTCGACATGGTTATCGACCGTGGTGCTTTCCTCTCAGGTGAGTACTTCAAGGTCTTCGATGAGATCCGCCGGGTCAAGGAAGCCGCCGCGCCGGCCCATCTCAAGGTGATCCTCGAGACCGGGGAGTTGGAGTCGCTGGACAATGTGCGGAGAGCATCGATGCTGGCCATGGCCGCAGGTGCCGATTTCATCAAGACCTCCACGGGCAAGGTCACGCCGGCGGCCACCCTCCCTGTGACCCTGATCATGTTGGAGGCGATCCGCGACTTCCACGACGCGACCGGTGTGATGGTGGGGATGAAACCGGCGGGAGGTATTCGCACCTCGAAGGACGCCATCAAGTATCTGGTGGTCCTCAATGAGACCCTCGGCGGGCCATGGATGACCCCTGACCTCTTCCGCTTCGGTGCGTCCTCCCTGCTCAACGATGTTCTGATGCAGATCCGCTGGCTGGAGACCGGCCGCTACTCCTCACCCGACTACTTCACCAAGGACTGAAATGGCCCGCAATCTCCCCACCACCACCCACAAACCGCTGCTCTGGGAGTACGCCCGATCGGTCGAGTCCACCGACCTCGTCGAAATCGACGACAAGCAAGGGCTGTTCATCGGTGGGGAGTTCAAGAAGCCCAAGTCGGGCAAGTACTTCCCGACGGTGAACCCTGCCACCGAGGAGCAGCTTTCGATGGTCGCCGAGGCCGGCACCGCCGACGTGGCCGATGCTGTCACCGCCGCCCGGGTCGCTTACGAGGAGAGTTGGGGGCCGATGAGCGGCACCGAAAGGGCCAAACACATCTTCAGGCTGGCCCGGATGATCCAGGAGAGGTCCCGTGAGCTGGCGGTCCTCGAAACCCTCGACGGTGGCAAGCCGATCCGTGAGGCGCGTGACGTGGACCTTCCCCTGGCCGCCGCTCACTTCTTCTATTACGCGGGATGGGCCGACAAGCTCGAGTACGCCTTCCCCGGTATCAAGCCCAAGCCGCTGGGGGTGGCCGGTCAGGTGATCCCATGGAACTTCCCGATGATGATGCTGGCATGGAAGGTGGCACCGGCCCTCGCCGCTGGCAACACAGTGGTGCTCAAACCAGCCGAGACCACGCCACTCACCGCCCTGGCCTTCGCCCAGATCGCCACGGAAGCAGGGCTGCCCCCGGGGGTGTTCAACGTCGTCACCGGAGCCGGAGCGACCGGTGCCGCGGTGGTGGCCCACCCCGATGTCGACAAGGTCGCCTTCACCGGGTCCACTGCGGTGGGCAAGCTGATCCAGCGGGAGCTGGCCGGCAGTGGCAAGAAGCTCACTTTGGAACTCGGAGGCAAGGCCGCCCATGTCATCTTCGAGGACGCTCCGATGGACCAGGCCATCGAAGGGGTGATCAACGGGATCTTCTTCAACCAGGGCCATGTTTGCTGCGCCGGTTCACGACTCCTGGTCGAGGAGAGCATCCACGACCGCTTCGTGGACAAGCTGAAGCGTCGTCTTTCGACGCTCAGGGTGGGAGACCCGATGGACAAGAACACCGATGTCGGGGCGATCAACAGCCAGGCCCAGCTGGACAAGATCACCGAGCTGGTCGATTCCGGAGTGGCCGAGGGTGCCGAGATGTTCCAGTCCGATTGCGTCCTGCCCGCCCGTGGCTTCTATTTCCGACCCACTCTCTTCACCGGGGTCTCCCAGTCGCATCGGATAGCCCAGGAGGAGATCTTCGGCCCCGTCCTCTCAATCCTCACCTTCCGTACTCCCGAAGAGGCGGTGGAGAAGGCGAACAACACCCCATACGGTCTGTCGGCGGGAGTATGGACATCGAAAGGCTCACGGATACTGTGGATGGCTGACCGGTTGAAAGCCGGGGTGGTCTGGGCCAACACCTACAACAAGTTCGACCCGACCTCACCGTTTGGTGGCTACAAGGAGTCCGGTTTTGGGCGGGAGGGTGGCCGACATGGGCTCCTCGCCTACATGGATTGGAGCGAAGGGTGAGCCGGCTCGAGGTCAAGAAGACTTACAAGCTGTATATCGGTGGCAAATTCCCCCGCTCGGAGTCGGGCCGGTCTTTTCCTGCATACGGAACCGGTGGCCAGGTCCTCGCCCGGATGTCACAGGCCAGCCGCAAGGACCTGCGTGACGCGGTCCGGACGGCACGCGGCGCCGTAGAGAGTTGGGCTGGTGCCACCGGATACAACCGTGGCCAGGTGCTCTACCGGGTCGCCGAGACCCTCGAAGACCGGGCCACCACCTTCGAAGAGCAGTTGATGGACACCGGTCTCACCAGGGCCGCAGCCGGCAAAGAGGTCAGGGCTTCAATCGATAGGTTGGTCTGGTACGCCGGTTGGGCGGACAAGTTCGCCCAGATCTACGGGAACCTGAATCCGGTGGCGGGGCCATTCTTCAACATCTCCTCCCCTGAACCGACCGGCGTGGTCGGTGTGATCGCGCCCGAGGAGCCGGCTCTCCTTGGTCTGGTCTCCAGACTGGCGCCGGTGATTGTCACCGGTAACGCCACGGTGGTGCTCGCCTCCCAGAAGCACCCGATGCCTGCGGTGACCTTCGCCGAAGTGCTCAACAGTTCCGATGTGCCGGGCGGGGTGGTCAATATCCTCACGGGGCTGAAGGACGAGCTGATCGGGGTGCTCGCCGACCACATGGATGTCAACGCGGTCGACGCCGGTGGGGCCACCGACGATCAGGCCCTGAGGGTGCAGGAGGGTGCTGTCCACAATGTGAAACGGGTGGTGTTGCCCTCACACGACGGTCCCGCACAGAGTCCCTACCGCATCGCCGCCTTCACCGAGACCAAGACCGTCTGGCATCCCAAGGGTCTCTAGCTCTGGGCCAATCAGTTTCCCTTCAGCCATTGCACGATGAATGGGCCCACGATGTTCGGATTGGCCATGGCGGTGTGATCGGCCCCAGGGATCACCTCGAGCCCAGACCCGTTGCCGGCTGGGAGACCTTCGTAGAACCTGCTCGCGAAGATGACGTTGATCAGCTGGTCGGCTTCCCCGTGGAGGAGGTATGCCGAGATCAGGGGGTTGGCCCCGACCAATTCCTGAGGGTTCCCGGAACCCCACAGGTCCGGGTCGTCCTCGAGTCTCTGTCCGAAGAAGACCGCCAGGAGGGATTCGAGGGGTCTCACGTCATACACACCGGCCAGACCCACAAACCGGTCGGGGAGACCCGTGCCCGGGTAGGGGCAATCCTGGCCGTAGCGGTCCCCAGTGAGGGCGACCAGGGCGGAGATGTGGCCGCCCGCCGAGAATCCGATGATGGTCACGGTCCCGTCTGACTCAGGGTGGCTGGCCGCATACCGGACGGCGCAGGCGAGATCGTCGACAGCCTGCGGGAACCCGGGGGATTGATTGGACAGCTTGTATCTGGCGTTGACGGTGAGAAACCCGGCTTCAGTGAGGTAGGTGGCAAGCGGTCTGATGTCCGAAGGGGACCCGAACAGCCAGCTCCCACCATGGGCGAGCACCACCGCCGGGAAGGACCCTGGACCGTCAGGCACCAGGACCTCTGCGTCGATCCCAACCGGACTCGATGAAGTGGTTGTGGCGCCGGAGGTGCTTGTGGTGTTGGAGACGGTCGTAGTTGTCGTGCTGCTGGTGCTGGTCGTCGACTCTGGGACGCTCGTCGCAGTCGTCCCAGCCGAGCAGGCTCCAGCCAGGAGGAGTGCGGCGATCAGGAGACCAGTGCGGCGGCGTCTTCGTCCAGAAACCATTCGACCCGTGCCTTTCCTTCAGTCAACCTTCCGGCGGGGGTCATCCCTGCCAGCGAGTCGCGCACCGCCTCCGCTTTGGCGGCTCCTGTCACCTGCACGATGATCAACTTCGCGGTCCAGAGCAATGGGAAAGTGCCGGTGATCCTCGCCTCTCCGAGTTGGGGCACATGGTTGGCCACGATCCATCGTTCCGTTTCGTCGAGGGCGGCCGTCCCCGGGAACAGAGATGCCGTGTGTCCGTCGTCGCCCATCCCGAGATGGATCAGGTCGGGACGGTGCTTGTGGTGGATCTGGTTGATCACCGACTCGTAGTGGGGGGCGATGTCCTCAGGTGTCAGGTTCTCAGCCCAGCCGGGACGATGGAACCGGGCACCAACATGACGGATCAGAGTCTCCTCCGCCATCCGACCGTTCGATCTCTGATGGTCGGGGGGTACCCACCTCTCGTCCGACACCCAGGTATCGACCGTGGACCAATCGAGTCTCCTCTCCCGTAGGATCTGGTAGGTGGCGATGGGGGTGCTCCCGCCGGAGAGACCGAGTGTGAAGCGATCTCCTGCGTCCCTGATGGCGTCGCCGATACGGTCAGCGACGGCACCGGCGACTTCCGCGGGGTCGCGGTGGACGAACAATTCCATTGCAGCCACGGTACCGCCA
This sequence comes from Acidimicrobiia bacterium, assembly GCA_041747855.1. Lineage (GTDB taxonomy): Bacteria > Actinomycetota > Acidimicrobiia > Spongiisociales > ZC4RG35 > ZC4RG35. Next base: position 17,224 of record JBGTEJ010000060.1, on the reverse strand, counting down.
CCGGTCTTGTTGTCGGGAACCCTGGGAGACGCTTCTCCTGAGACAATCTCTGTATGACGGCATCTGTGGAGACAATCACCATCCCACTCTCCGACAGTCAAGTGACCGGGCGTCTGGTCGGATCGGGCAGTGATGGGATCCTCCTCGCCCATGGTGCAGGGACGAGTCAGGACCACCCCTTCATCGCGTTGTTGCGGGACCGTCTCGCCGCGGACGGACCCACCGTCCTCACCTTCAACTACCCCTACACGGAGCGTGGTTCGAAGCGCCCGGACACAGTGCAACGGCTCCTCGAGTGTCATCGGGCCGCCGCCGACACTCTCGCCACCCGTGTCGACCGGGTGTTTCTGGCGGGGAGGTCGATGGGAGGGAGGGTCGGCCTCTATCTGGCGGCCGACGGTTGGCCCGCGGCCGGTGTCATCCTCTATGCGTATCCACTGCACCCGGCGGGTAAACCGGACAAGCTGCGGAACGACCGATTCGGTGATGTCACAGTTCCGATGTTGTTCTTTCAGGGCACCCGCGACGCACTGTCACGGATGGATCTGTTCGAGAGACATGTCACCTCGCTGGCCACCGCCCGGGTCGAGATCCTCGAAGGTGCCACCCATTCCACACGGGGTGGGGGCTGGACGGACCAGACGACGGCAGATCATCTCGCCACCCGCACGACCGCCTGGATCCGGGGTTTGGGGCCTGATTAGTGACCGTCGCGCGTTGTCGATATGGCGAAACATCGACTCGACAGCCATAATTGGGGCTTCCTGCATCCTCCTAGGAGTTCTCAATGGCACAAGTCACCCTGCGCGCCCAGATGGGACGCAAACCCGGTTCTGCGGAATCCCGACGTATAAGAGGCAAAGGTTTCACCCCTGCGGTCGTGTACGGGCTGGGACTCGACCCCATGCCTGTGACCGTCGACTCGCACGACCTCCATGTCGCCCTCCACACCGATGCCGGGACCAACGCCATCATCAGCCTCGAAATCGAGGGCGGAAGCACGGTGACCACGATGGCCCGTGTCATCGACAAGCACCCATTCCGCAACGAGTACCGACACGTCGACTTCCTCAAGGTGGACCTCACCCAGACCATCCACGCAGAGGTGCCGATACACTTCGAAGGTGAGCCAGCCGGGGTCCAGGTCGGAGGGGTCTTCAGCCCGGCTCGGACACATGCCGTGGTCGAGGTGCTTCCGACAGCCATACCCCAGTACATCGAACTGGATATCTCGGCGGTCGAGGTGGGCGGTGCTCTTCGTATCTCCGACCTGCCAGCCATCGAAGGGGTCACCTACCTGGAAGACCCGGAGGCGGTCGTGATGTCGATCACAGCACCTTCTGCCGAGATCGAAGAGCCCGAGGCGCTCGAACCGGCTGAGGGGGATGAGATAGGCGAGGAGGAGCAAACCGACGATGAAGCTGCCGCTGCTGGGGAGGCCGGGACCGAGGACGGGGAAGCCGGCTGAACCCCTGCCTATCGTTGTCGGGCTCCGGAACCCGGGGCCCAAGTACGAGGGCTCCCGACACAACATCGGAGCGGTAGTAATCGCCAACGTGGCCGTTCGCGCTGGTCATACCCTGGGAAGGGCCCCTTCGCGTGTAAGTGCTGCAGTGGCCAAAGTTGGCAAACCGCCTGATTCCGGGATCCTGGTTGCACCTTTCACTTTCATGAATGAGTCCGGCAGGGTGGTGCGCGCTGCTCTCGACTATTGGAAAGTCGCGCCGGGCGATCTGCTGGTCATCCACGACGATATAGACCTTGCCTTCGGGCGGCTCCGGGTTCAGGTTGGCGGTGGCAGTGGAGGGCACAACGGTGTCCGTTCGGTGGAGCAGTCTCTCGGCACCAAAGACTTCTCCAGGCTCAAGGTGGGGGTGGGTCGTCCGCCAGGGAGTGCCGACCCCGCCGAGTACGTACTCAGAGGGTTCACCAAGAAGGAGTCACCCGGAGTCGATCTGATCGTCGAAGACGCCGCCGACGTGGTCGAAATGTGGCTGTCCGATCGCCAGCGAGCACAGGAGATGGCAGCACACCGGGGCCGCGACTAGTGAGCGAGCAACTCGTCGGTGCCATAGATCAGGGGACCACGTCTACCCGCTTCATGATTTTCGATGGTCGTGGCAGGGTTGTTGCCCGACATCAACTGGAGCATCGTCAGATCTTTCCCCAGCCCGGTTGGGTCGAGCACGATCCCATGGAGATCTGGCAGCGAACACTGGAAACGATCGATGGGGCCATGAAGATCGCCCGGATCGCCCCGAAGGACCTCGTCGCGGTTGGGATCACCAATCAGCGTGAGACCACCGTGCTGTGGGACCGGGCGACGGGCCGACCTGTCGCCAATGCGGTGGTATGGCAGGACACCCGCACCGCACGGCTGTGCGAAGACCTCGGCGGCGAGGTTGGTTCGGACCGGTATCGCGCCCGCACCGGTCTCCCGTTGGCGACGTACTTCTCGGGACCGAAGCTGCGCTGGCTCCTCGACGATCTGGATCTCCATGGTGCCGCCGCCCGCGGCGACGTCCTATTCGGGACCGTCGACAGCTGGATCGCATGGAATATGACTGGCGGGGTCGAAGGCGGTCGGCATGTCACCGATGTCACCAACGCCTCTCGAACCATGCTGCTCGACCTGGTCACCACCTCGTGGGACTCGGACATCCTGGCCGACTTCGGAGTCCCGGGACATCTCCTTCCCGAAGTGGTGAGCTCGGTAGGGGACATCGCCCGATGCGTCGGCCCGCTCGATGGTGTGCCCTTGACCGCCATGCTCGGCGATCAGCAGGCGGCCCTGTTCGGACAGACTTGCTTCGACGCCGGCGAAGCCAAGAACACCTACGGCACCGGCAACTTCCTGCTGATGAACACAGGCACCGAGCCGGTCCTCTCGGAGTCGGGTCTTCTCTCCACCGTGGCCTACCGCATCGCCTCCGGCCCCACCAACTATGCCCTGGAAGGATCGGTTGCCGTGACCGGTGCTCTCGTCCAGTGGCTCCGCGACAATCTCGGCATCATCGCCGACGCCTCCCACATCGAGGATCTGGCGCGTTCGGTGCCCGACAACGGTGATGTCTACTTCGTACCCGCCTTTTCCGGGTTGTTCGCCCCGCATTGGAGACCGGATGCCCGTGGTGTCATCACCGGGTTGACCCGCTTTACGGGCAAGGGGCACATCGCCAGGGCGGCACTCGAGTCGACCGCGTTCCAGACTCGCGACGTCTTGGAGGCGATGACCGTTGACTCCGGTGTTTCTCTGACCGGATTGCGGGTTGACGGGGGAATGACCGGGAACGAGCTGCTCATGCAATTCCAGGCGGACATCCTCGGAATCGATGTGATCAGACCGGTGATCTCTGAGACTACGGCGCTCGGCGCCGCCTATGCCGCCGGACTCGGTGCCGGATTATGGGCCGATCTCGATGAGGTCCGAAGCCTTTGGGCCGAGGATCGCCGATGGGCCCCTTCTATGGACGAGGGCGAGCGAGACCGCCTCGTCTCGAGATGGAGGCAGGCAATCGACCGGTCACTTGGCTGGGCATGATCGGTCCGCCCATCCCGGTCTGCGTATGATCACCTGGTGAGTCGAGGAGGTCGCCTGTCAGTTCCTGACGCGATCGCACTGTTCCGGATGCTGATGACTTTCCCCATCATGATGTTGGTGCGGGCGGATCACATCGACCGGTATCTGGTGTGGGCGGCGGTCCTGTTCGCGATTGCCGCCTTTTCGGACGTTGTCGATGGATACCTGGCGAGACGGAGTACGGGCGGCACCGTGCTCGGGGCCTTCCTCGACACCACGGCCGACAAGATTCTGGTCACCGGGACCCTCATCGCCCTTGTCTCGATCGACCATGTCTCGGTATGGCCGGCTGTGATAATCATTTTCCGGGAGTTCGTTGTCATGGCGCTTCGGGGAGTGGTGGCACATGGTGGCGGGATAGTCGCTCCGTCCACCTGGGGCAAGGCAAAGGCGTTCGCCCAGTACTTCGCCATTTCCCTCGCCTTTGTCAGGCTTCCCGTTCGATGGGGGCCGTGGTATCTGGACCAGTATGTGATGCTGATCGCGGTCGTCGTGACCATCGCATCCCTTTGGGGATACCTCTCTTCCTTTTGGCACATCGTCCGATCCGAGCCGGTGGATACCAGGAACCAATGAGGGTGGCGGTAACGGGTGGCACCGGTGTCGTGGGCCGGGCCGTCGTGGGGCATCTCGTGGGATCGGGACACGGAGTGCGTGCCCTGGTCCGCGCCGATTCGTCGGTTGCGCTGATCTCGGGGCTGGGTGCGGAGCCTGTCCGGGGCGATCTGCATGATCGTGACAGTCTGGATCGGTTGCTCTTCGGGTCCGATTGGGTGTTCCATGTGGCCGGGGTCAACCAGTTGTGTCCCGCCGACCCGGGTGTGCTCTGGAGGGCGAACGTCGCTGGCACCAGGGCCGTTATGGAGGCCAGTCGTGCGGCTGGAGTAGGGAGGCTCGTCCACACCTCATCGGCGGTCACCATCGGAGAGGCATCAGGCTCAGTCGGCTCCGAGTCCTCACCCCATCGCGGCCACTACTTGTCGCACTACGAGCGAACCAAGACGAAAGCCGAGAGGATGCTTCTCGCCGAACGGGGCGACCTCGACGTCGTGGTGGTCAACCCCTCATCGGTGCAGGGGCCGGGTCGTGCCAGCGGGACGGGGAGGATCCTGCTCGAAGCGGCGCGAGGACGTGCCCGGCTGTTGGTGGACACGGTGTTCTCGCTAGTTGACATCGAAGACTGCGCCCGCGGGCATCTACTGGCCGCCGAGCGGGGCGTGGCCGGGGAGCGTTATGTGCTCAGCGGGGTCACTCTTTCAACTCGGGAGGCGGTTGGCCTCGTCGACAAGCTGATGGGCAGGGACACCTCCGCCCGTTACATTCGCGATCGTCTGTTCTCAGCTCTCGGACGCACGGTTGGCGTTGGCTACACCCTGGCTGGAAGAGATGCACCTTTGTGTGCCGAGTCGGCCCGGGTGATGCTCCATGGTCACCGCTATGACGGTTCCCGGGCTACCAGAGCGTTGGGACTCGACTACACACCGATCGAGGAGACCCTGGCCCGGACCATCGACTGGTTTCGGGCTGAGGGGATGCTTGGTTCGGCCGATTCTCCTGTGGATAACTAATACTTTACGCTACTTGACAATCGGTAAGGTCACCCTGTATGTTCAGAACATATGTTCGATCAGACTGTCAAATCGGGTCAGAACGAGTCTCAGAACGAATCTCAGAACGAATACCTGGAGTTCTTGGATCGTTTGGACTCCTTCGGGGAACCTGATGTCCCCGGTCTGGCTGAAGCCTTAGGACAGACAGATCCCGGGCCGGAACTTCATGCGCTCCTCGCTGGGCTGGATCTCTCGGGTCTCACCGGATACGAGCTGGTCGCGGCGCTCAAGGCCTACTCGCGGATGGTCGGCCACTTTCAGGCAGGTGTGATGACGGCCATTTCGGAGATTGCCTTCCGCGCCGACCCGGAGTTCGGTCACAGCTCGAGACCGGTCGAGTTCGTGGCAGCCGAGGTGGCATCCGCCTTGAAGCTGACCCGTCGGAGCGCCGAGGCCCAGGTCGACCTGGCTTTGTCGCTCCACGGTCGCTATCGGGATGTTCGGGACTTGTTGCGCGACGGAAGGATCGACTCCTGGCGGGCGCGAATCCTGACTGAGACCACGAGTCACCTTCCCGCTGATAAAGCCCTCGAGGTCATACGGCGAGTTCTGGCCGACGCTCCCGATCTGACGGGTGGTCAGCTCAGGGCAAGGTTGACCAGGATCTGTATGGAGGCCTTCCCGGAAAATGCCAGAGCGGCCGTTGAAGGAGCGCTGGCTCAGCGACGGGTAGTCGTGGAGGCCACCGGCGAAGGCACTGCCAATCTCCTTGGCCTGGACCTTCCAGCGGACAGTGTCATGGCCATCCGGAAGCGGATCAACCTCCTCGCCCGAGAGCTCGGCAAGGACGAGCGAACCCACGATCAGAAGCGGGCCGACATCCTCCTCGACCTCCTGTTAGGGACCGCCATCGGCCAGGGCAGGGCTCAGGTGGACATCGTCGTCGACTTGAGCACCCTTGCCGGGATCGACGAGAAGCCCGGTCACATTCCCGGATGGGGTCCGGTCACCGCTGAGATGTCGAGGCGGATCGTCTCCGAGCAGCCCGATGCCACCTGGGTCGGAACCGTCAAGAAGAACGGCAACCCGATAACTTCGGGAATTCTCCGCAGACGACCCACAGTCGCCCAGGAGCGAAGTGTGTTGGGGATGCACGCCACCTGTGTCTTCCCCGGATGTCGGATGCCATCCTCCGACTCCGATCTCGACCACACCGTCGCCCATTCCGATGGCGGACCCACCGTCACCGAGAACCTCGCCCCACTCTGTCGATATCACCACCGGGTCAAGCACGAGGGTGGTTGGAGCTATCGACGGGAATGCCCGGGACTCCACACCTGGACCAGTCCACTGGGACACCGCTACACCGTCGACAGCCGCGACCCGCCCTAGGTCGGGGCACCTTCTGCTCGACTTCGGTTGGATCTACCATGCGTTCCCGGCATGACTGCCCCACTTGAGCCCCTCCTTACCCGCTGGCACAGCGCGTCCGCACCCGTCATGGACGGTGTCTGGGCAGTCGCACCCGGCGCCAGGGCCTTCGCCATCGCAGGTCTCTTCGATCGTCTGGGAACCAGCCTGCTGGTGGTGATTCCCGGTGAGGCCGATGCCGAGGAGCTCGTCGACGATCTCGGTCTCTTCACCGACCGGGTGGTGTTCGCACCGGCTTGGGAGACCTTGCCTTTCGAGCATGTTTCTCCGAACACCTCAACCATGGCAATGAGGGCAAAGGCCCGTCATCAGCTCACCGGTGACGAGCCGGTGATCGTGGTGGCGAGCGTAAGAAGTGCGATCCAGAGAGTCAGTCCATCGTCGCCGGGACCGTTGACTGTCAGCAGGGGTGAAACCTGTGATCCGGGCGAGCTGGCCCGCAGCCTCTCGGCCCTCGGATACAGCCGAACCGACCGGGTCGAAGCCAAAGGGGAGTTCGCGGTTCGAGGTGGAATCGTCGATGTGTTCCCGGCCCAGGAAGATCAGCCGCTTCGGCTCGACTTCTGGGGTGACCAGGTCGAGGACATTCGTCTCTTCTCGGTGTCTACCCAGCGTTCTGAGGATGCGGTCGACACTGTCGCTGTATACCCGGCCCGGGAGGTCCGACCCGACGCGGAGATGCGGGAGATGGCGCAGCTCCTCATCCGAAGTGAGTCCTGGGCAGCAGCAACCTGGGAGCGCATAAGCCAGGGGCTCTCCTTTCCAGGCCTGGAGTCCTGGCTCCCCTGGATGGCACCGGTCGGGTCGTTGATCGACGAGGTGCCTCCGACTGGTCATCTGATTCTCATCGAGCCCGCCCGCGCCTTCGACCGGGCACGTGACCTGATCAAAGAGGAAGAAGAACTCGCCGCGGCTCTTGCCCCGACCTGGGGTGAGAATGCTCCCGCCGCCGGTGATCACCCGGCCCTGTTCCTCGATCTGGAAGACACCCTCGAAGGTCGCCGGTACCTGAGAATTCCGACCGTGCCCAGCGGTCCTGAAGAACCCGTACTCCAGGTGACTTCGCTCGACGCCACACCCGGCGACGCCGAGTCGGTGGCCCGGGGTCTGAACAAGCTCATCGCCAAGGGCATCAGCACGGTGATCGCAATGGATGGTGAAGTCGCTGCCGACAGAGTGGCCCGGGTCCTGGTTGAGAACGGGATCGCATTGGAGCGACTCGAACTTCTGACGAATCCTCGTTCGGGGGTGGTCCCCACGGGGATCCATCGCGGTTTCATAGCTCCCGAAATCGGGGTTGCGGTGCTCGGTGAGCAGGAGATCGCCGGTCGACGTAGAGCCCACCGGAGGTCGGGGAGGACAAGGTCGGCACCAGCCCAGCAGTATCGGGACCTCGACGAGGGCGACTACGTGGTCCACCACCACCACGGCATTGGCAGGTTCGAGGGGCTCGTCTCACGGGCCATCGTCGGTGTCGAACGCGACTATTTGGTCATCGCCTACGCCGGTCAGGATCGTCTCTATGTGCCGGTCGATCAACTCGCCGCGGTCAAGAAGTACACCGGCGGAGAAGTGCCACGTGTCTCCCGGATGGGTGGGAAAGACTGGTCAGAGCAGAAGGCGAAGGTTAGGCGAGAGGTGGCCGCGGTCGCCGCACAGGTCGTGGAGCTTCACCGTCAGCGTGCCCTGGCATCCGGTCATGCCTACCCCGACGACACACCGTGGCAGCGTGAAGTGGAAGCCGCCTTCCCCTACGAGGAGACACTCGATCAGATTCAGGCGATCGGTGACATCAAGACCGATATGCAATCGGCCCGCCCCATGGACCGTCTCATCTTCGGAGACGTCGGGTACGGCAAGACCGAAGTGGCCTTGCGGGCGGCTTTCAAGGCGGTGCAGGACGGGCGTCAGGTGGCGATCCTCTGTCCCACCACTCTCCTCGCCCAACAGCATCATCAGACCTTCTCCGACAGGTTTTCTCCATATCCGATACGGGTAGAGGTCCTCTCCCGCTTCCTGACCCCTAAACAGCAGCGTGCGGTGGTAGCGGGTCTGGCGGACGGGTCGGTAGATCTGGTCATCGGCACTCATCGGCTCCTCTCCGAGGATGTGGTTTTCAAGGATCTCGGTCTCCTTGTGATCGACGAGGAGCAGAGGTTCGGGGTTGGGGCCAAAGACGCGATAAAACGAATTCGAGTCGGTGTGGACGTGCTGACCCTCACCGCAACCCCGATCCCACGCACACTGGAGATGGCGCTCACCGGCATTCGCGATGTCTCCCACATCAGGACACCACCAGAGGACAGACATCCGATCCTCACCTATGTAGGCCCCTACGACGAGCAGACGGTGTCGGCCGCCATCCGGCGCGAGATGCTCCGGGAGGGCCAGATCTTCTATGTGCACAACCGGGTTCGTTCTATAGACCGGGCCGTGGCACGACTCCGGGAGTTGGTCCCCGATGCCCGCTACGTGGTGGCACACGGACAGATGTCGGAGGGCCAACTGGAACAAGTCATGATCGACTTCTGGAACGGGGAGTACGACGTGCTCGTCGCCACCACGATCATCGAGTCGGGTCTCGACCTGCCAAAAGTCAACACCCTCATCGTCGAAAGGGCCGACTTGTTGGGTCTCGCCCAGCTGTACCAACTCAGGGGTCGTGTCGGGCGATCCACCCAAAGGGCCTATGCCTACCTCTTCCACCCGACCGACCAGTCCTTGACCGAGGACGCCCATAGACGTCTCGAGGCCATCGGTGAGGCGACCGATCTGGGTTCGGGTTTCCAGCTGGCCATCAAAGACCTCGAGATCAGGGGCGCCGGATCGATCCTCGGCGAGATCCAGAGTGGTCATATCGCCGCTGTCGGCTTCGATCTCTACACCGAGATGGTGGCAGCCGCGGTCGCCGAACTCGAAGGTCGGCCGATCGAAGACACCGGTCCGCCTGAAGTCCGCATCGACCTGCCGGTCGACGCCCACATCCCGGAAAGCTACATGACCGACCAGGAGCTGCGTCTCGAGGCCTATCGACGTCTGGCCGCGGCCACCACGGTAGAAGGCGTCGAAGAAGTGGCCGCCGAGTGGGTCGACCGCTACGGCCAACTGCCCCATTCCGCAGTCGCGCTTTTCGAATTGGCGCGTCTCCGGGTGGTGGCGATCAGGGTCGGAATCAACGAGATCGTGAAGCTTCGGAACGAGGTCCGTATCGGTCCGATCAACCTGAAACCTTCCCAGGAGGTCCGTCTCCAACGACTCCAACCCCGATCGGTGCTGAGGGCCACCGAAGGCGTCTTGTTCCTCCCGCTCCCCACACCGCTGATCCCCGGACTGGTCGGGTTCATCGGAGCGATGTGGCCTGCAGAAAGTGAGGTTCACCTAGTCGATGGTTGACCCCTACCATTCACGGGTTCCATACTCTCCTAAAGGATCTCACCTGTGAAGAAGCTCGTAGCGCTGGCAGTCGTGTCCGCCCTGACCATCGCGGCCTGTGGTGGCCCCGGTACAGCCGCGGTGAATGTGAACGGGAACAGGATAACCGTCGGCGATGTCGAGGCTCTTGTCTACCAGGCGGAGCCAGAGCCTATCGACAAGCAGGCGTTCGCCAACGATCTGACTTTCCTGATCGAGTACCAGATCGTTCTGGCTGATGCTGCAGAGCAGTTCCAGATCCAGGCGACCGAGGAGGAGATCGCCGCTGAAGAAGTAGTGATCATCGACGCCAACAAGAACGAGGGCGAGAGTCGCGAAGCGATGCTCCAGCGTTATGGCCGGACGGAAACATTTCTCAACAAAGTTGCCCACTTGAGTGTGTTGCATCAGAAGGTCATCGACCATTACAAGTCCGAGGTCACCGCTCCTACCGAGGATGAAATCGAAGAGGCCCTGCCGAGTGTGATCGAAGTCTGCGCCTCCCACATCCTCTTCACCCTCGACAACGAGGACGAGGCCCAGGAGGTCCTGGATGCCATCATCGATGGGGCGGATTTCGAGGATATGGCCGAGGAGCACGGTACCGACGACACGGCTGCTCGGGGCGGCGATCTGGGATGCGCTCCGCCCGCCAACTACGTGGCCCCGTTCCGTGATGCGACGCTGACCGCACCGGTGGGCGAAGTCCTCGGGGAGTTGGTGGAGACGCAGTTCGGATGGCACATAATCCTGGTCAGGGAACGTACGGTTCCAACCGACGAAGAGGTCGTAAAGAACCTGATCGAACAGGGCGGCTTCGCCCGATTCCAGCAGTGGAGGATCGGTCAGATGGTGGCCGCCGACGTCGAGGTCTCCCCACGTTTCGGGACCTGGGCCACTACACCTTCCCCCGGTGTTGTCCCACCGGCGTAACCCATCAGCGGGATGATCACCGTCATCGGTCTCGGACCCGGTCATCTGAGCCGGGTCCCGGGTCCGATCGGCGAATTGCTTCTCGACCCCGAACGGACCCTGATCGTCCGGACTCTTCATCATCCTGCGGCCGCCGAACTGGCATCCCGACGCAGTGTTGTGACCTGTGACGACCTATACAGCCAGGACGATTATGGGTCGGTGTACGGGGCGATCGTCAACCGCATCATCGAAGCTGCAGAGGATGGCCTGGTGGTGTACGCCGTGCCCGGAAGCCCGATGACCGGCGAGTTCGTGGTCCGTCAACTGTTGGCGTCTGGTGTCGAGGTGGAGATCATCCCTGGTGAGTCGTTCGTGGATGCCATCCTGATGACGGTGGGCTACGACCCTCTTGACAGGGGATTGCAGGTGCTCAACGGTCACCAGCTTCCCGATCCGCTGATCATCGACAAACCGACAATCATCGGGCATCTCGACCGGCCAGAGGTGATCGCCGACATCGGTGCCATGCTCGGACGGGTGCTCCCGGACGATGCCACAGTGACCCTGCTCGTGGATGCCGGCGGCACAGACTCGGTCGTGGAACAGGTGGGCCCCGGGTCACTCGACACGTCTCGCGCCGGGAACAGGACGTCGCTGTTCATCGACACCGAGCCGGGAGGGCTGGTCGGTGCCATCCGCGCCATGGACCGTCTCCGCGCTGAGTGCCCCTGGGACCGGGAGCAGACTCATGAGAGTCTGGTCAAGTACCTGGTCGAAGAGGTGTACGAGTTCATCGACGCAGTGGCCAGGCTCAGCGGTGACGAACCGGATTGGATTGCCTACGCCGCTGTGGAGGACGAGTTGGGCGATGTCCTCCTGTCGGTCCTGTTCCATGCGGTCATCGCCCGGGAGGTCGGTGCATTCGACATCAACGATGTCGGAGAGGCCCTTCGTCAGAAGCTGGTGAGAAGACACCCCCACGTCTTCGGTGAGGTCGAGATCGGCACGGCCCGAGAGGTCAAGACGCAGTGGGACCGGATCAAGGCCGACGAACGCGGCGGGGAACCGAAAGAGTCTGCTCTCGATGGCGTGCCCAGCGGTATGCCGGCCCTGCAGAGAGCGTCCAAGATCCAGAACCGGGCGGCCAAGGTGGGGTTTGATTGGGCGGTCGCCTCGCAGGTGCTCGAGAAGGTGGAGGAAGAGGTCGATGAGCTGAAACAGGCCCTTGCGGGTGAGGGTGATGTCGGGGCGGAACTGGGCGACCTCCTGTTCTCGGTGGTCAACCTCTCCAGGCATCTCGACCTCGACGCCGAACTTGTTCTTGGTCGCGCTACGCAACGGTTTGTCGACCGGTTCCGGGCGATGGAAGCCGAGGGGCCCCTGTCAGGGTTGAGTCTCGACGAGTTGAACCAGCGCTGGGACCGTTCCAAGGGCGTCCTAGAGTGACCCGGGACCCCGCCCCCGGCCTGTTAGTTTGACGGAGCCAGCCCTCTGATATGTCCATGCCAAGCACCACCATCGAACGGGTCCACGCACGTCAGGTCCTCGACTCCCGCGGGAACCCGACGGTCGAGGCCGAAGTCGAGACCTCATCAGGGTTCGGCCGTGCGATCGTGCCTTCCGGCGCCTCCACAGGCACCCATGAAGCGGTCGAGCTTCGTGACGGAGGGGACAGATGGATGGGCAAGGGTGTCTCCAAGGCGGTCGGTCACATCAACCGCGACATGGCACCTCTCCTGATCGGGCGTGATGTGACCCGCCAGGAGGAGATCGACCTACTCCTCAACGACCTCGACGGGACCATCGACAAGTCCAAGGTGGGGGCAAACGCGATTCTGGCGGTCTCACTCGCCACGGCGAGGGCTGCGGCGAGCAGTGTCGGGCTACCCCTCTATCGCTATCTCGGCGGGCCCTCCGCCCGCGTCCTACCGGTGCCCTGCCTCAATGTCCTCAATGGAGGGGTCCATGCCGCCAATTCCGTCGATATCCAGGAGTTCATGCTGGTCCCGGCCGGGTTCCCCACATACAGTGAGGCGCTCCGGGCAGGTGTGGAGACCTATCACGCCTTGAAGAAGGTCCTCGCCGGTCTTGGACTGTCGACCAACGTCGGAGACGAAGGCGGGTTTGCTCCCGACCTGGCAACCAATGAGGCGGCGCTGGAACTCATGGTGAAGGCGATCGATCAAGCCGGGTACAAACTCGGTGAGGAGATCGCTCTCGCCATGGATGTGGCGGCAACCGAGATCTACCGCGAGGGCCGGTACCAGTTGGAAGGCAAGGAGCTGACGGCGCCGGAGATGGTTGACTATCTGTCGGGTCTAGTCGATCGCTACCCGCTGGTCTCGATCGAGGACGGGATGTCGGAGGACGACTGGGACGGATGGACACAGCTGACGGAGAGGGTTGGCGAGAGGGTCCAATTGGTCGGGGATGACATATTCGTCACCAATGATGAGCTTCTCCGAAAGGGGATCAGCACAGGTGTGGCCAACGCCATCCTGGTGAAGATCAACCAGATCGGCACGGTCTCTGAGACGTTGCACACGATGGAAACCGCCAAGCGGGCCGGATACGGTCGCATGGTCAGCCATAGAAGCGGTGAGACCGAGGATGTGTTTATCGCGCACTTCGCAGTCGGCACCAACGCCGGCCAGATGAAGACCGGTGCTCCCGCCCGGGGAGAACGCACCGCCAAATACAACCAGTTGTTACGTATCGAAGAGCGTTTGGGTCCCGAGGCCCGGTTTGCGGGTTGGGACCCATTCCGGAGAGTGCGGTGAAACGGTACTTCATACGTCCGGGGGGACTGCTGGTGGCGGCACTGTTCCTGCTTATCGGCGCCGCCTTCCTCACCCAGGTCGTTCCCTATCGGCAGATCCTTGACGCCAATCAGAATGTCGCGGACGCCCGACAGGAGCTGGCCAGGTTGGAGTCCGAGAATTCCCGTCTCGAGGCCGACGTCGTCGCTCTGGGTACCGAGGCCGAGATCGAACGACTGGCCAGAGAGAAGTTGGGATATGTCCGCCCGGGTGAGACCGCGTTCGTGGTGGTCGACCCGCCGCCTTCGGATGATGCCGGGCCGGAGGCGCCGGTCGAAGCGGGTCCCGAGGACATGAGGACCTGGGTCGACAAGATCTGGGACTTCGTCACCGGGGCCGATGAAGGTTCACCTGATGAGCCGGGAGAATGATCGACGGGTCGTAGAGGTCCAGATCGGCAGATCGCTGCGGACAGACGTGACGGTTGTCTCGAGATGTCATCTCGACCTTCCCGTCGTGGTCGAAGTGCCACCTGTGCTCGATGACGGCACGCCATTCCCGACCTTGTACTGGCTGTCCTGTCCGCTGGCGCGCACCCGTATCGGCCGGTTGGAGAGTTCGGGTGGTGTCAGACGAATGGACGCCAGGGCCAACGCTGATCCCGTCTTCGCCGAGCAGCTGTCTATGGCCCACGAGGCATACCGGACGACCCGGGATACTCGCCTTCCCGACGATGTCCAGGGCCCGGTGCCTTCTGGGGGAGTGGGGGGGTCCGGTGGTGGGGTCAAGTGTCTCCACGCCCACTACGCCCATACCCGCGGTGGTGGCGACAATCCGGTCGGCGAACTGGTGACAGGTTGGATCGAACCGCTCGATTGTCCGGTGCCTTGTGTGGTCAACGGGGAGGCCAACCCGGCATGGGTCAGCCTCCCTTGAGTCGAACGGTGGCCGCCGTCGACATCGGGACCAACTCGATGCGGATGCTGATCGCTGGCGCTGACTCCGAGATCGGGCGTTGGGAGCGAGTCACCGGTCTGGGTCGTGGGGTCGACCACACAGGGAAGCTCTCCGAACAGGCAATTGCGATGACCCTTCCCGTTCTCGAAGAATACGGCAGGCTGATGGACCTGCACCAGGTCACGATGAGGAGGGCCATCGCCACTTCCGCCTCACGTGATGCTTCGAATCGGGACGAGTTCTTCGATCTTGCCGAAAGTGCATTGGGGGTGCGACCGACATTGATCAGCGGAGAGGAGGAGGCTCGACTGGCCTATACCGGTGTCATCGGCTCGTTCGATGGGCCGGGGCCGGTGGTGGTATCGGATATCGGCGGGGGGAGCACCGAGTTCGTTACAGCGACCGGCGGGGTGTCGGTCGACATCGGCTCGGTGAGGATCACCGAACGCGCTCTCCCCGACCGACCGGCGTCACCGGCCCAGATCGATGCCGCCCGTCACGTCATCAGGGAGTTGTTCGCCGTGGTGAACATGGGAGAGGTGGGCTCGCTGGTGGGTGTTGCCGGCACCTGGACCGAGCTGCCCGGCCTGGCTGGAAGTCTGCCCTCAGCAACGGAAACATACGGGTACACCGTCACCCGCGCCGAGGTGACAGAAGTGGTCGAGATACTCGCCGGATTGACCCTCGAGGAGACCGCCGCCCTGCACTCGTTGAACCCGAAGCGGGCGCCGGTCATTCTCGGCGGTGTTCTGATCGCCGAAGGGGTGATGGATGCGGTCGGTGCTGAGGAGGCCGTCGTCTCGATCCACGACACACTCGACGGAGTCGTAGCCGGACTCTTGGCCCTACGCTGATACGCAGCCCGGGTGGCGGAACGGTAGACGCAAGGGGCTTAAACCCCCTTGAACCGCAAGGTTCGTGTGGGTTCGAAACCCACCCCGGGCACGCCCCTCAAGTCTCGGCGGACTCGGCCACCCGCTTGATGTCCTTGGCGTCGATGGCCATGTAGCGAGATCCTCGATGACGGTGCCGGCGGCTCAGCTCTTCCGAGCAACACGGACCCAGCGTCCCAGGAAGAGCAGAGAGACGGCGAGGACTCCTGCGAGAAGGATGGCGCTGACCGGAACTGAACCAGGCCGGTCGGCCGGAGCGATGTGCTCGCGCTGCCGGCCATTCAACCCAGACCGCCGGTCGCCCGACCCTTCGGGTGCGCTCGATGTGGCGTCTTCTCCGGACGACGCCACCGGCGATGTACCCGTTCCGGGGACAGGGGGCTCGAGGTCGACGGTACTGGCCCCTATTGTGGAGTTGTTGGGGCTCTGTGGGGTGTCTCCAGGCTGCGGTGTTCCCGGTGTACCTCTTCCGGCAACGGTGTTCTCGCCTTTGATGGTGCTGGTCCATGAGGCGGTGTTGTCGGCTGTCTGGGGGTCGTCTTCGTGGGCGGTGATGGTGAAGGTATTGGTGACCGTGCCGGGCGTTGTGGCGGTGACATGGATGGTTACGGTCGCAGTGGCGTTGGCCGCGAGATCGCCCAGGGCACAGGTCACAATGCCGTTCGAATGGCTACAGATGCCTTGAGTGCTATCGACCGACTGGTAGGTGACTCCTGCGGGAAGATGGTTGGTGAGGACCACGTTCGACGCCGGTGAGGGACCCGCGTTCTGCACCGTCGCCGTGTAGGTGAGCGTGTCAGCGACCAGGACCGGTTCGGGCGAGCCGACGAGCAGCACCCCCACATCCGCAGCGGGCTCACCCACGACAAAATCGCCCAGAGAGGTCTGGCCGCCCACCTCGATGCCTGTCTCCGTGCGCGCCAATACTGTCGGCTGAGTCCAAACTTCGCCAACACGCTTGGCGACGATGAACTCGCTGGTATTGGCCAGTGGGTCGACATCGGCGGAGACGAACGCGAAGGCCACATCGTAATAGTCGAATTCGATCGCCGAGCTCGTCATCGCCCACCAACGGTTCACGCTGTTCGTCGCCGACACACCAGAGTTGGCGACGTCAAGGTGATCGCCGGAGGCTGTGCTTGCAAGGAGATCACCGCTCGTGATGACGTCTCCGAACGTGACGAAGAGCGGCGCATAGACCGTGGTGTCTCCGATCTCGAAGTCGAGGCTCACGGCCGACCCGGCCGGGACGTGCTTTTCCAGGTTGCCGACGACGTGGCCGCTCGACCGCACGACGTTGCCCGTTGAGGCGACAGCCACCTTGCTCCCGCCGGTCGTGATCGTCCCGCTGGCAAGGTTGAGGGTGCCGGTGACGACGAGTGGGCCCTGCACTAGGGTCACCCCGCTCGTCAGGGCGCCGCCATCGACTATCACGCTGGAGAACGTCATCCCGGATACCGAGACCAGCTGCGTGCCGGCGTATACGACGGTGGAGGTGGTGGGGTCGAGGGTGCCGCTGGTGTGGGTCCAGTTGCGGTTGGTGCGGATGGTGCCGGTCAGGGTGAGGGTGCCTGATGGTTTGGCGATTTCGAGGTTGGGGAGGGTGCCGGCGGTGGTGGTGGCGTTGCCGGTGAAGGTCTGGTCGCTGGTCCCGTTGATGATGAGCAGGCCGGTTCCCCCGTCGAAGGTGGAGGCCTGGGTGATCGCACCTCGAGCGGAGACACTGCC
>JBGTEJ010000059.1:0-2452 GCA_041747855.1 Acidimicrobiia bacterium | reverse complement strand
CGTACCGCGCTCGACGCAGCTGCCCAGGCCGCTTCGAACGCTCTCGCCGGACTGACCTCAAGTGATCCCGGAACGGTACGACGTGCCGGGGTGCAAGCCTACGTCGACGCGGCGGGGGTCTTCGAGACCGAAGTCACCAGTGTGAAGACCACGCTCGGCGCCTGACGGGGGCTTGCCGAATCGCGCTCGGCTGATGATCTCGGGTAGCCATCCCCAGGTCCCGGGGCGATCCCAGCCCCCAATCGGGCTAGCAGGCGCGACCGACAAACCAACCACGTTGGCCAGGATCAGTGAAGAAAGGGACTTAGGTCACTAATCCACCCAGCGCGCTGCAGGGATCGCAGCCGATGGTCGATAGGTACTGGTATGCCCACCTCGCCCAGACCTGTCTCGCAACGCTCCTCGATGGAGAGCTTCCTGGACGATTATCTGAAGGTCCGTCTCATCCTGGTCCCGAGCGGGTTGGTAACGCTGGCCTTACAGTGGCTCGTGGCCAGCGGGGAGGACCCCGTCCTTCCGATCCTCCCCACCGCCGTCGCCCTCTCGGTCGCCGGAATCCATGCCGTGTGGAGTCGAATCCGCAAGATCCGGACCCCCCGAGCCTTGGTGGGTCTTGACCTGACCCTTTTCGGTCCCTTGATGGTCCTCGTCCCCGAGCAACTGGGTGTCACGACTGCGGCTCTTGCGTTATTCACCCTGGTAACCGTCATGCTTTCCAGTGGATGGTGGATGGCTGCGTTCCTCGCCTACCTGGCATCCTGGTACGGCATCTCCTACTTCATGGCGGGTGGCTTGACCACGGCAGCGGTCAGCAGCCTCCTGCCCGTCCTACTCCTAGTGGCCGGAATGGCCCTGGTGATGTCGCGGGTAAAGGGATGGTTGAGCCGGCTCGATTCCAACCGGTCCCAGATGTTGGGGACGGTCAGCCACGAGCTGAAGAACAATCTCACCGGGATGATTGGGATGACCGAGCTGGTCAGCACCGAGCAAGTGGCACCGGAGGAGGTCCGTGCGCTGATCGAGCTCGCTCATATGCATGCTGGTCGACGCGAGCGAGATCGTCGACGATCTCCTCACTTCGACCAGCCTGGAGCGGGCGGCATTGAGTGTCCAGCTGGCAGCGGTGGGCCTCAACGAAGAGGCAAGGACGACCGCTTGGAGATTCGCCGGGGAAGGTATGAGTATCTCCCTCGAACTGGGCGACGGATTGTCGTCGGCGGAAGGTGACAGCTTGCGGGTCCGTCAGGTGCTCCGCAATCTGCTCTCCAACGCTGGCCGTTACGGAGGCCCCAATGTGGGAGTCAGAACATTCGAGGATGGATCCTGGCTGCGAATAGTGGTCAGCGACGACGGTGATGGCGTCCCTCCGGGGGACGAGAAGACCATCTTCCTCCCCTATCGACGCTCGATGGCAACGCGTCGAGCGGCGATGTCTGTCGGGTTGGGGCTGTGGATCAGCCATCAACTGGCGCTGGCTATGGGAGGCAATCTCGAGTACCGAAGACACAACGGGTTGACCGAGTTCGTGTTCTCCCTGCGCCGTTATGAGAGCTACGACCGGCATCCGGCAAGTTCCAAGACGTCGAAGGGTGGAGCCGCGCAACCGGAGCTCATCCTCAGCAGTCTGAAGGTCCACGCTTGAGAACAGCGTTGGCAGCTCAAATGAACAGGATTCGGACGGCTTGGTCAGCTATTCACAGCAGAGGCCGCGGTCGGGACTCCTCTGCCAGAAAGGTATGGATGGCCTCTATCCAGCCCTCAATCCTCGTCTTCTCGTCGATCCTGCTCTACACCGTGTCTGTTCCCTTCCTTCGGCCGGTGGTCGGGGACATGGTGAGTGCCCTCTCGACCATCCCGGTGCTCATCGCTGGAACCGTCTACAGACGCATGCGGACTTGGATGACCGCGATCCTGATGATCCTGATCACCGGACTGTTGTTCAGGGTCACAGACGGCAGGGTGCAGACAAACGCCGAGATACGGGGGGCGATACTCGGCTCCTTGGTCCTCTTGGTGGTTGCCGAGCTGATGGGGAGGGTGAGCGATGGTGCCCGAAGACTGGAGAAGACCGGTGAGTCGAAGGATCGCTTCCTCGCTGGCGTTGGTCACGAGTTGCGCACCCCACTAACGGCCGTGGTCGGATATGCGTCCATCCTCAAGGCGACCTGGCCAAGACTCGAGGCCGATGAGCGTGCCGAGTTGGTCGACATTCTCCATCAACAGACCGGCGAGGTAGCAAGCATCGTCGAAGACCTCCTGGCGGCTAGCCGTCTCGACACGAGCGACCTCACCTTCTCGGTGGGGCGGGTTGCGCTGGTTCGGGAGGTCGAGAACTCGACCTCCGCCCTTGCGGTGCCACCCAACACGAAGTTCGAGATCTCGATACCCGAAGAGATCGATGTCATGGTCGACCCGGGCCGGCTCCGTCAGATCATGCGCAACCTGGTCTCCA
>JBGTEJ010000058.1:0-3307 GCA_041747855.1 Acidimicrobiia bacterium | reverse complement strand
TAGTTGGATTGGCTGGAGGCTTCTTCCTCGGAGTGGCGTCTGAGAGTCCATTGGGAAGAGGTCGGCGGCTCCAGGGCTTCAAGATCTGGGAGGTCGGAATCGGGCGCACCCTGGCCGTTCTCGCAACCGGGCTTGCCTTCCTGACGGTGTACCGGCTCGTTCTGCGTTGGGTGGGTGAAGTGCCGATACCGCTTCTGAAGGGTATCGAAACCCTCCGTGCTGTCGGGTCGGCCGCCATACTGGCCATGCCACTAATCGGCGTCCCCATCTCCCTGCTCGTCAGGGCCGCCCCTACCCGGAGGGAATGGGTCAGACGACTCGATGAGCCCGCCCTATACCTGGTGTGGGTGATTGCCGCGCTGCTAACCCTGGTCTAGAGGGGGAAGGTGTAGATGCACACCTCCTTGGGAGATGCACCGGCCCGGGTCAGGGCCTCGGTGATCCAGGGAATCCAAGGGACAAAAACGTCGATCTCTCGGACACCCCGGTCGCGTGCCAGGTCGCGAAGACCGTCTAGGAGCACAGGGCCCTCGCCGGTAGTAGTCGATAGCCATCCGCATCTCAGCCAGTCGGCTGCCGGCTGACTGACAACGACCCAGCCGTAAGGAGACTGGAGGAAATCTCCCCTCCGAACGGCATCCGACAGGTCTGTCGGCTTCGCTCTCCGCCAACGCCACCCTTCGGAGATGAGCTCGCGACCGGCTATGGAGAGGTCACCGGCTAGCCACGACATCCAGGCAGGGTCCACATCAGCCGATGGGGCCGGTTTCAACTCGCGGTTGCCATCGAGGA
Organism: Acidimicrobiia bacterium; assembly: GCA_041747855.1. Taxonomy (GTDB): domain Bacteria; phylum Actinomycetota; class Acidimicrobiia; order Spongiisociales; family ZC4RG35; genus ZC4RG35. The sequence continues at coordinate 2,515 of JBGTEJ010000058.1, read as the reverse complement.
GTCGGTGGTTGCTCGCGTTCAACTCGGCGTACCCCCATGACACAGTGTGCCTGTAGCCGATCGCCTCGACTTGACGCCGTGCCGCCTCGTTGGTGGCCTCGGTGGCGAGCCGGGCCACCTTTGCGCCTTGTTGCTTGGCCCATGTCCTGCCAGCCTGGTTCATCGCTCTACCCATCCCCGAACGTCGGTAGTCGGGATGGACCCTCGCTCCTTCCAGCCAGGCCTCCATTGGAGACAACATCAGAGCGTGGGACACCGCAATGGGTAGGTCGGAATCGTCGCAGCAGACCACCACATTGGAGTCGGGCGACTCGAGCCATCCGGGCAGTCTCTCGGGCACGTAGTCGCCCCATTCGAAGGTAGCGGTGGTCCAGCTGGAGATGAACGGGACATCGTCGGCTCGAGCGGGGCGGACGGTAAAGCTCACATTCACATCCTGTCGGGGACCTCGATCCCGAGCAAAGAGAGGAGCAATTCCAGAGTGGACAAGGTCCAGGCGGCAAGTCCTAACCATGAGCCTCTTTGGGCGGTGTCCTCCTCGGAGAGGATGTGCGACACGTCATAGAACCGGTTCCACTGTCCGGCGAGGTTGAAAGCAAAGTCAGCCACATGATTTGGGGCCCGCAGGTCGATGCTGCGATCCACCACCTCGGGGAACTGGAGCAATGCCAGGACCAGACCACGCTCGGACTCATCGGCGGGTGTGAGAATCTCACCCGGTGTGAAGCCACGCTCCTCGGCCTTGCGGAGGATCGACTTGATCCTGACCGCGGCGTACTGCAGATAGGGGCCGGTCTTGCCTTCGAATGAGCTGAATCGATCGAGATCGAAGATGTAGTCCGAGGTGCGGTTGTTGATCAGGTCGCCGAACTTCAGCGCCGCCACTCCGACCTGTCCTGCGATCCTCTGCCTCTCCTCTGCGGGATACTCGGCAGCCAGGTCGGCCTCGTCGAGTCTCTTCCTGGCGGCGTCGGTGACCATCTGGATGACGTCACCGAGACGGACCACACCACCCTCACGTGTCTTGAAAGGCTTCCCGTCCGGACCGTTCATCGTCCCGAACCAGTTGTGCTCCATCACCACATCCTCGTTGGCGATACCAGCCTTGCGGGCCGCCCTGAACAACAAGATGAAGTGGTCGGCCTGACGACGATCCACGACATACAGGATCAGCTTTGCGCCCAACTCCTCGACCCGATACTCGATGGTGGCCAGGTCGGTGGTCGAGTACATGAAGGCACCGGTGCGCGACTTCAGGAACAGCGGTGGCCACTCCCGGTTGTCGTCCGGCTGGTCGACGAACACGACCAGGGCACTATCAGACTCCTCAGCAACGCCGGAGGCCTCCAGTCGCTCGACCATGGGGGTGATGAGGTGGTCGACGTCGGATTCGCCGTACCAGAGGTCGAATTCGACACCGAGAACGGCAAAGTCCTTGCGTTGGGATTCTTCGGAGACGTCTTTCATGTGCCGCCACAGGGTCGCGTACCCGGGATCGCCACTCTGAAGTTTCACCGTGGCGGCCCGGGCCCGTTCGGCAAAGGCTTCATCTTCCCTCGCCCGCTCGGCCGCAGTGGGATAGATCCGCTGGAGGTCCTCCAGGGTGACTGGTGAGGTGTCCGGATACTCGGTGGCTCTGGAATCGAAGTATGGGAGTTCGGGTTGCTCCTCCTCGATTGCAGAGATCACCAGACCCATCTGGAAACCCCAGTCACCAAAGTGCGGGTCACGGATGACCGAATGACCTGCGAACCTGAAGAGCCGCGCCAGCGAGTCCCCGATGATGGTGGCCCGGAGATGCCCGACATGCATGGCCTTCGCCACGTTGGGCCCGGCGTAGTCGACGACCACGGTGAGAGGCTGGTCGGTGACCTGATAGCCGAGATGGCTCTCCCGGGATGTGGCGTTGCCCCACTCAGCCAGGGTTTGATCGGTCACCGAGATATTGATGAATCCGGGACCGGCGATCTCGACCATGTTGATCTCGGGATAGGTGGCGAGCTGTCTGGCGACCGCGCTGGCGATGTCGCGCGGAGCGCGATCGTCGGTCTTTGCGGCAGCCATCGCTCCGTTGCATTGGAACTGGGCGAGTTCGGGCCGTTGGGAAACAACCACCTGGCCGTACTCGGCCGGCATTCCCAGATGACCGAAGGCCCTCCCGGTTAGGTTCGACAGATGTGTCTGGAGAGACATGAGGCTCAGAGGTTAGAGGAGGTGGGATGGCGGGTCAGCGTTCAGCGGTGACACCCGACCTTTGTCGATCGAGTACCAGACCACCGCAAAACGCAGGAACTAGTAGGCGGCCAACTCCAACGCGCGTTCCGCGATCGAGGCGGGTGTGGGATACAGCTGGTTTTCGAGAGAGCCGGCGTACGGCATGAGTGGGAAGTCGGGTAGGCCGTACCTCTTGACAGGTGCATCGAGCCATTCGAAGCACTTGTCTGCAACCTGGGCCGCGACTTCGGCTCCGAACCCTGCGAACTCGTTGTCCTCGTGGACAATCAGAACTCTCGAG
>JBGTEJ010000057.1:0-6811 GCA_041747855.1 Acidimicrobiia bacterium | reverse complement strand
GCCCCTTTAGCTGGGCACCAGCTGACGAGTCACCCCAACGGGGGCAGCGGCTTTGCCGCTAACTTCGACCGCGTTCCGGAATCTATTTTCTTCTACGCTGAGGCTCCATATGGCAAAGGAAAAGGACAAGGGCGAGAAGACGGACGAGTCGACCGAAGAGAAGAAGCCAGTTCCCGAGATCGAGGAGAAGGAGGTCTCCAAGCAGTACACCGGGACCTTCGGCCGGAAGAAGATCTCGTACACCGCCAAGGCGGCCACACAGGTTTTCGAAGTCAACGACAAGAAGGTCTCCTTCTTTCACGTCGCTTACACCCAGGACGGCGCCGACCCTGACAAGCGCCCCGTCCTCTTCTGCTTCAACGGCGGGCCCGGCTCATCCACGGTGTGGCTCCATCTCGGTCTGTTCGGACCGAAGCGGATGGAGTTCGACGACGACGGGTTCAAGAGAGGGATGCAGGGCCGTCTCATCGACAATCCCTATTCGATCCTCGACGTCAGCGATGTGGTGTGCGTCGATGCCATCGGGACCGGCTTCTCGACCACGGCCGAGAAGGACGACACGAAGGATTTCCACCACTTCACCCACGACATCGAGGCTTTTAGCCAGTTCATCGTCCACTATCTGAACCGAAACGGAAGATGGGGCTCACCCAAGTATCTGGCGGGGGAGAGCTACGGGACGCTGCGTGGGGCCGGGATCGCCAGGGAACTGTTCGCCACGTACAACGTCGAGTTCAACGGGATCATGCTGATCTCGTCGATCCTCAACTACCAGACGGTGAAGGTCGACATGAAGAGCCTCCTCTTCGACGCTGGGAACGATCTCCCGTTCGCCCTCTACCTCCCCACCTACGCCGCCACCGCCTGGTATCACAGGCGACTCCCGGCAAAACATCAGAAGCGAAAGCTGGCCGATTTCCTAACCGAAGTGGAGGAGTTCGCACTCGGCGATTACTGGACGGTGCTGGCGAAGGGCGACAACGTCACCAGGGCGGAGCGTGAGCGCATCGCCGGCAAGCTCAGCGAGTACACGGGCATCTCCGCCGACTACATCGATCACTACGACTTGAGGCTCCACATCCTCCGTTTCTGCAAGGAGCTCTTGCGCGACCAACGCCGGACGGTCGGACGGATCGACTCACGGTTCACCGGGATCGATCGGGTGAAGGCGGGACATGTCATCGAATCGGATCCCAGCCTGGACGCCACTGGTGGGGTTGCGGCCTCGGCCTTGAACAACCTGCTGCGCAGGGAACTCGGGTTCGAGTCGGACCAGATCTACGAGATCCTGTCGATGAAGGTCAACCAGGCGTGGGACTATGAGGACTTCAAAGGGCGGTATGTGGACACCTCGGAGGCCCTCAGGGAGCTTCTCTCGCGCTCACGTGGCACGAGAGTGTTCGTTGCCAACGGCTACTACGACCTGGCCACACCCCACTTCGCCACCGAGTACACCTTCTCCCACATGGGACTCGACCCCGAGGTGAGGAAGAACGTGACCATGGAGTACTACGAGGCCGGCCACATGATGTACATCCATGTTCCATCACTGAAGGACCTCGCCGGACATCTCAGGAAGTTCGTCACCGAGACGTCTTAGGCGTTCCGGTTCCCCTATATCGGGCGTTTACTGGATGAGACCGCTCGCTCAGGAAAGGCCCTGGCCAGGAATTCCGAAGAGGTTCCGGCTTGAATCGAACATGTGTACGACTATGGTGGGCGGATGAGTGAGTTTCGTTGGGGCAAGCTTGCCGCTGACCAGGACCCTCTATTCGAGACGACACGTCGAGTGGTTGGCAGGGGCGCCTACCAGGGACTGACCTTCCACGAGGTGGAGGCTCGATCGATTATCAACACGGCACCACCGGGGACTCCCTGGTTCGAGTACACGATCAACGCCTACCGCGGCTGCAGCCACGCCTGCACCTACTGCTTCGCCCGGCCTACTCACGAGTATCTCGGATTCAACATGGGGGCCGACTTCGACAGCCAGATCGTGGTGAAGGTCAATGCGGTCGAGTTGGCGCGCGCCGAAACGAATCCTGCCAAGTGGTCGGGGGCAGCCATCGCCATGGGAACCAACACGGACCCCTATCAAGCTGCTGAAGGGAAATACAAGTTGACCAGAGGGATCATCGAAGTGCTCGCCGAACGGGCCAACCCGTTCTCGGTCCTCACCAAGTCCCCGCTCGTGCTACGGGACATCGACATCCTCGCCGAGGCAGCCAAGGAAACCGACGTCTCGGTCTCCTTCTCAGTCGCCACCTTGGATGAGGATGTCTGGCGTCGGACCGAGCCGGGCACGCCCCATCCCAGGAAGAGGCTCGACGCTCTGGCCAGGCTCCGAGAACGGGGAGTCTCGGGAGGCGTCCTGATCGCCCCTGTGCTGCCCGGCATCTCGGACAGCCCAGACCAGGTCGCGGCAGTCAGGGCCGCGGCCAAAGAGGCGGGCGCCGAGCGGAGCAGCCCCGTTCGACTCCATCTCCGTGGCATACGTGCGCATTTCCTCCAGTGGCTGGCGTCAGATAGTCCAGAACTGCTCGACGACTATCTCAGGCTCTATCCCGAACCGAAGCCGCGTCAGCTCAGACCCGCGGCGCGACCGGTTGCGGACTCACGTCAGATGACCCTGGACTTCTCCGGCTGAGTGGGGAGGTCTGTACGGGTCCCGCGTCGGCTGTTGGGGGTGTGACGGTCGACCACGGTGAGCACCTCGGGGAGGTCCATCTCCGGATAAGGATCGGGGGCCATCAGCCCGAGGATCCGGGCTTGAGAGCGGGCCGAGACAACAATCGAATCACCGAACCGGGAGGCCAGCTCGGGAGAGGGCACCCGACAACAAACGGGGTCGGGGCAGGTGGAGTTCTCACGATGGACCGACTCACGTCCCCGGAACCAGCGCGCATCGGCGAACCGGACACCAAGAGTGACCGCATGAGGCGGCTCACGTCCTTCCTCGATGTGGGTGGTGCAGAAGTAGGTCCCCGACGGTGTGTCGGTGTACTGCCGATGGGTGCCGAACCGGTCCTCGGAGGCGAAGGTGACACGTGAGCCCCACTTCCGACACAAACGCTGGGTCTCTATCCCGCCATGCTCGTCCCGGGGGACAGGTGCGCCGTCGTTGACCATTCCTTTGACCACGGTCCCCACCTCGCTGCTCACAACGATGTGGCAATCGATGTCGAAGTGGTTGGGTAGGAGGTTGGCCATCCGCCATGCCGCCATCTCGTACGACACGTAGAACAGCTCCTTGACGTCCTCGACGTCCAAGTCGTGCTGTTGCCGGGCCTCGTTTAGGTGAGCGACCATCTGGGCCTCGGGAGCGAGCACCGCGGTGGCGAAGTACGCCGTCTCCATCCGCTGTCGCAGGAAGGTGGGGAGATCCGGTTCGGTCTCATGGTCGAGTAGGAACGACGCCAGGGTCTGGAGTACCGCTTTCCTCGCCTGTCGGGTCCTCAGCTCGTTGCGCTGTGCGATGTAGATCCGACGGCGGTCGTTGTCGACGATGGAGCGAGCGAAGCCGGGCATGTCCTCTATCGGCATCAGCTCGAAGCCGGTGTGATCCACCAGATCTATCAGGTTGCGGGAGCTGAAAGGACCCGAACCGCCGTGACTGACAGCGGCAAGGGCTTCTGCGGCCGTCTGCTCGATTCCGGGCACGTAGCCGCGGTTCGCCTGCAGGTAGGCGTGGAGGTGCCCGTTCGCCCGCCTCACCTCCTCGGATCCGGCTGTGTCCAATCCCGATCTTCTCCGCAGCTCCCGATGGAGCCCGACCAGATGATGCAGTGTCTCGTTGTCCATGCGAGCACCGGCCTTGATGGTCGGCAGGTCCAGACCAAAGAACACCGACGACTCCTGCGCCCGGACGAGCTCGATCTCTAGGGCGTCGCGACGGGTCGGAGGCTTCGCGTCGAGCAGGTCCGTCAGGGGAACCCCCAGGGCGTCGGCCAGTGCCACCACCAGGTTGAGCCGTGGCTCCTTCTTCCCGTTCTCGACGAGCGACAGGTAAGGCCCGGGCTTGGCCACGCGCTCACCGAGGTCGTCGAGTGTGAGGCCGGCGGTGCGACGGAGATGTCGGAGACGTCGTCCGAAAACCAGGGGATCGAGGGTCTGAGTTTCCGCCATTTCTCCTCCTGACGCAAAGAAGCACTGATCTTACCTCCTAGAGCCGTTTCAAAACCCAATAGAACGGAAAGATACTCCCTGGTTATGAATCAGTTTCAGGACTCCGAAGTCGAGCGGCGAATCCTCACGCCGGACGCGGTTGCTTTCCTGACCGATCTCGAGAACGAGTTCGGATGGCGGAGAGGGCATCTGCTCGAAGACCGCCAGACCCGACAGACGCGACTCGACGCCGGCGAATTCCCCGATTTCCTCCCCGAAACTGCCGAGGTCCGCGAGTCGGACTGGGCCATCGCCCTGGTCCCGGACGACCTCCAGGATCGGCGGGTCGAGATCACCGGGCCGGTTGACGCCCGAATGATGATCAACGCTCTGAACTCGGGTGCCCGGGTGTTCATGGCCGATTTCGAGGACGCCACCTCCCCGACATGGGAGAACCTCCTCAACGGACAGGCGAACCTCGTCGACGCCTATCGGCAGACCCTCACGCACGAGACCCCGGCCAAGTCGTACCGACTCAACGATGAAGTCGCAACCCTTGTGGTCCGGCCCCGCGGATGGCATCTCGAAGAACGACACTTCCTCGTCGATGGCAGACCGATGTCGGCCTCACTCTTCGACTTCGGTCTTTATATGTTCCACGGTGGCCGCGAGGCCCTGGCCAACGGCACCGGACCCTATGTCTATCTCCCCAAGTTGGAGTCACACGTGGAAGCCCGGCTGTGGAACGACGTCTTCAACTGGTGTCAGGACCGGCTCGGGATCCCCCGGGGCACGGTCAAAGCCACCGTCCTCATCGAGACCATCCTCGCCGCCTTCGAGATGGACGAGATCCTCTACGAGATACGGGACCATGCCGCCGGGCTCAACGCCGGACGGTGGGACTACATCTTCTCGATGATCAAGAAATTCCGCAATCACTCCGACTTCGTCCTTCCCGACCGGTTGCAGGTGACCATGACCGTCCCCTTCATGAAGGCATACACCGATCTAATGGTGAAGACCTGCCACCGGCGGGGCGCCCACGCCATCGGGGGAATGTCCGCATTCATCCCCAACCGGAGCGACCCTGAAGCGACCGAGCGGGCGATGGCGGCGGTCAAGACCGATAAGGCGCGTGAGGCTGACGCCGGTTGTGACGGAACCTGGGTGGCCCACCCCGACCTGGCGCCCGTGGCAATGGCTGAGTTCGACCGGGTGCTCGGCGACCGCCCCAATCAGATCGACCGTCAGCGCGACGACGTCGACGTGAACGCCAGCGACCTGCTCCACCTCGATTTCCCAGGGGAAGTGACTCTGGACGGCGTCACTGCCAATGTGACGGTTGGGATCCGGTACCTGGCTTCGTGGCTGGCAGGGACGGGGGCAGCGGCCATCGACAACCTCATGGAGGACGTCGCCACCGCCGAGATCTCCAGGTCCCAGATCTGGCAATGGGTGCACCACCAAACCACCACCTCGGACGGTCACTTGATTGATGCGGCCTTGGTCGGTCGGATCGCAGACAGTGTGATCGCCGAGGCCAGCGACGACCCGACAGCCGACCACCTGCACACCGCCCGCAAGGTCTTCGAGGAAGTGGCGCTCAGCGACGACTTCATCGAGTTCCTCACCCTGCCCGCATACGAACTGATCAACTAATGGAGGTACAAGTGGACCACGTCGTCAACGAAGCTGCCCGTCTTGCCGATGAATGGAGGAACAATCCACGCTGGGCCGGTGTCGTCCGTGATTACACGGCAGAGGAAGTCGTCAGGCTTCAGGGAAGTGTGCGCGAGCAACACACCATCGCCTTCAGAACATCGAAGAAGCTGTGGGATCTTCTCCAGAGCGAAGACTATGTCAATGCGCTGGGTGCGTTGAGTGGTGGTCAGGCAGTGCAGATGGTGAAGGCCGGACTCAAGTCCATCTACCTGTCCGGATGGCAGGTCGCCGGTGACGGCAACCTGGCGGGTGAGGTCTACCCCGACCAATCGTTGTACCCGGCGAACTCGGCTCCGGCCATGGTCAAACGGATCAACAATGCTCTCCGCCGGGCCGATCAGATCCACTGGGCCGAAGGTGACACCGACATCGACTGGTTCGTTCCCATCGTCGCTGATGCAGAGGCTGGTTTCGGAGGCGCCCTCAACGTGTTCGAGATCACGAAGGGGTTCATCGAAGCGGGTGCCGCTGGTGTCCATCTCGAAGACCAACTCGCCGCCGAGAAGAAGTGCGGACACATGGGCGGCAAAGTCCTCGTGCCGACCAGCCAGCACATCCGTGGTCTTCAGGCTGCCCGTCTGGCCTCCGACGTCATGGGTGTCCCGACGTTGATCGTGGCCCGCACCGACGCCAACTCGGCAACCCTGCTCACCTCCGATGTCGACGAGAGGGACCGTCCGTTCATCGAAGGGGAGCGGACGGCTGAAGGTTTCCATCAGGTGACCGGAGGCCTCGAGTCGGCCATCGCACGTGGGTTGGCCTACGCCCCGTACTGCGATCTGATCTGGTGTGAGACCTCCAAGCCGGACCTCGAAGAGGCACGTCGGTTCGCCGAGGCGATCCATGCCGAGTTCCCGGGGAAGATGCTGGCCTACAACTGTTCCCCGTCGTTCAACTGGTCGGCACATCTCGATGATGCGACGATCGCCACCTTCCAGAAGGAGATGGGTGCGATGGGATACCGCTACCAGTTCATCACCCTGGC
>JBGTEJ010000056.1:0-17013 GCA_041747855.1 Acidimicrobiia bacterium | reverse complement strand
CTACGGCGACGACGACCGCTACGTCGACACCTATTGGAGCCGTTTCCCCGGCCGCTACATCCCTGGTGACGGGTGCAAGCGCGACGACGACGGCTACTACTGGCTCTTGGGACGGGTCGACGACATCATGCTGGTCTCCGGGCACAACATCTCCACCACCGAGGTCGAGTCGGCCCTGGTCAGCCATCCCAGTGTCGCCGAGGCGGCCGTGGTCGGACGCAAGGACGACCTGACCGGCCAGGCGATTGCGGCTTTCGTCACCCTGCGCGGCTCCCGCGTCGGCGACGAGGCTCTGCTCACGGAACTGCGGGACCATGTGGCGGCAACCCTGGGACCGATCGGCAAGCCGAAGTCGATCGTCTTCACCACCGATCTGCCCAAGACCAGATCGGGCAAGATCATGCGCCGGCTGCTCAAGGACATCTCCGAGCACCGTCAGTTGGGTGATGTGACCACCCTGGCCAACGAGGACATCGTCCAGGAGATCTCCAACATGGCCGACTCCACCTCCGAAGACGCTTAGCCCCAGATCGTGGCGATCATCCAGACACCAAAGATGAGCAGGCCGCCGGCTAGTTCGATGCCGATGGAGAGGGCGACGGCTCCTGCTGTCCGCAGAGTCGCCGGCCATGCCTCGCCGCGCCCCATCCGGTTCCACTGGATGAGGTAGATGGCGACCATGAAGCCGATGGGAGCGCCGATCACGGGGATAACAAAGAAACCGATGACCGCACCGACCAGGGCGATCAACATTGTCGACGTGGCAACGCCTGATTCCTTGAGCTTTCGGCCCGGGATGAGGTATTTGATCACCGTGGCGGTCGCTCCGATGACGAAACAGATAGCAAAGACGACCCAGCCGATCGCGGTTGCTTCGACCAACGCCCAGACCAGCACCGCACCCACGATCAGGGCAAGACCAGGCAGCACCGGCAGGACAATTCCGGCCAGCCCGACCAGGATCATGAACCCGATGAGGACCTCGCCGATTGTGCTCATGGGATGTGAACCCTAATCAGCGCGATGCTGGTACACGCCGCTTGTGACACCGCAGGCCGGTTCTGGATCTCACCTCCGACGCTGAGTGTGTAAGTTCTTGGCATGGTTACCAAGATCACCCTCGCCGAATCCGACCTTCCTTCGCATTGGTACAACATCGTTCCCGACCTCCCGGTGCCCGCACCACCAGTCCTCCATCCCGGGACACACCAGCCGGTAGGACCGGACGATCTGGCACCGCTGTTCCCTATGGACCTGATCCTCCAGGAGGTGTCTCAGGACCGATACGTCGAGATCCCCGAGGAGATCCGGGAGGTGTACCGCAAGTGGCGGCCGACCCCGATGTACCGGGCCCACGGGCTCGAGGAGATGATCGGCGGCCCCGCACGGGTCTATTACAAGTACGAAGGGGTCAGCCCGGTGGGTTCGCACAAGCCGAACACGGCGGTGGCCCAGGCGTACTACAACGCCAAAGCCGGGGTGAAGAAGCTTGCAACCGAGACCGGAGCCGGCCAGTGGGGCTCAGCCCTCTCCTTCGCCTGCGCCCTGTTCGGGATCGAGTGTGAAGTGTTCATGGTCCGTGCCTCCTACGACCAGAAGCCGTACCGCAAGTCGATGATCGAGACCTACGGCGCCACCATCTACCCGTCACCCTCGAACAACACCAACTACGGGAGGTCGGTCCTCGAGCGGGATCCCGACAGCACCGGCAGTCTGGGTATGGCCATCTCCGAGGCTGTGGAGGTGGCCGCCACAAGTGGAGACACCAACTACGCCCTGGGTTCGGTCCTCAACCACGTCTTGATGCATCAGACGATCATCGGTGAGGAGGCGCTCAAGCAGCTTGCCATGGTCGATGAGACACCCGATGTGGTGATCGGCTGTGCTGGTGGGGGCTCGAACTTCGCCGGTCTCAGCTTCCCCTTCATAAGGGAGAAGTTGGCCGGAAAGATGGATCCGGTGATACGCGCCGTTGAGCCGGCCGCTGCGCCGTCACTCACCAAGGGGGTCTACCAGTACGACTTCGGGGACACCGGGATGATGACGCCTTTGGTGAAGATGCACACTTTGGGTCACGACTTCATCCCCGACCCGATCCATGCAGGAGGACTCCGTTATCACGGCATGGCCCCCCTGGTCTCACATCTCAAGGAGTTGGGGATCATCGAAGCTGAGGCACTCCACCAGAACGAGACCTTCTCCCGGGCCATCCAGTTCGCCCGTCACGAAGGAATCATTCCTGCCGCTGAACCCACCCACGCCATCGCTTCAGCGATGACTGAGGCGGAAAAGGCCCGGGACAGCGGTGAGGAGAAGGTGATCCTCTTCAACCTTTGCGGTCACGGCCACTTCGACATGGCGGCATACGACGCGGCGAACGCCGGAACCCTCAGGGACTACGAGTACCCGGCCGACAAGATCGCCGAGTCACTGGCCAAGGTTCCCACCGTCGTCGGCTGAGGACTGATGCTGCCCTCGACAAGAGGGCCGCATCACCCTCAATTTGTCGGGCAATCCGGCTCACCGGGGAGTAGTGGCCTGACCACGAAGGTGTACAGCGTCTCGCTGTTCTGATCGGGCGATCTCCACACCATCGCCTGGTGGGCACCCTCGAACCTGGAGAGGACGTCCACCGGGAAGGCCTTGCACTTCCAGTTGCCAGCCACGTCCGCCCATCCCGATATGTCGGTCTCCTCGAGTGGCCAGTCCAGCTCTTCTGCGAAATCGGGGTCGAACAATCCCCCGTCACCGACGATGACCCTGACCCTGGTGGGCTCGAATTCTGCCTGCTCGCCGTTGAAGGAGAGTTGTTCGAGCACCCTTCGGATCTCTACGAGAGCGGCTGTCCGGCTGGTCGGCTGACCGTCTCCCATTCCTGGGGCGTACGCGGAGTACTTATGAGTCCCGTTCGAATCCCAGTACGTGAGTCTCTCGGTGGAAGCGTCAGCGAGCATCTCAGATCCGCTGTCGTCGTGCTCCTCGGTGATGCCTGGCAATCCCATCCGCTCGATGAGCGTCATCATCTGTCTCATCTCGCCCTCGGTTAGTCGGGTGGCCATGAACGTCTGCACCAACGGGCCGGGATAGCGGAGGTCGGTGATACCTTGGCTGATGAGCACCCCCTCCTTGGTGAGGGTGAAGATCGGGCTCTGCCGAAGAGCCCAGTCGACCGGGACAAAGCCACCCTCGGTGTCGTACTGGAGGAGCACTCCGTCAGGCCCCCCCGGGACCACTTCTTGGCTGGTTGCCCCACATGATGCGGCCAACAACGAAACCGCGATGAGGGCGACGAGCTTCAATCTTCCCATGTCCGGTTAGACGAGGGCTGGACCGGTTCCGGTTCCGCGCTCCCAATCGAAGAGAGCCCTGTCGATGATGTCGATGGCCCAGTCGAGGTCGTGGGTTGTTGCGATGAGTGGGGGTATGAAGCGGAGCACATTCCCACCTGCTCCACACGCGATCAGCACCAGGTTGTGGTCGAGGGCGTACCTCTGAACATGCTTGAGAGCCACCTGATCCGGGACCCTGGTCGAGCGGTCCTGTACCAGGTCGAGGCCGATCATCAGCCCGAGGCCGCGGACCTCTCCGATGGTGCGATGACGCTGGGCCACCTCCCCGAAGACCTGGAATGCATGTTCAGATAGAGCGCGGGCGTTCGGTAGCAAGCCCTCCATGGTGTCGATCACAGCCACTGCGGCGGCGGTGGCCACCGGATTGCCACCGTATGTGGTGCCATGCGAACCGGGGGGCCAGGCGTCGATCAGCTCCCGGGAGGCGCCGTATGCGGAGAGTGGGAGACCGTTGGCGATGCCCTTCCCGATGGCGATGACGTCGGGCTTGGCGGCGTAATGGTCTGAGGCGAACCAACTGGCGGTGCGTCCCATCCCACTCTGGACTTCGTCGTAGACCAGGAGGATCCCGTGCTCATCCGCCATGGACCTCAGGGCGTCGAGGAATCGCGCCGGAGCGGGGTAGTAGCCACCTTCCCCCTGTACCGGCTCGATCAGGAAGCAGGCGACATTCGACGGGGAGACCACATGTTCGAACATCAAGTTCATCTCGCGGAGACAGTGGCCAACCGCCTCGTCAGTACTCACTCCCCACCCGTACGGGTGCGGGAACGGTGTCACGAAGACGGAGCCCAGGATCGGGTGATACCCGTCGCGATACTTGGCCTTCGAGGTGGTGTAGCTCACCGAGCCCATGGTCCGCCCGTGGAAGCCCCCGCGGAAGGTGATGACTCCTTGACGCCCGGTCACATATTTGGCGAGCTTCACCGCAGCTTCGACGGCTTCAGCGCCTGAATTCGCGAAGGCGAACTTCTCGATGGTCTCCGGGGTGATCTCCCGCAGCTTCTCAGCTGCCTGCACTATCGGTTCGTATCGAAAGATGGCACCCGAATGGATGAACTTGTCCATTTGGGCCTTGGCGGCCTCCACCACGGCGGGGTGGTTGTGACCCAGGTTGACCACTCCGATGCCGCAGGCGAAGTCGGCCCATCGCACCCCATCGGCATCGGTCACCCACAAACCTTCGGCGCTCACGGCATGGATGGGTGTGCTGAAGTTGATGACCGGTGCGATCGCTTCGGCGTGTCGGCTGAGTAGATCGCCCATTTGATGTGATGCTAATCCAAAGCCACAAGGGCGCCCGAAGAACCCCTTTCCTCGAGAATGTTTGATTGTGTAGGGAGTATTTGACAGCCTGCAACATCCCCGCTCGACGGCACCATCATCATCCGGGCCGACACCCTCACTGTGGTGCGGGCCCAGAGCGCAAGCGCTAGCGTGCCCAATCCACCGTGGAACCCAGCATGGACCAGTTCGTTCGAAGCCTTCCCAAGGCGGAGCTCCATGTCCACATCGAAGGGACTTTGGAGCCTGAGATGATGTTCGACCTGGCGCGTCGGAACCGTCAGGATCTCCCTTTTCGGACAGTCGAGGAAGTCAGGGCCGCCTACCGGTTCAACAATCTCCAGTCTTTCCTCGACATCTACTACGAGGGTGCCTCGGTATTGCAAACACCGGAAGACTTCTACGACCTGATGACCGCCTATCTGGACCGGGCCCATCGTGACGGGGTGGTCCACGCCGAGATCTTTTTCGACCCCCAGACTCACACCGAACGCGGAGTGGACTTCGCCGTCTTCATGGGCGGGTTTCGTGATGCCATCGCCGACGCCCGATCGCGTTACGGGATGACCGCGGGGCTGATCCTCTGTTTCCTTCGACACCTCTCGGGCAAGGATGCCGTTGACACCATCATCGCCGCCGAACCCCACCTGGAGGGTGTGGTGGCTGTAGGACTCGACTCCTCCGAAGTTGGGAACCCTCCGGAACTATTCGAGGACGCATACACCATCGCCCGGGACATGGGACTGCGGGCCGTGGCCCATGCCGGTGAGGAGGGCCCGGTCGAGTACATCAGGGGTGCTATCGATGTCCTGGGGGCAGAGCGAATCGAACATGGCATACGTTGCTTGGAGGATCCTCTTCTCGTGTCGCGACTGGTGAAGGACCGGATTCCCCTGACCGTATGTCCTTTGTCAAACGCTGCCCTGAGAGTGGTCCCCCGTCTCGAGGACCACCCGTTGCCCACGATGCTGGCTGAGGGTCTGGTGGTGAGTGTGAATTCTGACGACCCCGCCTACTTCGGCGGCTACATAGGGGCGAACTACCTGGTGGCGATGGCGAAAATGGGACTGTCGGAGGCCGATGTTTCTCTCGTGGCCAGGAACTCCATCCACTCCTCCTTCCTGCCTCAGGAGAGAAAGGATCAGATTCTCTCCGATGGGCCGTGGTGAAGACCGGTAGGTCGAACTTCAGCGGGCCAGGAGGGCCAACTGTCTCGATTGGGCGATCAGGTTCCCTTTCAGGTCCCAGTACTCGCCATCTTCTTCAAGCAACCCGTCGTTGATGAAGCGGGTGGTCGTCGAGCATCTGATCCACTCGTGAGGGCCTGGGTCCCGAACATGGACCGTGAGGTCGATGGTCGGTGTCCAGCCCATCGGCAACCCCGAATTGAAGACAGCAGGAGGAAGGGCATCGCTCGCCATCACCAGTCCGTATGGGTCTATGAGCTCTCCGTCGAGGAGGCGGAACCAGGCCCTGACGGTTGGCGCCCTGGCCCGTGTCAGATCCGAGACCGTGATGTCATCCGGGTGGAGAAACACACCGACCTGACCGGTGAAGGGGGGTGGAAGGGGTGCGTCCGGCGAAGGAGTGAGTCTGACGCACTCATCGACCGGAGGAAGGTCGGGAGGGGAAGAGTGGATGGCTATCTGGTCGTTGACGCCGCCGTGTTTTCCATCGCTGAAACTGGCACTGGAAATGATCGTGGTCCGCTCGTCGAAGCTGGTGGTGGCGGCCATGGTGGTGAGTGACCGTCCCACCTTGACGGTCTCGGTGGAGACTTTGAGAGGCCCCACCGGAGTCGGGTTGACGAACCGCCCCGAGATCGAGATCAGCTGACGGTCACCGGCATCCTCCCCCATCGCCCTTGCGGTCATGGCGAGGGTGTAGCCACCGTTGATCACCCCGAAAATGTCCCAGCCGGGCTGACTTTCCGCGGTGTAGGTGCCCGGTGAAACCCGGGTGACAGCCGAAGCCTCAGCGAACTTCATCGTATTTCCATGCGGCCCGAGTCGGTGACCTCGCCTATCACCGACCCATTCGACACACCGATTCCGGACAGAATTGTGTCGAGACTGGCAGGGTCGACGATGAGACAGAACCCGATTCCCATGTTGAAGGTGCGGAACATCTCGCCTCCGGTGACTCCACGTTCGGCGATCAATCCAAACACGTCGGGTGGCGTCCAGGTTTCGGTGTCGACCAGTGCCCCCAGACCAGACGGTAAGGCGCGTGGGAGATTCTCGACGATACCCCCGCCGGTGATGTGGGCACCGGCCTTCACCCCGCCCTCCGACATCGCTTTGAGTACCACCGGGCTGTAGAGGACGGACGGTTCGAGGAACATGCCGATGTGGTTGTCGATATCCTCGCCGAACAGCTTCCTGACCAGCGAGAAGCCGTTGGAGCGAAGGTTGGGTGAGTGGAGACCAACGATCGCATCTCCCAAACGCACCCGATGGGGCCCGGCTTGCCGCGACTCTTCGACGATACCCAGAGCGGCAGCCGCCAGATCCACGGCATCACTTTCCATGACATCCGGGTGCTCGGCGGTCTCTCCGCCCAACAGTGGCGCTCCAACCTCCAGACAGGCCCGCGAGATCGAATCGACGATCGTGGTGTCACGCACCGGGTCCAACGCCCCGACGGCCATGTAGTCCACCAGTCCGATCGGACGGGCGCCGACAGCAGCCAGATCATCGACGCACATGGCCACGAGATCCTGACCGACACCCTCCCAAATGCCAGAACGTCTTGCCAATTCGAGCTTGGTGCCGACTCCGTCAGTGGTCATCATGAGTATCGGATTCTCGTACCCCTGTGGAATCCTTATGCCGGAGGCAAAGCCTCCGAAAGAGCCGACGACGTCGGGCCCCCAGGTCGAGGTGACCGCCCCTGAGATCCTCGCAACATGACGTGTCGCACCTTCGATGTCGACACCGGCATCCTGATACGAGGTCATGACCTCTCGAGCTGGAACTTGTCGACGTCGGACGGAAGGTCGGTCGGGTACTCCCCTGACAGACAGGCGGTGCAGAATCCGGCATCGGAAACACCGGTGGCGGCGAGAAGACCTTCGAGAGACAAGTATCCGAGGGTGTCCGCACCGAGATGTTCCCGGATCTCGTCCGGTTCCATTCTCGAGGCGATGAGCGTGGAGCGGTCCGACGTGTCCATCCCATAGAAGCATGGCCATCTATAGGGAGGAGAGGACACTCGCAGATGGACCTCGGCGGCGCCAGCCTCCCTGACCATCGCCACGAGTTGTCTGGTGGTCGACCCGCGGACGATGGAGTCATCGACCAGCACAACGCGCTTGCCTTCCAGACTTTCCGGGATCGGGTTGAGCTTGAGCCGGATCCCCTGATCGCGAAGCATCTGAGTGGGCTCGATGAAGGTCCGGCCTACATAGCGGTTCTTCACCAGTCCGTCGGTGTACGGAATCCCGCTTTCTGCAGCGAAGCCCTGCGCGGCCGGAATCCCGGACTCCGGTACCGGTACCACCACGTCAGCCTCAGCCGGGTGTTCGAGGGCCAGTGTCCGGCCCATGTCATGACGGGCGCCATGGATGCTGCGTCCGTACATGTGTGTGTCCGGCCGGGCGAAGTAGACGAACTCGAAGAGGCATAGACCGGGTCTCACTTCCGCGAACGGGTAGAAGCTCTTCACTCCGGTGGCGTCGATCACCACCATCTCACCCGCCGCTATCTCTCGAACGAATCGCGCACCGACCAGGTCGAGGGCTGCCGTCTCGGACGCCAGAACCCACCCACCGTCGGCGAGCGAACCTAAACAAAGGGGTCTGAAGCCGTTGGGGTCCCGTAGTCCGACGATACGACCCTGGTCCATGAGGACCAGCGAGAAGGCTCCCTTCCAGAGCGGGGCAACTTTCATCAGGGCGATCTCCAGACCACGGTCGTCCGATCTCTGATCGTCGACGGCCCGTGCCAGACCCTCGGCCATCAAGTCCGAGTCGGTCGTGGCGTGAGCAATCCCCAACTCAGCGGCGAGTTCCGCGGTGTTGGTCAGATTTCCGTTGTGACCGAGGGCCACGCTTGTTGACCCCACCTGACGGTGAGCGGGCTGTGCGTTGGTCCAGTTATTCGACCCGGTAGTGGAGTAGCGGGTGTGGCCGATGCCGATGTGACCGTCGAGACCGGCAAGGGCGGACTCATCGAAGACTTGTGCCACCAGACCGAGATCCTTGAACACGGTGAGGGTCTCACCGTCCGAAGTGGCGATACCGGCCGACTCCTGACCCCGGTGTTGGAGGGCGAAGAGACCGAAGTAGATGAGATGCGAGACCCGCTGGCTGGTCGAATACGCGGCGAACAGACCACATGCTTCTCCCGGACGGTCGTCGATCACCTCCTCCATCGTAGAGCTTTCACCATGGGAAGTAATCGACGCCACCGAAGAGTTGAACACGGGTCGTCAGTCGCCCAGGGTGATCCCCAGGTGCCGGGCGGTGAGGATCCAAGGGTGGTCGAGTGGGACAGTTTTCGGGGGGCCCGCCACTTCGGCGAGAGGCACCGGTTCAGCACGTTCGCCGCGAGCGGCCACCATCACTCCGTGTCGTCCCTGAGCGATGTAGTCGACACATGCCGATCCGAGCCGGGTGGCGAGGAGTCTGTCGGCTGGGGAGGGAGTGCCCCCCCGCTGCACATGACCGAGGATGGTGACCCGGGACTCGAGACCCGTCATCTCCGAGAGTGTGGAAGCCAGAGCCGCGCTGCCGCCGAACCGGGTGCTGTCGAGTTCCTTGATCCGAAGTTTGAGCTGTTCCCGATCATCGCCCTCGGCCGAATCCTTCTTGGCCTTGAGTGCAGCCCTCATCTCTTCGTCTATCCGGGAAGTGGCCCCCTCGGCGACTGCGACGATAGAAAAGCTGCTCCCCGCCGCTCGACGTGCCGAAATCGAAGAGGCAACCGCCTCGACGTCATAGGGGATCTCGGGGAGGAGAATGACGTCGGCACCCCCGGCAATTCCGGCTCCTAGGGCGAGCCACCCGGCAGTGTGACCCATGATCTCCACGATCATGATCCGGTGGTGGCTGTGAGCGGTCGAATGGAGACGGTCGATCGCTTCGGTGGCGATGGTCATCGCGGTGTCGAAACCGAAGGTGATGTCGGTTCCGTTGACATCGTTGTCGATCGTCTTGGGAACAAGGAGCACCCGGGCACCGGCCTCGATGAGCCGGATGGCGTTCCTCGCCGTACCGTCGCCCCCAAGACAGACAAGTGCTTCGAGTTGATGCTTGGCGACCACATCTCTCATCGTGGGGGTCATGTCGAGTGTCCGACCATCGCCCATATCGACCTCGTGAATCTTGATTCGACTGGTGCCCAACACGGTCCCACCTCTGGTCAGGATGCCAGACAGGTCGTTGTCCCTCAGAATGGTGAATCGGTCTTGCATGAGACCAAGGAATCCGTCGTGGAATCCGATGACGTTCATCCCGTAAGTGCGCTGTGCTGACTTGCCGATCGCCCTGATCGCTGCGTTGAGGCCGGGGCTGTCCCCGCCCGCAGTCAGGATCCCGATGGTCTTTGTCACGGAGCTGATAGTACCGATGGCCGGCTCCTCCGCAGCCAGCTGTGGCTAGGCCAGAGCGGAACTGATGGCTGTTTCCCAGGCATTTTTGGCGACATCCAGTGGGATCAGATGGTCTCCCATGACGATGTCACTGCCACCCATGGTCCCGATGTGCCGACCGAGAGGCATGTCCATTCCCGGTGCCGATACGACGACCACTCGGTGGGGATCCTCACAGAAGAGATCGCTGACGGCCGAAACATCGAGGACGACCCCGATTCCGGAGGCGATACAGATCTCGGCTATTGCTACCGCCAGACCTCCATCGGAGATGTCATGTAGGACAGGGACGCGATGAGCCAGATCGAGTACGGCCTCGATGGTGCGGCGGGCGAGTTCGGCATTCCCCGGCGTGGGACGACCGCCCGGTTCTCCATAGAGGCGTTGGAGATAGGAGCCAGCGAGGTTGCCTGTCGTTGCGGGCCCGAGCACCCAGACCTCCATCCCTTCGCGTGCGTTTCGCAGTCGCGGCGGGTCAGAAGGCATCGGGTCGGCCAGCCCAAGCAATCCCACCACCGGAGTGGGATATATATCCACCCCGTCGGTCTCGTTATAGAAAGACACGTTCCCACCCACAACCGGGATCCCGAGCGCTTCACAAGCCTCTGAGATACCCTCGACCGACTCCTTGAACTGCCACATCACATCTGGCTTCTCGGGATTCCCGAAGTTGAGGTTGTCGACGACGGCGAGAGGTCGAGCCCCGGCAACTGCCACATTCAGGGCAGATTCGTAGACCAGCCGCGCACTCCCGATGCGAGGGTCTAGATAGCACAGACGTCCGTTGCCGTCGGAGGACACCGCCAGCCCTTTTTCGGTTCCCTTCACACGCAGGAGGGATCCATCCGATCCCGGCGCGATGACCGTGCTGAGGAACAGCATGTGGTCGTACTGCTCGTGGACCCAGGCAGAAGAGCCAATACCCGGGTCTCCGAGGAGACGGAGGAGTGCCTCGGACGGGTCGACTGCCGAAGTGTCGAAATCTCGTGCCCAGAGCCCGTCGAGCCATTCTGGCCGTGCCAGGGGACGGTCGTAGAGTGGGGCATCGTCGGCAAGGGAAGCAGCGGGGATCTCAGCCACGACCTGCCCCTGATGACTAATGCTTAGCGTGCCACCGGCCTTCACCTGACCGACCACTGAGGCGTCGATCTCCCAATGTCGGGCCACGTCGAGGACCTCGTCGACCAGATCAGGACGGACAAAGGCCATCATCCTCTCCTGAGACTCCGACATGAGAAGCTCCGAAGCGCTCATATCCGACTCGCGCACATGGACCGCATCCAGATCGACGTCGATACCTACGCCCGCCCGTCCGGCAGGCTCTGACGTGGCGCAGGAGAGACCGGCCGCGCCAAGATCCTGAACGCCCACAACGAGGTCCCGCTCGTAGAGCTCCAGACAGGCCTCGATCAGTTTCTTCTCCTCGAAGGGATCACCAACCTGGACGCTTGGCCTCTTGGCGGCTGCCTCCTCGTCGAAAGACGCTGACGCCAGGACCGACGCCCCACCGATCCCGTCCCTTCCTGTCGCACTCCCGAGAAGAATGGCGACCGAACCCGGCTCACCGGCGGTCCCGAGCACCAGCTGTTCCCGTTTCAGCAGACCCAGACACATCACATTCACCAGCGGGTTACCCGTGTAGCAGTCGTCGAACTCGATCTCCCCGCCGACGGTGGGAACCCCGACTGCGTTGCCGTAGCCGGCGATTCCGGCGACCACACCCTCGAACAGATAACGGTTCTTGGGATTGCTCAAGGGGCCGAACCGGATCTGGTCCCATAGGGCTATGGGTCGGGCCCCCATGGTGAAGACGTCGCGGAGGATCCCACCGACCCCGGTCGCCGCGCCTTGATAGGGCTCGACAAATGAGGGGTGGTTGTGGCTTTCGATGCGAATGGCGGCCAACCAACCGTCGCCGATGTCGACCACACCCGCGTTCTCCCCCGGTCCCACGACTACCCAGGGTGCTTCAGTGGGAAATCGGCGCAGGTGGATACGTGATGACTTATAGGAGCAGTGTTCCGACCACATGACCGAATACATGGCCAGTTCGGCGAGCCGTGGTTCGCGTCCGAGGATGAGGTTGACCCGGTCGTACTCGTCATCGGTCATCCCGAGCTGACGGTGGACCGCGGCCGAAGGAGCGGCTGTCATGCCGGGGCCATGGCGTGGATGAATCCCTCGAGGAGGGCGAGTCCGTCCCTGGATCCCAAAAGCTCATCACTGGCACGTTCAGGATGCGGCATGATCCCGACCACATTCCCCGCCTCGTTGGACACAGCCGCGGCTCGGTCCTGGGATCCGTTGGGGTCGTCGACGTACCGCACCACAACACGTCCGGTGTACGACGGGTCGACCCAATTGCCTTCATAAGAGTTGAGTGGTATTCGAAGACGCTGGCCGGGAATGGTGGCTCTGGTGAGGACCGTGGAGTTGTCCACCACTTCGACGTCCACATATCTGCAGATGAAGGCCAGATCGCGGTTGGGTATCAGAGCGCCCGGGAGGAGACCGGCCTCGCAGAGGACCTGGAATCCATTGCAGATTCCGACAACCGGCTTCCCCTCCTCAGCCATTCTCGTCACCTCTGCCATGACCGGTGAGAACCTGGCGATAGCACCGGTCCGCAAAGCGTCGCCGTGGGCGAATCCTCCAGGAAGGATGACCCCGTCGAAGTCAGAGAGATCAATCTCCCGATGCCAGACGAGTGTTGCCTGGCCCCCTATAGCGGTCAGAGCTTCGACGACATCGTGTTCGCAGTTGCTGCCGGGGAAGACTACGACCGCGGCCTTCATTCGTGCACCTCGATCTCGTAGTCCTCGAGAACCGGGTTGGCGAGAAGCTTGGCACACATCGCCTCGACTCGGGCCCGGACGACAGATGCCGAGTCGCCGGCGACATCGAGCCGGATCACCCTGTCGATGCGTACCTCCATCGCCTCAGTGTGACCGAGATCGTGAAGCGCCCTCCGGACAGTCGAGCCCTGCGGGTCGGCGATCTCCGGGCGGCGCAAGATCGTCACCGTGACCTTCATCTGCTGAGATACTCCTCGAACGAGTCGCCGGTGATCCGTTCGAAGGCTTCCACATATCGGGCCCTGGTCCCGGCCACCACCTCATCGGGAAGGTCGGGAGGAGGTGGGTTCTTGTCCCATGGCTGGGTGTCGAGCCACTCCCGAACGTATTGCTTGTCGAAGGACGGGACATCGTTGCCCGGACGCCACCGGTCCGCGGGCCAGTATCGGGAAGAGTCAGGGGTGAGCACTTCGTCGATGAGGAGCAAGTCTCCGTCTGCGAAGCCGAACTCGAACTTGGTGTCCGCCAGGATTACGCCACACTCGGCCGCATATTCGGCTGCTCTCTGGTAGATGTCGATTGATCTGGACTTGAGTTCGTCGTAAAGGCTGTTGCCCAGGATCTCCCTGGTCCTGGCTTCCGTGATGTTCTCGTCGTGACCGGATGCTTCCTTGGTGGCCGGAGTGAAGATGGGCTCTGGCAGCTTGTCGGCCAGTTGCAGCCCGGATGGAAGGTGCTCCGTGGTGGGCCCCCCGCCCGATCTGTACTCCCTCCAGGAAGACCCGTACAGATAGCCACGAACCACACACTCGACCGGCACGACATCGGCACGACGGACAATCATCGACCTTCCGTTGAGATAGGCGATGTCGCTCGAGGCGATCCCGTCCACGTCCTGCAACGAAGTACCGATCAGATGGTTCGGTGTATCCAGATAATCGAAGAAGTGGAGGCTCACTCCGGTCAGGACCCGTCCCTTGTCGGGAATCTGCTGTTTCAGGATCACGTCGTAGGCCGAGATACGGTCGGTCGCGACGAAGAGGAGATGGTCCTGGTCGATCTCATAGATCTCTCTGACCTTGCCTGAAGCAATGTGGGGTAATGCCAGCACGCCGGGGCAGGGTAGTCCCTCTATAAAGGGACGAAATGCCCTCACCGGAAGATAGGTTGTAGACGACGATGGGGAAAACAGAAAGGAGGGTCCCATGAAAGTCAGGGACCTGATGACCGAGAATGTCCACACCATTGGGCCGGAAGCATCCCTGAAGGAGGCTGCCCGCCGCATGGTCGAAACCGGTGTCAGCGGACTTCCGGTCGTCGAGGAGGGTCGCCTCGTCGGGGTCATCACAGAGTCGGACTTCGTGGGCGCTGAGGCAAACCGTCGGAATATGGGCCGGCCACGTCTGCTTCGGTTCCTCGAACGACCCGGTGAGATCCCCTCACAAGAGCGAAGCGTCGGTGACGCCATGACCACGAACGTGATAGTCGTCGGGCCCGGTTCGGACCACACCGAAGCGGCCCGTCTGATGCAGAGGCACAAGGTGAAGCGTCTCCCTGTCACAGACGGGGGTCAAGTCATCGGCGTGATTTCGAGGGCGGATCTGATCAGAGCATTCGCCAGGCCCGACGAAGACATCATCACCGAGATCAATGACTACGTTCTCAGCCGGGTGCTGTGGATCGACCCCGCCAGGGTGAAGGTGGGGAGTGTCGACGGGAACGTGAGTCTCTCAGGTCGGCTGGAGACGAAGTCGGACGCCCAACTCCTAGTGGAACTGACCAGGAGACTCGACGGTGTTGCATCCTTGGAGGATGACCTCAGCTGGGAAGTCGACAACACACGGACCGACATGAGCGGGCCAGGTTCGACAGGCAGTCCCCGCCCTAACTGGTAGGGGTCGGTATCGTCCCCGTCTGAACAGGGCGGTTGGGCTTGATCAAGTACATCGTGTTTCACCCGGTCCGGCTGGCTGTGATCCTGGTCGCCGGAACGTTGCTGGGGACGGCATCTTTCTATTTCTTCCAGATTCACCGCACTTTCGACGCAGTTGCGATCGAAGTGTTCGATCCCGGTTTGGCCCGAGATGCGATCGGGTCCGGGGACGACTCCTCCGAACCTGTCGATGAGTCCATGCGTTCCGAGTCCGACGAGATCATGCGGGTGATCGATCTCGAGGATGGGGTCGAGGATTTTCCGGTGACCACCGACCCGCGGCAGTTGTACCCTGCCGCCTTCGGGGACCCGATACCGGACACGGTTTTCCAGTCGTATCTACTTCTGGGTGTCGACGCCTCCGAGTTGCTGGCCGATGCCATCATTCTGGTGCTGGAGCCAACCAGTGGAGGGCGATCGGTGTTGGTGAGCTTGCCACGTGATCTGTGGGTGTGGAACATGTGTCGTCAGCGGTTCTCGCGTATCAACGAGGGTCTGGGTGGGTGTCGAGGAGTGGCCTCAGGGGCTGAACTGATGGCGATCATGGTCGAGGACTACACCGGGATCAAAGTGAATCACCTGGCCCGGATCAACTTCTCCGGGTTCGCCCGACTGGTCGACGCCATGGGGGGCATCACTGTCTGTGTAGAGGACCCCACCCGGGACTTGAACTCCGGTCTGATCATCGAAGAGGAGGGATGTCACGACATCGACGGTGAGATGGCACTGGCCTGGGTCAGGTCACGCCAGACCGAGACTTTCGTCCGGGGAGAATGGCGACCCACAGCCAGTTCAGACTTGACCAGACAGCGGCGACAACAAGACGTTCTCTTTCAATTGGCCGGACAAGCATCACGGTTCGCCTCGCCGGGAGCCCTGTCCCAGACCCTCGGGGCAGTTTCAGCCTCGGTCCGTCTCAACTCGACCTGGACGTTCGCCCAGGCGGTGGCGACCGGCTGGCGCTATCGAGGCATCACCGCTGACGAGGTCCGAACCTTCACCGTCAATGTCCGCGATTACACGACTTCCCGCGGAGCACGGGTCCTACTGCCCAGAGTGAAGTTCACCGATCAACTGAAGACGGTGGTCAACTTCTCCGACTTCTGAGACGGTCGAACACCACTCTCGATCCTCGGAGAACCTGTTCGGGTGCGAACCAGAGGTCGACGTCATCCGCCGACAGGTCGAGTTCGGTGTCAGCCATGAGGAGGTCCCGCAGGTGGCCTTCACCGTTCCATGCACGCATGGCGTTGCGCTGGACGATTCGGTACGCCTGGTCTCGGGTCATACCGGTGTCGATCAGGCCCAGCAGGGCAGCCTGACTCGAGACAAGACCCGCGGTCGACTCCAGATTCGAGTTGATCCGGTCCACGTCGACCTCGAGGGTGCGGATGAGTCCTTCGAGCTTGACCAGCATGTAGTGGAGACAGATCGAGGCATCCGGCAGGACCACCCGCTCTGCCGAAGAGTGAGAGATATCGCGCTCATGCCATAGGGCGACATTCTCGAGACCAACCTGGGCGTATCCCCGGAGTAGACGAGCCATCCCGGTGAGTCGTTCCGAGAGGATCGGGTTTCTCTTGTGTGGCATCGCCGAAGAACCTTTCTGCCCGCCCCGGAAGCTCTCTCTCACTTCGGAGACTTCAGACCTCTGAAGATGCCGGATCTCGGTGGCGATCCGTTCGATCGTGGCACCTGTTAGTGCGAGCGTCGAGAGGTACTGGGAGTGACGATCCCTGGCTGTCACCTGGGTAGAGGCTGGTTCGAACTCAAGGCCGAGTGAACCGCAGACATGCTCCTCGATCTCGCTCGGAAGGTGGGCGTATGTTCCAACAGCCCCTGAAAGCTTGCCGACGGCGACCGCTGCCCGCGCCTGATGAAGCCGTTCCAGATCGCGCTCGAGCTCGAAGACCCACCCGGCCAGCTTGAGCCCGAACGTCGTCGGCTCGGCCCAGATGCCGTGGGTGCGCCCGATCATGACGGTGTCCTGGAACTCGTAAGCACGGGCTTCAACCGTCTCGATCGAGAGACTGAGCACGTGGATCAACAGGTCGGCCGA
>JBGTEJ010000055.1:0-154273 GCA_041747855.1 Acidimicrobiia bacterium | reverse complement strand
CATGGTCAAGTCGCTACAGACCGCGGCTCACGTGTGGACCTCGGTCGAAGTCGATTATGAGCGTGTGGAGCGGGTGCGCCAGAAGTACCGGGACCGATTCAAGACCGATGAAGGGTTCTCGCTGACCTACTTACCTTTCATTTCCCGTGCCACCATCGATGCCCTCAAGGCCTACCCGGTTGTGAACAGCTCCTTCTATCTCGAAGAGAAGAAGGCGGTGTTCCACAAGAACGTCGATCTCGGTATCGCCATCGACCTCAACCAGAAAGGTCTGGTTGTGGCGAGGGTGAGGAACGCCGACGGTCTCAGGTTGGTGGGACTGGCGCGCGAGGTCAGAGACCTGGCCGAGAAAGGACGGGCCGGAAAGCTGAGTCTCGACGATTTGACCGGCTCCACGTTCACCATCACCAACCCGGGACCGTTCGGGTCGTTCATGTCGGCGCCGGTGATCAACCTTCCGAATGTCGCCATTCTTTCGACCGAGACGGTGACCAAACGGCCCAGCGTGATCACGGCGGCAGACGGACAAGACATGATCGCCATCAGGCACATCGGGTACTTGGGACTCACGTGGGACCATCGAGCCTTCGACGGGTCGACTGCAGTCCTGTTCCTCAGCCGGATCAAGGAGAACCTGGAGACGTGGGACTGGGAGCAGGAGCTTGCCTAGGGCAGTGGAGGACGGGCCGACTTCGGCGCCCCCATCGACCTTGCTTCGCTTCGGTCGGTCCTCCCGTGTACGGGGGGACCTGTGAATCGCATGCTTCGCACCCGGTGGTTGGGGAGGCTCCCTTACCAAGAGGCCTGGGATCTTCAGCGCGCCATCCATGAGGGGAAAGTCAATGGGAGGACCGATGATGACTATCTCCTCCTGCTGGAACACCCACCGGTGTTCACCGTCGGTCGCAACGGCGACGGTAGGAACCTGCTGACCCCCGAGACCCGTGGTGCTGAGGTGCACCATGTCGATCGTGGCGGTGACATCACCTTCCACGGGCCCGGTCAACTCGTTGGCTATCCCATTCTCGACCTGGCCGACCCGATGCAGATTGTCCCCTATGTGCGTCGTCTCGAAGAGGTGCTGATAGCCGCTCTCGATCGGTTCGGGATTCGGGCCTGGAGAGAAGATGGGCTCACCGGAGTCTGGACCGCAGGAGGAAAGGTGGCGGCGATCGGGGTCCGGGTCTCACGCAAGACCACCATGCACGGGTTTGCCCTCAACCTCGATCCCGACCTGAGCTGGTTCGGGATGATGAATCCGTGTGGCATTGTCGACCGTCCCGTCACCAGCGTCAGTGAACTACTGGGCAGGAGGGTGAGTCTCGAAGAGGCCGTGGAAGTGGTGGTCCCCGAGTTTGCCCGGGTGTTTGGTTACATGACGCTGGATGTCCAGAAGGCTGCGTTCGTCCGGGGCCAAGGGAGGGAGAGCGCGTTCGAAGTGGACCGCCTGCTTGCTGAGGGGACCTTTTCCGCCGAGAAGAGGTCAGCGGAGCCTTTGCTGATCAATGGGCGTCTCCCGGGCGAGCCAACCCGTCCCGAGTGGATGAAGGTGACCGCTCATCTCGATGGTGATTATCTCGAGTTGAAGAAGTTGATGCGAGGGCTCGACCTGCACACCGTGTGCGAAGAGGCCCGATGCCCGAACATCTACGAGTGCTGGGGCATGGGGACCGCCACTCTCATGATCCTCGGTGACAAGTGCACGCGGGCCTGCTCGTTCTGCAATGTGACGACGGGAAAACCGACCGAGTTCGACGTCTTGGAGCCATTCCGGGCTGCAGAGGCGATCCAGGCGATGCAGTTGACCCATGCCGTTATCACGTCGGTGAATCGCGACGATCTCGAAGATGGTGGCTCAGGCATCTTCGCGCAAACCATTCTGGAGTCGCGTCGCAGGTCGCCGGGCACCGAAATCGAAGTGTTGATCCCGGACTTCAAGGGTGACCGGGTGGCGCTCCAAACCGTGATGGATGCCCGGCCCGAGGTGCTCAACCACAACACTGAGACCGTTTTGAGGCTTCAGCGGGACATCCGAACCTCGGCCAGCTATGGCCGCTCCCTTGCATTGCTTTGGCGGGCCAAGCAGATGTACCCGGAGGGATTGATCAAGTCGGGACTCATCGTCGGCATGGGTGAGACCCGGGAGGAAGTGTTGGCGGTAATTGCGGACCTGAGGGCGATCGGTGTGGACATCATCACCATCGGGCAGTATCTCCGTCCGACCTCGCGTCACCGACCGATTCATCGATATGTCCACCCCGACGAATTCGCCGCATACAAGGAATTCGGTGAGGGAATCGGTATCCCCCACGTGGAATCGGGGCCCCTGGTGAGGTCGAGCTACCACGCCAAGGAGAGCCGCCAGGCCGTCCCCGTGAGCATCGGCTGAACAAGTCGCTATAACCAGGTCGATGATCGACTACATCGGGCGACTCGAGCGACTCCAAGGGCTCATGGGTGAGCAGGGTGTCGACGCAACTGTGGTCTCGATCGGCCCCGATCTCCGCTATCTGACGGGGTACGAGACGCACCCTTCAGAACGACTCACCGCCCTAGTTGTTCGGCCCTCGGGACAGTCGGTCCTGGTAGTCCCTGAACTGGAGGCGCCGAAGGTCGTCGGTCTCGGGCTGGAGGTATTGACTTGGGCGGAGACCGAAAGTCCGACGTCGATGATCGGGTCGATGGCCAGCCGCCCGGCGAAAGTTGCGATTGGCGA
This sequence comes from Acidimicrobiia bacterium, assembly GCA_041747855.1. Taxonomy (GTDB): domain Bacteria; phylum Actinomycetota; class Acidimicrobiia; order Spongiisociales; family ZC4RG35; genus ZC4RG35. Next base: position 151,557 of record JBGTEJ010000055.1, on the reverse strand, counting down.
TCACCTCTGGTCGGTCTTCCTGCTTCGCCTCTGGAAGGAATGGCCCCATGCCGTGTGGATGCCTGCGTCCGAACTGGTAGGAGAACTCCGGATCAGGAAGGACGCGACAGAGGTCCAGGCTCTGCGAAGGGCGGGGGCGGCAGTCGACCGGGCCATGGCCCGCATCCCGTCTGAGATCCATTTTGCTGGTCGTGCCGAGTCAGACGTGTCGAAGGATCTAGCCAGAATGATCCTCGAGGAGGGGCATGAAGTCGCGGAGTTCGCGATCGTGGCGTCCGGCCCGAACGGAGCCTCGCCACATCACATGGCCGGAGAGCGAGTCATCGAAGAAGGCGATCTGGTGGTGTGTGACTTCGGAGGGAGATGGGACGGCTACTACTCGGACAGCACCAGGACCTTCTCTGTCGGGAACCCCTCCCAGAACCAGGAAGAGGTTCACGGTGTGGTTCACGCTGCCCAGGAGGCAGCGAGGTCTGAGGCGGGGCCCGGGGTCCCGTGCGAGGAGGTCGACCGTGCAGCACGAAAGGTGATCGCAGACGCCGGCTACGGAGAGTTCTTCATCCACCGGACCGGCCACGGGATCGGTCTCGAAGTGCACGAGCACCCGTACATCGTCGAGGGCAACACCAGGACCCTGGAGCCGGGTATGGCGTTCTCGATCGAACCCGGGATCTACCTGCCGGACAGGTTTGGCGTGAGAATCGAGGACATAGTCGTCTGCCGTGGTGATGGGGTCGAAAGCTTGAACCAGGCGCCCCGCGGTCCGGTGGTGGTGGGCTAGAGCAGCACAGCCAGCACGCCAACCACCACTGTGACGACTGCGGTAGAGGTGAACACGGCGCCTTTGACGTCCATCAACCTTCGATGGAAACGAAAGAGCTTGTCTGGCGTCGTGATCCATCGGGAGGGGAAGAGCAGCAGGCCCCGTCCGAATCCGAATACCGCCCCCATCAAGACTCCGGCCAGTATCGAGCGAGACAGAAAGGCAGCTGCCAGCATCGCGTAGTAGCCCCAGCTCATCACAAAGACAGTGAACCCGACACCGAGCTGCACGCCGAAGCCGAGACCATATACCCAACCGCGAAAGTGTCCGATCCAGTCCTGGTTCACCTGCCGTCTCGGAGTCAACGGTTTTACCGGGCTCAGATCGAGGAGTCCTGCCAGAACGGCCAAGACGGCAGTGATGATGAGGGTCGTGGTAGCGGACATACCTGGTAGGAGAGCGCTCCCGAGCCAGGCCAAGAGGGCACACAGGGCGGCGCCCGCCCCCATCGAACCGACGGTGAAGGCGGTGATTGTCACACCCCAAATGTTGCCTCTGCTTGATTCTCCGAGCGGATGGATCTGGGCCTGAAGAGACTCTCCACACGGGGACCAGTTGCCTCTCACGGCCGCCCCCAGGGACGAGACCAAGCCGATTATCACCTGGGGTGTCATCGGATCATCACTTCCATTGGGGCCATGTTATCGGGATTTCGAGCACGGAGGTCACAACCCTGTCCGTACGCCGGGAATGATTCGGAGGCAGATACCATGGCCCGACATGCCAGCTCATAGTGGCCCGGTGATGGCCTTGATGCTGTTGCTGCTCATCGCCGGGATACAAAAGATCTTCGATCCAACGTCGACCTCAGGGGCTCTGCGGGCTGCCGGTCTGCCTTCCCGACGGATACTGGTGCGAACACTCGGGAGTGTGGAGGTTGTCGTGGTCGCGGCATGGCTGGTGTCAGGTGGCCGGCTACCTGCCCTGGCGGCTGCGCTGCTCTATGCCGGTTTCGCCTGGTTCGTGGTCAACGCATTGGTGCGCAAGCTGCCAATTTCTAGTTGTGGATGCCTCGGTTCGACCGAAACACCACCCACTGTGATCCACGTGGTCATGAACACCTTTGCGGTGGCGATGCTGCTCTCTGCGGTCATCTTCCCAATTTCCCCGATGGGCGGGCTGGTAGGGGCAGAATGGAGGCTTGTGCTCCCCTACATGCTGATGGTTGGCGTTTCCGTCTACATGTTGTACGCGCTACTCACCGTGCTACCCCTGGTATCCCAGGCACCCCGTCAGGAAGTACCAATCTTCTTGGCTGACCCGGTGAGGTCTCCACGTTGAGCCGAACCCTGGTCCGCCGTGCCACCGAGATGCTCGATCGTCCCATCAGCCGTCGTGGGTTTCTTCGTCGTCTCACCTACGGTGCGACCGCCCTGAGTGTTGCCCCGATCGCTTTCGCGGTACGACCCGGCACCGCTTATGCCCAGATCTGTTCTTGCTCAGGTCAGAGTTGCTCGTGCTCGTCGACTTGCTGTGACGGGTACACCGAGTTCTGCTGCACCATCACCGGACAAAACGTCTGCCCTTCCGGAACCATCCCCGCCGGATGGTGGAAGGCTGACGGATCCGGAGTGTGTGACAACGCCAGCGGTGCCCAACCCAGGTACTACGTGGACTGCAACGTCAGCGACTGTGGTGGTTGTGGGTGTGGCTCCGGTGGTGTGTGTTCCGGGTCGTGTCAGAACCCTCATGTCTTCCAGTGTGGTTGTGCTCTCGGCAACTGCAGCCACCGCAAGGCTTCGTGCACATTGTTCCGATACGGGCAGTGCAACCAAGGGGTTGCCTGTGTTGGGCCGATTGTCTGCCGTGTAGTTACTTGCACGCCACCATGGCAGTGGTCGTCCGCATGTGCTTCCACTCCGGTTCTCACCGACAACAACACGAGGTTCCACAATGCCCCCTGTCTTGCCGGTCCGACGTCTCTTCCCGCTGGCGGCATCCCTGTGGTGGGGGACTGGACCGGTGATGGCGTGGTCACGCCGGGCAAGTTCATCAATGGGAGATGGCACCTCATCAGGTCGGACGGTGGTTCGAATATCGTGCTCGACTTTGGAGTTGCCGGGGACGCTCCGGTCGTAGGGGATTGGAACGGCGACGGCATCGACACTCCTGGGGTCTTCCGCGCGGGTACCTGGCATCTGAGGAACTCGAACACCACTGGACTCGCCGACATCTCGATGGTCTTCGGCGACCCAGGAGACAAGCCGTTAGCCGGTGATTGGACTGGTGCTGGTTTTGACACCCCGGGGCTGCATCGGACCTCGGACGGCCGGGTTTATCTGCGAAACTCTCTGACGTCGGGATTTGCCGACACTGACTACTTCTTCGGCATTGGTGGCGACGTCGCAGTCGCCGGGGACTTCGACGGCGATGGAGAAGACAGCGTCTCGATCTACCGCCCTTCGGAACGGAAGTTCTACATCATCAACCGTGTCGGAGATATAGCGTTCGCCGAGTACTCCTTCTTTTATGGCTTAGCTGGGGACATTCCCCTGACCGGCGATTGGAACGGTGACGGCGTGGATACACCGGGCGTCTATCGGTCCAACACTTTTCACCTGCGCAACTCGAACTCCACCGGCGCCGCCGACCTGGTAATACGATGACTGCCGTTCTCGTAACCCTGAGTCTGGCGGTCATCCTGCTCGCCATCCTGGTGGTTGGATTATTGCGGAGTCATGCCGACATCCTCCGTTCCCTGCACCATCTTGGTGTCCGCGAGGATGCGGATGAGAACCACCACTCGCAGCCGGCCCCGCAGCCAAGGTTCAACTCCAACGCACCAGCGGACATCGCAGGACAGACATTGCGTGGTTCCACTGTTCACATCGGAGTGTCGGGCACAGACACCCGGACCCTGCTGGCGTTCCTCTCCACCGGCTGCAGCGCCTGCATCGGACTTTGGGAGGATCTCTCGGTAGACCCGACCGGGGGAATGACGGGTGTGCGTCTTGTCGTCGTGGCCAAGAATCGGGAAGACGAGAGCCAGTCACGGCTCGAGGAGTTGGCACCTGCCGGAGTGACTCTCGTGCAGAGCACCGAAGCGTGGCAGGCCTACGGAGTTCCAGTTACCCCCTACTTCGTGCTGGTCGACGGATTGACCGGCACCACTGTCGGCGAGGGTTCCGCCCCGTCCTGGGGTCAGGTTGGCTCACTGATTGTCCAGGCAACTGGTGATAGGCAGGTCATGGAGAGACAGGCAGTGGAGACGGATCGCGGTGAGATCAAGGCTGACGCGGAATTGCGCCGCTCTGGCATCGGGCCGGGTCATCCGAGTCTCTATCCGGATAGTGCTCCAATCGAGGGAGGCGAATGAGCTCCGTCACCGGAAGAGTCTCATGAGAATTCAGTTCCATGGGATAGAAGTCGATGTGCCTCAAGGGTGGGACGGGGAGATCTACCGCCGGAACCCCGAGGGCCTCGGCGGCGACACTATGCCGGTGATGCATCTGGCCAACTTTCCGCTGCCTTCTGACCGGGGTGACTTCGGGTCAGGGGCCGTGGAGCTGATGAGGTCCGATGGTGTCCTCATAGCTCTGGCCGAGTTCGGTCCGGACTCAGTCGGAACGGCCCTGTTCGCCCGCGAGGGGTTCCCGGTCGTGAGGGCGGAGGATTTCGCACCGGAACAGATGCAGCGGCCCCTCCCCGGACAATCAGGCGCCCAGTATTTCTTCACTGAGAACGGTCGGTCTTTCTGTCTCTATGTCGCACTCGGATCCCACGTACGCAGACGTGAGCTCGTTCCGGAAGTGAATCAACTTCTGGAAACGGTGAGCGTCGGTCTCACGTAGGCGGCATCCTGGTCAGACTCGATTCAGCTGTCTTGGTTCCATTCTCAGGGCAGGGCGCAGCAGAGGGAGTGTCAGGATCCCTACGAGATAGACCGGATAGGCATAGCGGAACTCCTGCACCGGTGAGGTGGCCACCAGATTGAGGACGTGTGCGATCAAAAGAGCGGACGGGAGCAGAAACCGCCGGGCGCGGGGTCTGATCGCAAACAGGATCACGGCACCAAGGGCGGGCAGGATCACGATTGCGGGACGCCAGGTCAGCCAGAGGATCTCGTCCCGTTCAGCCCATCTCCAGAGCCGGTCGGTGACCATGAAGGCGGTCTGAGAGATTGGGTCACGGACCAGACCGACATCGTTTGGAGGGAAGTCGTAGGGAGGCCGATGGAAGTAGGCCTCAGCAGGTTGGGGAGGCATGTAAACAAAGTTGGCAGCGCATCTCCGATGTGACAACACGGTGCCGGGATCCCGCGTGTAGACGGCGATAACGAGCGCCCGGTACGGCCCGGGTATGTTCCTGATCGGGTCGTGGTTGAACTGCGGGTCGAAGAGCAGAGCATTGCTGTCGAAGCAGTCGTACCGGCCTCGCCAGACTTCGAGAGGAGCCAGGGCAACCATCAGACGGAGTTCATCGGTAGTGAATCTCTCAGGGTTTGCGTTGAAGGCGGCGGCGATATCAGGCAGGAACACCTGGGAGGGTTCGATCGAGGCCCCACCAACGTCCAGAGCCCGGTAGCCCGGTCCGATGACGACGAGGATCAAGAGAGCTCCGGTGCCGAACATTATGAGAGTCCGCCTCCACTCCCGCCGGTAGATCCATCCCACCACGATGAGCACAGCGAGAACGGTTAGTGGTCCGTTCGAACGGAACAGCCACATCCCGGCCAGGGCAGTCCCTAGACGCACCCAGGACCATGGTCGCTCGCTTCGGTCATCGTCGGCCTTCAGTGCGAGCAGCTCGATCCAGGCCCACAGGGTCATGAGTCCGAAGGGGACGTCCTTCCATAAGGCGAGAGTGGTTGGAGCTATCGCGGGAGAGAAGCCGATCAACCAGGTCGTACCGACGGTCAGCCATGCTGGCACCCCCGCCTTGATCAGCCACTTTGCCGCATAAACCAACAGGGTGACGAGAACGAGGAGCTGGAAGAAGGTGACCAATCCGGGTCTTGTCCCGTTGAAGCTGAAGACGTCCATGAAGTAGGTGTGCAGTGGCGAGTGATGGAGGTAGTAGTTACCCGTGGTGAGCTGGGTCCACTGGTCGATCGTGTCGCTATGCCCGAATCCCGGCTGGAACCCGAGCCACCAGACGAGCAGGGGGATGGCCGCGCCGGCGGCGAGCAAGTGTCTCCGAATCGGTTTGGTGAGCATCCGCCGCACAGACTATGAAGCTCCTGTCAGATTCACGGTGATGTCCCTCCGTGACTTCGAGCCATCAGGTGACTAAAACCGTCTCCACATGGACACGCCGTCAGTCTCCGTCATTGTCCCCGTGTTCAATGAGGCACCGCACATCCAGTTGGTGATCGAGGACCTCCTCAACCAGGTCTACGACGGTCCTCTCGAGGTGGTTGTCGCCGACGGAGGGTCGACTGACGGCACTCGTGAGTGGCTGGACCGCTGCGCAGCTCTGGAACCCCGCGTGATCGTTGTCGACAACCCCAAGCGAAGACAGGCATACGGTCTGAACATTGCTGCGGAAGCAGCCTCCGGGGAAGTGTTGGTGCGCGCAGACGGTCATTCCCGCTATTCGCCCGACTATGTTGCCGCCTCGGTCCGTGGACTCGGTGAGTTGGGCGGTGCCATCGGCGGGCGTATGAACCCGGTGGGATACGACCGCTTCAGCCGTGCAGTCGCTGCGGCCATGAACAGTCCCCTCACGATGGGTCCGGGTCGGTTCCATCACGCCACCAGCCGGGAGACGGTGGACACGGTATATCTGGGGGCGTTCTACAGGGTCGACTTCTTGGACGTGGGGGGACTGCGTTCCTTCCCTTCCGGATCTTCCGAGGATGCCGATTTCTATTACCGATGGCGTCGTTCGGGGAGGAAGGTTCATGTGGAACCGGCGATCGAGTCGGCGTACTCGCCCCGAAACAATGTTGGGCAACTGTGGAGGCAATACTGGCGTTACGGCCAAGGCAAAGCCGAGATGTTGTGGCTCAACGGAGAGTTTCCTTCCTGGAGACCGTTTGCCCCGATCCTTCTCGTCTTGAGTCTGATCGTTTCACTCGGGATCGGGTTGGTAGGCGGCCCCTGGTCGGTCCTGGTCGTGATCCTCGCCGTCTGGCTGGCGCTACTCGCCGCTGGGGCTGTCACTCGGCCCGCAGGTGTCCTAACGGTCCTGGCCGCCGGAGTGATGCATCTCGCTTACGGTCTGGGGGGTTTATGGGGGTTGCTCAAAGGTCCGCGTTCGGTGCGTCATCTGAAGTAGTGCCGGCGTGGGGTGTGTGATACCAGCCCGAGACCGTCGAGGAAACCAAACGGATTGGCAGCCAGAGTGCGGCGAGTATGGCGAGGAGCGGGTACCGAGCGATATGTCTTGGTTCGACCCCATCCCTGAATAGGAACGGGATGGGGAGGACCACCTGAACCAGGGCCAGGATTCCCCACAGCTGCCAGGGAAACACCCAGGCCCAGTTGGTGAAGATCGCCACCAGGGCCATCATCACCGTCAACAGCGCCATGAAGGAACGGCCCGGTTGCAGGAGACGTATTGCCATGTCGAGACTGGCCGGGCTCGCTTTCCTCATAAGGGCGCCGAGGTGACGCCGACGGGTGGCACGTTTCCCCGCCATCCATCGGGCCCGCTGACGCACCGCCACACCCAACGACTCCGGCTTCTCGTCCTGTACGCGAACATCGTGCAGCCACTCGACCCTGTGGCCGGCGAGCAGCAGTCGCACGCCCAGGTCTTGATCTTCGGTGAGAGAGTCGGCGAAGCCTCCGGCCTGCTCCAGTGCCTTCGCGGAGATCCCCATGGCGGTTCCGCCGAGATCGGCCGACCAGCCTAGGTTGGATCTGGCGAGTTGGACCATCCGGTTTCCCGCCCAGTAGGACAGGGCAGAGGCCTCCGTCATCCATGACCCGTCCGGGTTGGTGACGTCCAGGTAGCACTGGACTACCTCGAACCCGGCTGCAATCTCGTCCGCGATCCGCGACAGGGTGTTGGGTGGGACCCGATTGTCGGCGTCGAACACAACGAGTGTTTCGTCGGCTGATAGCGGGTGATTCTCCAGGTACCAGGCAAGTGCCATACCCTTTCCACCGTCTCCACTGGCCCTGGTTGCGACGGCGACGTCCATCGACGTCGCGATGGTCGCAGTGTTGTCCGTGCTGCGATCGTCGATGACCCAGATGTCGACCCGATGGGCGGGGAAGTCGGACGCCTTCAGATCAGAGAGAACACCAGGTAGCACCCGGGCCTCGTCATGTGCCGGCACCACCACCCGGAGTCGCGGGTCATCATTTCGGCTGTTAGCCGGGTGTCGTTCTGGCCAACCCCATAGAGACATGATCGAGTTGTAGAGAACCAGAGCGACGAGTGTTGCCTGTGGGATGATCCCGACGAGTTCTAGCATCGTCCCCGAGGCTAGAACCCCGGAGTATGGAAGACCACAACATCGAAGATGCTGTCTCGGATCGCGCCCCCATCCGTGGCAGGCATCGTCGGTGGCCGCAGGTAGTTCTAGGGGTTGCGATCTGGATCGGTCTGATCGTGGCCGTTGTGGTCGGGTGGGACGAAGTGAAAGGCGAGCTGGCGCGAGCAGGTCTGATGTTCCCAGCCACGGTCCTCATGATCATTTTTGGGTGGATAGCCGCAGCCCGGAGTTGGGCAGAACTGAACCCGGTGGCCATGAGAAGACGGTCGATGATCGGATTCCTGGCTTCCCAGCCGGCTAAGTACTTGCCTGTCGGTGGTGCAGTGTTGGCTGTAAGCCAGGTCAGACTCAGTTCTTACCAGACATCAAGCCGAAGAGACGTCGGCTGGTCGTTCGTCGTGCACTCGGGCACCCAGGTCACGGCAGCCACGCTGGTCGCCCTCCTGATGGTTCCGGCGGATGAAATCCTTGTCTGGGTGAGGGTTGTTGTCGTCATGGTGGCGATGGTGACGATTCTGTGCACTCGCAACTCGTTTGTGGCGTGGCTGATACGTCAACTGTCGCGGATCGTTCCGAGATTCCGGCATCTCGGTTCAGTTCCCGACACCCCAACATTGTGGCGTAGTGTCGGGTGGTCCCTGATCCCCTTTGTCCTGACAGGTCTCGCCTTTTCACTGCTGCTTACAGGTTGGTCCGAACCGTTTACAGTCCTCGTCACCGCCGGCGTGTTCTCAGCCGCCTGGGTGATCGGATTTCTCGCGGTCCCACTTCCGGCGGGGCTCGGTCTCCGCGAGGCGGTCCTGATTGCGCTGCTCCCGGGGTTTGCTCCAGTGCACGTGCTTGGGGTTTCGCTCATTCATCGGTTTGCCATCCTTGGTGCAGAACTGGTGCTGCTCGCGGTGGTTTCGAGAAGCGCCTTCGCCAGAGAAATCCAGGAGTGAGGCACATCGGCCCACGGCATGTCCAATCGGAAGACAGCAGCAACAACGAGCGCCTTGAGGTAAACAGCTTTCAACACAGCTCGACCCCATAGGATTGACCAGAACCCATGGAAGACCAGAAACCCGACAAGTCCCGGATTGCTGTGGTGCTAGGCACCAGACCGGAGATAGTGAAGCTCGCCTACGTGATCAGAGGTTTGGGCCCGTCGGCGACAGTGATCCACACCGGACAGCACTACGACTTCGATCTGTCCGCTTCGTTCCTCGAGACCTTCGGGATAGAGGAACCTTCCCTTTTTCTGGGCGTTGGGGGGATGAGTCGGGCGGGCCAGATCGGCGCTGCGGTCACATCTCTGGGTGAAGTCTTCGCAGATACCAGCCCCCGTGCGGTTGTGGTCCAGGGCGACACCAACACGACGATGGCCGGAGCGATCGCCGCCAACGCCAATGAGATCCCGATCGTCCATGTCGAAGCGGGGCTCCGGAGTCGGGATCGTCGGATGCCCGAGGAGCACAACCGGGTGGTCACCGATCACCTTTCCGACCTCTTGTGTGCTCCGACCGAGGTGAGTCGCGCCAATTTGTTGGTTGAGGGCGTCGACCCCGAACGGATTCTGGTCACCGGCAACACGGTTGTGGAGGCGGTGCAGAGACTGATGCCTTCCGAAGCCGAGCGCCTCAGGCTCGCGGCCTCTCACGGGCTGGAACCGAATCGATACGTGCTCTCAACGTTCCATCGCCCAGAGAATGTGGACGACCCGGATCGGTTCTCGTTGATACTCCGCCAACTTTCAGCGATGCCTTTCCCGGTGTTGCTCCCGCTCCATCCTCGCTCCCGGAAAAAAGCCGCGGCGTTTGGGCTCACCGACGAGATGGGCTCTCTTCGTGTTGTCGATCCCCTCGGCTACGGGGATTTCCTCGGGTTGAGTGCGGAGTCTGCATTTCTGGTTTCCGACTCGGGTGGAGTCCAAGAGGAATCCTCGATCTACAAGCGGCCGGTAGTGGTGGTTCGCCGTAGTACCGAACGGCCCGAAGTGCTCGGCACGTTTGCCAGGCTGGTAGAGCCTGCCGCCATTGCGGCGACCGTCGAGGACTGGTTGAGCGACGTGAGTGCCGTCCACCAGTCGCTGGCGCAACTGCCTTCGCCCTATGGTGACGGCTCAACATCGGATCTGATCGTCCAAGCGATCCATGGGTTGATCGAAGATGCTTGACCGGATTTTGGGCCGACGGTCCGTGGTAACCAAGGAACTGGCGTTGGGGACCACCGTTCGAACACCTCACACCTCGTTCGGAGCATGGGAGAACCTCGGGCGAGGATCTGTCGTCCAGGTGTGCCATCCCGATTGGCGAGGTGTCCGCACGGTGGCCTACTCGTTTCGGACACCTGTGGTGGAGTGTGACGATCTGGAATTGTGGGGAGAGGAGTTGGCTTCGGACTTGGTTGCTCGTTCCCCCGACTGTGTGGTCATCCAGGGTTGGCCTCCAGGTTCGACGTCCTTCGCTAATCAACTCACCGCCCTCGGGGTGAAGGTGAAATGCGTTCTCCACTCCTCTGCCGCACAGCACGGAGGCGATGCTGCAGAGGGAAGTGTCGCCGACGAGATCCTTGCCCTACTTCGCGAGGGCGGGCTTCACGGTCTCGGGATGGCCAAGGACGGACTCCCCGAGGCATTTACCTCGATCGGTTACCCGGTTTCATACGTGCCGAACCGGGCTCCGGTCATTCCTCAGTCAGTTTCCAGGAGCGAGCTTGGAGGCCCCTTCAACGTAGGGGTTTTCGCCGATCCCTACTGGCGGAAGAACGTGACGACCCAGCTTCTCGCCGTTGGACTGATGGAAGGTGCCACAGCCCACGTGATGCTCAAGCCGGGCAACATGTATCTACGGGAGATGGACATCGTCGAGCACGGGATCCTGGATTACGACACCTTCATCTCACTGCAGGCCTCGGTCGATCTGAACCTGTATGTCACCCTGTCTGAGTGTCATCCCTCCACCCCCCAGGAGTCGTACATGACCGGTGTGCCATGTTTGTTCTCGCGAACGTCGGCTGTGTTTCGTTCCGACCAGGAGCTCTGGAAAATGACCACCGTTGAACAGCACGACAACCCGGCGGCCATTGCCACTGCCGGACTTGCCCTCTACGACAACCGTGACGAGGCGACCGAACGAGCTCTGAAGTGGATTGATGAAGCCGACCGGGTGGGAAAACAACTCTGGGCCGAGTTCGTCAAGTCATGACCCACCGGGAACCGGACCGAACCAGATTGCCCTTGCCATTCCAGAGGTTTACGTACCTAGTAGCCTTCGGCGCCAGGGGTCAGTCACAAGGCTTGAACCGACCCGATCACATATGACCTCGACCTACGTCTACGACTCAGACCAGTCTCGTCGGCCCATCGTCACCGAACTCACCAACATCTGGGTGTATCGCGGACTGTTGCGGCTGTTGGTCACACGCGATCTGACAGTGAGGTACAAGCGGTCGACTCTGGGAGTGTGGTGGACGCTCCTCAACCCGCTGCTCACGATGTCCGTTTTCTGGGTCGTCTTCAGCCAGGTCTTCCGATTCGAGATCCCGGGTGTCCCCTTCGTGGTGTATCTGCTCTCCGGGATCGTCTTCATCACTTTCTTTGCCCAAGGGGTCATTGCCACTGGATCGTCGATAGTCAACAGCGCGTCTGTGCTGTCGAAGGTCTATGTCCCTGCCGAGGTGTTTTCAGTTGCGGCCGCAGTAGCTGCACTTGTGAACTTCACCATCAGCCTTCTTCCTCTGCTGGTAATCCAGTTGTTCACTGGGGTGGGGATCCCTTGGACGGTCATCCTGGTCCCGATCCCAGCCTTTTTCCTACTGCTTCTGGTGGCGGGTCTGGGGCTTTTGGTGGCCTCAGCTGCCGTCTTTTTTTACGACGTTCTCGACCTGACTGCAGTCGGAGTCCAACTGATCAGCTATCTAACCCCGACCTTTTACCCGATCACGATGATTCCCGATCACTTCCGTTGGATTATTCAGGCCAACCCCCTCTATTCATATCTCACCGTGTTTCGGGGTTTCGTCTATGAGGGCGCCTTTGCTCCGACCTGGAACTTCGTGATGATGATCGCCAGCGCCATCGTGGTTCTGTTGCTGGGGGTCTGGGTCTTCACGAGATCATGGAAGAATCTTGTGGTAGTGCTGTGAAGCCCGCTGTGGAGGCGACGGGTGTGTCCCTTGCCTACCGGCACAACAGGAACCGGGCGGGCACTATCAAGGGGTTCGCCATCGACGTCGTCAAGGGAAAGACCGCAAGCGAGGAGGTCTGGGCGTTGAAGGACGTCAACTTCTCGCTGAGTTCGGGTGAAGTCCTTGGGGTTATCGGACGCAACGGTGCTGGCAAGAGCACACTGATGAAGATCGTGGCCCGGGTGTTGCCACCCACGGAGGGCCGGATCGTGGTGCGGGGGGCGGTGGCACCGATGATCGAGCTTGGCGCCGGGTTCAACACGGAGATGAGCGCTCGTGAAAACATCGTCCTCTATGGGACGCTGTTGGGTCGGACTCCGGTGCAGATGAGGGAGAGAGTGGCCAACATTCTCGACTGGGCCGAGTTGAACGAGTTCGTAGACGTCCCTATACGCACCTACTCGTCTGGCATGCTGGCACGCCTCGGATTTGCGGTTGCCACGGACATAGAACCGGATGTCCTGGTAATCGACGAGGTCCTATCGGTAGGTGATGCCTCGTTTCAGCTGAAGTCAAAGGAGAGGATGATTCAGCTCATCGACTCGGGCGCCGCCGTGCTTTTCGTGTCACATGATTTGGATGCGGTAGAGGAGGTCTCCGATCGTGTTCTCTGGCTTGATCGAGGACACACTGTGATGATGGGTGATCCAAAAGAGGTTGTGCAAGCCTATGTCGGCTCCGTCTGATTGCTCAACAGTTCTGCCGATTCGTCTGGTGGCCGGTATCGAACGCTCGGCATTCTTCGCGGTCGAACCCCAGTGGTTCCGCAGCATGCCTGAACTGAGTTGAAATTGAGGAACAGCGTCGAGTTTTCTTACTTCGGGACACTGGCCCCTTATCGCGGAGGAGTTGCCCAACATGCGACTGCCTTGTTGGCATCGCTTCGAAGTGGTGGCCACGAGGTCACGGCGATATCGTGGGCGTCCCAGTACCCAGGGTGGATATACCACGGGACCCAGCCGTCAAAGTCAGAAATGCTGGCTAGTAGTCCCGACGCAGACTTCAAGGCCCGCTGGTGGAGTCCTTGGAGCTGGTGGCGTGCCGGGAGGCGGGCCCGCAAATGTGATGTCTTATTGCAGCCCTGGGTCACCCCGTTTCATGTTCTCGCAGTTGTCGTCTCGGCATGGGCGGCTCGACCGGTACCGACGATCTTGTTGGTTCACAACGTTGAGACCCACGAGTGGTTTCCAATGCGAAGGGTTCTCACACGATGGGCGATCGGCTCGTCCGCCGCGGTGGTAGTTCACTCTGACGAGGTTCGGAACCAGGTTCTTCACTTGGTCCCTCAAGCTGATGTCAGAAGTGTGCCTATGCCGAGTGTTCTGGTGGGCACACCGGCTGAGCTTCCAGGACAGCCGCCACTCCGGATCCTGATGATCGGGTATGTGCGGCCCTACAAGGGGCTGGAATTGGCCTTGAAGGCGATCAAACTACTCCACCAGAGGGGCGTAGGGGTGCGGCTCACTGTTGTTGGCGAATTCTGGAGTCCTACTCATCAAGAAGCCACGGTGCTGCGGGATCAGTTGGGTCTGGAATCGTTGGTCGATCTCGAAGATGGATATATCTCCGACGAGGATCTGATCACCGCGATTGCTAATCACCATGTCGTGCTGCTGCCGTATCTCTCTGCATCACAATCGGCCATTACCCCGGTGGCTCACGGATGCCATAGACCCGTCGTGGCTTCTGATTTGCCTGGCCTCGCCGAGCAGATCCGCGACGGCAGCGACGGTGTGCTGTTCCAACCCGGCTCCGCCCCGTCCCTTGCCGACGCTATTGAGCACGTGGATGGTCACCTGCATGATCTTGTTCGGGGCGCGGCAGCTCGCCCGCAGCCCATAGATGCTCTTTCGGGTGTGGTTGAGGCTCTGGCCCGACAGTTCAACGCCTCTCCTCCCGGGCAATGAGCTACGAACAAGCTTTGCACTGTTTCCATGGTCCTGATCCTGAACACGGTGGCCAACTCCGCGCATCAACGCGTCCCCCAGAGGATTTCGCTTGACCTTGAGTCATGCTTCAAGTCCACCCCTCAGTTACCACGAGGGAGGCGCCAGAATTGATGGAGTCCCGAACCGGCATCGAAAAAGCCCGGAGCCGGCAAAAGTGACACTTGGTCTGGTGGTATCCGGTCATTTGAAGGAGCAGGCATGACCAATCGAGGAGGTGGAGCCGGTGTGCTGGGCCGCGCAGCACGGCGTGTGCTGTGGGCTTTGCCTGAACGGCTAAAGCTGAGGCTATCTCTCTTGTACAAGTCGCTGGCAGGAAGGCGCCCTGTCCAACAGTCACCAACAGAGGAGAAGGGCGAAGTCGAACAAGAAGAGAAGATTGATTTCCCTCCAGATCTCACCGATCGCGAAGCCCTGAGAGACTTCCTGCTCGAGGCCGCGCTTTCCGGGTTCGACGAAGCGGAACGTCGCGCCTATCTCTGGCATGCCCTCGAACGCTTCCGGATCACACTGGCGGTGACGCCGGCTTTGGACCCGAATGCGAAAGTACTTGAACTGGGGGCGAACCCGTACTTCTTCACGCGCATGCTCTTGCGTCGTGGCTTAGATGTGACCTGTGCCAACTGGTTCGGCGACCAGTCGATCGAAGGCACCAAGGGCACTCAACACGTGGTCAACTCGCGGACCGGTGAGAGCCTCGCGATCGAGTATGACCATTTCGATATCGAGCAGGGCCGGTTTCCGTATGACAGCGACAAGTTCGATGCCGTCTACTTCTGTGAGATCTTGGAGCATCTTGCGCTTGACCCAATAAACGCGCTGGCTGAGATCCATCGAGTCCTGAAGAAGCCAGGTGGCCTTCTCATCCTGAGTACGCCGAATCCGGTGCGCCAAGAGAATCTGGTGAAAATGCTCAAGGGTGAGAATGTCTACGAACCGATGTCCGGCTACGGCGTTCAGGGTCGCCACAATAGGGAGTACACCGTGGCCGAGTTGAAGACCATTTTCTCGGAACTCGGGTTCGACCCGATTCGCGTTTTCACTGCCGATGTCAATCCGGTGCCACCGGAGTCCGTTGCACGGATGCCGCAGGTCGTTTCAACAAACCGGGGTGAGTACGTTTTCGCAGTCGCGGGCGCTTTCGGTCCAGATAGGTGGCGGTATCCAGAGTGGCTCTATCAGAGTAGGCAGGCTCTCTGGAGGGTGGTGCTCCCAGATATGGAAGTCGGCCGGAACGACGATCTTCAGACTGACGGGTTCCTTGAACGTGAGCATGTGCTCGGGCGCGAAGCGAGATGGATTCCAAGCAGGCAATGGGCGAGGGTCTTGGTCTCACCACGGTTCAGCGGTCCTGGAATTCTGAGAATCGAGCTCCTTGGACCACCAGAAGGCGTTTCCCAGAGAACCACGCTGGCTGTCCGCCACAACGATGTGCAAACAGAGCATGTCATCCCCGCCAGCGGCGAGTGGTATACCCTCGAGATCCCCACTGAGGTTTTGCCGACCGACCAGGAAGTACACGTCAGCGCCGAGGGAGCGTGGTCCCCCCGATCGTACGGAGTCGGGTCCTACGAAGGTGAGGTGGTGGCTGCCATCTCGACGCTCAGGTTGGCCCCGTCGTAGTAAAGGGGCTAGGGCATGGGTCCGGATCTGTGGTGGGTGATGTGTGCCGGATCTACCTCGTGGGTTGGTTTGTTGACCTGTACAACTAGGTCTGCGATCAATGCGACGAGGAGCACGGTGAATCCTGCAAAGAACAGCAGGAGTGTGTTGCCCGCGACTCTAACTTCGCTGCCCACGACGTCATAGATCAGTTTTCCTGAGGCGAGGAGAAGGATGACGAGAGCGACCGGCATGAGAACTTTCATGGGATTGAACGACAACACCATTCTGACCACCTGTTGGAGATAGCGCCGGGTATCCGACCACCAGTGGAATTTGGACTCGCCAGCTCGGGGGTAATAGGGGATTGAAATGTACTTCACCGAGTATCCGTTGGCGAGAAAGGCGAGGGTGATCGTGGTGACACATGAAAAGCCAGATGGCAGCAGATGGAGATACTGGTCGGCGACCTCCCGTCGGAAGGCACGGAAACCTGAGTTCAGGTCGGGAATCTTGGTTGCAGTGAGGAATTCGGCGAGCCTCCTCACGAACCACTTCGCAGGAACACGAAGAAACCGGTGCGTTCCTTGTTCCGAGGTGCGGGCACCCACGACCTGATCCCATCCCGGCATTTCGTCCAGGAGACTCGGGATATCGTCGTTGGGGTATGTCAGGTCGACGTCGGTCCAAACCACGATGTCACCACGAGCTTGATGAGTTCCAACCTTTCGAGACGCGCCCGACCCTCGATTCTGGAGGAACTGGATCAGTCTGATTCCTTCGATCTCGAGCAGCTCCTCGCCGGATCCGTCTGTGGAACCGTCGTCTATCACCAAGATCTCGAACGAGTACTTGGAGGCCTCCATCGACTTGGAGATTCTCTCGATCTCTTCCCGCAGGTGTCCGATCTCGTTGTAGACAGGTAGGACGACCGATACGTCAATGGCTTCGGTCGGTTGATCGGTCATCGCACCAGGATGGTATCCGGTGAGGTCAGCCTCCTGTCGGCCGATCACGGAACCCCCTCGGAGGGAAGATCCTCGAGATCGGCGGTCATTGGGTGTCGCGGTACCAGCCGACAGTGCGCCGCACCCCCTCGTCGAGATCGACTGCGGGGGAGTAACCGAGACCACTGAGTTTCGCGATCGAGGCCACCCGGAACGGGACACCGGCCGGTTTCGAAGGATCGAAGTCGATGCTGAGTGACGGGTTTACGTGCTTTTGCACCGTCTCCGCCAGTTCGGCGATAGTGACTCGTTCGCCGCTGTCTACGTTGTAAGCCTCGCCTGCCGACCCGGCGCCCAGGATCGTGACCACTGCTCGGGCAGCGTCCTCGACATAGACAAAGGTCCGCACCGCGGTTCCGTCTCCCCATACGACTAGCTCTGATCCGTCCGTCAGCCTTGCGGCCCTGTCTATCAAGGCATGCACGACGGTCGAGCGCTCCGAGTCGAAGAGAGCACCGGGACCGTACACGTTGCCGAAGCGGCCGATCAGCACTTGGATGTCGGGTTGCCATACCGCCACAACCTCGTCGGTGATCTTTGACCAGGCGTAGGGGTCAGGCCGTTCCGCGGGTCCCAACTGCTGGTGGCTTTCGGTGATCTGATCCGCAGATGGTCTATAGGTCACTAGTGATGAGGCGAGGAAGACCCGCTCGACTCCGGCCGTCGCGCACGCTGCGAGCAGTTGGTCGGTGAGAAGCCGGTTGGATCTGAACACATCGGTTGCCGAGCTTTGTTGAAACTGGATCCCCCCGGCCCGGGCGGCGAGGTGAACTACGGAATCGACACCCTTTAGCAAACCGACCCACTGTTCAGGATCGGTGAGGTCAGCCGTCACGGTTTCACCTGGGATTCCCTTCACAGGAGTGGTGGAGGGTTGGATGACAGATATGGGTCTTACCCCGGATTCGTGCAGAGCGTTGACCACATGCCGTCCGATGAAGCCATGGCCGCCAGTAACCAGTACGGTGGCGCCTTCAATCCGGGAGTGCTCAGGCACTCACGCCACCGGCTTTGAGGTCTGCTTCCACCATCTCCCGCACTAGTTCTGCGAAGCCGATCTCAGGCTCCCAACCGATGATGTTTCTGGCCTGTGTGATGTCGGCTTGGAGGAAGTCCACCTCCGCTGGGCGGTAGAAGCGTGGGTCTATCTCGACGTACTCCTCCCAGTCCAGGTCTACGACTCCGAAGGCCGCGTCGAGGAAGTCACGGACAGAGTGAGCTTGTCCGGTTCCGATCACCAGGTCGAATGGCTCAGGATGCTGAAGGATCATGTGCATCGCCCGGACGTAGTCCCGGGCGTGGCCCCAGTCCCGTCTTGCGTCTAGGTTGCCGAGATACAGCTTCTTTTGTTCCCCTTTGATGAGGCGGGGGATCGTGGCTGTGATCTTCCGGGTGACGAACTCTTTTCCCCTTCGTGGACTCTCGTGGTTGAAGAGAATGCCGTTGTTGGCGTGGATCCCGTAGCTCTCCCGGTAGTTCACGGTTGCCCAATATGCGTACACCTTGGCGAGGGCGTATGGGCTCCGAGGATGAAAGGGGGTCGTCTCGTTCTGAGGTGGTGGTGTGGAGCCGAACATCTCTGAGCTTGACGCTTGGTAGAACCGAATCGAAGTATCTGTGTGTCTGATCGCCTCGAGGAGCCTTACTACCCCGAGCCCCGTCACGTCGCCGGTGTGGACCGGTTGATCGAAGGAAGCGCGCACGTGAGATTGAGCCGCGAGATTGTAAACCTCGTCAGGTCGGAGGTCTTCGATCAATCTTGTCAGAGAGTGGGAGTCTCCGAGGTCGGTGACATGGAGTGTGACCTGCGGTGGGTCGGTGACCATGAGATGGCCAATCCGGGTGTCCTCGATGTCATGCGTTGTTGTCCTGATTGTGCCGTGCACCTCGTACCCCTTAGCGAGGAGGAACTCGGCTAGGTAGGATCCGTCTTGCCCGGTAATCCCGGTGATGAGAGCAATTGGCATAGGTGAACTCCCTAGTGTGGGCGACGAGAGTGCATGGTACCCACAAGACCGGAGCAGACCCGCTGTGAGAGTGGTGTTCGCGACCCACGCATACCACCCATCGATCGGAGGCGCCGAGCGCTATGCCCAAGGACTCGCCGAGGGTCTCGCAGGGCTGGGCCATGGGGTCTCGGTGGTTGTCCCAGCCGTCGAGGATCCACAAGCGTTCTATGAACTGGGCCACAGACCTGTGGGGATACCTGCCGAGACGATCCGCGATGTGGACGTTGAGAGGCTCCCATATTCGGGCCCTGCATACAAGGCAGGTCGCCTGATAGGCAAGGCCAGAGCCCTGAGAGTCGCAACTTCGCGCTACCAAAGTCGGTTGGGCGACCGCCTGGAAGCCATCGCTCCCGACGTCGTAATCACATTGCCGCACTTGTTTCCCAACGTCGAGGAAGTCATGCGTCTCCGTACCAGAGCCGCCTGGAAGCTGGTTTACGCCCCGATGCTGCATGAGCACGATCCCTACTGGTCAGTTGAAAGAGTTGCAGGGGCGGTGGCTGTGGCGGACGGCGTGATGGCCCTGACCACGCACGAGAGAAGTCGCCTCGTTGAGGCCTATCGGGCCAACGCGGCGACAACTGTTTTGGTACCACCGGGGGTCGAGGCATCGAGTGTCATCAAGAGTGACCGGGATCAGGTGGTTCTTTTTGTGGGTCGGCGAATGGAGTCGAAGAGACTGGATGTGCTCTATGAGGCCATGAAGGTCGTCTGGATAGACTTCGCTGACGTCAGGCTCGTCATTGCCGGATCCCCACCCCTCTTCGGGAAGGACCCAGCCGGGCCGATGGCAGTGGATGAACGGGTCGACATTGTCGAGTCCCCGACGGAGCAAGCCAAGGCGGATCTCCTTGGTTCAGCGTTGGTTGTCGTCAACCCCTCGCTGACAGAGTCGTTTGGAATGACCACCCTCGAGGCCTGGGCCCACGGCACCCCCGTCGTTGTGGTCGATACCCCTGTCAACAGATCGGTGGTGACTCATGAGAGGGACGGTCTGATAGCGCCACCGACGTCGCAGGGCATCGCCGCCGCCCTTGTCCGCTTGCTTGCCGATCCCGGCCTCGTGGCGACGCTGGGCATGGCCGGGCACCACAGATCAGAGAACCAGTATTCGTGGGCCGCATCTACCCGGAACCTCGATGGGTTGCTACGGAGGCTTCGAGTACTCGATTAAAGGACGCGCCTCAGGTGCTCCTGAAGACGCGAAGCGTAGGACTCGAGAGAGGCGGCCGACAAGGCGTCCCTGTAGGCCGCTTCAGCCTTGCTCGCAATCTCCGATCGATTGTCGCCGATCCGTCTCATGATCTCGATGGCATCTGTCAGCCTGGGTGAACCCCACACCGAACCCTTCGGATATGGGCCTGTCTGCTCCTCGGTCTTCATCATGTCATAGCCGACCAACCACGAGTTGGCGTCGTTGGTGAAGTCCATGTTGCCGCTGTATCCGGTGCAGATCACAGGAGTGCCCAAGGCCATTGCCTCGAGCAATGTCAGGCCAAACCCCTCGGCTGCGTGAAGCGATACATAGACGTCGGATGCGGACATGAGGTCCATCACATCGTCGCGCGACAGGTATTCATCGATCACCGTTATCGCCGGGTACTTCCCAGCAAGGCCGAGTATCTCCTTTTGACTGGCGGGGAACTTGTTCAGGTTCGACACCTTGAGGACGAACCGGACGTCTTCGAAGCCTGGGGCAAAGGCGGAAATGAACGCTTGAAGGGCTTTGACTGGGTTTTTCCGCCCATAGGACGACAGTGCGTCATACACGAAGAGAAAGACGAGGTCATCTTCCTTCCAACCAAATCCTGTCCTGTCGACAACTCGTCGTTCTGGGAGGTCGGCCGCTAAACCGACCACGTGAATTGGGACACTGGCGTACTGACCGAAAACGTCCCGTTGGTAGTTGCTGGCGACCCACAGCTCATCAACAAGATGGAAGGCAGCCCTGGCCCGAAGAGGGAGATCAGCCGTTTCCCAGAACCACATGGCCGCGTTGAAGCGCCCCCCGAACCGATGTTTGAAGACTCCACCCGATAGAGTCAACATCTCTTCGGCGTTGCTGTGGATCAGGTTCACATCCCCGATCTGCCCATGTGTCGCGAATGTGAGCCCCACATCGACGGAGTTTCTCGACGGGTACTTCTCCGTTGTATCGACGTGTGTGAAAGGCAGATCCAACAGACGGATGGCTTCCAAGCTGGCGCGCGCTGCTTGGCCGAGGCCACTCTCCGAGCGGAAGGGCCCGAGCAGATTCAGACCGCGAGGGCTTGACCCCCACATAGGGGTGGTTCGGGTCACGTGAACAGGGCGCGGCGGCGCAACTCCTCGCGTCTCGCCTGGATCTGGGCCCAAGAATGCCGCTTGGACTTTCTTGGTGGCTCTAGTTGTGTAACCGGGCACGAGGGTCTTGATGGTGTTCCATCGCCATCCGATTGCGTTCCTCAAACGTCGCACATCGATTTCCGAGGTCTCAGGCTCTCGTGCGGGGTAGTCGCGGTCTAGTGGGTCGAAGCCGAGTTCTAGGCGTCCTCTCTCTCCCACCCAGCGACGGAAGGGAACCGGGTCGAACCTGACCCCGAAGAAGCGTTGCTGGAGCGCTGGGTCGCTTTTCACGAGCAGATCGGCCAATCTGGTTGTTCCGGCTTCGTTCTCTTCGAACAGCCATGCGTCGAAGCTCGCCACTTCCTCAGGACCCCACTTCAACCCAGTTGGGTCGGCAGCTCTTCTGATGGCGGCTCGCAGATGGTCGAACGCAGTTTCCTCGTTGTAGCCCTCCCTGATCCACTGGCTTGCACGGATTATCTCGATTAACGGTTCGACGGGGCGGGAATCGTGAACCTTGTGGACGAGCATCCCCCATGCCACTTCCGGATGGTCGTAGAGATCGGAGTCTCGAGCTGCATCGAAGAGGTAGTCACATGCCACGATGGATGCGTTCGTGCCCGTCACCCGACCAGCCTCGACCGCTGCGTACTCCGGCCAATTGAGGAGGGTTCCCTGTCCTTCAACGCTAACGCTGGCCCTGGAAAGGGTGCGACGGAGGAACGTCTCCGAGACCCATGAGAGCGGACGCTGGTCTGGTTCCAAGACCGCCTGCCGGAGAGTGTCAGCCCACTCATCGAGGAATGGCCCGGCATCCCTTGTGACCCCCAGAATTCTTGGCTCGGGCAAGAACGGCCCGGCGTCTATTGGTCCGAGTGCCGGGGTCAATGAATGGCGTGGCGTGACGGTGACCGGAACAGACACGGCTGTCCCTGTGGCTTGCGCTTGGTGAATCAACTCCGCAGGCGGGCGGACCACCACCATTCCTGGTCCTATGAAGACACAGGTCTCGTAGTGCTCGAGGAGCCCCTTTAGAAAACTCGGCAGGCCGAGGGCAAGTTGGTCGACCTCTGGGAGGATCCGGGAGACTACGAAGTCGGTGCCGTGGACGTCCTGGATCGGTGTCGCATCCAAGTGAGTCGGAGGCGGGACCACTCGGCTCGAGACTAGGACCTTCACGTCGACCTCTGGCCAATATCTACTCGACGACGTCGCCAGCGCCTGCGTCGCGTCGATATCGGCGGTGGATCCAGTTGTGATTAGGGCAATTCGATCCACTCCTAGTTACCCGCCGTCGTTGTGGTTTGCATGCATGTTTTTCCCACCGCTGTCCACGCGGTCGTCATCTGCCGCTGGATGCAGTTGCAATGGGCAAGTCTGGCGCGGGCAGGTGAATTTGTCATACCCGCCGCAAGCTAGTCCCAGTCCCGCTTTCAGCGGTACCGAGCTCCCTCAAGTTCGAAACCAGAATGCGATGCAATCACGTTCACATCGCCGAGGAACACTTCGAAGTCCTCGGCCAGAATCTCAGGGGCGACGTTGAGATCGTGGTCGACGAGGCTCAAAGGCGCTGGAAGAACAGCCGAGCCCGTGATCTGGTCGCCACATATCGCGTGTAAAACCCCATCTGCAACGTACCCACCGACGACCTGGCTGGCTCCGTTGTTGATATGTGCGGGGACTGGGACTCCAATGAATCCGAGCTCGGTTGTTACCCAAACCGACACATCGCCGGATTCACCATACTGAATCCACATTCCTTCCCCGTAGTTGCCGATCGACGCAATGACGGCCCAGCGATCCGGCGTCCAGGTGGTGCTGACTTCCACCGCTAGAAGGGCTTCGGGGAATGGTGAGTCAAGCCATTGTGTCGGGGCAACCGTCGCAGTCGCGTCTGCCACGTATACGACAAGCAGCTCCTGTTCGGGACCCCTGGGTGAAAAGCTCAGAGTTCGTTCCGGGAACTCGAACTGTACGCTTGATTTGCCGATCGTCGCTCCGTCACAGCGAGGTGCCGAAGATGCGGAAATAGGGATGAGGCCCGCACTTTGAATCGCAGCCAGGACTAGCGGGTCGTCATTGACAGTCACCGGCAAAAGACAAGTTGTCCGAACTGCAGCCGCTATCACTGATGCCCGCTCGGAGACGACGAGTGCCCCGTTTGGCGGGATCATGGAGCAGACTTCGCCTGCCGCCCCACCAACCCCGGCTTGTGTCCTCACCGCAGCAACCGGCCACCCGACAACCAGTGCCTGGGTGAGTGCCAGGGTCAGGATGATCGCTACGCCAGGAGTGGCCAATTCGGGTCGCTTGGCTCGGCGCACCAGAATTTGCGCACCTAGAGCTGCGAATACGAAGCTCAATGGGAGGACCACCGGGACGAACCTCCTCATCGCCCACAGGTGGTCAGGAGTGATCGATGGCCTCCAGAAGTAGATTGTCCCAGTGACCAGGAGTGCGACCAGTACCGGGACGGCCCGGTTGCCACGCTCTCGGAGCACCAGCAACACGACGAGTGAGATGGCGGCTATCCCAAAGGCCACCGGGATGTGCCCCTGGTATCTGGCTATCCACTCAAGACTCATTTCGGCGTAACTACGAGCCGGATCTACAAGGAGACCCTCCCTCGTTTGGAGCCCGGCGACTAGTGCGATTGGGTCGCCCAGTGTCACTGTCGTTCGCGGTCGTATAAACAAACCGTAGATCCCCGCCAACAGCACGAAAGTGGCTCCGGCTGGGGCTATCAGCCGGCGTGTCAAGGCCCCAACGCGAGGAACTAGAGGTACGGAAGCCGCGGCGGTTGCAACGAGCACGGCAACAGCGGTAACCATCATCGGAAACGCCGAACCCGACAAGTCCCTGAGGTAGACGGGTGACCTGACCATCAAGTCCAGCAGGCCTAGCCCCGAGGTGAAAACGAATCCAGTCGCCAGGGCAAGGATTTTGCGTCGCGTGGGGTTTGATGTGCCTTCGTGAGTCACAACCATGTAGGTGAGGCCAGCCAAGAACCCGATCGCTGGAAGCCATCCGTCGATCCGGGCCAACGTCGGTGCGCCCAGCAGTAGTCCCGCGACGAAGTATGAACGCGGACCGCTGCCTTCTCTGATCGCTAGCCAGTACCAAAAGGCCGCCATCGTGAACACCAAGGTCAGAGGCTCGGAGTAGCCGTCTTTTCCGACGTGGATGAAGACGGGGTGGGTAGCGGCGGCGACTAGGGGTGCTAGGGCTATCACAGGACCGATGAGCGTCCGGCCTAATAGGTAGACGCCCAGTATTCCGATGCCCCCTACCAGGCCCATGATCCTGAACATCAACCAATCTCCGCCTGCCCACTGGGCAGTGGCCATGATCACTGCGGGTGTGTGCTGGAACTGGAAGTAGGCAGAGTGGTCGGGTCTCCCATATGTGCCCATGGGCCATATGGGGGGAAACGCTTCGTTTACATCGCTTGGTAGGCCGGTCGTGAGGAGGAGGTCACCATTGACGGCTAGCCACTTGCCGGTGACGAAGTAGACGCCAGGGTCCCTGTCAGTGAGGAGGTGCTCGCCTGAATGCGCAGTAGCAAAAGCCGCGAAACTTGCCGCAATAACGAGCGCAAGGCAAGAAGCAGTCTTACCGCCCCGGGTGTTAGTGACGGCAACGGTTGAACTCAAGGCGAACCTGGTGAGTACGATCCAGAGCGCCACAGTGGCTGGCCCGACCAGCCATGGATTGAACACTCCAGCGATGGCCAGAGGCAGGCCCGCGAGCGCCAGCGAGAGGAGCCCAGCTGCACCAGCCACAAAGACAGCCCTGCTGGGATCAGCCAAGAGTTGCCCTGCTCTGATCCGCGCAGAAATGGGATCGAACCGGCTCTTGGCGTTGTTCTGGCGCTCGCCTGAGCGGGTCCGCCCTCCCCCGGTGCGGTCAATCATGTGGGTTGTTCGCGGCGAGGTTGTTTTCTTCTCGGTGCTTCTTGAGTTGGAGTGTCGAGCGGGGTGGCAAGTGTCGACCTCGTCTATCGGCCGGGGACGACACCATACAGGGCGTTATTGGTCTCCTGCTATCAGAATGTCACCGTGACAAAGTTGGAGGTCAATCGCGACCACTCCTCGAGGGGGGAGAATCCGTCCTCACAAGTCTCAGTATGGCTTCATAGGTTGGGGTTCGGCATTGGAGCCTCGGCCCTGGTCATCCTCATGCACCAGCCAACGCTGGAGAGTATGCGGAGCACGCTCCCTTGGAATCTCGGTGATCCCGCTCTCGGCACGTGGATTCTCTCCTGGCAGTTCCACGCGCTGGTTGCAGATATCTCGAACTTCTTCAACGGCAACATGTTCCATCCATACGGGGAAGCCCTGAAGTACTCGGAACTGATGTTGCCCCTGGTGATTCCATTCGGTTTGGTTGAAGCGCTGACGGGCAGCGAGGTGGTGGCGCACAACTTTGTTCTTCTCGCCTTGGCGGTCTTCTGTTTCATCAGCACATTCGTGCTCGCACGTCGACTGGCTGGGGCCCCAGTGGCACTGCTGGCGTCTGCGTCCTTCACGTTCTCCGGGTATGTGTTCATGCACCAAGGTCACCTCCAGTTGTTGACTCTCGGCTTCTTTCCGCTCGCATTTCTGACCTTGTTTCGAGCTTTGGAGTCTCGGCGACTTCGGGACGGTTTATGGCTGGGCCTCAGTACTGCGCTGCTGACCACCGCGTCTCTGTACTACGGAGCCATCTGGTTTGTCTGCGTCGGGGTCATTGTGATGGTTGACCTGATTCGGCATTGGAAGCCACAGCGCGATTGGTGGACTACTTTCGCGGCGGCTGGGTTGGTGACGGCGGCCACTGTCGGACCCGTCGCGCTCGTGTTCGCCGGCTTCCAAAATCGAGTTCCCTTTGAACGAGAAGTTGGGGGGATGGGACTGAACCCGATCGACTTTCTGACCCCTGCTCCCGAATCCCTTGCGTACGGCCGTCTTTTCAACTGGTCAGTTGCGAGACAGCCGTCGGGGATCGTCGAACATGGGTTCTTTCTCGGCTTGGTAGTCCCGGTTCTCGCTTTGATCGGGGGCGCCCTGTTCTTGAGATTCCGCACGCGATCTGGCGAATGTAAGGGTCCAGGCAACAGGTACGAGCTGGGTCTTCTTGCTCTTGTGGGGGTTGTGTCGCTGGTCCTGGCAATGGGCCCGACCGTCTTGGGGTTTCCGATGCCCTTCCGGCTCTTCAGCGAACTTGTTCCTGGCTTCGACAGCATCCGTGCCGCCTCGCGACTCGCTGTGCCGGGACTCTTGGCGATAGCAATCTTCGCCGCATACGGTCTCAAACGATTGTCCGGCGCGCTGGAAGAGAGGCAACTGTGGGTGGTGGTGGCCATCATCACCTCTATTGTCCTGGTGGAGATGTGGGTCGCTCCGCTGAGGGCGACAGTCGAAGACCGGGCCCCGATGCGGGAGATCCTGGCATCGGCGGCCCCGGGCGCGGTGCTTGAGCTGCCGATGCGGGCAGCCGTCGACATCGCTTTCGTCTTCATCGAGGGTCCTCGTCTACTGGAGTCCATTGGAGATTGGCGGAGAAGGTTCAACGGGTTCTCAGGGGGGTTCCCCCCTGGGTACTCCGAGGCCGTTGCAGCTCTTGTCGAGTTCCCGGCCCCACAGGCGTTGACCAGGATCTCTGAACTGGATATCAGATACGTCCTACTCCACGGATCGGCTGAATCCACCGATGCTGCATACAGTTTCGATGAGATCGACTGGATCATCAGCCAGTTGCCTTCTGGTGTCAGCGTTCGCCACGTAGGTGATGACTGGCTGGTGGACCTTCGGCCAGAGCAATGATGGTCTATTCGAGGCTGATCTGAAGTTGTTCCAGTCCAAACCCGAGGAATCTGGTGTCACTGGACAACCCGAGGCTGGAAGGCGAGGTTGCACTTGGAAGCTCAAGTCGAATGGAGCCAGCAGTTCCGTCGGAGTGAACCGCTACCTCGATTCTGGTGGGCAATTCGAATGACTGATACCTGACCCGGCCGTCTTCCGTGCCCGAGCCAATCGTCCACGTGCCCTCTGAACCCAGTGCGCGTCCAGTGAGCAGGGCTTCCCACTTCCGTCCCGGTGGAGCAGGAATGTTGAGAGTCGCCTCGTCACTCTCGGTCCATACGCCCCAGGGCTCCGGGTTGCTCCAGCCATAGCCAAGGAGACAAGTCCCAACTCCTTGGCCCATTTCGAGAGTGACAGTGCCGAGATTGGACAGCGAGTCGGCGATCACCTCCAGTTCCTCGAATGCCTGCTTTTGATACTCGAGGCCATCGATGATTCCTCTAGCGACGGGGCGCTCCAACCCTCGAGTTTGAACGTTGCTCACACCCAGTTCTGCCCGGTCGAGACCTGCATACGCCACGAAGTCCCGTGTCAATCGCATCTGTTCCTCCGGAGACTGCGGTGGGAGATAGAAGTACCCGCGACCCAGGCGATTGACAGCCAGACGATCCAAGATCTGCGCAAGAGTCGGAACGGACAGTTCATCAGGGGCGACCGATCGGGCGATGTCGTACATGCCTGCCCCCATCGAAATCCAACCTCTCCTCCGTCGCCACTCCGGGAAGTGCAGCCAGCGCTCGAAGGCGTTTGCCGTATGAAGTCGTTTGAAGTACATAGCCGAGTCGACTCTTATGAATGCTCCGGCTGCCGCCATGTGAGCCAGGAAGACGAACTCCTCCTGGCAACTTTCGTCGCGTGTCTCAGGAATGGCCGGTTTGTCACGTGGGAGATCGGCCGAGCGCATCAACCCTCGCAACGGTTCGTAGCGAATTGCTTCGATATGCTGCATTACACGCGCCAGTGCTGTCCCTTCGATGCTTGGTGTTGAATCGCGATGGAACTTGGCTCCGAACCATTGGACGTCGGTGTAGGCGATCGAGGCGTCCGGCCTGGAGGCCAATTCGCGCCGAAGACTCTCCAGGTAGGTGGTCGAAGCAAGATCGTCCTGCTGCCAATAGCAGAAAAATTCCCTGTCGCAGTTTGTAACCAGCCAGTTGAAGTTGCCCGGCCATCCAAGACGCTGTTCTTGGACGACCACATCGACCCTTGGGTCGTCGCTGTACTTCCGGCAGACTTCGATAGTCTGGTCGTCGTCGCCGTCGACACTCATGACCAGATGAAAGTCTTCGAACGTCTGGGCCAGAATCGACCGAATCGACTCCTCGATGAACTCGGTGCCCAAGTAGACAGGCATGGCGATAAAGACTCCGGGTCTCATCTAGACGACAACACTCGACTCGCTACTTCCACCGCGAACAAGGGTGCACTGGTGTACTTCCCCGTATCGATCGAGTGGTAGTTTCCTGTCGATCGCACACCCACATTCGACCTGCGATGAAACATGCTGTCTGGGTCGTCCACATCCGTATCCCCGCGAGAGAAGATGACCCCACCTCTCACATCCGAGTCATCGAGCAGCTCACTCCGCAGGTCCTCGATCCGCGGAACGACAGACGCCAAGTTGCTAATTGTGCCTGAGGCGACTTGCGCACCAAGCTCGGAGTCGGGGCGGGATGGCCATGGTGGTGGAACCAAGTTGTTCGTCCAGCCAAGTCGTCCGCTCGAATACCAGTTCAGGTAGTGCCCGCCCGGTCCATAGTCAGTGATGTCCCCAAAGCTGCCAAGGACAACTGTGGTCGAGGGTAGAGGGGGGTGCGTTCTGGGTGACCACAACGAGTACTTCATTCGAAAGGTCCACGGCGGCTCTGCTATCAGCCCGGCTTTCGTGTCGAGGTCAAGTCGGCTTCGCCAAGAGCAATTGATGATGTGGTCATATGGCCCGAGGATCTCAGTCTGCCCTTCTGGCGACTGAACCTCAATCACGCGACGGTCGGCCCTGACCGATGTGACGGTTGTATCGGTCTTGACCGAGATCCCTTCATTGTCCGAGATGACCTTGACGATCAGGTCGGCTGCCAATCTCGGGTCGATGGCGATCTCCCTTGTAGCGAAGGCAGCATCGATTGCGGGCCCATACTCATGCTCCGATGCCATCAGCCTCTCGACCGAGTGTGCGTCCTCGATGCCGAAGTAGTCGTCGCTGCTGATCGTCTCTTGGATCAGCTTGGAGATGGCTCGGTACATGACTTGCAGCTCCTCAGATGTGAGGAGACTGTCCTCGTGCACCGCGTAGATGAACGGCGTCGATGTTGCCAGCTCGTCGAAGGTTGGGCCGAGCCATCGTCGCATCAATGGAGCGAACTCTCCGGCTGCGCGGGCCATGAGCCTGGCCGTGTGAAGCGACCGGTCGTTGGCATAGACGAATCCAAGATGGATCTTCCCCTCGTTGTTCCGGGATGCCTCTTGCATCAACGACGGGTTCGCCTCGATGAGGTCGACGGCCACACCTTGCCGGGAGAGTTCCATTGCCACACATGAACCCTGGATCCCTCCTCCGACTACGGCCACCCTCATTGAACCGGTGTCTCTTCGATGTCGGCCGTGACAGCCTCTTCTGTTTTGGCCGACCGATGCGGGAAGTTGGCCGCGCTCCGGGAGCCCTGGTTGCCGGGGATCATGTCTCGCGTTCGCTCATTCTGTCCGCTGAGGTGCTCGGGGACAGTTGCGCGATGCTTGGACTTGCTAGGAGCGTATTGCTTATCGAGGGCAGCGGTGTCAGGCCGAGTTCGGAAAGCCGCTCGCTGTCGAGGACCGAGTTCCTTGGCCGCACTGCGGGTCGACCCAGCGCCTCGCTTGTCGTCGGCAACACCAAATGGGGGTTGTGTCCGGCAATCTCTGCAATCTCCCGGGCCAGGTGGAACCAGGTGGTCTTGTCCTCATTTGCGAGGTGGAGGACCCCAGATACCTGACGCTCGACCGCCTCGAGGGAGCTGAGCGCCAGGTCGTCGGCGAAGGTCGGCTTCCCTGTCTGGTCGGTGACCACAGAAGTGGCCTCACCTCGTTCTAGCCGCCCCAAGATTGTTGTGAGGAAGTTGGGATGTGTCACGGAAAGCAGCCACGAGGTGCGGATGACCAACGTTGTTGGGTGAGCTTCGAGAGCCAATCGTTCGCCCTCGAGCTTCGTCCGACCGTATGCGTTGAGGGGGTTGGGGGTGTCACTCTCGACGTATCCAGTGTCCATCTCCCCGTCGAAGACATAGTCTGTAGAGAACGTGACCAGGGCCACGTCGTGGCTTGCAGCCGCTTCGGCGAGTGCGCCAACCGCAAGTGCATTTACCATTCTCGCTGCGTCCTCATCGGTCTCAGCCGCATCCACCGCGGTGTAAGCGGCGCAGTTGATGACAACCGTTGGCCGTTGCGCTTCAAACCAGGTTCTGATCAGTTCGTGGCGGCTCAAGTCGAGTTCTGCCCTAGTCACCGACAGACAGGTTTTCCCCAGTAGGCGCACAAAGGCGGAGCCCAATTGGCCGTTAGCGCCGAGGATCGCGATCACGATACGTCAGGTCCACCCGAGAGAACACCCTGGAGGTACTGGCGATAGGCAGAGTCGGGCATCGCCGCGATGAGCGCACCGAGGGCGTCATCGTTTATGTAGTCGAGCCTGTAGGCCACCTCTTCAAGGCAAGCAACCTTCAGACCCTGTCGTCGTTCGAGGGTGGCGATGAAGTTGGCGGCTTCGAGGAGGCTGTCGTGAGTTCCGGAGTCGAGCCAGGCCACTCCACGGCCGAGGGGTATGACCTCGAGTTTGCCCCTCTCCATGTAGGCACGGTTGACTTCGGTGATCTCCAGTTCACCTCTGGAGGACCGTTGGAGACCTTTGGCTATGTCCACAACCGCCGAGTCATACAGGTAGAGCCCGGGAATTGCCAGATTCGACTTGGGTCGGTGAGGCTTCTCCTCCAAGCTGATGACCCTGCCATCGGGTCCCATCTCTACGACTCCGTAACGGGATGGATCCTTTACGGGATACCCGAAGATCGCGGCTCCATCCCTGAAGGAGGAGACCAGCGACGGGAGCCCACCGTACCCATGAAAGATGTTGTCCCCCAGGATCAAGGCGACGTTGCCGGTAGCGATGAATTCGCTGCCGACAAGAAAGGCCTCGGCAATCCCTCCGGGCGATTGTTGAATTGCATAGGAGATCGACACTCCCCACTGAGACCCGTCGGCGAGCAAAGCTTCGAATCGTGGGGTGTCGTCTGGCGACGATATGAGGAGGATGTCCCTGATCCCGGCCTCAAGGAGTGTCGCCAGGGGGTAGTAGATCATTGGCTTGTCATACACCGGTTGGAGTTGCTTCGAGGCAACTCTGGTGATCGGGTCGAGACGGGAGCCAGTCCCGCCCGCCAGTACGATTCCCCTCAAACACTCCTCCTGGCTACTCGTACAGGTCGGCAGAGGACAGAGTAGGGGCATTGGAGTCCCTGCTCCCCACCACGGGATTGGCACCGTCCAGAGGCCACTCGATACCGATCTCCCGATCGTTCCATAGGATGCAACGCTCATGGTGCCGCGAGTGCGGAGCAGTCAATTTGTACTGCACCTCCGTCCTGTCCGCGAGAGCCAAGAAACCGTGGGCGTACCCCTCCGGAACCCAGAGTTGGTGCCGGTTCTCCGCGCTGAGGTGGAAGCCGCGCCACTCCCCGAATGTGGCGCTGGAGCGTTCGACGTCCACAACCACATCGAACACGCTTCCCCGAGTCACTCTCACCAGTTTCGCCTGGGCCCGCGGATGGACCTGGTAGTGGAGTCCTCGAATCACCCATGCTGCCGACTCGGAGTGATTGTCCTGCACGAACTCGACGTTCTCGCCCAGCCATGCGGAAAAGGTCGCCTTGTTGTAGGACTCAAAGAAGAGCCCTCTCGCGTCGGTGTGAACCACGGGCTGGAAGACCCGTACATCGTTGTCGATGCTCATACTGGGTCGAAGCATAGGAGGCGTCGCTCAGCAGGCCATCCGCTCGTCATGGGACCAAACGCTCCCCCTTTGACCAGTGACGAACAGGACGGCTGACCACCACCGCACCTCGGCTTGGCGACGGGCTGAGCGATGGGTAGATGTCAGCGACCCTTTGGCCCCAGGAGTGAGTTCCCAGGACCTTATATCGGTCTGGTCTGGGAGCGGAGAAGGCAGCCTCGACTGCTGAGACCAGGATTGTGTCAACGTAGACGTCGTCCAGACCCTTGAGCGAGCGAAGTGGCGGTGAGGCCACCGGTACTCCCGAAGCAAGGTACTCGTACACCTTCAAGGGGCTCACGGCATGGGTGGTGTCGTTCAGCTTGAAAGGGATAATGGCGACGTCGAATCTCTGGATGTAGGCGGGGAGTTCTGTCTGTGGCTTGAGTCCGAGAAAGTGGACGTTTCCTGGCATCTTCGCTCTGGGGTGCTTGTCATCCCCGATGACGACTATCGCTGATCGGGGAAACTTCCTGGCTACCTCTTCCAGTGCGTTCCAATCGAACCAGTTCCCATAAAGAGAGCCGTGGTACCCGATGATTGACTCCGCATGAGGAAGGTCGTTGGGTCGAGGGGGCAGGTCGACGCCAAAGATCTCCGCATTGACGGCATTCGGAACAAGGGTGGCGCTCACTCCCATGGCAGCCAAACGTTCTACCAGGTCCGGTGCAGACGCCAACACACGGTCTGCCCTGGAGACGATGATCCTCTCTGTCGCTTCTTTGTACCAGTCGCCACCGAGGGCAACATCTGACCAGTCATCGATCAGGTCGTAGACGACCTCCCACCCTCTCTCTTTCAGGGCGAGGGCTCGGGTGACCATCGCCGACACCGGTGCCTCCACAATGACCAGCCCCGGCCCGTTCACCCGTCGCTGGAGTGCGTCGACATCGAACTGCCGAACCTTCACCTGTTCAAGGTTGGGATGAATGAACCGGAGCCCCAGATCGACGGACTCCTGAGCGTCGTACATCGACGCCAGAGTCACATGACACCCCTGTCTGAGAAACTCGAGGGCGAGTTGCGTGCTTCTCGCCCCGCCTCCGACGTCATGCATCGGGACCACTGCAAGTATGACAACCGGGTGGCTC
Organism: Acidimicrobiia bacterium; assembly: GCA_041747855.1. Taxonomy (GTDB): domain Bacteria; phylum Actinomycetota; class Acidimicrobiia; order Spongiisociales; family ZC4RG35; genus ZC4RG35. Next base: position 118,340 of record JBGTEJ010000055.1, on the reverse strand, counting down.
TGAATCGGATACACCAGTTCCTCGGTTGGAGCGTCAGTGGCTGGCACCGGGATCAGCCCGATGTGATGTCCGGCACTGATCAATCTCGCCATCAGCCCGACCAAGGGGTGATCGCCGTCGGGAGCGCCGCCCACTTCTTCAAAGACTGGTCTTCGGGAAAGGATGGCCCGGGGACCGATCGTCGGATCCGCTCGCCGCCTCGATAGCTGAGGTGACACGGTCTCGCCAATCACCACCGCGGCCAGAGTTTCATCGGCCAGGACTTGGTGCGCCCGTCTGATCAGATGTGCGTCGACCGGGAGTGACGAATCGAGGGTCTCGACAAGATCGAGTGGTGGCTCGCCTCGGGGGAGCGAGAGTCGCACTCTGTAGGTGTCCGGCGTGTCTGCCAACCAACGGCGTGCCGACTGTTCGTCTTCGACGAAGACATCGAAGTTCCTCCCCGAGTGTTCCGGATACTGACGTAGCCGGTACCAGGTCATGAGCTTCTCGGGCACGAAGGGTCTGACAAGTTCTTTGAGAAAGCTCTTCATCACCACTCCATCGGGTCCACCAGACGGCCGGCTTCTTCGGGTGCCTGTCGTTGTATGGGGAGACCGGTCTCGATCAGGTGTTGGGGAATCTCCCATCCGTCTCGGGCGATGTGTGTTGGCATTTCGAGCCCTGATCCCGACGTGGTGTCTTCGAGAGTGATCGTCCCAAAAGGCTTGGCCCCCCTGTCGTGGAGATTCCATCGGCGCCTGACAAGGAGTGGTGGGTCTCCGGCCGTGCATGCTGTGGCGGCCTTCGGGCTGGCCTCGAGGAGGTCGGCCATCGACAGGATCAAGTCGGCGGGGAAAGGGTCAAGACCTCTAGCGTCGGCCACATACTTGCCCCACGAAGAGGCCAGGCCCCCGATGCTGTCGACAACTTCGATGTCGGGATGCCTCCCCTTCCTCGTTCCCGACACAACTGTGACATACGGGTACCACTGATCCTTGATCCGGCGCATTCCAGCGGGGGAATAGAGATCCGGGTGCAGATCCCGGATCGTCTTCCGCACCTCCTCGAAGAGCGACTCTGAAGTCACGCTCATCGACACCCCGTGCTTCCGGTACTTGTAGAGGACTTCGTGAACATGGACCTGTTCCCATCCGCTCCCTGCCAGTCGTAGCCAGAACTCCCAATCCTCATGACCCTTCGAGAACGCCACTTCGTTGTATCCGCCCACCTGTTCCCATGCGTCCCGTCGTACCAGGCCAAAAGCTATATCGTTGCTGAGGAGTTGCCAGTACTGGTTGAACGGTCTGGTCAGAAACAGAGCGTCGATATCATGGTGGAGCCGCGCATAACAGTGAGCAAACCCGGCGCGTGGGTTGGACTCGAGTGCGGCAACCATTCTGGTCAGGTACGTGGGGTCGATCTGGTCGTCGGCGTCGAGTGGGACGACATACTTGCCGCGTGCCATCTTGAAGCCCGTGTTGCGCGCACCGGAAAGCCCCCTGTTCGCCTGACGGATGACGTTCAGTCTTGGTCTCTTGAGCCTTCTCAGGTATGAGAGAGAGGCAGGATCGGTCGACCCGTCGTCCACGAGAACCATCTCCCAGGATGGAAAGTCCTGCTCGTAAACAGAGGCCAATGTCTCGTCGATGAACTCAACGGCGTTGAAGAATGGGATCACAACTGTCACCTGTGGTTCGTTGAGTTCCTCGAATTCCCCGGCCGCGATTCGTGCCTTGACGGTTAGAAGTCGTGATTCAAGGGCTTCCCGCTCCGCATCCACGTAGACCGAGAGTTCGCTCTCCAGTTCTCGCCGTTCCAACTCGTTATGCCATGACGCTCGCTCCGCAATCCAACGTTGCAGTGATCGGGGGAAAACCTTGTATGCGATGCTCACGAGACGGGGCGGTGTCACCTTGTAGATCCTTTGGATCAGTGAAGGTGGGGGTATGGCAGCCTTCATCACAGCCTCGATGTGCTTGACCGCTGATGTCGCCAGTCCGCCCTGAGAACGTGGGTGTCTCACGGGTGGTGCCGCTGAGTAAGCGCGCCATGGATCGGCCAGCGTTGGTGTCCCACTTCGTCCCAGATCTATCGCCACTCCCGGCTCTGTGATCAGGCGTTTCAGAGCAGAGGCCAGTCCTTCCACAGTTCCGTCATAGACGAGGGCGCCTGTCGGTTCGTCGAATTGCCCTCGGAAAGCAGGAATGTCGGGAACCACCACCCCGTGCCCCAACTGACGCGCCTCGTAGGCTGCCAGACAGAAGCTCTCGAATCGGCTTGGAACCACCACCGCAGTCACATCGGCCAAAGCTTTTGGCAACTCCTGTCTTGGCAGCGCATCGACGAATTCGAACGCTTCCCTGTGAGTAGGGCCGATCAGTGATTCCAGCCATGGCCGCATCCAAGAATTGTTGGTTGTGCTCCAACCGTCGCTGCCAATGAACCGAACCTTCAAAACGATGCCCTTGTTCAGTAGGGCGAGTGCAGCCCGCACCATGTCCTGGGACCCCTTCATCTCGCCGAGTCGTCCTACGACGGCGAACACGGGAGGATCCGACGGCAGGCCCGTCACGCGATTCAATGAAGGTACGGGTGGGGGACTGACCAGGATCCGCTGATCCTCGACCCCATACCGGCGAATCATCGTCTCGCGGTGACCTTCGACGGGGATCAGCACCACGTCAGCCATCCGGAAGACCTCCTGCTCCATGGCTATCGGGATGTCCCAGTCGTCCGGGCGGGTCTCCATAGCTTCGGCCAAGAGGTCGTACGGACCGTGGAAGCGGACGCTGACAACAGCTTGATCCATGCCGTAACGGGGCCTGTCGAGCAGGGAGTGGAAACCGATACCTTCGAAGTCGTGGAACTCGACACGGTCACCGGGTTCGACTAAGTCGCTAAGAGCCTCGGCCGTGGCCTGCGACCTTTCCAGGAAACCGGTTTCGGGGATCGTGGCGGTGACCACCCTTACCGGACTTCTCGGTGCCACTTCTATTGGCTCAGATCCCAACAGCAGGACTACGGACGACCGACTCTCGCCAAGGTGACGTGCCAGAGCGTCGACGACGACTCCTGCTCCCCCCGGCCTTTCCGGATCGAGTTCTGTGGTGACAAAGATGATCCTGCTCAAGTCCCGCCTCGTAGACGTTCCCGCCGTCCCGCAAGGAATCCGATCAGGGAGCTGACCGCACCGTTGACACTGGCCAGTGGGATCAACACCCACTTCGTCCAACCGTACATGTGTCGGTACTTGTATCGGGTATTCCGGGCGACGAACGGGCCGAGTGGAAGAAGAGCCAGGGGAACAAGTCGAATGTCGACGAGAACTGTGCTCACGAGCACCACGCCGCCGATGGCGAGGATTCCCAGCAATCTTCTGTAGTGGTCTGATCTCAGAGCCTGAAGCCCGTCTCCATGACCCCACTTGAACATGGTTCGAGCCTGCTCCCGCAAAGTCCTTGGGGGATGCCACTCGACGACCGCCTTCGGTGTGAACTCGGGTGTGTAACCGCGATCCAGTAGACCCTGGGCGAATGTGGTGTCCTCGGCGAACTGGAGCCCGTCAGGGAATCCTCCCACTTCCGACCAGAGTTCCTTGGTGAAGCCCATGGAACGCGCCGAGGGGATGAAGTGGCGCCGGGCCTCTTCCTCGACATACACCATGGTGAGACCGATCGCGGTCGACAGATTGGTCTGGCCGACCGGTTCGTAAAATGCCCCTACCCAAAGTACGCCACCATCGAAGGCTGTCAGGATGTGCTCCAGCCAGTCGGAACGGGGACGGCAACCGCCATCGATCGTGGCTATCCGATCAAAGCGTGCGTTCCGGATGCCGACATTGCGCCCTCTGGAACGGTCGCCGACATCGGTGAAGATACGAACTTCGGGATTGTGACGACCGATCTCCTCGACGACCTCGATGGTCCCATCTGTGGAACCGCCGTCGGCGACCACAATCTCGCCTGGGGTGACTGTTCCGACGAGAAGTGCCTCCAACAGATCTCTGATACTGGCAACCTCGTTCCGGATAGTCAGGACAATCGAGATGTCGGACGGGCCGTCCGGTTTGGCGCTGGGCATCGGCGGGAATGGTAAGTGAACTCGTGAGCTGGTTGTTGTCAGGACAGACCACCTAGCCTTGCAGCCGGTGATTCCCAACCAGAGTCGTGTCGCACGAGTCGCCTACCTGTCACTGGTAGCTGTACTTCCTCTTCATACGGTGTACTTCCGTGGTGTCATCGCGTTGAAGGCATGGCTGGTGCTCGTGGTGGTGGTAGCGGCTGCCGATCTCTGGGACTGTCGGAAGTTCCCCTGGCACCGTCGGAGTGCGAGCGCTCTGGGCATCTTCCTGGCCTGCGCCTTTGCTTCCTGGCCCAGCATTGGTGTGTCGGAGGCGTTCTGGCGATTGTTGGCTGCACTGGCCGTAGGTGCGTTGCTCATGATGGTCACCGGTCGTCACGCCCGTGACTTGGATTCCGTGTTGAAAGTCGTCTTCTGGTCGGCGGCGGCGATGGCGGCCACGGGCTTCGCTCTGGCAATGATGACCAATGGTGTGTTTGGTGAGGAGGCGGTCAACGCCATCAATGACATCCCCGGTGTGGACCGGATCAACAAGCCGGCCTACATGGTGGGCTTGTTAGCCCTCACAAACTGGCATCAGGACCCCGGCTACTCCGCCCTTTGGACCAACGTATGGTTGGTATTGGCGGCCTTCGCGTGGATTCGGGGAGTGGTGCGAGGCCCGGTCTGGCTTGGCCCTGTTGTCCTGGGTGGTCTGGTGGCGGCCACGATCATGACCTACTCCCGCACGGGATGGTTGGGTCTAGTCATCGCCCTCAGCGTGGTGCTGTTCCACCACCGCAAGGGCCGACGGGACTTGGCCGTCCGCAACTTGGGTGCCGCCCTGATGGTGGCTGCGGTGCTTCTTGGCGTGCTCATACTGACGGACCGGGATGGAGTAGGCGGTGAGGTCGTCGACTCGTTGAGATTCCGACTCACCCATCTTGTCGATCTCGGGCCGATCGAACCTGGAGACCACGTCGAGATCGATCCTTCACTCGGGGAGGGAGACAATCGGGCTGAGGTTTGGGCCGAGTACTGGGGTCGTTTCCTCGATAGCCCAATCAGAGGGATCGGTCTCGGCACCGGCTGGTCAGAGACCGACTTGCAGGAACCTCACAACCTCTGGCTCCAGTTACTTGGCGAAACAGGGATCATTGGAATGCTGGGGTTCCTGGCGCTACTTGCATCGCAACGGCGTCGGGGCGGCCCAGTCGCCGGCTCCGCGCTAACAATTGTCGGAGTAGCCAGCGTCACCCAGACCGTTATCTTCGAGCCCGCCCTATGGTTTGCGTTGGGTCTTTGGCTTGCCCATACCCTCAACAATGAAACCCAGAAACCGCTCATTGCGGCTCCCCAAGCGTCCTGACACTCTCAAGACCCCCCCCGATGCGGTCGATAGAAGCTGTATGCGTCGTCCGGTTGCCATTGTGGCGGTATTCGCCGTGCTCTTGAGTGCCGGTTTTTTGCCCGCCCCCTCGCCAGCCCAGGCCGCCACCATTCCCGGGCAGGGGAGTGTCCACGGAGGCTTCTACTCGGACAATTTCCACGCCGGTGGTGATCTCGACGCATTGGCCACGGCAACAGGTAAGAGAGTCACGTTCGGAGGCACGTTCGCCTCGGTGATGAATGATCCTGGGCCGGCGTTGTCAGGTCAGTGGTCGAACACCCGGGAGCGTATCGACGAGATCTGGAAGGGAAAAGCTACCCCTTTCGTAAACTTGCACGTACCGGGCACTGCCGCACAGATCGCGGCAGGGAACAGCGATGCTGACATCAACCGGTGGATCGACCATCTCCAGCTCTACCTGAACCTGGGTGGTGGCCGGTCCCTCGTGTTGGCGCCACTTCAAGAGATGAATGGGGACTGGGTCACCTATGGGTGTAGCCCGACTCACTTCCAGAACGCTTATCGGCGGATCTTCAACCTGGTGAGGAACCGCGGTATCGACGAGACCCGGGTGCGGTTCGCATTCGCACCCAATGGTTGGACGACCCCCGGTTGCGGTTCCATCGCCGACTACTACCCCGGTGACGGCTATGTCGACGTGATCGGGATCTCTGCTTACCGGTGGGCGGATGGAGCCAATGTCTACCAGGTCATGGGTGGAATCATCGATGGTCTTGCCGCCGCCTACCCAACCAAGCCCCTGGTCATTGCCCAGGCTGGTGCCTGGCCTTCTGCAACCAAGTCCCAGTGGATCAGAGATATGTTCAGCTGGGCGGCTTCACATCCCCACGTGGTCGCTCTCATCTACTTCAACTTCAACAAGAGTAGGGAACCCAACGAGACTGACTGGCGGGTCTGGGTTCCCAACACCGTGAACGCTGGCTGGCGGGACGGGATGCTCCAGGCATCGACCGCCTACCAGTTCCCTCTCACTACCTGGTTTCAGCCTGGGTCGTTGACTTTGGGAGTCACCCCAGGAGTGAATGTCTGTCCTTCCGGCGAAGACTGTGACACTGTCGCCCTCCAGGCTTCTAACGGTCTGTTCAAGATCTTGACGTACGCTACCGCTGCTGAGGCATCCCATACCTTTTTCTACGGTCTTGGTGGGGATGTTCCGATCTCGGGGGATTGGGATTGCGACGGGGTGGAAACCCTGGGACTTTACCGGCGGTCAACGGGCTACGTCTACCTGCGCAATTCCAATTCCCAGGGGAACGCCAACATCACCTTCTTCTTCGGAATCCCGGGTGACGTCCCAGTGGCTGGGGATTTCAACGGCAATGGGTGCGACACTGTCGGGATTTACAGGCCTTCGGAAGGCAGGTTCTACCTATCCGATACCTTGGGGTCGAATGGCGGATACTTTGTCGCTGAGCGCTCTTTCTACTTCGGCTTGCCAGGGGACAAGCCGTTCGTAGGTGACTTTGACGGAGACGGTGTGGACACTGTGGGGTTGCATCGAGAGTCGTCTGGATTCGTTTATTTCCGCAACACGAACACTGGCGGTTTTGCTGACTTCGAGTTCTTCTATGGGATTCCTGGCGATGTCCTACTGGTTGGCGACTGGAACGGGAATGGGCGCGACACGGTGGGGGTTTATCGGCCGTCGACTGGGATGTGGTACGTGCGCAACAGTCACTCCACTGGAGAAGCGCACTCGCAGGTGTACGTCGGACCGCAATCCGGTGTCGTCTCGATCCGCCCTTGAGGGGCCAAGAGGCCAACGCTGTTTCCAGAAGATTGAACGGTCCGGACTGAGATGAAGCGAGTGCCCTTCTCCACACTTCCGGGTCAGGGAGCCTCCGAGTTCCCCGGTAGCACGCCAAATCGGCCGGCGACCGGCCTCATTTGCGGGGACCCGTAGGCGATACTGAAGTCGGCGAACCCCTGGGAATTTTCGAACCGCAGGTAGACAGTCGAACTTGCAGGCCGGAAGAGTCCAAGCGTGTCCTCGCCAGGGACACCGCTGACTGCCCATCTCCCGGCGATGATTGCGTCGCCGGGGGCTCCCCAGTAGAGGGTGGAGTCTGCGATGCCGGTGTCCAGGGTGAATCGGTAATAGACCAGACCCGTGGTCACCCTGTGAAGTCCGACGTCGGTCTGTCCGTCTCCATTGAAATCCCCGGTGAAGGGCCGGTCGCCTGGAATCCCAAAGTAGAAGGAGTACTCGGCGACGAAGCCCTGATCACTCGATCCGAGCTGGTTGGTGATGTAGAACTTCGACTCCGAAGGCCGGTAGATCGAGACGGTGTCGCAACCGTCACCGTTGAAGTCCCCTGCCACCGGGATGTCACCCGGTATTCCGAAGAAGTAGGCCAGGTCGCCTATGCCCGTGCTGTTTGAGTTGCGCAGGTAGACATAGGCGGCCGATTCCCGATATGCCCCGGGTGTGTCCACTCCGTCGCAGTCCCAGTCTCCCATCAATGGGGTGTCGCCGGGGATCCCGAAGTAGAAGCTGGTCGTATCGGTCGTATCAGGGTCATAGAGAAACCAACGCCCGGTCGTGGTCTGGACCATTCCGAAGCTGTCGCCGTATCCGGGTTTCAGCTGCTGGTGATAACTGGCGGTGTATGTGGTGTCGTTTGCGGGGGCGGTGATGGTGTGTGACTGGCCGCCCAGATTGGACCATTCCGTGAAGCCCCAATTCCAGGTTTCCTCCGCGTCTTGTGGCGCCAACGCTGAGACGCTCACGGACGAGCCGACGATGAATGTCGCGGTGTAGGGAGAGGTCCGGGTCGTCCCGTATACAACGAGATCGAGCCCCGTGATCGGGGCTGTTGTGAAAGTCAGGTCGACCGTCAACGGGTGTAGTTCGAGCGTCTCGGTGACCTGGAGACCGTGTTCATCGGTTGCGGTCAACCGGAGCTCCAACCAGGACGGATACCCGTGGTCGGGCGCGTTGAACGATCCCGATGCCACACCCGGGAACGTTTGGATCTGATGTTGGTGGCATCCGTGGCCGCCCTCGCAGTGATGGAGGATCAATGTCCAAATCAGCGAACCAGGCGGGAGGATTCCTTGCTGCTCGTCAGTGGCATGACCGGAGAAGGAGATCTGCTGTCCCACGACCCACTGGGTGCCGAACCCGGGAGTGTCGATAACGGGCACCGGAGCGGTATTCGAGGCGCTGATCACGATCTGAGCCGTCCCGGACTCCCCGCGGGCATCCGTCACCCGTAGCCGCACGGTATGGGAGCCCACGCCGAATGTGTGCACCACAGTCGGATCAGACGAGTCGTCAAACTGCCCGTCACCGTCGAGGTCCCACGCGTACAAGACGATCTCGTCCTGATCGGGGTCGGAGGATCCCGTGGCGTCGAAGCTCACTTCGAGCGGAGCCGTTCCGGAGTCGGGGGAAGCTTCGATCACCGCAACCGGGGGATTGTTGGTGCCAACGAACCGGAACCGTCTGATGTTCCCACTGGAACCGAACATGGCGTAGTACATGTTGCCGTCCGGACCCATGGTGAGATTGACCGGGCCGTTGCCCGAGGTCTGATGGAACTGCTGGATAGTGGAGGGGTCGGGATTCCCGCCCTCGTCGGGGAACATAACCCAGATACAACGTCTGCTGTAGTCGGCCCCGAACAGGGCGCCGTTGTAGGAACCCGGGTAACCGCCCCCCGTGTAGAAGGCCAATCCGGCGATCGAGGAACCGCCCCCTCCGCCACCGCCGGTTGGGCAGACGTTTCCGGGCGTCATGGCCTGTCCGTGGCGGTAGGCCCAGTACGGCGCTGAGACCGCCGATGGGCCGGCCGAATACAGGGTCTCGCACAGGTTCAGGTCCTGGCCGTCGAACCCGGCCTGACGCAGCGACACAGGGTTGCCTGACGACAGTCCACCCTCGTAGCACGGCCAGCCAAAGTTTCGTACCCCTCCCAGAGGATTGGGTATGTGGTTGACCTCTTCCCAGCCACCCGCACCCACATCGCCAACGAACAGTTGGTGGGTGCCGGGACGGATCGTGAAGCGGAATGGGTTCCTCAGGCCGTAGGCCACGACCCGACTGCGATTGGGGTCAGGATCGGCGAACCATGGGTTGCCCGGGAAGGCCTCTCCCGTCATCGGGTCGACCCTTATCACGGTCCCATCGAGCGTGCTACCCGAGCCTCTCGGAGATTGGGACCGGAGTGCCCCACCCTCTGCGGTCGGAGGTGCCAGCGCCACGCCGGCCGGAGAAGGAGGGTCGCCGCAGGGGTTGTTTAGTTGTCCGTGATCCGTGAAGTGGAAGGCCGCCCCGTCTCCTGCCGATGCGTACAGGGCCCCGTCGGGACCAAACTCGAGATCCCCGATCGAGTGGCTCGGGAACTGCTGGCACCAGTCCTCGATCAGAACCAGTTCGGCGCCGACCATTGTTCCGGCGGTGGTGTCGGCGGTGAGCCTCGACAACCGACCCGACACGATGCAGCCGTCTCCGCCGGTGCCGTTCGATGGAGGTGTCGAATTGGGACATGAATTCCCATAGGTCGGGGCGCTCCCGCCGATCACCGCGTCGTATGTGTAGAGCACGTAGACGTAGGGTTGTGACGGGTAGGAGGGGTGGAGGGCAAGACCCAGCGCCCCGCGGTCCCAGAAGTCGTGCACGTTGTGGTTTAGGTCAGTGAATAGCGTCTCGCCGACACTCGACTCGAAGTCCGCAAAGGTGGGCCATGTCTTGATCCTTCCCGACTTCTCCAAGACAAAGACCCTGCCGTCGGGAGCGAACTCGACATTGACCGGATTGTTGAGTGTCGGTCCGACCACTTCCTCGACGAAGCCGGTTGGGGCGGCGTTGACCGACAGCGCTCCCAGCCACATGCATGTCACCAATACCGTTGTCGCGGCCCCCAGCCTGCGACGACGCTTTCCCAGCTTCGCCAAGAGTCCCCCTGATCGCCCTCTGGGTGCAGCGTAGTTGCCCGGGTGAGGGCCGGCTAGTGGGATCGTTGGGTCGAACGGCCTCTTCGATCCAATTGCCGGATGAGCCGGATCGCAGCCGTCTGCCAGATACCCAACACAACATCGGCGGCCGCAGTCAACACCGGCTTCTTCACCTGGCTTATGTCGGTTAGTCGGTAGTCCATCGAAGCAATGATGTCGGCGTCACCGAGTAGCCTGTTCGATTGAGTGAGCCTCCGGCCGCTCCGGATCAGATCTCCAGATCGGGCCACCACTCTCCACGCCTCGAACTTGTCCCTCCACCATCCATCGCGCAACGAGACCACAGTTGCTCCGAGCTCGACAATGAACAGGGCGGGGGCAAGAACCGAGAGGGTGCTTCTCCGGTAGTTGGAGAGCAGTATCAGCCAGCGATTCCGCTCCATGTAGAACATCTTGCGGGGCGTGCGGTGGAAGTCAAAGTTGTGTCGAACTCGGGACTGGGGGACCCTCACAACTCGCAGTCCGGCGAGTCGCAACCTCCAACCCAGATCGACATCCTCGTTGTACATGAAGAACTCGGGACGGAAGCCCTCGAACTGCAACCAGGTTTCCTTTCTCATCGCCATGGCCCCCCCTTGGGGAAAGGCGATGTCGATCAGCCCCTCCTCGCGTTCCGGTATCGCCATTCCCTGATCACTCATCCAGGCGATTCCGAAATAGGTGAGTCGGCCACCGGATGTGTTGAACGACCCGGGTTGGTCGGCCGCCTCCAAGGTGCATACCGACACTCCGACCTCGCGGTCGTCGAGGGCTGCAACGAGGCTTCTCAGCCATCCTGGCTCGGGTGTTGTGTCATGCCCGAGGAAGACGACGACCTCATGAGTGGAGACATCAACCCCCATATGGCAGCCAGCGGCGAAGCCTATGTTTGTCTCGCATTGGACAAGGTTTAGGGACCTATCTCTTAACATCTCTATGGTCCCGTCCTCGGAAGCGCTGTCGACGACGATGACCTCGCTGGGCCCGTCCGGGTCGGAATAGAGGGCATCGAGAACCGGGGCCAACAACTCCGCCGAGTTGTGTGTGACGATTATCACGCTGACCTGTGTCATGGCGTTTCACAGTAGAAAGGGGCGGGAAACACACCCCATTTTTGAATCCCTGCCCCGGGGTCTTCTTTCACGGCTTGGCACTCCAGGCGCAACGGAACCTCTAGTGGGCCTTCAGGAGTGTTAAGAATCCATTGTTCCTATGTGGGGGGACCGTTCCACGTTCCACGACTTCTCCCCCCTCGCATTCCGAGGTGACCAGAGTCACCAGTGAATCGAAAGTTGGGAAGTAGGCCACGCGATCTCCTGTTACCAGGCGCTCGAAGAGGAAGGAAGCGAGTGTCGCGAGATTGTTGAACCTGATCCAGTCCTTCACCGTCACTCTGCCTCCACGAGCAGTTAGATCCCACGCCGCCCTCAGGAGGGGACCCCGGTTTTCGGGGGGCACATGATGAAGAACATCGTTGATCAGGACGAGATCGAACCTCTCGCCCTCTGCCGCAAGCGCACTTGCCTCAACGCGGCGAAACTCCACCCGGTCGATGTCGCCCTTGAACAACCAGCCAGGGTTCTCGACAATGTCGATTCCTTTGATTTGAGCTGAAGGGAATACCACACCCAAGACTTCACACATGTGTCCATCCCCACATCCGATCTCGAGCACGGTGTCAGGCTCCGGCCCCCGACCGAGGATCTCGCCCAGGGACCGCAGATCTATGAAGAGTCGCCGATTGAGCCGTATCAGGGGATCGGCAAGGGGTCCAAGGAGTCTTCTCAGCAGGTTGCCCAGTGCCACGACCCAACCATACAGCCAAAGTCCTGTCGCTCCGACCTGGGCGTGGGGCTACCTAGCGTCTAATCGTGGAAGCCGGCCACCGGTTTGTGTTTGGAACTACCCATCTGATAGCTCATATCGGCGGGGCCTGTGCTCAGGGTGTTTCGGAGGTAAACGGTGTTGTTCGAGGGGCGGAAAAGGCCCAGTCCATCCACACCGCTCCCATTCCAGTCACCCGAGAACACATGGTCGCCTGCGACCCCATAGAAAAAGCTGAGGTCGGCCACTCCAAAGGTGTTGCTGTTGCGAAGATAGACGAAGCCGTCTGATGGCCTCCGCAGCCCGGGCGTGTCTATGCCATCACCGTTCCAGTCTCCGGTGAATGGAACGTCTCCAGGGCTGCCGTAGACGAAGACGTAGTCAGCCACGAACCCCTGGTCGTCAGACCCCAATTGGTTGGTGATGTAGAAACGAGACTGCGATGGTCGATATATGGACACGGTGTCACAGCCGTTCCCGTTGAAGTCGCCGACGACCGGTATGTCTCCCGGGATCCCAAAGTAATAGCGGAGGTCCGCGTATCCGGGGGTGTTCGAGTTTCTGAGATAGACGTATCCGGTGGACTGCCGATACAGCCCAGGGGTGGCGATCCCGTCGCAATCCCAATCTCCCAGGACGGCGAGGTCGCCTGGAACGCCGTAGTAGATGGCACTTGTGCTCCCACTCTCACTCCGGTACCACCACTGACCGGTCGCCGGGTTATGGAGCACGACACGGTCGGCCTCAGGATGGAGAAGGCCGTTGATCGTGATGACGGTCTGGGAAGTCAATCCCAGCGCAGTCTGGAATGCCGCTGGCGTGAAGTTCTGTGTGGTCTGTAACCCGTTCTTGATGCCTTGGACGATGATGTTCTTGGGTCGTCCCGACTCGTATCTCTCAGTGATCTCTGCCCAGGTAACCGTGCTGAAGCCGAGGGCGGAGGCGAACCCCGCGAAAGAGAAGCCTTTGCTCCAAGAGGTGGCACCAGAGTCAGGACGCGATCTGAGGTAAGGATACGGGCTGCCACCCCAGCGGTCCTCGTTGTTCTCGGTTGCGCCTCCCGTAGATGAGAAGTAGTACGCCTCGGCTGCCCTGGTCGGACCGTGATGGGAGTGCCAAATCGCCTTGCCCGAAGTCTCCTCTACCGCTTGACGCCACCGATGGCCAGATGATGAACCTTCCGTGATGCCGCTGGTGAACCATCCCTGGTATGCCTGGTCGACGGTCGTCGGTCGCAGGTGGCAATCGCATTCGGCCAATACGCCGCCTAGGAGATTACGAGTAGACCAGATCCGATAGAGCGCGAAGCTTCGGGCCGCAATGGCTTGCGCCTTCATGGCCTCCATCGGCCAGCTAGATGGGACCTCGCCGAGACCATACAGATACTCGTCCATGGTCGTGACGACATTGACATTGAGATAACCCGGGACACCCCCTATTTGAGTCGGCGTGAAATCTATCGAGCCTCTTGCGTAGGTCCTTCCGATCGCGGGGAATGTCATCCTGGTATTCGGCTGGTCCCCCCATTCGAGCGTCGCCCGGCAGTCCTGGAGCTCAGCTATGGTCGTCGAACCCTTGGTCACCAGGCAGTTGTCGCCAGGGTTGGGTGTGGCATGGCGACCATAGAGAAACCACTGTTCCCCGGGGTTGACGGTGTGGCAGACGGGTTCCGGCGGCTCCCCGCCTTCACCTTCCGGATCGGCGAGGATGATCTCGTAAAGACAGAGCTCTCCGGGCCCGTTCACCGGCTGGAAGCTCACTGAGATCCGGTTGGGGCCGACGCCGATACGGACGGGGTCTGCATGCTGGAGGATGGCGCCGACCGGGGCTATAGCCCCGAACTGGATACCGGTGTAGAAGTGCTGGAGGATCTCCTCGTGGGTCTTCCCGGCGATCGCCATCGCATGTGCGCCCCACTGCGACATCCCAATGCCGTGGCCCCATCCGCCGCCGTAGATGGTGACATCACCAGTTGAAGCCGTGATCATTTCGGATGGCGGAGTCAGTGAGCGTTCGAGATCACCGACGCTTGCACCGTCCTGGGCGGAGACCTCGCGTGGTTGGGACGACGCGGGTAGCGAAGTAGCGAGGACCATCGCTCCGATGGCCAAAGTGATGACGGGCAGTTTCAATCTCATCGACTTTTGTGCTTCGTTGGGTAGCAGCTTCACCACTAATTCGGCAAGCCCAACCTCGCCCTTGAGGCTTCCGTTCCCCAGCTTTGGTCGCCGATTCTGGCACCGATACTCGCTATGGGATACCGCTTCCGGCATCATGCAGCCTCAGTGCCTCTCGACCTGACCGCGATAGTCGACCCGCGTTTCATCCTGTTGGGATGGGCCGCGGGTCTAGCCCTGGTGGCAGCAGTGGTGTCGCTGCTCGGTATCGTCGGACCTGGATTCACCTGGTTGACAGGTGGGACTGCGGGTGTGATGGGGCTTGTCGGTTGGTTCGTACCCGGGACATCCTGGTCTGCATGGGGGACTCTGGCAGCGGCGATAGCAATGGGTTTGGCCCGCAATCGGCCACTTGCTGGATTGATGCTTCTGGGGGCATCTCTGACCTACCTGGTCGACGCCACCTACTTAGGCGGTTGGATTCTCGCCGTAACGGCAGCACTGGTGTTGGGTGGTGTGACCGGCGAGATGATGCTCGGCCACTGGTATCTGGTGGACCCTCGACTGCCACGTTGGGCGTTGAGAGGTCTCGCCGGGGTGGGTATCGGCGGCTTACTCCTCGAGGGTTTGGTGGTGAGGGGACTTGGCGTTTCGGCATGGTCCGGGGCGACGACGGCTTGGGTGACACTTCTTGGTCTGTCCGTGATCCTGATGCTCGCAGTGATCGGTGCTCTCCGACAACCGGCCTACTCAGGTGTCATGGCGGCGACCGGTCTGTCTTATCTTGCTGTCCTGACCAGTCTCGGGGCCGTGTTCTTGGGTCGAGCTCTGGCCGCTGGAGTTGGGCCCTTCTCAGGCTGAGTCTTGTAAGAATGGAGTTCGCATGGAAATGAGAGTTGTTGATGTAGGGGCGGACCTCGCGGGGGCCACACTGGTGATCGGTGTCCTGGAGGGGATGGAGCCCGCTCCAGGGAGTGAGGAAGCCTTTGCACGGGTCTCCGAGGACGTGATCTCGGTGTCGCGTTTTGAAGCCAAGCCCGCAGAGACCCTTCTGGTCCCCTACCCGGGTGCCAGTGCCGCGTTACTGGTCGGACTGGGCGGTGAGGTCAGCTTCGAGGAGATCAGGGCTGCCTCCGGCACCGCGGTGCGTCAGGCAAGAACGGCACGTCTGGTCACGCTCCTTGCCGGGATCGGGGTGGAGCAGGCAACAAGAGCCGTAGTTGAAGGAAGTGTGATCGGTGGCTTCCAGTTTCGGGAGTACAAAACCACCGGAGACAAGCTCAAAGTGGAGACCGTGGAGGTGGCCGGTGGTCTGGCCGACGAGCTCCGGGAGGCGGTGATTGTTTCCAACCTGACGAATCGCGCCAGGTCGTGGGTCAACACTCCGGCGAAAGACATGTCACCCGAGACTATGGCAAACCAGATCGACGAGTTAGCCCAGGGTGCCGGAGTCGACTCAGAGGTCTGGGACCGGCCCAAGATCGAACAGGAGCAATTGGGCGCGCTGCTAGGTGTCGCCGCCGGTTCTGACCGTGACCCGAGAATGGTCATCCTGAAATACCGTCCTGAGAGCCCGGTCGGTCATCTCGGTTTGGTCGGCAAGGGGATCATGTTCGATACCGGCGGTCTCTCCATCAAGTCGGCCGGATTCATGGAGGACATGAAAGGCGACATGGCCGGGGCCGCCACCGTGGCAGCTGCGACGGTCGCCATCGCCGGACTCGGTCTTCCCGTCGAGGTGACCTGTGTGATCCCGCTCACCGACAACGCGATCGGTAGCGACGCCACCAGACCTGGTGATGTCTTGAGACCGATCGAGGGCCCAACTATCGAAGTGCTCAACACCGATGCAGAGGGTCGGCTGATCCTTGCCGATGGCCTGGGGCTCATCCGACGATACGGACCCGATCGGATCGTCGATGTGGCCACCCTCACCGGAGCGGCAAGAACCGCGTTGGGCGACAAGATCACCGCCCTTTTCTCTTCGGATCGGGGACTTGCCGATGAGATCCTGGCCGCGGCATCGAGGGCGGGGGAGCACTTCTGGGAGATGCCCTTGTTCTCGGAATATCGGAAGTCGATCGATTCCACCGTTGCCGATATCAAGAACGTGTCGGGGAGTCGATATGGGGGGGCCATCGTCGCCGCCTTGTTCCTCGCCGAGTACGTGGGGGAGACTCCCTGGGCCCACCTCGACATTGCGGGGCCTGCCTTGAGTCGGGAGAGCTCGGGTGAGATGACCAAAGGAGCTTCGGGTGTCGGGGTGAGGACCATCGTGGAACTGGCCAGGGCAACCGGACCCAGCCACTGAATAGCATGGGCAAGGTGATTGAATCAGCGGAACGAGACCTCTGGCCGGCACGTCAAACTCCCATGGCTCCTATCTTTTCCTCCACTACTGACCACTATCCAAATATCATCCCTGACTAGTGCGCACCCGTTTTGTTCTTTCGGTAGCTGCTACCGACTTGCTATCTCTGGCCGTCTCCTTCGGAGTGGCCTCCTTCTTGGCTTTCGGCACGGCCTTTCCGTGGCAGGCACAGCCCATTTGGCCCCTGATCGGTTTTGTTTCAGCGTCGATGATCGCGATGTCGTTCGTCACCGACAAGATGGCCGGGCCTGGAGTCCCAAGACCGACCTACGGACGGATGAGCATGATCGGCCTGGGGTCCCTACTGCTCACAACCGGTCTACTCGTGATCTTCCGCGATGCTTACTTCTCCCGACCTTTCCTCTTCTCCTCCCTCCTCATCTGGCTGGTGCCAGCCACGATGCACCGAATCGTCAGACGTCGCCGGCCGTGGTCGGAACGAATGATCGTGATCACCAAGGAGAAGAAGCTGGCCGACGACTTGAGGCTGGCCGATCACGCCGTAGTGGTGGAGGTCTTCGAGCCGGGATTCGAAGGGGACATGGACCTCCCGGAACCAGGGATCCACATCGCCGTCGATCTGGGCGCAGTCCTCTCGGAGCGTATGGCCCAGTTCGTTTCCTCCTGTGACCTCGCCGGATACACGATCAGACCGTTCGCCTCCATCTACGAGGAGCACACCGGCCGGGTCCCATTGGTGCATCTGGCCGAGGGTTGGGAGATCTCGGCCCCACTCCTCAGGGTCGCGAGGTGGTTGCCCGGTAAGCGGGCGACCGATCTCATCCTGACTGTCCTCGTCAGCCCGATCTGGCTGACCCTTGGTCTTCTGGTGGCCCTCTATCTGAAGGCTGCAGAGCGGGGCAACGTCATCTTCCGCCAGGTCAGGGTCGGACTCGATGGGGACCAGTTCACCATGTACAAGTTCCGGACCATGGAGATCGACGCCGAAGTCGACGGTCCCAGGTTCGCCAGCGAACACGATCCGCGCGTGATCAAAGGTGGGGCATTCCTTCGCAAATCGCGGCTCGATGAGATTCCCCAACTCTGGAACGTGATCAAGGGTGACATGGCTCTGGTCGGGCCCCGTGCCGAGCAAGTGTCCTTCGCCAAGGACTTCCACGCTTCGATCCCGTTCTACGGTCATCGTCATCTGGTCAGACCTGGAATCACCGGTTGGGCTCAGGTCAATTACGGATACGCCGATGATCAAGCGGAAACCGTTGAGAAGTTGACATACGACCTCTATTACATCAAGCACATGTCGCCGGTACTCGACCTGAGGATTCTTTGGAAGAGCATCTGGATCGTGGTCACCGGGTTCGGGGCTCGATGAGTGCCCCTGCGGTTGATATGACGAAGCGAGGCTTCCGCGCCCCGGGCACCGGTTTCATGGTCGGGGGAGGTTTGGTCGGGGCTTTTGGGGCCTACCTGTTCCAGTGGTACGGGGCTCGCATGCTCGACCCCGAGGCGATCGCTCCGATCAGCATCCTCTGGACGCTGTTTTTCATCCTCGCAACGATCCTGCTGGTGCCAGTCGAGCAGTACGTCACCAGGGAAGTCGTCAGCGGACGAAAAGCGATGCCCTCCCACCTCAAGCCAATGTTGGTGATGGCGGGGATTGGGGCCCTCATCGGAGCTGGCTTCGTAATTGCAACCCTCGGCAGGTTCTTCGCCGGGGATCCGCAGTACGTCCTGCAGATTGTCCTATTGTCGTTCGGTTACGGGTTCTTGTTCATGGGCAAGGGAGTCCTCGCCGGGTCGCGAAGGTTCGCCGGTGTCGGTTGGGTGATGATCGTCGAAACTGTCGGCCGACTTGTCGCCGGTGTGATCCTCTTCAGCCTCGTACTGCGGGCGACATCGATGGGATGGGCGATGGTGATAGGTGGTTTTGCGGTCCTCGGGTTGCGGTGGTGGCGTCACGACACCGGACAAGAGCAGGCACCGGCGTCGCTCCCCGCCGGTTTCCTCCTTGGCTACGTTGGTGGTACTGCGCCGGCCCAATTCCTACTGGCGGGAGCACCTCTAGCGGTAGCCGTCCTTGGCGCTCCCGATGCCATGGTGTCGATCGTGTTCTTCACTTTCACCTTGTTCAGAGCACCACTGACTCTTATCTACGCCTTGCAAGGGCGTGTTCTGCCCTATCTGGTCGGATTGGCCCATGGCGGTCACCAGGAGCGACTGGTCAGCATCGCCAGGAGAGTGGTGTTGATAGGCGCAGGACTCGCCATGGCTGGGGGCCTCGTGGGTTGGTTGGTCGGTCCCTGGGTCATGTCAACCTTGTATGGGGCGCAATACAGGCCAGGTCAGGTTCTCGCCGCACTGGCTGCCGCCGGGGTCATGGCGGCGGCAACCGCCCAGATCACCTCACAGGTGTTGGTTGCAGAAGGAAAGACGAGGATGCTCGGGCTCGCCTGGTTTGGCGGTCTGGTGGCTGCGGTCGTGATAACAATGTTCCTCCCTGGTGCCGCCGAACTGAGAGTGGCAGTCGGCTTTGTGTCCGGAGAATTCATGGCCCTTGGGCTCATGGCCCTCCTGGCTATCAGACGTTAGTTCCGCCCAGCATCGCGACCGACTCGGGCCATCCATCGCGTGTGCTCTGCTGAGAGCGCTGGCGTGAAACGCCAGCGGAGCTCGAGTGGCACTTCAGGGAGTTTGGCTTTCACCACCAGAGCTCCGTCGAGCACCTGGATGAGACCGGCGCGCAACAGCATCGGCAGACTTCTGGGTAGCCGCACATCCTCTCCCCTTCCCGCCGCTCGGATCACACGCAGCAGTTCGGCTACCGCCGACGGGCCTATGGCGGCCACCCAGAATCTTCTCACATAGGGATCGCTCGGGTCGAAACCCTCCGAGCCGGTCGAAAGGACCGTCGGGATCGTCGCCCGAACCTTCACGGTCGGGCTGAGAGGAGCGCCCGCCTGCCCTGCGACTGTTGTGGTTGGAGGACGACACTGGCCGCTTGCGGGCGCTTCTGCTCTCATCACCCAAGTTCTACTAAATAATGCTAACTACTGTCAAGTGTGGTGTGTCAGGGCGCGAAACTTTGGCCTAGACCGCGATGCTGCAGGGGAACTGTTTGCCGTTCTAGGGCTCTGCGGGTGCCGCAAGCACCCCCACCGAGACGATGATCGTGGCGGACTGATTGATCTCGGTTCCCGGAGGGGGATTGGTAGCGATGATCCGCCCGACATGATCGGGGTTGGTGACATCGATGGCCTCCTCGATGAGAAGGATGCGGACACCTGTCTGCAGTTCGAATTCGTCGATCCTGAGACGCGCCTCAGTCATGGTCAATCCGAGGAGGGAAGGCAAGGCTCCCGTGGGGACCTGCCCGTTGGATACATACAGTGTGATGGCGGTGCCCTGGGGCACGACGGTTCCCGGTGCGATCGACTGTCTGACCACGGTACCGACAGGATCCAGCGACGGGACTTCGACGATCACGGGGGTAAGGAACGCCCCGGTCAGGACTCTCTCTGCGTCAGCCCTCGAATAGCCGACTACCACGGGAACGATCGTCTCGGGTGGGGTCAGGTAGTCGCTGATATTCGGCGGGTCTTCGGGGAATGGAGAGATGGGGAGCCCATCTGTGACGACCCTCATGAACTCTGCCCAGATCGGAGCGGGGACGGAGCCGCCGAAAACCTGGCTGTATCGCTGTTCGTTGATCACGACGTTGGCAAGTGCGATCTGCTCCGACTCATAGCCCACCCAAACCGCAGTTGAGTACTCCGGGGTGAACCCGACATACCAGGCATCGAAGTAGCTCTGGTGAGTCCCGGTCTTGCCGCCCGCCGGCCGCTGGATGTTCGCCCTGGTGCCCGTGCCGACGGTGGGCACCTTCTCCAGTGACCTTCGCGCCGCCGCGAAAACACCCGGATCACCGATCTGGGTGGGCTCTACCTGATGCTGATAGATCACCGACCCGGTGTGGTCGACGATCCGGTCGATGATGTAGTCATCTGCGTGAAGACCGTTCGTTGCGAAATTGGAATAGGCCGAGGCCATCTCCAGAGTCGACACGGAGGACGAACCGAGGACTATCGAGAGGACGGGGTTGAGCGGCGCTTCGGTTATTCCCATCCGCCTGGCGGACTCGACGATCTTGTCCGGTCCCACCAGATTGGAGATCTGGGCATAGACCACATTGGTCGATGCATAGGTCGCGGCATCGAGATTGAGCATTGCCGACGAGCTCCCACCGCGTACGGTCCAGATGTTGGTCCCGTCCGGGGAGCAGATGAACTCGCACTCGATCTGAATCGGGCTTCTCGCCGAGAACTGATGGCCCAGGGTATATCCGTTCTCCAGGGCCGCCACGAGACCGAAGACCTTGGCCGCAGAACCGGTGTTACGTCGCCCCTGTATGGCCAGGTCGAACTGGTTGAAGTCGAACGGGAGACCGGAAGCCATCACCTTCACCGCTCCCGTGTGGTTGTCCACCATGCTGATGGCACCTGTCGGCCTGCATGAGTGAGTCTCGGCGTAGACGGCGTAGAAGGCTTGCTTCTCTTCGAAGTCGGGGAACAGACCAGCACAGGCCGCCAGGTTCTCTTCGTAGGGGAGAAGCGGGAGCCACTCTTGTAGGATCCGGTTGGCTTCGTCCTGGAGTCTCAGGTCGATGGTGGTGTAAACCTGGAGACCTCCGCCACCGTCACATGTGTCGTCGTCAGCGGGACATCCGAAAAGCGCTTTCTTACGATCGTCATAGGTCGCACCGAGGAACGCGAACTCGGCACCGTGGAGAAGCTGTTTCTTGACCTCCGCGACGACATGGTCAGCCTGGCCTCGACGCAACGGCCGGTCGACGACACCGAGAGGCTGGCGTTTCGCAGAAGCCGCCTGACTTTCGGTTATCCACTCCTTGGTCAGCATCTGATCGATGACGTTGTTGCGGCGCTCGAGGGTGATCTCGGGGCGAGTCCTGGGGTTGTACAGACTTGGGTTCCTGACCAATACCGCCAGGGCGGCTGCCTCATGGACGCGGAGCTCGGCCAAGGGCTTGTCGAAGAACTCCTCGGAGGCCGTCTTGACCCCGTAAGCCCCTGATCCGAAGTAGACCGAGTTCAGGTAATGCTCGAGAATTCTCTCCTTGGGGAACCGACGCTCCAATTCCATTCCTATGAAGGCCTCATTGATCTTGCGTCGGATGCTGATCTCGTTCCCCACGAAGACGTTCTTGACTACTTGCTGGGTGATCGTTGAGCCACCTCGGGTGACGTCGTAGATCAGGTTGTCGATGGCGGCAGAGAGGATTGCCGAGAAATCGACACCTTCATGCTCGAAGAAGTCGGCATCTTCGGCGGCAAGTACAGCATGGACCACCAGGTCGGGAATCGAGCTGTAAGGAAGGGGTTCCGAGTTGCGACCGTCATGGAGTTCGGCCAGCACCTCACCTGAGTTGGCGTAGACCCGGCTCACCCGGCTCAAGTCGGGCAGGCTGAGTTGCATTCCTGCGGCGTCGGGCACCCATTCCTCTTGGAGCTCCTCAAATGTCCCATAGGCGGCGTTGGCACCCAAGAACGCGAAGAGACCGACCCAACCTGAGAGGAGAAGGGACATCGACAGGAGAGTGGCAAGGGCGCCGAACCAGCGTCCTCGCCGCTCCCGCGCTTCAACCTGATGGATCAGGGCTTTTCTGGTCATGTATGACGTGTATCTGACGTTTCGGGGATAGGGGCGAGTTCCCGATAGGAGACCACCGCTGACCTCAGGATACCTGCGGTCGACAGAAACCCTCGGACTCACCTTGGTGTTCGTGGGGTGACTAGAGCCTGGGTGTACCGGTGGGGGTCAAGTTTCCGGGTACCGTTCTGGCCTCGGATGAGCAACACCCACGCCCAGCTTCTGATCATCGGTGCCGGTCCTGCGGGTGCGCAAGCGGCGACCGTTGCCGCCTCGAAGGGGGCCAGAGTCACAGTGGTCGAAAAGGACATCGTTGGCGGGGCGGCCCACCTCTGGGACTGCATTCCCTCCAAGACGATGGCCGCAAGTGCTTTGCGTCATACGTCGGTGCGGAATGCGGTCAAACTTGGCTTGGTCAACGATCCAGGTGTTGTCGACTCAAAGGTCCTCTCCAGCAGGATAAGGGAGATCACCGCCGACATCACCGAGAATTGGGTCGAACTGCTCCGCTCCCAGAACGTCGATATCGCGAATGGGACGGCCCGCTTCCTGAGTCCCGAAGAAGTCGTCGTCGACACCGAGTCGGGTGAGCGGCGCGTCCGATTCGATAAGGCCATGATTTCGACCGGCTCCTCCCCGAGAAGACCAGACTGGGCCCCGGTCGACGGCCTACGGGTCCTCACCACCAGGGACTGTTATCACATGGAAGAGGTTCCCGAGCACCTCGTGATCATCGGCTCTGGGGTGACCGGGGTCGAGTTCACCCACGTCTTCGAGAGCATGGGGTCCAAAGTCAGCCTGGTGGTGTCCCGCCAGCAGATACTTCCCCACCGTGATGCTGAAGTGGCAGCCGTTCTCGAAGCCGACTTCCTCGAACGTGGGGTGCGTCTGGTCATCGGTGCCAGGGCCGAAGGGATTGAAGTGGGATCAGATGGGGTCGTAGTGATCTGTGATGACGGACGACGGATCAGCGGCTCACACGCCCTCTTGGCCGTTGGGTCCTACCCACTCTCGGCTGACCTTGGTCTCGAGGAGGCGGGAGTAGCCGTTGATGCTGGCGGTTACATCACGGTCGATGAGTTTCAACGAACCTCAGTTTCCAACATCTATGCGGCTGGCGACGTCACCGGGCAGATGTTCCTGAGTTCAGTGGCGTCGATGCAGGGACGCAAGATTGCACGCCATGCTCTGAATCTCCCGGTACAGCCGATCGATTACACCAAGGTCGCCGAGGCCATTTTCACCGAACCCGAGATAGCTTCTGTCGGTCTCGTCGATGTCGATGCGGCCGCTCTCGGACGGAAGGTGCGGACCACCAAGGTCCCCTTCGCTTCTAATGCCAGGTCGGTCCTCCAGCACTTCGAGCGTGGCTTTGTGAAGGTGACCACCGACCCGGCCACGGGTGTCGTCCTGGGTGGGACCATCGTCGGGCATCGTGCCTCGGAACTGATCGGTGTGATAGCGCTGGGAGTACAAGCCCGGGTCACGGCACAGACACTCCTCGAAACCCTGATGGTCCATCCTTCGATGACCGAGGCCATCACCGAGGCGGCCGAGTGATTCTCGGCTACCAAGGTTTCACCTGATGATGGCGATGACCTGCCCCGCGGTGACAGTGTCACCCGGTTCCACTCTCAGGTCGACCACGTCCCCTCCAATCGGAGCGGTCACCTCGTTCTCCATCTTCATGGCCTCGAGCACACATATCGGCTCTCCCGCCTTCACCGGTTGACCGGCGCGAACATGCACCTTGACGATGGTCCCCTGCATCGGGGAGGTGATCACGCCATCAGTGCTCCCTTTGGGTCCCGGAGCCGCCAGTTTGGGGGCGCGCCGACGCGGGATCCCGGCTGATACCGGCTCAGGGGCCCAGTACGACACCTGGAAGCGGCGTCCACTCACCTCCACCGTGATGTCCCTCTTGGTGGTCTCTTCGCCTTCCGCGAGACCTGGTGGTGCCGGTGGAACGGTGCGTACCAGCAGAACCGCCTCCTCGATCCACTTGGTGTGGTGGTCACCGTTTATGAAGTCGGGATGATCGAGCACCGCCAGGTGTGCTGGGATTGTGGTTTCGACACCCGTCACCTGGAACTCTTCGAGAGCTCTCCGACCCCGGGCGATTGCCGCTTCCCGGGTCGCACCCCACACCACTAGCTTCGCCATCAGATTGTCGTAGTACTGGGACACCACTGTTCCCGGGGTGATCCAGGAGTCGACCCTCACCCCGGGTCCTGCGGGTTCGACCCATTCGATCACCTGCCCCGGTGTGGGCAAGTAACTGTTGTGAGGGTCTTCGGCGTTGATCCTGAACTCGATCGCATGTCCTTTGGGTGTCACTTCGGTCATGTCGAGAGCTTCCCCGGACGCGATGCGGATCTGCCATTCGACCAAGTCGAGACCGGTCACCATCTCGGTGACGGTGTGTTCGACCTGGAGTCTGGTGTTCATCTCCAGGAAGAAGATGTCACCTGACCGGTCGAGCAGAAACTCGACGGTACCGGCATTGACATATCCACATGACCTGCCCGCGGCCAGCGAGGCCTTGCTCAGGGCCCGACGCTGCTTGACGGTGAGTCCCGGGGATGGTGTTTCCTCGATCAGCTTCTGATGTCTTCTCTGGACCGAGCAGTCACGTTCACCGAGAAAGATGCCGTTGCCATGAGAGTCGAAGAGGATCTGGGCCTCGACATGCCGGGGTCTCTCGAGATATCGCTCGACATAGACGGCCGGGTTCCCGAAGTAGGCGTCGGCCTCCCGGCGAGCACCTTCGAAGGCCTCCTGCAGTTCCGAATCTTGGGTGACCACACGCAGCCCTTTGCCTCCACCTCCGTGGGCGGCCTTAATGGCGATGGGGTACCCGAACCTCTCGGCGAGTTCTGCGACCTCAGCGACACTGGTGACCGGGTCGGTGATCCCAGGAACGGTTGGGACGCCGTAGAGCTCTGCGTTCCTTCTCGATGTGATCTTGTCTCCCATAGCCTCGATCGCCGAGGCAGGTGGCCCCACCCAGATGATCCCGGCATCGGCAACAGCCTTTGCAAAAGTTGGATTCTCGGAAAGGAATCCGTAGCCCGGGTGGATCGCGTCGGCTCTCGACTCCTTTGCGATCTCCAGGATGCGTCGTTGGTTCAGATAGCTCTCGGCAGCTGGTGCTGGACCGACATTCCAGGCTTCATCCGCGAGAGAAACATGTCGGGCGTCGCGGTCTAGCTCGGAGTAGATGGCAATGGTCCTCAAGCCCATCTCGCGGGCGGTGCGGATGACCCTCACCGCAATCTCACCCCGGTTCGCGATCAGAAGGCTCTTCATGACCTAACTGCGAGACGGGGGGAGCAGCAAGGGCCGGCAGCGAGCGAAGCAGACGTCATTGCGGGCCATTCCCATGCTTCTTCGGGGGCATGACCTCTCGTTTGGTACGCAGGATGTCCAGCGCTCGCACCAGCTTGACCCGGGTTTCTCTCGGCTCGATAACCTCGTCGACGAGACCCAATTCGGCAGCAATGTATGGGTTGTTGAATTTGGTCTCATAGTCCGCGATCAGCTCGGCCCGCTTCGATTCGGGTTCCTCGGCGGCCTCGATGTCCCGACGCTGGATGATGTTGACCGCGCCCTGGGCTCCCATGACCGCAATCTCAGCCGAGGGCCAGGCAAAGACCATGTCGGCTCGGATGCCTCGCGAATTCATCACCAGGTAAGCCCCTCCGTAGGCCTTCCGGGTGATGACAGTGAGACGTGGGACTGTTGCCTCGCAGTAGGCGTATAGGAGCTTGGCCCCGTGGCGGATGATCCCACCTTGTTCCTGGTCGACCCCGGGAAGAAATCCCGGCACGTCGACGAAGGTGAGCAGAGGGATGTTGAAGGCATCACAGAACCTGACGAATCGAGCGCCCTTTTCCGAAGCCTCGATGTCGAGTGTCCCCGCCAGGACGGCCGGTTGATTGGCGACGATTCCAACCGTATGCCCGTCGAGACGGCCCAGACCGATGACCAGGTTCCCGGCCCACCGCTCGTTGATCTCGAAGAACTCGCCATCGTCCAGGACTGTCTCCACGACCTTCTTCATGTCGTACGGTTGGCTGGCTGAGTCGGG
The DNA here is from genome assembly GCA_041747855.1 of Acidimicrobiia bacterium. GTDB lineage: Bacteria > Actinomycetota > Acidimicrobiia > Spongiisociales > ZC4RG35 > ZC4RG35. The sequence goes on along the minus strand of JBGTEJ010000055.1, from coordinate 91,923 downwards.
GATGAGCCCGTCGAGAGAGTTGTCGATCCGGTCCGGACGGTCGGCCGGTGCAAAGTACGGGGGCATCTCCATGTTGTTCTTGGGTAGGAACGACATGAGGTACCTGACCGCTTCAAGGGTGTCAGGCCCGTTCGGGTAAACGAAGTGGGTAACACCTGACTTGGTTGCGTGGGTCATCGCACCCCCGAGATCTTCCATCGTCACGTCTTCCCCTGTCACAGCCTTGATCACGTCAGGCCCTGTGATGAACATATGTGAGGTCTGGTCAACCTGGAAGACGAAGTCGGTGAGAGCGGGGGAGTAGACCGCCCCTCCCGCGCAAGGCCCCATGATCACCGAGATCTGGGGTATCACCCCTGAGGCCCGGACGTTGCGTTCGAAGATGCGTCCGTACCCGTCCAGAGCGGCTACACCCTCCTGGATACGTGCACCGCCTGAGTCTTTCAAGCCGATGACGGGAGTCCCGGTCTCCAAGGCAAGATCGAGAATCTTGCATATCTTGTCGGCGACAACTTTCCCCAGACTCCCACCAAAAACGGTGAAGTCCTCCGCAAACACGAACACAGGACGACCTTCGATGGTCCCATAGCCGGTGACCACGGCGTCGCCAAGGGGCTTTCTCTCCTCCATACCGAACCCGGTCGTCTGGTGTCGTACGAACTGGTCGATCTCCTGAAACGAGTCATGGTCGAGAAGGGCATCGATCCTCTCCCTTGCGGTCAGTTTGCCAGCCTCGTGCTGCCGGGCGACGGCGCGCTGGTTCCCCGAGTTGAGGGCCTGTTCCCGGAGTTCTCTCAGTTGCTCAATGCGCGCCTCGGTACCCAAGACTCCTCCGTATCCTCCGCCTGTCAGACTCACCGGGAGCCGATATGGCTACACCCTATATACAGATCAGGTTGGAGCGGGTGCCCTCTACCCAGGATGTGGCGCGGGCCGAGTTCGAAAGACTCCCCTTGCTCGTGATCGCCGCCGAGCAGTCTGCAGGTCGAGGACGTTCGGGTGCGACTTGGGAGACCGCGCCTCGGGCACTGGCCGTCTCTCTGGCCGCGGGTGTGGGCGAGGACGATCGCCCGTTTTCGCTAATGGCCGGTGTGGCCGCATGCCGGGTGATCGACAACATCCAGCTCAAGTGGCCCAATGACCTGATGCAAGGCGAGTCCAAGGTCGGGGGAATCCTGGTCGAACGTTCCAGCCACTTGGTTTTGATCGGGATCGGGATCAACCTCTGGTGGCCGGGACCGCCTGATGGCTACGGGAGTCTCTTCACGGATGATCCTGGTACTGATCTGCATATCGAATTGGGGGCGTTGTGGGGCGCCGAGATGATGCGTCTCATCGACGACACTGGTTGGCCGAGGGATGAGTACATCGCGAGTTGTGCGACTCTCGGGCGTGAAATCACCTGGGAGCCGTCGGGTCGGGGCCAGGTCATCGGTCTGGACCGGAGCGGCGCCCTCGTAGTGGAGACCCCGGAAGGGACGCGTGTCATTCCATCGGGTGCGGTGAGACATGTCAGATAGGTCGGGTGGCTGAGCTCACCCGAGTTCTTCGATCTCAGCTGGGGGCAGGGTCGTCTTGAAGAAGGCGATGAGTCTCGCAACTGCATCCTCGGCAGGACCCTCATCGTAAGTGGGGCTGGTCGGGTCGATGAACCCGTGACCGGCGTCCTCGTAAAGCAGCCATTGACCGTGTTCGTTGCGTCGTTGGGCCTCATCGACACTCGCAGAGTCGATGAGTTCGTCAGAAGCTCCGTAGAGCCCCAGGATCGGCACCGGCAGATTCGAGAGGATCTCAGCGACCTGACGTTCCCGGTCTTCATCCCCGGTCAGCGGTGTGTAGGCGACGGCTGCCGACCCCACCCATGAGGTTGTCGCCGCCTTGAGCAATGCGAATCGGCCCCCCACGTCGATACCGAGCAGACCGACCCGATTCCCGGCATTCCAGGTGATGTCATCGGAGACGATGAAGTCGTGGACCTCGTCGAGATCAGTGAGCGCTCGGGTGTCGGTCAGACTGTTATACGCGATCAGGGGATCGTCGTCGCTCCGATAGAGGTCGACCGCGATGGCGACCACTCCCGCCCTTGCCAGCCGTCGGCACAGGTCTTTCTCGAAGCTGTCGAGACCACCTAGATCGGGTAGGACGACAACGACCGGGAATCGTCCCGATTCGTCCGGGCGAGCAAGATATCCGGTGCGATGCCCCGCCCCAACCGGGAGTGGTATGGCGCCGAACATGATCGGGAAGGTGCCTTCGTGGGCCAACACAGCCAACAGGTTTCTCCTTCGGAGTGATGAACACGGGGAGGATAGTGTCACCGCCGGTGGGACCGCGACTGCCGATTGAAATATTGGAACCCTGGGTAAGATAGGAGCGTCCAACGTCAAGACATAAATGGCTTCTGTGCCCCCCCAAACCTCCCCTACTCCTCGCCGAATGCCGCGCTGGTTCAAGATCACGGTCGTCACCGTGCTTGTCCTGGCCAATCTGACCGCGCTCGCAGTCCTGTGGGCTGTTCGCACCGGGCAGGACTTCCTCGCCGTGGCAGCAACCGACCGTGACGTCACCGAGGTCCTCGACGAGCGGAGCGGGAACGAGCTCACGTTCCTCCTGGTAGGTTCGGACACACGAGACGGTCTTGATGATCTCGAGAACTTCGGCAACTTTGGTGGGGCCAGGGCCGATGTGATCATGTTGGTCCGTGTTGGGGGGGAAAGCTCCATTATCCAGATGCTCTCCGTACCCAGAGACCTTTGGGTCGACATACCGGGAAGTTCGGCCAACCGGATCAATGCCGCCTATGCGATCGGCGGTAGTAGGAAACTGGTCGAGACCGTCAGGGAGAACCTTGACATCGAAGTCAACCACTACATCGAGATCGACTTTGTGGGCTTCCAGGGGTTGATCGATGAACTCGGTGGAGTTCAACTCGACCTCCCATATCCGGCCCGGGACGAAAAGTCGGGCCTCGACGTGCCCGCGGGTCGCCAAACAGTCGACGGTGAAACCGCTCTCGCCTACGCCAGATCGCGCCATTACGAGGAGTACCAGGACGGCCGATGGACCTTTGTGGATGCGAACGATCTGGGTCGGACCACACGTCAACAGACGGTAATGCGAGCAATGTTCGCCAAGCTCAAGTCACCCTCTTCTTTGGCCGACGCCGGGTCGATCACCGGTGCGCTCGCCAAGTACATGACGGTCGACTCCCGTCTCGCCGGTGCTTCGGTGGCTTCAATGGCTTGGGATTTCCGCGGCGTGCTCACCGGGGACATGGCGGGTTCGACACTCCCGGTCTCTGCAAGGAACATCGGAGGACGTGAGGTCCTGGTCCAGCGTCAACCCGAAGCGGACGAGATGCTCTCGAGATTCCGGTCCGGCCGGGAGTTGCGCAGTCAGGCAACCAGGATCGAGCTATTCAATCCGAGTGGTCCGGTGAGCTTCGGGTTCTCTGGTTTCGGTCAAGTCCTCGCCTGGTCTACCGATAGCCGCTGAGACGCAGCTGACGGGTGCAACGCCCGCTAGAAACTGCAGATAGACTCGCGGGGAATTCAATGGAAATAGCGGTAATTGGCGCAGGGTATGTCGGAATTGTCACGGGAGCCGGTCTCGCCCGTCTCGGCCACCGTGTCAGACTTGGTGAGGTTGACCCGAACCGCGTGGCCGCCCTGCGTGCCGGGGAGATTCCGATCTTCGAGGAAGGACTGCCCGAGCTCCTCAGCAAGGTGATCGCCGACGGAATGCTCACGGTCCACGAGTCGAACATCGATGCCGTCGCCGGTGTGAGTCAAGTGTTCCTCTGTCTGCCCACACCCGAAGGCGTGGGGGGCCGTGCCGATCTCCGTTATGTCGACGGTGTCATCGATGAACTGGCGACGGTTGTTCCCGATGGGACCGTCTTTGTCGTCAAATCGACAGTTCCCCCCGGCACCGTTGCCGGTCTGCGCAAGCGTCTCGCTGATCGGGGGAGTCAAGCCACGATCGTGTCCCACCCCGAGTTCCTCAGGGAAGGCAAGGCGGTGGCCGACTTCCTCAAGCCGGACCGCATCGTCGTCGGCGCCTTCGATCCCTCCGATGCCGAGAAAGTCGCAGGGCTCTATTCGTCTCTCGAGACGAAAGTGGTGATGACCGACCCGACATCCGCCGAGATGATCAAGTACGCCTCAAACTCCTATTTGGCGGCACGGCTCACTTTTGTCAACACCCTCGCCAATCTTTGCGAAGCGGTTGGAGCCGACGTAGTCGATGTGATCGCCGGCATGGGAATGGACCATCGGATCGGCCCCCACTTCTTGCAGCCCGGTCCTGGATACGGCGGTTCATGCTTCCCTAAGGACACGATCGCTTTGATAACTGTTGCGGAGGATGCCGGATACGACTTTGGGCTCCTCCGAGCTGTCATCAAGGCCGACGATGAGCAACGTCAGCGGCTGACCGACAAGGTTCGACAGGCTGCCGGGGGCGGGCTGATGGGTCGGAGGGTCGGAATCTGGGGTGTCGCCTTCAAGGCTGGGACCGACGACATCCGTGAGTCCCCGGCTCTCCGGATCGCCAAGTTGATCCAAGACGAGGGGGCCGAAGTGGCCGCCTATGACCCCAGGGCGGTGTCGGACAGCGTGACCATGGCATCCTCTCCTATTGAAGCGGCCCGGGGCGCCGATGTGCTCCTCGTGGCCACCGAATGGCCGGAGTTCACCGAAGTCGATATGAAAGAGGTGGCCGCGGTCATGAAGGGTTTCAGGGTCGTCGACTCTAGGAACATCCTCGACCCCTCGATGGTTCGGGCTGCAGGTCTCGACTACTGGGGTCTTGGCCGCCCCGGTGCTTAGGACCTCGCCTCGGGTCGGATAGCCGGCGGGTCCTGTCCGGCTACCTGAAGAGGTCCTCCCCCGCAGGGCGGATCAGATCCCGGGCCCGACCGACTCCCTTGCCCGCCCGATATCCGCGGACCAAGGCTGCAGGAATCCCCGAAGCCTTGCCCATTACGAGATCGGCGGCGGAGGCGATTTCGTCGGCGATTGCGATCTCGGACACCTCCAGTTCCCGACCCGACCAGTCGGTGGTTCCTCTCAGATCGAGGATTGGGGTCATGCCTGACACTCCAATCGCAATGTCGGTGAGTCCTCGTCGCCAGGGTCTTCCGAAGGTGTCTGAGATGATCACCGAGAGGCTCACTCCGAAATGGTGTCCAACCCGGGCCCGGATTCGGTGAGCCGAGCGGTCCGGGTCTTCAGGAAGCAATATCATCGTCCCCGGTTCAGCGTTCGACCTGTCGATCCCTGCATTGGCGCAAATGAAACCGTGTTTGGTCTCGGCGATGACCAGATCTCCTCGACGTCTGACGATCGACACCGCCTCTTCTTCGATGAGTCTTTTCTTGAAGGCTTCCTCATCGCCTTCCACTTTGCGAACAGCTCCCTCCGCTTTCGAAACGATCTTGTGGGTCACGACCAGGATGTCGTCATCGACCGGGTGGAGTGGGGTCAGAGCTGGAATCAGGACAGCCGCGATGTCATCTCCCTGAGCGACCGAACCGATGCCGACCAGTGGGTGGATTTCGAGCTTCATAGCCTCACGATTTCTTCGGCGAGTCTTCGGGCCGCCTCGGGGTCACCTATGAGTGTGTCGAGAGCAACCACCGACACTTCGTCGATGACCGATTGGGTCTGTCCCAGATCGGACCGGTCGATGATGAGTGTGTCGATGAGGCCACGATAGGCATCCGCCACCCCGGAATTGCCCTCGGCAAGACCCAAGGACCTCATCACCCTGTCAGCGGGGCCCTTGAGCGCTCTGCCTCCGATCAGTGGACTCACGGCCACAACCTTGTGGTGGCTGGCGACGGCCTCCCTGATCCCTGGCACTGCCAGCACGGGCCATACCGATAAAGGCGGATTCGACGGGGCGATAACCAGGATGTCGGCGGCCCGGATGGCGTCAATCACGCCCGGCGCCGGAGTCGACTCACTCGATCCCTCGTACTCCACATCGAGAACCTCGTCCCGATTGCCCCTGATAACGAAGTAGTCCTGGAACGATGTCCATCCGTCGTCGAGCCGCACGAGGGTCCGGAGCCGGTCGTCCGTGGCCGGGATGATCACAGTGTCGAGTCCGAAGGCGGCGGTGAGTTCTCGGGTCACCTCCGACAGTCGCTCGCCCTCACCTAAACGCCATGTCCGGTATATGTTCAGGGCAAGGTCGCTGTCCCCCAGCCTGAAGCGGTTGTCGACACCGAGCCTTCCGAGTTCGTCGTTGACTTTGAAGGTGTCTTGGTGGCGCCCCCATCCCTCGGCACCTTCCACTCCGGCGAGGGTGTAGATGACGGTGTCTATGTCGGGGGAAACATGGAGGCCGTGTATACGATCGTCATCACCTACGTTCACCACGACTGTTAAGTGAGCTCCGACCAATGCGGAAAACCCCCTGGCCATTCGGGCTCCACCCACCCCGCCCGCTATCTCCACGATGTTCATCATCGGGAACGATATTGCTCAGGGAGCCCGTCCCGTTCACAATCGACCCCACATGACTTCTGTCTCGACCCAATCCGAGGAGGAGCTCGAGCCCGATGACTCCGAGCCCGATGTCGTGGTGGTGCGGGTCCTGCTGACAATCGTCGAGGGCGCCGACCTGGCGGCGGCGATCTCCACCGTCCGACGGCAAGTGTTCGACCCGGCCCCCGACCTGGCGGTGGTAGGCGAGGTAGAGGACCCACCAGTTGATCTGATGGCCTATCCCACACTCGAGCAGGCCATAGTCGAGACCGACGAGACGGTCGACTATCTCTGGATCCTGCACTCCGACGCCCGGCCACGACCTGACGCCCTGTCCGCTCTGGTCCGGGAGTTGGAGTTGAACGACGCAGCTCTGGGGGGGTCGAAGTTGTTGGTTGCCGGAAGTCGGGATGTTCTTGAAGAGGTCGGGAGCGCCACCGACGTTTTCGGTGAGCCCTACTCGGGTCTGGAACAGAATGAGATCGACCTCCAGCAATACGACGTGGTCCGTGAAGTGGCCTTCGTCAGGTCAGCATCGATGTTGGTGCGCCGCGACCTGGCCCAAGGTCTGAGGGGTCTGGACGTCAAGCTTCCCCCGGTCGCGGCTGGACTCGACTTCTCACAGCGGACTCGGCTGGCGGGCGGCAGTGTCATCAGTGTCCCGTCATCCGAGGTTTATCACCAGGGACGCTGCAATGAGGGGGTTGGTGGCTGGAGGGAGCAGGCAGGCAGGCTCAGGGCAATGTTCACCGCCTACGAGCCTTTGACGCTGGCCTGGGTCATCCCTTACGACATTCTCGTTTCTATTGCCGATTCGATCGCCAATCTGTTGTTGCTTCGCTGGCGACCACTGGCCCGTCATGTCGTGTCCTGGCTGTGGAACCTGGCCAACCTTCTCTCGACTCTCAGACATCGCCGACGACTCAACCGCGTCCGGGTTGCGGGAGACGAAGAGTTGTTCCGGTTCCAAGCCCGGGGTTCGGTAAGGCTCAGAGACGTCGGAACGGAACTTTCAGCCCGTGCTCTTTCGCTCTTTGACGATGACGAGACGCTGGTAAAGCGGAGTCGAGTCCTACTGACCTCCCCCGGGATCTGGGGTGCCATGATGGCTTCAGCCATAGCCCTCGTGGCCGCCCGATCACTCTTGTTCGGGGCCATGCCAAGTACCGGCTTCGCCTTCCCGTTCGAAGACTTCGGGGTCTCACTGGACCGCTGGTTCGCAGGCTGGAACGGTGCCGGACTGGGTTCGCCGGCGCCGGTCCACCCCTCAGTTTTGACCACAGGACTGCTTTCGTTGCTCACTTTCGGATCTACGGGGGCCGCCCGCACCCTGTTCACCATCTCCCTCGCCGTGATTGCCATCGCTGGGATGGGGCGTCTCGGGAGTCGGCTCGGATTGAGGGGACCTGGTCGATATCTATCGGGTCTAGTGGTGATTGCCGGTCCGGGGACTTCACTGCTTGCCGGCTCCGGATCCTGGCTGGCACTTGCCGCTGCGGCCTTCCTTCCCTGGGCTGTGAGGGCGGTCATGCTCATGACCCAGCCTCATGAGCACTTCCCATGGGCAGCCATGGGATGGGCGGTCCTCCTCGGGGGCGTTCTCGCCACCTTCTCGCCCCTACTTCTTCTGCTCCCCCTTCTCATGGCCCTTGTCCTGCCAGCTGAGGGTCGGCGAGTCCGTCGGATCCTGATGGGTCTGGCCTGTCTCTCTTCGGTAGTGGTTGCTGTCCCGTTCTTGATTGGGGACCCGGGATGGTTGACCGACACCACCCGCAAACTCGTCCTGGTGCCTTCGGAGACATGGACGATCCTGCTGGCAGGAGCCTCCCTTCCGTTGATCGCCCTTGAGAATCCTTGGCGTCGCATTGGCCTGTTGGGATCCGTCATGGCGCTGGCCTCGGGTCTCCTTGTCCGCCTCCCTGTAGGTGGGGCTGGCGTGGAGGAGGGCTTCCTGGTTGTGGCATCGTTCGGTGCCGCCCTGGCGGCCTCGGCAGGCATGGATCGACTGAACTTCGAATTCGCACCCATCCTGGCAGTCGCGGCCGCTGCGGCCATTCTGATCATGTCCGTCGGAACCCTCTCCAATGGCAGGTATGGGTTGCCGGCAGGGGATGTCAACGAGGACCTGGGCTTCGCCTCCGTCATCACCGGAGACGATGGCTCTGGTCGTGTCCTGATTGCCTCCACCCTCAGGTCCGACATCCCGGGTGAGGCGCGAAGAGGCCCGGGTTTTTGGTACCGGCTCCTCGACGGTGTCGGGACAAGTCACGGCGAGGTTTGGTTGCCACCTCCGTCACCGGGCGACACTTTGCTCCTGGAGACTCTGGAAGCCATCACGAAAGGAGACGTGCTGCATCCCGGGGTACTTCTGGCGCCGTTTGCGGTCAATTGGCTGGTGCTCGAGGGCCCCGGTTTCCGGCTCGACGAAGTGCTCCTCAATCAGGTCGACTTCGTGTCCATACCCTTCGACTCCGAAATCCGGGTCTTTCAGAATCTGATTGAAGCGCCCATCGCCGCATCCGACCTGGTCACCTGGGAACCCCGTGGTGCTGGGTTCGGGGGCGAATCCTCGAGCACTCCGGTGAGGCTCGCCGTCAATCATTCGGCCGGGTGGTCACCCGATTCCATATCGGCTGATTGGTCGGTGACGGTCAATGGAGCTGCGGGAGAGGCAGGCTTCCGTGGCTCTTGGCTGATGCGGGTCCTGTCCATCATGGGCGGCCTGGTGCTATTAGCTGGGCTCACTCTGATCGTGATTGGGAGGAGGCCGTCGTGAGCCGTGTCGTCACCGTGGTCGTCGTGGCGTTCCTCGCCGTCGCCGGGTTGGTCCTGCCCCAACCTTCGGCGGTGACACCCGGAACTGGCGCCGAGCCGAGCCCGCCCAAATTCGCAGTTTGTCTCGTCGAACAGGGAGGGGGACGTTCGACCGAGATCAGTGTCGTGTCTTTGGGCGATGGTTTTGTGCAGTTGAGCCTCTTTGCTGGCGGCCGGGAAGCCGGCAGCATCGGAGTCGATGTCTCCGGTCCCGGATCTACAGTCTTCCCCATCGTCGATGTGGCAGCTGTAGGCACCATCGGGGCCTTCGTGGAGTTCCCGTCGGGTCAGGCTGCTGCCACATCCATGATCCGCGGCCCGCAGAGTCTCTCAGCCGATCTGTGTGTCAGTGATACGCCAGGTGAGATCTCTTTGACTGGCGCCCGAACGACGTCGCCCGACCGGTTCGAATTGCATCTGATAAACCCGTTCGCAACTGATGCTCTGGTGCGGTTGGTGGTCACCTCCGAGGTGGGGATCGAGTCCAACCCGGCCTTCTCTGCAGTCGTGGTGCGAGCAAGGTCGTCGGTCATCATGAACATGACCCAGCTCACTCCCGGGAGAGAGAGACTGTCGGTCCTAATCGAGCATCAGCAGGGCCGGGTCGTCGCAATCGGACGTCAGACTGCCCCGGCGGAAGGTGCCATGTGGAGTGCCGTCGAACCACTCACCGACTGGTTCGTGCCCTTAGGCGATGTCGCCGACGGGCGCCGGATAGTCATCGGCAACCCACAGGGCGCCGACGTTGAGTACCAGGTCGACGCATACCGCACCGGAGGTCTGGAACCTACGGTTCTCAGCGGGTCGATACCGGCGGGTGGTGAAGCGACACTGGACCTTTCAGATTTGGATGAAGCGTCAATTCGAGGGGTGCGCATCCTCTCGACATCCCCGGTGGTGGCCACCGTCTGGCAAGCGTCCGAGAACGCACTCTCGGCCGTCACTGGAACGGGCACACAGGCTCTCAGATGGCTTGTGCCGGGTTGGTTCCACCCTGCCGGAGGAGACCCACCCGCAGAAGGGGAGCTGCCGGACTTGGGAGAATCCGCTCGTCTGATCATATTCAACACCGGAATCGACGATGCCGAAGTAGTCGTGACCACGCTTGGTGGCGACGGCGGAACGGTCACGGTCATCGTCCCGGCCGAAGGTGTCCTGGAAGTCCCGATCTCGTCCGGTGACGCCAGAGTCGTGGATTCGGACGTTCCCGTGGTCGTGGCCTGGATTGGCGGTGTCGGCGGCACGGGTACCACCTCGTTGGGGTTTCCAGTTCAGGATGGATGACCCCCTGCTCCGACTGGCCGTGGTCTCGGCTGCTGCGGGCTCGGTGGCGTTCTGGGCCTGGTGGAGACGACGACGTCTGACGAGTCGGTCGTGGCGGGCCATTCCAGCCACTGGACTGGAACCGGGAACATACCTGTTCACATCGCTGACTTGCGGGGACTGCTCCGTCGCTCGTGATAGGTTTGGCCAGCTCCCCTTCACCGAGATCACGTGGGAGGACCGGCCCGAGATGTTCCAAGAACTGGGCATCAACCAGGTCCCCAGCACTCTGATCGTCCTAGACGATGGCACCGGCACATGGCACCGTGGCGTCACTGGTCAGGTGCTGAAGACGCGCAATCCTTGAATCGGAGGGCGCCTACTCCTAGCGTGCCGTCTATGACTGTTGGCTGTGCCAGATGCAGTGCCCCTGCGGCCTCGATGATGAGCTTCTCCTATTCCGACTCTCTGGTCTGGTTGGACGACCTCCTCGACGCCGTCCAGACCTATGGCTATGCCCTTTGCGCCGACCACGCGGACCGGATGACACCGCCTCTGGGATGGACTCTGTCTGACCGACGGTCGGTCACCAGACTCTTCGCCCCGGTGCACGTCGCCTGATGGCGTTGGATCGCGATCTACTCGACGCCGTCAAGGACCTCGACACCCACGATTTGCGCCGTCTCCAAATACTCACCACGGCGCATTTGGAGAAGGATGGGCCGTATCATCCCGGTGAGCCAAAGGTGAGTTTGAGACATCAGATGGTTCGCTGCGGGAAGTTGGGTTGCACCAAGTGTCCTCATGGCCCCTACTGGTATGCCTACTGGACCGAAGGTGGGCAGCGAAGGAGTCGATACGTGGGTCGATTGCTAGACGACGAGGCGTTGTCGTAACACGGGCGCTGACATACTATGAACCTCTCCCTACCCCTCATTGAGAATGAACTGCCCACGCTGCTCCAAAAACGACGTGCTTGAGATAGATCACGTGCTTCCTGACGGAACCGAGGTCCGCTTCTTCTGGTGCCACTCATGTGAGGAGAAGTGGTGGAACCGGGAGGGCGTCGACATAGACGTAGCCCAGGTTTTGGAAATAGTCCGTCAGAATCGAACATGACGGCTCTCTGGGGGCGCTTGAGACGCACCCCCACGCTCCCGGCTCTGGTGCTGCTTGCGGCTGCCATGGTGGTCTTCGTCGTCATGCAGCCCTGGTTCATGTTGTCGGCGACAACACCCACCGGAGGCGATATGGGTGCCCATGTCTTCGGGCCGGCCTACCTGCGAGATGTACTCCTTCCCGATGGACGTGTCATGGGCTGGTCCCAGGATTGGTTCGCCGGTTTCCCCATCTTCTACTTCTACTTCCCGATCCCGTCGCTGGTGATCGTCTTCCTCGACCTGTTCATCCCCTATGGGGTCGCCTTCAAGCTGGTCACCAGCTTTGGCCTTTTGGCGATGGCACCGGCGGTCTACTTCCACGCCAGGGCGATGCGATTGAGCAAGACCGTGGCCACGGTGTCTGCCGGGGCAGCCGTGGTCTTCATCTTCATGGAGAGCTTCAACATTTACGGTGGGAACCTGGCATCGACCCTCGCCGGGGAGTTCTCCTTCGCATGGTCGTTCTCGCTGTCGTTGGTCTATCTCGGCTTGCTGATGAAGGCCGTCGCCGATGACAAGAGATACACGAAGTGGGCGGCCCTCGCCCTGGCCCTGACCGCTCTGACGCACATCCTCACCACCATCGTCGCCGTCTTCGCCTCGTTGTTCGTTCTGGCCTGGCGTCGGGGGTTCTGGAGGTCGATAGCGATCTGGGTTTGGGGCTTCGCCATCGCAGGTTTCTGGGCCTTGCCGCTTCTGGTCAGGATCGGACTCACCTCCGACATGGGCTGGAACCCTTTGAGTGCCTGGAGTCAGGTGTTCCCGGTAGAAGTCTGGTTGCTGCTGCCACTGGCCATCCCGGGGGCGATCTGGGCGATGAGGACGACCCGGCGGGCGGGTCCGATGATCGGTGCCACTCTGCTCCCGGTCATCTACTTCCCATTGCCGAACATTCTCCCCGAGTTGCTTCCCGGTATTTTCGACGGCGAGCGGTGGAAGTTGTGGAACGGCCGGCTCCTTCCCTACTGGTATTTCGGTCTGGCCTTTTTTGCCGCGGTCGCCCTCGGCGCCGCTGTGATGTGGATGTCGAGACGCCTACCTGCCCGTCTCTCGACCTACTGGGTCCGAGGGATGATCGCCTTGACCACGGCTGTGGCCATCGGTCTGGTGGCTGTGTCCCATAAGCTCCCCGGCCTGGCTTGGATTCCGGTTGCCCTCCTCGGTGCGGCGCTGCTCGCCCTGAGCTTCATGTTCCCGCCAAGTGTGGGAAGCAGGTCATTTCTCACTGTCACCGCAGCAGCTCTCCTGATTCTCGGTTCGGCCTCGAGTGTCACCTATGTCGACGGATGGTCGCGTTGGAACTTCGACGGATACGAGGCGAAGGAGCCGTGGCCCGAGTACGAGAGCCTCATGGCCACCCTCAACGATCTGCCCCCCGGACGGGTGATGTGGGAGGCGAGCAACGAAGGGTGGGGCAAGTACGGAACCCCGATGGCTCCCATGCTGATCCCATATTGGACCGAAGGATCGCACCAATCCATGGAAGGGCTCTTCTTCGAGTCCTCGATCACGACACCGTTTCACTTCATCAACCACTCCGAAATGTCGTTCAAGCCGTCGAATCCGATTCCCGGCCTCCGCTACCACACCTTCAACATGGAGCGGGGACTCGTGCACATGAGCACCTACGGGGTGGAGTACTACGTCTCGGTCACGCCGGAGGCGGCCGAGAAGGCCCGAGGGATCGAGGGATTCGAATTGCTGGCCGAAGTGCATCCATTCCACATCTTTCGACTCCCACCGACGGATCTCGTTGAGGTGGCCACCCATCAGCCCGCCGTTTACGAGGTGCCCGAGAGGGGTCTCCTGGGCTCACTGATCGGTTCTGAGACGGTGGTCGGGTCCGACGGGGAACCTCTGCCGTCCTTCCACGACATGGCCCTCGCCTGGTACGACGACATCCACGGCTTGCATCGTCTCGTGGTGGCCGACGGGCCTGATGAGTGGCCGCGGATCACCAACCTTGATGACCGACCCGAGATCGCACTTCCCGCTTCAGCCGGAAACGTCTCGAATATCCTCGTCGAAGATCACAGAATCTCATTCACAACCGATGCTGTGGGAGTCCCCCATGTGGTCAAGGTCTCCTACTTCCCCAACTGGAAGGCTTCAGGGGCGGAAGGCCCGTGGAGGGCCACCCCCTCATTGATGGTGGTGATACCCACTCAGTCCGACGTGGTGCTCGAGTTCAAGGACACCTGGGTGGAAATTGGTGGCAAGATCCTCACCCCGATCGGTGTGCTTGGTGTCATAGGTGCCGGGATCCTGGCCCGACGTAAGTTCAGGATCGAAGGACCCGTCGAATCCTGAAGAGGCCGGCGACTGTCCTTGGGACCCGCTTGACCAGAGACGATCTCGCTTCCCGCATCTCGACCACTTCGACAGGCACTTCCACGATCCGGTAACCGGCCCTTTCGGCACGTATCACCAGTTCGGTGTCGAACAGGTCGGTGGTGCTGACCACTTCGGGGACGAGATGCTGGACCAGACCTATACGAAACCCTTTCATCCCGTGCGTGTCGCTGACACGGGATCCCAGGATGGTTCTGAGGAGGAGGTTGAAAACGAGCGTGGCAAGTCTTCGCACCATTGGCCGTCGGTCCTGGGAGTTAGGGTCGCGCTTGGAGGCGATGACCAGGTCGACATCCTCGGGTTGGGCAAGGACGGTCCGGAGGAAATCGGCGGAGAAGTAGTCGATGTCGAAGTTGACGACCCATGCGCCGGAGGCTTCGAGAAACCCGTGCCGCATGGCAGCCCCATAGTCGGGCTTTTCGAGACTGGTCACTTCGACCACATGTCCTGCCCCAACGGTGCGCGCCACCTCGGCGGTCCCGTCGCTCGACCCGTTCTCGACTATGAGTATCCGGGCGTTCTGAGTGACGGCTTTGACTGCGTCGATGAGTTGGGGAAGCCCGGTGGGGAGGAAGTCCGCCTCGTTGTACACGGGCACGACCACCGAAACAGCGTCAGTCATGTGGTCTGGATTCTACCGGCGGCCATGGTGGGCTCCCACTTTGGCATCGAAGGGCGCCGACGCAGCGGTGTCAGTTCACCTACTTTGCCTAGGGTTGCCCCCCTGAAGGGGACAGTCCAAGCCTCGGACAGGGTCGTAGACTTGGCTCACCTGATGAACCCCGATGCAGTATTCAAGGCGTACGACATCCGAGGTCGAACCGACAACGGCGACCTGGACGCTGCCACCTATCGGAGCATCGGTGCGGCGCTGGTCTCGGTGTTTGGCTTCGACCGGGTCGCGGTTGGGAGGGACTGTCGGGAGACCTCTGCAGAATTCTTCGAAGCACTGGCGGCAGGGGTAACCGGTGGGGGAGCCACTGTCGTTGATCTCGGTGAAGTTCCGACCGATGTCGTCTACTTCTTCTCCGGGGCCAACCGTGTTGCCGGAGCAATCATCACCGCCTCACACAATCCTCCCGCCTACAACGGTCTAAAGCTCTGTCGTCCCGGCGCCCTCCCGATAGGCACCGGGTCCGGGTTGGAGGAAATCAAAGCCTTTGTGGTGGCCGGGGGCGGCCTGGACGATGCGAGCTCTGACGAACCAGGATCGGTCAATCGTGTGGACCCGGTTGAGGACTACGTGGACCATCTCTTCGGGATCGTTGACAGGTCGGGCATGCGTCCACTCCGGGTTGCCGTGGACGGTGGCAACGGAATGGCGGGTGTTGTCGTGGGCCGGGTCTTCGACCGTCTGCCCATGGAGTTGGTCGGGCTGTATCTAGAGCCGGACGGAACCTTCCCGAATCATCCCGCCGATCCGCTCGACCCGGCGAACCTGGTCGACCTTCAGGATCTCATGGCCGGGAGTGGTTTCGATATGGGGGTGGCATTCGACGGCGATGCCGACCGTGCGTTCTTTCTCGACGAGAGCGGGAGCGCGCTGGGAGGAAGCACGGTCACCTCCCTGATCGCCCGCCATCTTCTCCAGTCCAATCAAGGGGCCACGGTGGTGCACAATCTGATCACCTCAAAGGCGGTCCCTGAGATAATCCGTGAATCCGGGGGAGTCCCTCTTCGAACCCGAGTCGGGCACAGTTTCATCAAGGCAGTCATGGCCGAGACCGGGGCTGTATTCGGTGGCGAGCACAGTGCCCACTACTACTTCAGGGACAATTTCGGGGCCGATTCGGGGACTCTCGCCATGCTCCATTTGATGGCCATCATGAGCGAGTCCGGTCGGAGCTTGGGCGACCTGCGAGCCGATGTCGAACGATATGAAGCTTCAGGCGAGATCAACTTCAAGGTCGACGATGTCGACCGAGCCATTGCGAAAGTGGCCGGATCTTTCGAAGGCGAAGGCGTCACGCTCGACTTTCTCGACGGGCTGACAGTGGACTTGGGGGATGAGTGGTTCAATCTACGGGGATCCAACACCGAGCCTTTGCTCCGACTGAATGTGGAATCTGCATCCGAAGCTGGACTGACTGCCCTGGTCGAACGTGTGAGAATGGTCTTGAATGAGTCTGATTGACCCCGCCCTTGCCAAGATTCTCGTGTGTCCTGCTGACAAGGGCGACCTGGTCGAGGATCACGAGCACTCCAGACTGGTGTGCACCATATGTGGTCGGCGATTCCCGGTACGCGGGGGGATACCGGTAATGCTCTTGACCGAAACGGAGTCCCCTTCAGATGACTGACATGCTCTCTCAGATCCGATCCATGGGTGACCAGTTGCGATGGGCCGCCGAACTCTCAGTGCCCCATCTCGGAGTCAACTCCGAGATCCTTTATGCCGGGATGGGGGGGTCTGGCATCGCCGGCGACTTCGTCACGCCCCTGGTGGAACAGACCGGATCGAGGATCCATGTCCACAAGGGTTATGGCCCGGTCCCTCTTTGGGCGATTCGTAATCGGCCCCTGGTGATCGTCGCCTCCTACTCGGGTAACACCGAGGAGACCCTCGATTTTGCTTTAGACGCCCATGAGAAGGGTCTCCAGGTGGCCGCGGTGACAACGGGCGGCACCCTGGCCGACCTGGCGAGATCGAAGAGATGGGCGCTGGTGGAACTCAACCCTGGGACCCAGCCACGGGCCGCACTAGGGCAGATGTTGGGTGCGGTGGTGAGGGTCCTCGAGAGTGCAGGGGCCGTCCTCGATCAGCGCTTTTCGTTCCGCGAGGCGGCGGACCTCCTCGACCGGGAGGGCGCCGAAGGTAGTGGATCCTGGAACTCGGCTCGCAGCCTTGCCGACGGACTTCAGGGGAGGATCCCGATCATTTACGGCGGCGGGCCGGTTTCGATCCCGGTTGCACAGCGTTGGAAGGCGCAAATAAATGAGAATGCGAAGATTCCCGCCTGGTGGTCCCCCCTCCCCGAGTTGAACCACAACGAACTCGCCGGATGGGAGGCCATGTCGTCCGTGACCAAGGACATCCTTGGTCTGGTGGCGTTGACCGACGAGAGCGATCACGACCGGATCGATGATCGACTTGCCCATACTGCGTCCTTGACCCATGATGCCTTGCCCTGGGTGGGCACGGTTTCATCCGGTGGTGATTCGGTGCTGACCCGACTCCTGTCGCTGACGATCGTGGGCGACCTCCTGTCGTGGATGCTCGCTATCGACGCCGGGGTCGATCCGGTCCCGGTGGTCAGGATCGAAGAATTGAAGGTCCTGCTTTCCAAGGAGTCAGATTGAATTACGACATTGCCAACGAAATGCTTGCCGAAGACGGTGCCCGGCGTGTGGCCTGGGCCGGTCGGAGGATGCCTGTCCTCCAGACAGTCCGGGATCGGTTCCTTGCCGAGCGCCCACTCGAGGGTCACATCGTGGCGGCTTGCCTGCATGTGACTGCCGAGACGGCCAACCTGATGCTGGCCCTCCGTGACGGGGGCGCCGAGCCATTGCTCTGCGCCTCGAACCCTCTGTCGACCCAGGACGACGTGGCGGCCGCATTGGTGGCGGAAGGGATTCCGGTGTTTGCAATCCGGGGTGAGGACTCGGATACCTACTACAAGCACATCAATGCGGTCCTCGACTATGCCCCGGCGGTGACCATGGACGATGGTGCCGATCTGGCGACCCTTCTCCATACCGATCGCAGGGACATCGAGGTCATCGGTTCGACCGAGGAGACCACCACAGGGGTGATCCGTCTCAAGGCGATGGCCGCAGACGGGACCCTCCGGGTACCGGTGGTAGCGGTCAACGATTCAGCGACGAAGCACCTGTTCGACAACAGGTACGGCACCGGTCAATCCACCCTCGACGGTGTGATCCGGGCCACCAACGTTCTACTCGCAGGCCTCAACGTTGTGGTGGTCGGATATGGCGACTGCGGGCGTGGAGTGGCCGATCGGGCCGACGGGATGGGTGCGAAAGTCATCGTCGTCGAAGTCGATCCAGTGCGAGCCCTGGAGGCGGCAATGGACGGCTTCCGGGTGATGACTGGTCTGGAGGCGGCCGCGATCGGAGATGTCTTCATAACCGTCACAGGCAACAAGCACGTGCTCCGTGGGGAGCACTTCGACCGCCTCAAGGACGGTGCGATCCTGGCAAATTCGGGGCATTTCGACATCGAGATCGACCTCGCGCTGCTCCGGGCCAGGTCGGTGGCCCGTCGTCCGATCCGTAACAATCTCGAGGAGTTCGAACTCGAGGACGGTCGGCGCATCCTGGTGATTGCCGAGGGCCGCTTGGTGAACCTGGGTGCTGCTGAGGGACACCCGGCTGACGTTATGGATATGTCCTTTTCGAACCAGGCTCTCGCTGCCGAGTACTTGATCCAGAATCAAGGCAAACTCGAGGCCCAGATCTACACCCTGCCGAGAGAGATCGACGAGATGGTGGCCACCATCAAGCTCAGTCACTTGGGTGGGGGCCTCGACGTTCTGACCTCTGACCAGATCGACTACTTGAGCGGATGGCAGGAAGGCACCCACTGACCTGGGAGTTTCTCCTGGCCGAGAGTTGTAGCGGGCTGACAATCACCTTTTCGAGTTGACCGGCGACCTGTAGTTTCGGCAATGTGCTGTGTCAGGTCTGCTATCGCCCATCGGGCAGGGGAGTGGTCTGCACTGGGTGCCGGTCCTACCTGGTCCCAGCCCCCGAACGCGTCTTGCCGGGTGGGCTGCGTGTGGTTGGCGCGTTCCTGCATGTCGGACCGGCAAAGGTTCTGGTCCACCATCTCAAATACCGGGGTGTGGGTGGCTATCCCGCGATCGTCGCCGCCATGGTCTCGGAGCGGATACCGGCACTCCCGCTAGTCCCCGTTCCGAGGGCGGTGAGCCGACATCTCAGATACGGTGTCGACCCCGCCATGGCCCTCGCCGTTGCGATCGCGGCAAAGACCGGGGCACCGGTGTTGAATCTGCTCAGGAGTCCTCTCCACACAACGAGACGCGCTGGGGGAGACCATCGTCGCCCGGTTCATGCCTACCGTGGTCAAGGGCCAGCTTTCCCCGTCATACTGGTGGACGACGTTGTAACCACAGGTGCGACCGTCCTCTCCGCGGCCGTCTCCCTGGGGTTCCTGAGAGTTCACTTGGCCGTCGCGGCGAACGTGACCCCAGGAGTGTCTAGTCTGACACCGCCCGTAATCTGACGGGACCTAACCCATGGCATCAGTTGTGATCGTTGACGACGCCGAGCTGTTCCGCGAGGCGCTTCGAGCGGCCTTCCATCAGGAGGGCTTCAATGTGGTCGGGGTCGCCGCCGATGCGATGAACGGCATCGACTTGACCCGTGAACACGAGCCCGACCTGGTGATGCTCGACCTCTTGATGCCGGGCATGTCGGGACTCGAAGTGGTGTCCACCATCGTCAAGGTCAGCCCGAGGACGAGGGTGGTGTTGCTGACCGCCAGCGAGTCGTCGGAGGACCTTCTCGCCGCGGTCAAGGCGGGCGCCTCCGGATACATGACCAAGGACACCCCCTTGCCCCGTCTTGTGGCCGCCATGAACGATGTGCTCGAAGGTGGGGCCGCGGTCTCTCCCGCCATGGGTGGCAAGCTCTTCACCGCCCTGAGAAGCCTCCTCAAACACAACGGGTTGACGATGAATCGGGCGCCCGAGCTGACCGGGCGGGAACTTGAGATACTCGGGATGGTCGGCGAGGGGCTCACCTCCAAGGAGATCGCAGACAAGCTCTACATCTCTGAGAACACGGTGAGAAACCACGTGCGCAACATCCTCGACAAGCTAGGACTGAAGTCGAGGTTCGAGGCGGTGCAATGGGCACAGAGAGAGGGTCTCCTCCGGCGTTGAGCGGGAGCGGCTGACTCGTTCAAATACCCGGGGCCGGTAGAATCGGCCCCCAATGCCCATCCTTCAAAAAGTCCTTCGCGTAGGCGAAGGAAAGACCCTCAAACAGTTCGAGGGGATCGTCCGGGCGGTCAACGAGCTCGAGCCCCGATTCGAAGCCTATAACGACAGTGAGCTTGCCGCATCGACTGTCGGGTTCAAGGAACGACTCGCCAATGGAGCCACCCTGGAGGACCTCCAGGTCGAGGCTTTTGCCGCGGTAAGAGAGGCTGCCCGTCGATCCCTGGGTCAGCGCCACTACGACGTCCAGGTGATCGGCGCTGCCGCCCTGCACAAGGGAATGGTGGCGGAGATGCGCACCGGTGAAGGTAAGACCCTGGTGTCCACGATGCCGGCTTACCTGAACGCACTCGCCGGGCAAGGCGTCCACATGGTCACCGTCAACGACTACCTGGCAGGTCGTGACGCCGAGTGGATGGGTGTCGTCTACCGGTTCCTGGGGCTGAGTGTCGGTCTCATCCAGAACAGCATGCCGACCGCCTTGCGGCACGGCGCTTACGGATCAGACATCACATACGGAACCAACAACGAATTCGGGTTCGATTATCTGCGAGACAACATGGCCATGGCAGCTGCTGATCGTGTCCAGAGAGGACACGGATATGCCATCGTGGACGAAGTCGACTCCATCTTGATCGACGAGGCACGGACCCCGCTCATCATCTCGGGCCAGGTAGCCGATACCGCGCGCTGGTATCGAGATTTCGCCAAGATTGCCCGCCGACTCCAAGGTGAAGTTCATTATGTGGTCGACGAACGGAAACGACAGGTGATGACCACTGAAGAGGGTGTGTCCCGGGTGGAACAGATACTTGGCGTGGAAAACCTCTACGACCATGCCGCAGTCGACTTCGTTCACCATCTGGAGACCGCTTTGAAAGCTGAGACTCTGTACAAGAAGGATGTCGACTATCTGATGGATCGTGGTGAAGTCAAGATCGTCGATGAGTTCACCGGACGTGTTCTCGAAGGTCGCCGCTACTCCGACGGGTTGCATCAGGCTCTCGAAGCCAAAGAGGGCGTGGCCATCAAACAAGAGAATCAAACGCTGGCGACGATCACACTCCAGAACTACTTCAGGCTCTACGACAAGCTCGCCGGGATGACCGGTACCGCTCAGACTGAGGCGGCCGAGTTGTCCCAGATCTATCGTCTCGAAGTCATTGAGATCCCCACCAACCGACCGGTGTCCAGGATCGATCAGGGTGACGTGGTGTTCAAGACCGAAGCCGGAAAGTTCCACGCCGTGGTCCAGGACGTGAAGGCACGCCATGAGAATGGACAGCCGGTCCTGCTCGGAACGGTGTCCATCGAGAGGTCCGAGACCCTATCGAAACTGCTTGCGAAGGAAGGCATCCGCCACGAGGTGCTCAACGCCAAAGCCCACGCCAGGGAGGCGGAGATCATCGCTCAGGCGGGTCGGCCGGGTGCTGTGACCGTGGCCACGAACATGGCCGGACGTGGCGTCGACATCAGGCTTGGTGGCAATCCCGACGGCATGGCCAAAGCCGAGCTCAAACGTCGCGGGATCACTCCTGACGACCCGTCGTACGATGAACTCGAGAAGAAGCTGAACGATGAGTTCGAAGAGCAGATCGAACCCGCCCGCAACGAAGTGGTGGAGGCGGGGGGTCTGTATGTGGTCGGCACCGAGCGGCACGATTCGCGACGGATCGACAACCAGCTGAGAGGACGATCGGGACGCCAAGGTGACCCCGGTGAGAGTCGGTTCTTCCTCTCACTGGAGGACGATCTGATGCGCCGGTTCCAGGGCGAGTGGGTCTCCGGGATGATGGCCCGGCTGCGAATCCCCGACGACCAGCCGATCGAGGCCCGCATGGTCGACAAGTCGATTGAGCGGGCCCAAGGCCAGGTCGAGTCGCAGAACTTCGAGATACGTAAGAACGTTCTCAAATTCGACGAAGTCATGAACTCGCAGCGCGAGAGCATCTACAAGTGGCGACGGGCGATTCTCGAGGGGATGTCCGAAGAGGACCTGATAGCTGACTGGATCACCGATGTGATCCTCGCCACGGTCGACGAGTACATCAACGAGGACACTCCGGCCGCCGACTGGGACTGGGAGTCTGTCGAGCGCGAGTTGGCCCTCTATTACCCGACCACCATCACCGCGGCCATGTTCGAGCGCGGCACCAACCCTGACGACGTGGCCGACTTTGCCGTCGATGAGGCGCTGGCAGCCTACGAGGCGCGGGGCGAACAGCTGGGCCCCGAGCTTCTGAAGGCCGTCGAGAAGTCAGTGATGCTCTCTGTGATCGACAACAAGTGGCGCGAGCATTTGTCGGAGATGGACTACCTCAGGGCCGGGATCGGTCTTCGAGCGATGGGCCAGCGGGACCCCCTGTCCGAGTACCGGCGAGAGGGCTTCGACATGTTCACCGACATGGTCGAATCGATCAAACGGGACTCGGTCCGATATCTGTTCCGTGTCGAAGTTGCCCAGCCCAACACCCAACCGCAACGTGTCGAGGCGGCTCCCACAGGAGTGACCGCCTCAAAGACCCCGGCAACGTCGGACAAGATCGGTAGGAACGACGCGTGTCCCTGCGGAAGCGGCAAGAAGTACAAACGGTGCCATGGCGCATGACCAATTGTCCCCCTGCTTGCGGGGGGACCGATCGAGTGGAACGAGATCGAGGTGGGCGTTCGTGCGGTTCGAGGGCATGTCCCCCTGCTTGCGGGGGGACCGATCGAGTGGAACGAGATCGAGGGGGGCGTTCGTGCGAAGCACGGACTCGTCTCTCACGTCTCTTGGAATACGCGTGTGACACTCGAAATCACAGACCCTCGCGCCCTCATCTCCGAGCTGCGGCAGCGACTCGAAGAAGCTCGCGGCTTTCTCGACCTCGAAGGAAAGGCAGTGGAGCTCGACGAGCTCCGGGAAAGGGCTTCCGCCCCGGATCTGTGGAACGACCCCGACGAAGCTAGGAGTGTCAGTGGGCGGCTGGCCCGCCATGAGGGACTGTTCGAAAAGGTCGACGGTCTCGCCAGCCAGATCGAGGACGCCGAAGTGCTCATGGATCTTGCCGCCGAGGCTGATGACGAGGCCTCGCGAAAGGAGTCGATCGACCTCCTGATTGGGGTGTCGGCGGTGCTCGACGATCTGGAGTTGGAGTCGTTGTTCTTCGACGAGTACGACGATGCCGACGCAATTCTCAGTGTTCACGCCGGCGCGGGAGGGGTCGACGCTCAGGATTGGGCGGAGATGCTGGCGAGGATGTACCAACGCTTTCTCAACGATGCCGGTTTCTCGGTCACCGTTGAGGAAGTGACAGAGGGTGAGGAAGCCGGTATCAAGTCGGCCACCCTGACGGTCAGAGGTGACCGTGCTTACGGAATGTTGGAGTCCGAAAGAGGGGTCCATCGACTGGTTCGGATCAGCCCTTTCGATTCCAACGCCAGACGTCACACCAGCTTTGCCGGTGTCGATGTTGTTCCCGATCTGGGGGAGTCCGCCGCCATCGAGATCGACGAGGACGAGATCCGTATCGACACATATCGCGCCCAGGGTGCTGGGGGCCAGCATGTGAACAAGACCGATTCGGCGGTTCGAATAACCCATCTTCCGACCGGGACCGTCGTCCAGTGTCAGAACGAACGGTCACAGCTTCAGAACAAGAACCGGGCAATGGCGATGCTCATGGCAAAACTGGCCGAGCGGCAGCGTCTGGAACGGGAAAAGCATTTGAACTCGATTCGTGGCGAGCAGGGAGATGCTGCATGGGGCCGTCAGGTCCGTTCGTACGTCCTCCAGCCTTATCAGATGGTCAAGGATCTCCGCACCGACCACGAGGTGGGCAATGTCACCGGTGTGCTGAACGGCGACATAAGGGGCTTTATCGAGTCCTATCTCCGATGGCGTCGGGCCCAGTACGAAACCAGCGGAGATTCCAGATAGAACCAGTCCGGCCGGTAGCGTTCTCGATACGGCGGAGGGAACCATCCTGAGAGGCTTCACGGAACTGACCGAATGATCCGACTCGAAAACGTCACCAAGGTCTATGAAGGCGGCACGGTCGCCGTCAACGACGTGTCCCTCAACATCCAGAAAGGTGAATTTGTTTTCCTCGTTGGCGCGTCCGGATCGGGCAAGTCGACCGTGATCCGTCTGCTGCTCCGTGATGAGCCGGTCACCCGGGGCACGATCTGGGTGGCCGGTAAAGACATAACCGCCCTCCCCAAATGGAAGATTCCTTACCTCCGCCGGTCGGTCGGGACCGTCTTTCAGGACTACAAGCTGCTGCCCAACAAGACAGTTACAGAGAATGTGGCATTCGCCCTGGAAGTCCTCGGGCGACCACGCTCTGTGATCGCACCGCAGGTTGATCAGGTCCTCGAACTCGTTGGTTTGGAAGACAAGGGAGACAGATACCCGCGTCAGCTCTCCGGTGGTGAACAGCAGCGCGTGTCCGTGGCCCGATCCTTCGTCAACCGTCCCCCCATCATGCTCTGCGACGAGCCGACCGGGAACCTCGACCCGAAGACATCGGTGGGGATAATGAAGCTGCTCGACCGTATCAACCGGACCGGCACCACCATCGTCATGGCCACCCATGATCACGCGATCGTCGACGCCATGAAGCGTCGTGTCGTCGCCCTCGAAGGTGGTCGGGTGACACGCGACGAAGAGACGGGACGATACGAAAGCTTCCCCGAGTCTTCAGAGGATGGCACGAAGGCCCCGAGACATGCTGCACCCGCCTCGGTGGTGGCACCTTTGGCCGAGCTTGCTGAACCGGTGGAGGGGCGAACCGACCGTTTGGATCCATACACGTCACCTGCGGTGGAGGAAGAGTGAGCCGGGTCTTCTATCTGCTCCGGGAAGCGTTCAACAGCCTGCGCAGGAATCTGCTGATCGTCGTGGGGGCGATTCTCGCCGTTTTCATCTCTCTGAGCCTTGCCTTCGGTGCCTTAGTGGTCAACGAGGTCTTGAGGGTCAACACCATCGCCTGGCAGGAGGGTGTGCATGTCATCGCCTTTCTACACGACACAGGAAGCGATGGTGTCTCGGCCGACGCCCACCAGACACTCGTCGCCCAAGTCGAGAGCTGGGAAGAGGTCAAGGCCCCCGTTACTTATGTGAGCAAGGCCGAGGCGTGGATCGAGTATCAGGAGATCTTCGCCAATCAGCCAGAGATGCTCAACATCGATCAAACTGTCCTGCCTGCTTCGCTTCGCATCGAGCTCCAGGACATCGCGCTCCACTCCACCGTGAGGTTTCGGCTGGAGGCCCAGCAACAGGTGGTGCGATTGGTTGCAACGGCAGCTGAACAGATCGAACAGCTTCAGAACTTGTCGAATGTTCTCAACGTGCTTGGTCTCGGGATGGCCCTGGTGCTCGGCCTGGCGGCAGTGGTCCTGATCGCCAACACCATCCGTCTTGCCATCTATGCCCGACGTGACGAAGTCGGGATCATGAAGGCGGTCGGGGCTTCCAACTGGTTCATCAGAGTCCCCTTCCTATTGGAGGGCCTGATCGAAGGTTTGGTTGGCGCCGCCCTGGCGGTGTTCGCAGTGTGGGTTGGGGCCACCAATCTGGCCCGTGCCGGATCCGGCTTCGCACTGTTCCGGCTCGACATAGCTCCGACCTGGTTCTTCCGTTGGGGTGTCCTCTTCCTCATATTCGGAGCTCTCGCCGGCGTGGTTGGTTCTCTTCTGGGTCTCAGCAGATACTTGCGGGACGCCGACGGCACCGGCGCAGACGTCCCGACCGGGTTCTGAGCCATGACCACCGGTGAGACCGGCCGGCTCAAAGTCATCGCCAGCAACCGACGGGCCCGCCACGACTACGCGATCGTCGACACTGTCGAGGCTGGTCTTGTCCTCATGGGATCTGAGGTGAAGTCGATGAGGGCCGGCCGGATGGAACTCAAAGACTCTTACGGATTGGTCGAGAAGGGTGAGGCCTTTCTCGTGGGGGCGCACATCGCTCCTTATGACTTCGCCCGGGAGGGTGGTCATGAGCCCGAGCGATCCCGCAAGCTGCTCATGCATCGACGGGAGATAGATCGTCTCGCCGGGCAGATCGCACAGAAGGGCCTGACCTTGGTGCCGTTGCGGGTCTACTTCAAGGATGGCAAGGCCAAGGTGGAGCTCGGCCTCGCCAAGGGGAAGACTAGTTATGACAAACGGGAGAGCCTCAAGGAGCGCGACGCCAAACGCGAAATGGAGAAGGTCCAGCGTCGAAAGCGTTGACCGATCTCGTCCCACGACTCGGGACGAACCCCTTGACGTGGTGGGGGGCACCCAGTAGTTCTACCGGAATGCCGATCTCTGAGGCAGCCCGGGCCGACCTCTACAACGCCCTGACCAGTACCATCGGTCCTGACGCTACTGAGACCCTGATGACTGCCATCCCACTCCACAACCTCGACGAAGTGGCCACCAAATGGGATCTCCAGCTGCTGCGTGCTGAGCTCTCGGCCGAGATGGCTACTCGAATCGGTGAGACCCACGAACGCATCAGTGATGTGCATGTCCGGATAGGCGAGCTCCAGAAAACTGTCTCCAACTGGATGATCGTCCTCCTGGTCACCATCGTCGGGGCGATGGTCGGAGTCCAGTTCCTCCCCTGAGACGGCTGGCCCCTCGTTCGGTTTGGAGTAGAATGGACTCTATCACCAGGGGGTGAAACGGTTTCGACGTTGAGTGTTGAGGCGTTGGAAGCGAGCCGAGGTCTCCGGGGCCTCGTTAACAAACCGGAAAAACAAAACAAGTGCCGAAGATAACTTCGCACTGGCTGCCTAAATAAACAGCCCGTCCTGCCGACCCGTACCCGCCGGGTCGGGCCAGGGCGCCGCAATGCGGGATGCTCCGTCAGGGATTTCGGGACCTGACGGCTAAGACCAACTCCGAATAGAGGTAGGAAAACTCGTCGTCAGGGTTCCTGCTCTCGAAGCTCGCTGACGACTGCGCTCGGAGATGCCTTCGCTGACGACTCAACGGACCGGGGTTCGACTCCCCGCACCTCCACCACCAGGTGCTAACGAGATAGTGGGCCCTTGAATAGACGGAAAGCCCGCCCCGATCACCACCACGGTGAGAGGGGCGGGTTTTGTCGTGTTCGATGCTCGGATCCGCCTCGAGGGTGCTCAGCGACTCCACGGGTGCTGATGGGCCAGATCATGGTGACATCAACGACGTACAGGGAAAGCGTGTCAGTCGTACGTGTCGGTCCAGGACGCGATGTCCACGCCGTGGTTGTCGGTCGACGCGAGCGACCACCAGGCGGGGGCGCGCGAGTCATCGACGAGTCTCCCTCCGGCGGCGAGGGCGGCCTCCACCCGCGCCCGAGCCTGGTCGGCCGGCACGAAGACATCGATGTGCGTCCGGCCTCTCGCCGGAGAGTCGCCGGTGATCGGGTTGAAGGCGAGCTGCGGCCCGCAGCGCAGCGGATCGACGGCATCCGTGTCGCCGAACGCTTCATAACCGAGTGCGGCGTTGAAGAACGGTCGCACGTCGGCCCGGGAGTGCTGGGCGACGTAGATGCCGATCGACTGCGCTAGTGAGGGATCGGCGGGCAGCTGCAGCTGGGCGGCTGCCCGGGACACAGCCGCCGCGAACTCCCCGGCGGCTGCGGGGATGCCATCCGGGCTGCGGTAGGGGATACGCACGACGACTCCCTCGGGTCGAATGTCAACGTCGGGCAGAATGCCGAATCGCTCAGCAGCGGCGACGACAGGGGCGATGAGGTCTGCCGCGTGCGAGAGAGAGGTCGCGGTGAAGACGGCCTGCGGGCCTGTCCCTGTGACCCGCCAGTCGGAGACACCCCGCGCCCGGTGGAACCCGGCCGCGGAGATCAAGTCTGATCCGCTCGTTGACTCGCCCATCGCGAACTCCCTTCGAAAGCTGTCAGAGTCCAAGCCACTGACGCGCGAGGGACCCCGCGCGAGCTCGACGGTACTCGGAGCTCGAAGGGACGATGCCCTACGAGGATGGATCGCGGCCGGGTCGGGACGCCAGGATCCCAAGCAGCACTCCTACTGCGAGTGGTATCGCTGGAGACGCCTCCGCATCCTCTGCGAGGACGAACAGACGCGAAGCCCATTCGCTGGTTGCTCCGAAAACGCGAGGATATGCCAGGAACATGAGGCTCAGCATGACCAGTGCCCCGAGGTGGAGGAGCGGGGCTCGTCGGGTCACCAGGAACACTCCAGCGAAGACTCCTCCCAGGATGACGAGTCCCGACACCTGCCAGCGGGCGTACGCGAACTCCTCGAGATTGGTGTTGCTGAAGTAGGCGCGCTGTAGGCGGTCGAAAGTCACCAGGAAGACGAGGGCCAGAAGTGCGCCCCCGACGAGAAGCAAAGCCGATCGGGTTCTTCCGGGTCGAGGCGCGTAGTCCGAGTGGTCAGCGCCAGCCTTCCAGATGAGCCAGAGTGCTACTGCGACCAGCGCTCCGACTACAACCGGTGTGACCAGGTCGAATCCGTTGTCGAGCCAATCCCAGATTGGGCGACCCCCTGGGCCGAGCGGGCGCCCCAAGGTGTATGCGACACCGAGCAACACTGCCGGGATCATCGCAAGCATCCAGTTACCAGACTTGACCCGCGCCAGAGCAACGACCACGGCTCCTGCCACAACGAAGCCGAGCGACGACCAAAGCAGCCCTGACCTGTCCCACCACCAGTGAGACATGTTGAAGTCCCCTGCCAGGTAGGCGAATGCGATCCACAGTCCAATGGCGATGCCCAGGCCACCGACCCAACTGATCCACCTCGTGCGGGTCATTGGAACCGAACCCTATCCCTCTCCCTCTCCCGGTCCCACCCGGGGCTATGTTTCGCCCTCAGGAGGTTCGAGATGGCGAAAGTGCTGTGTGTCCTGTACGACGATCCGATGGACGGGTATCCGCCCGACTACGCACGGGACGATATTCCCCGAATCGAGACCTATCACGACGGGCAGACCACTCCGTCACCGTCGGCGATCGATTTCACCCCTGGCGAGCTCTTGGGCTCGGTGTCGGGTGCCCTCGGGCTCCGAGACTTCCTGGAAGGTGGCGGTCACGCCCTGGTCGTGACCTCCGACAAGGACGGCCCCGACTCCGAGTTCGAACGCAACCTCCATGACGCCGACGTGGTCATCTCACAGCCCTTCTGGCCGGCGTACATGACGGCCGAGAGGTTCGCCAAGGCCCCGAACCTGAAACTTGTCATCACGGCCGGGATCGGCTCCGACCACACCGACCTCCAGGCTGCCATGGCACACGGTGTCACCGTCGCAGAGGTCACCTACTCCAACAGCATCAGTGTCTCCGAGCACGTGGTCATGATGATCCTGGCGTTGGTCCGCAACTACATCCCGTCGTATCAGATCGTGGTCGACGGTGGTTGGAACATCGCCGACGCGGTGTCACGGTCCTACGACCTCGAGGGAATGCAGGTTGGAACCGTGGCCGCAGGACGGATCGGGTCGGCGGTCCTGCGTCGCCTCAAGCCCTTCGAGGTTGGTCTGCACTACACCGACAAGCACCGCTTGCCGGGAGAAGTCGAGGAGGAACTTGGTGTCACCTTCCACCCTGACGTCGAGTCGATGGTTGCGGTCTGCGACGTGGTCACCATCAATGCTCCACTCCACCCCGAGACCGAGCACCTGTTCAACGATGGGCTGATCTCGAAGATGAAGCGGGGCGCGTTCCTGGTGAACACGGCCCGGGGCAAGATCTGCGATCGTGACGCCGTGGTACGGGCATTGGAGTCGGGTCAACTGGCTGGTTATGCCGGGGACGTCTGGTTCCCCCAACCAGCCCCTCAGGACCACCCGTGGCGGACCATGCCCAACCATGGCATGACCCCGCACACTTCTGGCACCAGTCTTTCCGCCCAGGCCCGGTATGCCGCAGGTACACGGGAGATCCTCGAATGCTGGTTGGAGGGACGACCGATCCGGGATGAGTATCTGATCGTCGACTCGGGCCATCTGGCGGGTGCCGGTGCCCACTCCTACACGGAGGGGGATGCCACCAAGGGTTCGGACGAAGCGGCGCGATTCAGCCGGTCTTAAACCCCTCCACGTTCTGGTCAATCCACTCGAGATAGGGGAGATGGGCTCCGCCGATGTCGATCCGGATGACTGGGGGAATCTCATACGAGTGCAGCTCGACGACGAGATCGCGGATGGTCTCGAACTTGTCGGCCCGGGTCTTGGCGATCAAAAGTACCTCGTCGTCCTCGACTATCTGATCGTCCCAGGCATAGATGCTCTGGATAGGGATGATCTGGACACCCGCGGCGAGACGATCCTCTACGAGTCGTCTGGCTATCGACCGGGCTTCGCCGTCCCCACCACACGTGATCAGCACCAGGCAATGCTCGGTCATCGCCGAGGATGGTAGGTCGGAGTCCCCGTACCAAGTGCCCGGCGCCGGGTACCGTTGGCGTTGTGAATCTTCCGGAGAGGGTTTCGATAACCGAATCTTCCTCGCGAGACGGACTTCAGTCCCTGGGAGTCTTCATTCCCACCGAGGCGAAGGCCCGTCTCATCGACGACCTGGCTGACGCCGGACTCAGGGAGTTCGATGCGGTGTCCTTTGTCAGTCCGAAATGGGTGCCCCAGATGGCAGACGGGGCCGAGGTGGTCGCCGCGGTGAAGGCTCAAGGTGTGACGCTCGGCGGCCTTGTGCCCAATATGCAGGGTCTCGAGGGAGGCCTCGCCGCAGGACTCACCCACTTCGGTGTGATCACGTCGGCATCGGAGACCTTCAGCCAACGGAACATCAACGCCACCGTCGACGAGTCGATGCATCGGATCAGACGGATCCTCACCGAGGCCCCGGGAGGTATCACCTTCCGCGGGTATGTGTCCACCGCCACCCATTGCCCCTTCGAAGGCGAGCAGGACCCCGACTGGGTGGCTCACCTCTGCGAGACGTTGCTGGAGTGGGGTGTCGACTATGTCTATCTGGGGGAGACCATCGGGAAGGCAACCCCGTATCATGTCGAGCGCCTCCTCGGCGAGGTGCTCGACTCTGTGCCGGTCGAACAACTCGGAGTCCATTTCCATGACACCTACGGACAGGCCATCGCCAACACTATGACCGCCCTCGACCATGGGGTGATGCGAATGGACTCCTCCGCCGGAGGTCTCGGAGGGTGCCCATACGCCCCCGGGGCCACCGGCAACGTCGCCACCGAAGACATCGTCTATCTCCTCGACGGCCTCGGAATCGAGCATGATGTCGACGGTCTGGCCGTGGCCCGGGTGGCCGAACGGTTCTGCACCGATCACAATCTGACCTACAACAGCAAGGCAGGTAGGGCCATGCTGGCGTCGGAGGAGGAAACGTGAGGTCGGTTTACGTCGATAGTGATCTCGAGGCGATCCGGAACTCGGTCAGGGAGTTCGTCGAGCGTGAGATCGTCCCGAACGTCGAGGAGTGGGAGGCCGAAGGACAGGTCCCCCGATCTCTGCTCGACGAGATGGGCAAGTTGGGATTCTTCGGTCTCAGGGTGCCGGAGGAGTATGGGGGCATAGGGCTCGGGCACATCGCCACCGTGGTGTTCGCCGAGGAGTTGGGGCGGTCGACGTCGGGCGGTACTGCAATCACCGTCCTGGTTCACACCGACCTCGCCATTCCCTACCTGAACCGTTTTGGCTCACAGGATCAGAAGGAGAAGTGGCTGCCCGCATGTGTCTCCGGTGAGTTGATCACGGCCATAGGAGTGACAGAACCCGACGCAGGTTCCGACGTCGCCGGTCTCCGCACCAGTGCGCGTCGCGACGGCGACGGATGGCGTCTCAACGGGACCAAGATGTTCATCACCAACGGTGGCTTCGCCGACATCGTGTTCATCGCGGCGCGTACTGATTCCGATACCAAAGCGTCTCGGGGTCTTTCGGTGTTCGCCGTCGAGAAGGGGACCGACGGGTTCACTGCCAGCCGCTCCCTCAAGAAGATGGGTTGGCATGCCTCCAACACTGCCGAACTGGTCCTCGACAACACCTGGGTTGGTGACGACCATCTGATCGGTGAGGTCAACCGCGGTTTCTACTACATCATGGAGAACTTCCAGAACGAGAGGCTGGCGATCATGGCGGCCTCAATCGGCGAGTGCCAAAAGGCCCTCGAACTGACCCTCGACTACGTCAAGAACCGTCACGCATTCGGGGCGCCGCTCTGGGAGAAGCAGGCGATACGCCAGAGGATGGCGATGCGGCAGGCCGAAGTAGACGCCGCCCGTGAGTTCGTTTACAAGACGGCGTGGATGCTCGACGAGGGGATGGACGCCGTCCGCGAAGTGTCGGAGGTGAAGGCACTGGTGGGTGAGCTCACCAACCGTGTCCTCTACGACTGTGTCCAGTTCCATGGCGGGATGGGTTATGTCGCCGAGACCGCCATCGAACGGATGTATCGCGATGTGCGGATCAACTCGATCGGCGGTGGGGCCACCGAGGTCATGCTCGACGAGGTGGCCAAGAGACTCTGACCGTTATCGACCCAACTGGAACTCTTCCGGTTCGAGAGGATGCCATGAGTGCTCCAACGCCGCCCACAGAGTCTTCGAGATCGGATAGAAGAACACGGGCAGTAGGACATTGACCCCCACTACCACCGCCATGATCAGGCCCCAGGGCGGGTCTGGCCAGGCGAGGATCGTCATCGCCACGAACAGTCCGGCAAAAGAGGCGAAGGTGACCGTCGTGTTGATGGTGACGGCACCCACCCAGTAACCCGGCTCCCTTTCGAACCTCAGCCGACACCCCGGGCAGACTTCGAACATGGTGAACCACGTGCGGAACGCCTTCGTTCCACAGTTGGGGCAGCGACGGCGAAAGGCGCGTCCGATAGCGACCGACCTGGGGGTGTTCGACGTCACTTGCTGAGGGTATCGTCCGCCGATCACCACCATGAAACCTGGCTCGCACGCTTGCCCTGATACTTCGACTCCGGCTTGTCGACCGGTAGGGTGACCCCGTGAGGGTTCATGTGATCGGCTCCTCCGGGACGTTTCCCGCGCCTGGCCGACCCGGTGCTGGCTTGCTGATCGAGCAGGGGACGACTCGTGTCTGGTGTGATGCCGGCCCCGGGACTTACGTGGCGTTGCCGGTAGACCCCGACATGGTCGATGCCATCGTCATCTCACACCAGCATCCCGACCACTGCACCGACCTCTTCACCGCCTTCCACGCCTGGACCTACCGACCGGACCCTCGTACCGGCGTCGCGGTGTTCGGTCCGCAGTCGGTGTGGGATCGTGTGAGCGGCTTTGTGGACAAGGGCCAAGGCTCGGTCCTCGAAGAGACCTTCGACTTCACTCCAGTGGATGGAGGAGATCGCATCACCATTGGAGAAGTAGCGGTCGAGTTCACCACCATGAACCACTCGGTCCCGACCGTCGGAAGCCGGTGGGAGGTGAACAACCGGAGCCTGTTCTACACCGGCGACACTGGGCCTGAAGGGGAATGGCATGAGCTTGCCAGGGGAGTGGATGTGCTGGTCGCTGAGGCCGCCTACCAGGAGTCGACCAAGAACCCGGAGTATCCGATGCACATGAGCGCCGAAGAGGCCGGCGACGTCGCCCGCCAACTCGGTGTGGGACGACTCGTTCTGACCCACATCCCCCCATACCTGGACGTAGCCCTTTCGGTCCATGAGGCCGAAGTCGCCTTCGGGCGTCCTGTCGCCTTCGCCACACCAGGTACCAGCTTCGAGGTCTAGGCCGGTACCGTTGGGATCATGACCGATCGCTCACCCGATGAACTCAGACCTGTCAGCATGGAACTCGGGTTCACCGAGGCCACACCAGGATCGGTGCTGATCGCCATGGGCCGCACCCGGGTTCTCTGTACCGCGACGCTCGAGGACACCGTCCCACGGTGGATGTTGGGTGGCGGCAAGGGATGGGTGACTGCTGAGTACGGCATGTTGCCCGGGTCTTCGAGTGAGCGGATTCGCCGCGACGACTACACGGGCGGCAGGGCGAAAGAGATATCACGCTTGATCGGCCGGGCTCTCCGCGCCGGGGTCAATCTGAGTGCCCTTGGCGAGCAATTGGTCCGGGTCGACTGCGACGTGATAGAGGCAGATGGTGGGACGCGAACTGCAGCCGTGACCGGCGCCTGGGTGGCGATGCATCAGGCTCTCACGGACGCCGTCAGCCGTGGGGTCCTGGAGAGGAGTCCGATCATCGACGAGATAGCAGCCGTTTCTGTCGGGATCGTCGACGGTGTTGCCTGGCTCGACCTGGACTACGACAAGGATGTCGCCGCCGAGGTGGATATGAATGTGGTGATGACTGGTAGGGGACTGCTGGTCGAAGTCCAGGGCACCGCAGAGGGCGCCCCCTTCACCAGAGAGGAGCTCGATGGGCTTCTCGACCTCGCAGCCCAGGGCATCACCGAGCTCCACGATCTGCAACGGAGGGCGGTCGAGTCGTGATTCCCCGTCTCGTCCTGGCCACCAAGAACCAGGACAAGATCCTTGAGATCGAGGCTGTTCTTTCCGGGACCGGTCTCGTTGCCGAGGTGGTCAAGGGTCTCGACTGGCAGGATGTGGAAGAAGTGGGTGCAACCCTCGAGGCCAACTCGCTCCTCAAGGCACGGGCGGTTGTGGATGCAACCGGGCTACCCGCGATCGCTGACGATACCGGTCTCGAAGTGGCGGCATTGGACGGTGCCCCAGGTGTTCATTCGGCACGTTTCGCCGGGGAGGATGCCACTTACCAAGACAATGTGAACCTCCTGCTGGAGCGGCTCGATGGAGTCCAGGACAGACGGGCCCGCTTCAGGACCGTGGTTGCCCTCGTCTTTCCGGATGGGCTCGAGTTCACCGCTGAAGGCTCGGTTGAAGGATCGATCGCACTGGAATCTCGGGGTGATGGCGGCTTCGGATATGACCCGGTGTTCGACGTCAACGGGAGGACCCTGGCCGAGATGAGCGCCGCCGAGAAGAACTCGCTTTCGCATCGTTCGCTCGCCCTCAGGGCATTGGCAAGGGGCTTGGGTGCGGACCCAGTACCCCTGGAGCGGCTCGTACCATGACCCGTGTTGTCATCGTTGGGGCCGGGTTCGCCGGGCTGAACGCGGCCAAGAGTCTCCGCCGGGTACCGGTCGAGATAACGATCATCGATCGACGCAACTTCCATCTGTTCCAGCCGCTGCTCTATCAGGTGGCGACTGCGGCCATCAATCCGAGCGACATCGCCTATCCGATCCGTTCGGTGTTTCGGAGACAGATGAACGTGTCCCGGGTCCTCCTTGCCGATGTCACCGGCGTCAATCCGGAACGACGCTTGGTCCATCTCGACGGTGGTGAAGAGGTCGGGTTCGACTACCTGGTGGTGGCGGCCGGTGCTACCCACTCGTACTTCGGACAGGAACAATGGGAGGAGCTTGCCCCTGGCTTGAAGACACTCGAGGACGCGATCCTGATGCGGCAACGGATTCTCAGCGCTTTCGAGCAGGCTGAGAGATACCCGGAACGGGCCGGTCAACTGCTCACGTTCGTGGTGGTGGGAGCAGGCCCGACCGGGGTCGAGCTGGCCGGTGCCCTGGTCGAAATAGCGGTTCATGCGATGGGTCGGGAGTTCCGGGCCGTGGACCCCACCAAGGCACGGGTGATCCTCATCGAGGGTGCTTCCCATGTGCTCCCCGTATATCCGGAGGCGTTGTCGCTCAGCGCCCGAAGCCAGTTGGAGGGAATGGGTGTTGAGGTGATTACGGGAGACGTCGTATCGGTTGTTGACGAGGACGGTGTGACGCTGAATAGCGGTACCCGGATCGATGCCGCCACTGTGCTGTGGGCGGCGGGTGTTCAGGCCTCACCGTTGGGAGCCGGTTTGGGTGCCGAGACCGACAGGAACGGTCGGGTAGTAGTCGGATCCGACCTATCCCTCCCCGAATCCCGGAACATCTTCGTGATCGGAGACCTCGCCATGGTTCCTGGGGTGCCTGGAGTAGCTCCGGCCGCGATCCAGATGGGAAGACACACCGCGAAGATGATCAGCTCCGACCTGACCGGGGAAGAGAGGACACCGTTTCGATACCGGAACAAGGGGTCCCTGGCCACCATAGGAAGGGCTAAAGGGGTTGCGGATTTTGGTTGGTTGCGATTCGGTGGGTTCCTTGCCTGGGCCGCCTGGTTGGTGGTCCACATCTTCTACCTGATCGGATTTCGCAACCGTCTGCTGGTCCTGCTCTCCTGGGCATGGAGTTATCTGACGTTTCGC
This sequence comes from Acidimicrobiia bacterium, assembly GCA_041747855.1. GTDB lineage: Bacteria > Actinomycetota > Acidimicrobiia > Spongiisociales > ZC4RG35 > ZC4RG35. The sequence goes on along the minus strand of JBGTEJ010000055.1, from coordinate 55,726 downwards.
CGGGGGGCGCGGATCATCACGGGAGTGCCTCCAGCCCCCTGAGACACCAATATTCTGTTGGGATGGATTCTGATCGTGAAGGTTTGGCGACATCCTTCGGACGTGAGGCAGGCAGCTACGAGCGGGGCCGACCCGACTATCCGGTCGAAGCTGTTGTTTGGATGCTCGAGGGTGTGGCGGAGAGCGGGACAGTAGTCGACATTGGCGCTGGAACCGGCAAGCTGACCCGTGTGGTCGCGGCCACCGGTAGGGAGGTCATAGGTATCGACCCTGATCCTGAGATGCTTGCCAAGCTCAGCGAACAGAATCCCAACATCGCGGTATATCCGGGGACAGCCGAGAGCTTGCCCTTGCCGGACGCCAGTGCTGATGCGGTTGTCGGGGGTCAGATGTGGCACTGGGTCGACCCCGTGACCGCTTCGGCGGAGGCGGCCAGGGTGCTGCGACCGGGTGGGACGATCGGTCTCATATGGAACATTCGGGATGAGACCACTCCCTGGGTCCGCAGGATTTCGGGGATCATGAAGAACAGTGCAGCCGAGAAACTGATCGCCGACGATGGGGTCGTCATCGGAGACCCCTTTGGACCTGTTGAGGAGGCCACGTTCGAGTGGGTCCGTGTCATGTCCGCAACCGATCTGCTGGAGATGGCGAGATCGCGCAGCTACGTGATCACCGCCGACGTGGATACCCGATTGCGGATCGAGTCGGAGTTGGCGGAGTTGTTCACCTCATTGCCCGGCTTGTCCGATAGAGGGATCATCGACCTCCCGTATACCACACACGTTTACCGGGCCCGTATCTCCTGACGCCGTGTCAGCCAGGCTTTCGCGCCACCAGTGAGAAGGCCAGGGGAAGAAGATCCCGCTCGTCGGGGGGAAGGACGAATCGATCATTCTCTTCGATCATCTGGGGTAGGGCCTCCCATGGCAGGTCCTGACGCTCTCCAAAGTGGACCAATGTGAGCCCGACTTCCAGGAGGGCGGTGATGATCTCGCTGATGGGGTGCTCACTCTCGTAGGTCCGAATGTCGGTGATTCCGGAGTGGTCGCCGTCGGTGTAGGTCCCTGGCTCGTCCTATGCGATGGGTTCACCCGTGGGGAAATAGGGGTAGCCGATTACGAGTCCATCCTGGTTGTCCACGTCAATTGAGAAGAGCATAGGGTGACCGTCGCGAATGAAGAAGGTCCCGCCCGGTTTGAGCAGGGCGTCGATGGTTTTGGCCCATGCCACCAGTGGATATGGGAGCCACCCGATCGTCCCGATGCTGGTGTAGACCAGGTCGAAGGGGCCCTCGACCACCTCTTGGGCCCGGACACTTCGGACTCGACGAAAGTCGCCTCCAATCCAGTTTTGCTGCCGAGATCTCTCGCCACTTTCAGGCTCTCGCTCGAGAAGTCGACTCCGGTGACTTTGGCGCCCAGTCGCGCCAACGACAGCGTGTCGGTTCCGATGTGACATTGAAGATGTAATACCTCGAGACCATCGACCGATCCCTCCGGTAAGTGGGGCAGGAGGATCGCCAGATCGTCCTTTGCAACCGTGGAAATCCGCGTTGGGTCGGCCACGAATCCGTCGAGGTCATAGGTCTGCGACGCCGCATGGACAGGGGCTCTCTGATCCCAGTTCTTGCGGTTGGCTTCGATCGCTGCTGAGTGATCCCGAGACATCCTTCAATCGTAGGACCGCCACAGCCGGGATCTGACTAGGCAGGGCGACGTGGTGTGGTCGAGGCTCGACCGGTCTCCAGGAACCCTGGGTATACGGTGCGAGTGACCTGGGCGGCGATCGCGATGAAGGGCACGGCGACGAATGCCCCGACCAGGCCCCCGACTATGAAACCGATTGTCACCCCGAACAGAATCAGAAGCGGGTGCAGGGCCATGGTCTTGCCTAGGACTATGGGGGATATGAGGTCTCCCTCGAGCTGTTGGACGGCAATGACCACGAGGATGACTATCACCGCATCGCGGAGTCCGTTGGTGGCGAGAACGGTCAGAGCGATCACTGATCCCGAGGCCAGCGCCCCGAGCAGTGGGAAGAAGGCGCCGAGGAACATGAGGATGGCGAGTGGGATGATCAATGGGACCCCGAGGATGAGCAGGGTGATAGCCAACGCGGTGGCGTTGACCACTCCGACCAGCGAGGTGCCGAACAGGTAGCGTCGGAGAGTTGCCCAGGCGGCGACTCCGGCCTCGGCGAACTGTTCACGGTCATCGGGGCGGACCTTGGAAAGGACCCACCCCCAGAAGCGGTCCCCGTCCTTTACGATGAAGAAGGCGACTACGACGGTGAGAACCAGTCCGGCGATTGCTTCTGTGACTGTACCGAGACCGGCCGTGAGCCACCTACCCAGGCCACCATCACCCTCACCGAGACCTTCCAGGAACCGATCCACTGCTTCGAGGATCTGCGCGCCGAACGGGCCGGACGTGAGCCATAGCTGCAGTTGCTCCCAAGCCTCTCCCAATGCGACCGCCATCTGGTCCGCTGCGCTCTGGATCTCGGTGACGACGAACCATCCGACTAGGAAGGCGACTCCCCCGACCGTCAAACCAACCACCCACGTGGACAGGAGGCGTGGCCATCTGCGGCGATCCAGACGGGCGACCAGTGGTGTGCCGAGGCTGGCGGCGAAAGCTCCGAGCATCAGAGGGATTACCACCAGCTTCACCTGGTAGAGCAACCACACCGCGACGGCGGCCAAAGCCAGAATCCGTAACAAGTCCCAAGACGATTGACCCCAGACCCGTAGTCGTTGTTCCCGGGAATGTCTCTCGGTATCAGGGTTGGCGGGAGTCATGAGTTGGACACATTCAACCACTGGTGGGGGACACCCTGTCGCATCAAGACCACCTCAACCACTTGAGCAAGGCACCGTGTACCCTCCAGAGGGTGATCAGGTGCGGTTCCAGCAGGCGGATATCTCTGCGGCCGCTCCCCTTGTGAGCGTCCTCATCCCCGTACTGGTGATCTTGGTGATGGTGTCGGTCAATGCCTTGTACGTGGCGGCCGAGTTCGCAACCGTGGGATCGAGGCGATCGCGGGTCCAGGAGTCGGCTGCGGGCGGGAGCGTCGGCGCCAGGCGTCTATTGGTAATCCTGAAGGATCCGAAACTCCTCGACAACTACGTCGCCGCTTGTCAGATCGGGATCACCCTGAGCAGTTTGGTGGCCGGTGCGTACGGGCAGGCAGCGTTGACTCCTCTCCTCGAGCCCTTCTTCGGGGCGGCGGGGCGGGCGGTGGCCGTACTCATAGTTTTGGTCGCCATCACCGGGGTCCAGGTCGTACTCGGCGAGTTGCTTCCTAAAACGGCTGCGCTTCGCTATCCCGAGCGACTGGCAATCGCCACACTTCCAGCGATGCGTGTCAGCCAGTGGGTGTTCACTCCCTTGGTCAAGGTGTTCAACGGCTCGGCATTCGCCTTGATGAGAATCCTGCGTCTCAGCATCGACCACAGCCACGCCCACGTTCATTCTCCCGAAGAGTTGGCTGGTCTGTACCAGGCGAGCGCAGAGGGAGGACTGATCGATGCGTCAGAGAGAGACATGTTGGCCGGTGTCCTCAACGTCGAAGAGCGCTTGGTGCGGGAGATCATGACTCCCCGTCTCCGACTCGACACCTTGAACGCCCCGATGTCAGTGGAGGAGGCCCTCTCCGTGGTGGCTGGCAGTGCCCATTCGAGATTCCCTGTGATCGACGATCAGGGAGAGGACGTTGTCGGCATCGTCCATCTGCGGGACCTCTTCAACCAGGTCCAGCAAGCCCCGAAGTCGACGGTCTCAGAGATCACGCGCCCCGTGCTGTCGGTGGCGGAGTTTCTCACGGTCCCCGGTCTTTGGCGCAGACTGCGAGAGGAATCACAACACTGCGCATTGGTGATCAACGAATACGGCTCCGTCGCCGGTCTGATCACCCTGGAGGACGCTATTGAGGAGATCTTCGGTGAAGTCCACGACGAGTTCGACGTCGAGGACGACCCGATCAGCACGACGGGGCGACGGGTCTCGGTGCGCGGTGACGTTCTGCTCGATGTCCTCAACGATCGATTTGGTCTGGGGCTGCCAGCTGCAGAAGTCGACACCGTCAGCGGACTCATCTGGCACAAGCTAGGGCGCGCCCCAATTGTCGGCGATGAGGTCCACCTGGAGCCGGATGGAATCGTGATCCGGGTCGACGAAGTGAACGGGCGCTACGTCGAGAGATCGAGCTTTCGTCTTCTCGGGGGGTCCGAGTGATACAGACGGTCGTTCTCCCAATCGTTGTCATTCTCGTCCTGGTCGCCATCAACGGGTTGTTCGTGGCTGCCGAGTTCGCCCTAGTGGGGTCGCGGCGCAGCCGCATCAAGACATGGGCAGATGGGGGGAGTCGAGCCGCCCGGTGGCTGCTCGGCGTGTTCGACCGGCCAGCGGGCAAGGACGCGTACATCGCTGTCGCTCAGCTGGGCATCACCCTTGCGAGCATTGGTCTGGGCATGTATGGCGAACCGGCCGTGGCCATGTGGTTGTACGGTCCTTTGGAGGGGTGGGGACTCTCGAACGCCGCAGCCCACACGATCGGCTTCGTGGTGGCCCTGAGCGGTATCACCGCGCTGCATGTCGTCCTCGGGGAAATGATTCCCAAGGCCCTCGCCCTTCAGGCCCCTGAGCCAGTGATTCTTCGTGTCAACCCGGTGATGCGGGTCTTCGCTTGGCTGTTCCGACCGATGGTGACTGCGCTGAACGCGACCGCGTTCGCCTTGATGAGGCTGCTGCGCATTCCCGAACCCGATCGCCGTTTTGCCCTCTACACCAGCGCCGAGCTCGCCATTGTCACCGACGAGACCGCTGAGAGCGGCCAGCTTGGTGCCATGCAGCGAGGATTGATCACCAACATCTTCGACCTCGACGAGCGGACAGCCGAGGAGTTGATGACTTCGAGGAGTCGGGTCGTGACACTGGATGTGACCGCGTCGCCAGAAGAGGTGATCGAGCGCATTGGCGGCTCATCTCGTAGTCGCTACCCGGTGGTGGATGGCGATCTCGATCATGTGGTTGGGTTGATTCACATAAAGGACTTCATCCGGGCGAAACAACAGGACTCGTCGCTCGACTTGAGAGACCTGGTACGACCACTGCCTGCAGTGGCAGCAACCGCCAACGCAGAGCACCTGCTCGAACAGTTCAAGCGTGATCGGACCCATGCAAGCCTGGTTGTCGACGAGTTCGGCAGCACCCTTGGTCTGGTCACTCTCGACGACATCATCGCCGAGGTGATGGATGATGGAGTCGCCGGCGGCTCCATCGAAGTCATCCGCAACGAGGACGGCTCTATCTCGGTCGACGGTGAAACCACCCTCGCCGAACTCGAAGCCCACCATGGGCTCTCGTTTGAGCATCCGGAGGTGGTGACCGTTGCTGGGTTGGTCCTCGCTGAGCATGGCACCGTGCCCGAGGTCGGTGCCACCTTCACGGTGCAAGGCCGTCAGCTCATCGTCGAGGAGGTTCAGGGGAGAAAGATCACCCGAGTGCGGCTTGGCCTCTGAGCAGGCGGACCCGTCCATTAGAGGCAGCGGGGCCGATCGACGGGCCCCTTGGAAGCTCGCCACGTCGTTAGGGAAGGTTCGCTCTTCCAGATTGTGATAGCGCTACTCCTGAGGGTTTGCGAACTGCGGGGTAGGGGTAGAAGCGGGGCACTGACTCCGGTCACTTGAGATACGGGCCAAGCGGAGAGGGCAGGTCTTTGGGCGCCTGCCTGTTGGGAGGGGGTGCGTAGTTGCGGACCCCCTCCTTCCGAAGCCCGACATGACGCCTCCGGCACTAGAGCAGGGCGAGTGCGGGTGAGAGGATTCGAACCTCCAAGGGTGTTACCCCACAGGGACCTAAACCCTGCGCGTTTGCCAGTTCCGCCACACCCGCGTTGACCGGACAGATTGTGTCATCAGGGAGATCGATATGAGGGGTGGGCCGCCCGGGACTTGAACCCGGAACCTTGAGCTTAAGAGGCTCCTGCTACTGCCAATTGAGCTAGCGGCCCTCTCGAATTCTACTTTGCGAAGCCCTCCTTGACGAAGTCGATCCAGGCCATGGTGGTGATGAAGGCGTCGGTGCTGCGCCTCATCGTGACCCTTGCCACGCCGTAGGGGAGGTGGTTCTTACGATGACCGGTCCCATCTGGCTTGACGAACGTCTTGGTGAAATCTGAGAGGTCGATCGCAAGTTGCGTCGACCAAAACGACTTTGCCCACTGTTCGTCGTTGTCTGCATGGAGGTTGATTGCTCCGGCGAAGGTGGCGTTAGGTCGGTGGTATCGGCGAGACCATTCCATGAAGAGCCGGAGCGCTTCGGGTTCTGAGTGAGAGAGTTCAAGTCGTCTCGAAGACTTGGTCCCTTCGGCCCAATACATCGCGACTCCCATTGTCCAAAGTGGTTCATCCTGCAGGTGGATGGCTTCGAGCGCAGCTTGGGCCTGAATGAGTTCGATCATTCGGTGCCTTTTGCGCTGAGTGTCCCGAGGTATGCCGCGCTGAGTGGACGGTTTCCGGACCTTGATAGCCGCAGTTTGACTTTCGGTCAGTTGGACGTCCCGGCACCAGGTAGCGAGGGTCGACTTCTGGACCGGGATCATCTCCATGATCTCGCTGTACGCCAGTCCGCTGCGCCTGAGGTCCCGGCCGAGTTCCGACCGTTCCCATCTCGACAGATTGTCCCAATTCCTCACCCGCTCGAGGAAGATCGCCTCGAGTTCCATGATTGGAAGATACGTGGGGGCTGTGACAGATTCGCCGCACCCGAGGAGCAATGTCCGATAGGATCGATGCCATGACGTGGACAGAAGGAACCCCACCCGAACCGCCCAAGAAGACGCTCGATCGAACTGCTCGGACAATCCTGCTGGTCTGGGCCGTTGTAGTGCTCGGACTGGCCGGATTGGGCATCTTCTCCGGTCGCGACCTCGACGGATGGGAGGATCTGGTCGCAGCCATCTACATAGCCTTTGCGGTGGTGGCGATCATCGCCATCGGTGTTTCCGCCCTAGTCATTCGTGGTCTGATCGCCACCAGGAACGGTCAGATAGTGGCCGCGCTTCTGGGGCCTCCACTTGTTGCGACGGTGATATTCGTCATCCTCATGGCGCTGGGGTGATCAACGAATCTGGCTGAAGCCAGAGGCGGCGGTACCATTACCCCTGATCCGGGCTGTGGCGCAGCTTGGTAGCGCGCCTGCTTTGGGAGCAGGAGGTCGTCGGTTCAAGTCCGACCAGCCCGACCGGTCATCTAGAATGTCCGTTCAAATCGCGGGTGTAGCTCAACGGTAGAGCTCCAGCCTTCCAAGCTGGTGGCGAGGGTTCGACTCCCTTCACCCGCTCGAATGGGTCGCCTCTCGGGGCGGTACCGGAACCACGGCCCTCGTAGCTCAAGTGGATAGAGCGGCGGACTTCTAATCCGTAGGTTGGGGGTTCGAGTCCTCCCGAGGGCGCCGGTGTCCCATTCACACATGGTGGCCGTAGCTCAGCCTGGTAGAGCACCTGGTTGTGGTCCAGGAAGTCGCGGGTTCAAGTCCCGTCGGTCACCCTCACGTGGCCGCTCGCTTGCGGGCGGCCACCAGCATTGTCCCCCCACTGGTGGGGGACCGCCCGAACCCGGTGAGGGCGAGGGGGGCGTGAGCGCTAGCGAACTCGTCTCTCGCATATCGACGTACAAGGAACACATGAGCACCACCATCACAGAGACCGGCCCGTTCGAGCGTCTGGTCACTTTCCATCTGACCGAGAGCCAGATCAACGAGGCCAAGAAATCGGCCGCCCGCAAGCTGGCCAACGAGGTCAAAATCCATGGATTCCGCCCGGGAAAGGCGCCCTTGCCGGTGATCGAAGCCACTCTGGGCCCGGAAAGGGTGAGGAGGGAAGCTATCGATGACCTGGTTGCCCCGGTGCTCAACGAGGTTCTCGGGGAGGAAGACATCCGACCTGCTGTTACCCCCGAACTGGAAAGACTTGACGAGGTCGAGGGTGGAGTGGAGGTCGGCGTGCGTGTCACGTTGTGGCCCAAGATCGACCTTCCCAACTACAGGGACCGGAAGGTCGAGGTCACCAATCCACATGTGTCGGACGAGGAGCTACAGGCGAATCTCACCCGCATGCTCGAGCAGTTCGCAACGGTAGAAGAAGTCGGGCGAGCGGCCCGAGCCGGAGACTTCGTATCGATCGACCTTGAAGCGTCGATCGACGGGGAGCCGGTTGAAGATGCGCGTTTTGCCGATCTTCTCTACGAAGTGGGGTCGGGTCTGCTTGTCGAGGGCATCGACGACGAACTGACCATGCTCGAAGCAGGTGACAGTTTTTCATTCGACGCTCCGTTGCCCCCCGGGTTCGGCGAACTTGGGGGGACGGTCGCCACATTCGAGGTAAAGGTCAACGAGGTCAAGGAACGGATTCTCCCCGAACTGACGGACGGCTGGGTCGACGACAACACCGAGTTCGACACGGCCGAGGAGATGATGGACGCCCTCAGGGAAAGACTCGAAGACGCAAAGCTGCGCGCCGTGTCCCGCGAGTTCGCTGAACGGGCTCTCAGCACGCTCCGAGACCAACTGGACGTCGAACTGCCGGAGGCCCTGGTCAGGGCCGAGATGGACAATCATCTTCACAACTTCTTGCATCGCCTCGAGCAGGCGGAGGTCAACCTGGAGGACTACTTCAAAGCCACCGGGATAACCCAGGAAGTCTTTGTCGAGGACCTGCGGGGCCAGGCGGAAACTGCGTTGAGGAACCGTCTGCTGTTAGAGGCTGTGGCGTTGACCGAGGAGATCGACGTGACTGAGGAAGACCTGTCGCGGACCCTCCAAGCAATGGCTGCACGATCCGAGGACCCAGTTGCTTATCTGAAAGCCTTTGCTCAGAGCGGTCAAGAGTTGGCCCTGGCCAGTGATATTCTCAGGAACAGAGCGCTGGACGTGATCCTCACCAATGCAACACCGGTTGATGAGAACGGCGAGCCAGTCGACTTGCAGTTGAACATGTCTGAGGTCCAGGCTGAGGTTCTAGATGAAGACGACGGTGACTTGAGCTACGGCGAGGTCGTGGCAGCAATCCTGGAGGAAGAGGAATGAGAGCCGAGAACTATGTGATCCCAACGGTCTTCGAACAGACCAGCCGGGGAGAGCGCTACTTCGATATCTACAGTCGTTTGCTCAAGGACAGGATCATCTTCCTGGGCACGCCCATTGACGACAACATCGCCAACCTCGTGATGGCGCAGTTGCTCCACCTCGAGTCGGAAGACCCCGACAAGGACATCTTCCTCTACATCAACTCTCCGGGTGGTTCGATCACATCGCTGTTTGCCATATACGACACCATGCAGTACATCAAGCCCGATGTGAACACTGTTTGCATGGGGATGGCGGCGTCGGCGGCCGCTGTTCTGCTTGCTGGCGGCGCCAAAGGCAAACGGTATGCATTGCCCCACGCCAGAGTCATGCTCCACCAGCCGCACGGAGGTGCGCAGGGCCAGGCATCGGACATAGAGATCCAGGCGCGTTTGATCATACAGATGCGCGAACAGCTCAACCAAATCCTGGCCGATCACACCGGCCAGCCACTGGAGAAGATCGCTCACGACACCGAACGCGACTACTGGATGCTTGCCGACGAGGCCAAGACCTACGGTGTAATCGACGGAGTGCTCAGCCGTCAGGGGTTGACCGCGGTAGCCTCCTCCTAGGAGGTCAACACCCTTATGGCAAAACTCGGCGAGGGCGGCGAGCTGCTCAAGTGCAGTTTCTGCGGGAAGTCCCAGAAACAGGTCAAGCGACTGATCGCCGGCCCAGGTGTTTACATCTGCGACGAATGTATTGATCTCTGCAATGAGATCATGGAGGAAGAGGCGGTCTCCGTAGAGGACTTCGTCTTTTCCGAGCTTCCGAAGCCGGCCGAGATCAGGGCCTATCTAGACGACTATGTAGTCGGGCAGGAGGAGGCCAAGAAGAAGCTGTCGGTAGCGGTCTACAACCACTACAAGCGGATCCGTTCCAGCGACAACTCGCAGCGGGACGTCGAGCTCCAGAAGTCGAACATCATGGTCGTCGGGCCCACAGGAAGTGGGAAGACACTCCTCGCCCAGACACTCGCCCGCCAGCTCAACGTTCCCTTCGCTATCGCTGACGCCACGAGTTTGACCGAGGCTGGCTACGTGGGCGAGGATGTAGAGAACATTCTCCTGAAACTGCTCCAGGCCGCCGACTATGACGTCAACAGGGCCCAGCAGGGGATCATTTACATCGACGAGATCGACAAGGTCTCGCGCAAGGCCGAGAACCCGTCGATCACCCGGGATGTGTCCGGGGAGGGTGTGCAGCAAGCCCTGCTCAAGATTCTCGAAGGCACGGTCGCGTCGGTTCCTCCGCAGGGTGGCCGTAAGCATCCCCACCAGGAGTTCATCCAACTAGATACCACCAACATCCTGTTCATTTGCGGTGGTGCCTTCGGCGGACTCGAGGACATCATCAGTAGCCGGGTCGGCAACCGGGGTGTTGGGTTCGGGGCCGAGGTCAGGTCGCGCAAAGAAGGTAGGCCCGGCGAGATCCTGGCCCAGGTGCTGCCCGAGGACCTGATGAAGTACGGGCTGATCCCCGAGTTCATTGGCCGCCTACCCGTCATGGCCACTGTGGAGGACCTCGATCAGGAAGCCCTGGTGCAGATCCTGACCGAACCGAAGAACGCTCTCACCAAGCAGTACGCACGGATGTTCGAGATGGACAATGTGTCCCTCGTGTTCACTCCGGATGCACTTGTCGCGATCGCCGAACAAGCCCTACGTCGCTCGACGGGGGCCCGTGGTTTGAGGGCGATCATGGAAGAAGTCCTCCTCAACACCATGTATGACCTCCCATCCCGTGACGATGTGGAGCAGGTCTTGATCGACCGTGATGTGGTCGAGAAGAAGGTAAACCCCACCCTGGTCCCGATCCGGGATGTCCCCGAGCCAACCGAACGTAGCGCATAGGGCTGCCGATTGAGTCGGAAGGCCTAGCTTCCAGGCCCCTCGACATCGAATAGGTGTTTATCATGCAGCTCCGACGGGTAATTGCCGGTCCGACGGGTAATTGCCGGGTTGACACGGGCAACCGTTGCGGGCACACTGTGTGGTCACAAGCCACTCAGGGTGGTATGAATTACAAGGGCAAATAGGGAGGCGTTGAAACCAGACCTGTAAATCGGTCACCTCGGTCTGGTGGAGCTAGTGGTGAGACCTACCTATCCCACGATTGAAGGGGATAGGAATTTATGAAGACGCCATTACTTGGCGGTAGGAGCCGATTGGGTGGCATCGCCATACTGACGGCGTTGATCATGGGCATGTTGCCCCTCTTCGCATTCGGTGATGTCACCATTGGCGATGAGGGCGGGGGCTGTATCAAGCTCGATGAGGTGGGCGAGATCGTTGAAGACGACTTTCCCATCGTTATCGACTTCGGTGGTGGGGTAGTACTCACGATCACTGGTGGTACTGAGAAAGATGGTGAGGAGGGTGAAGGCGAGTGGATGACACTCGACTACACCGTTGTCGGCCTCAGTGGCTCTCAGATGATTAGTTGGGATATATACGTCGGGCAGACTGTGACTGCAAGCGGTAGCACCAGCCCGGTAACACAGGAGGGCAACGCGGCGATAAGCCACGTGATCTTCTGTTTGACAGGGACACCTTCGACCACGACGTCAATGGAGGATTCGACCACGACTGTGCCGGATTCGACCACGACTGTGGCGGATTCGACCACGACGACTGTGGCGGATTCGACCACGACGACTGTGGCGGATTCGACCACGACGACTGTGGCGGATTCGACCACGACGACTGTGGCGGATTCGACCACGACGACTGTGGCGGATTCGACTACCACGACTGTGGCGGATTCGACCACGACGACTGTGGCGGATTCGACCACGACGACTGTGGCGGATTCGACCACGACGACTGGGGCAGAGGCGGGTGATGACGTGCTGGGTACGGTGGTGACCACCACGACCATCTCCGGCACCAACCTTCCCCTCACCGGGGCAAGGGCTGACATCATGTTCGGGATGGCTGTCGTCCTTCTCGGCCTTGGTCTGGCCACCCTGACCATGACCAGAAGGTTCGAAGACGAGTAGACCGCAAGCCCTGAAAACAGAGCTAGAGGAGCCCCGGGAGTAATCTCCCGGGGCTTTCTCATGGACTACACCCAAGCCGTTGCCTACCTAGACGCCCACATCGGCCTCGGCGGAAAACCCGGTCTGGAGCGTATGCGGGAGTTGATTGAGTTCATGGGCCACCCGGAGCAGGGGTACTCCATCATCCATGTGGCCGGCACCAACGGCAAGACATCAACAGCACGGCTCACCTCGTTCCTGCTGACCGCCCACGGCCTGACTACAGGTACACATACTTCGCCCCACCTCCAGTATGTGGAAGAGAGACTGGCAATACACGGTCGTGATGCGACGAGAGCCGAATTCGCACGAGCGGTGGCAGATGTCGCTGCCTTTGCCGACCTACGGGAGGCCCGGGGAGGGGTTCCCAACACGTATTTCGAACTCACCGCGGCCGCCGCCTTTGCCTTCTTTGCCGATCAGGCGGTTGAGGCTGCAGTGGTCGAGGTGGGCCTTGGAGGGCGCCTCGATGCGACCAACGTTGTCGACGCTGAGGTGTGTGTGGTCACTTCCATAGGCCTCGACCACACCGCGTTCCTTGGACCCGATCTGGCTTCGATCGCAGCGGAGAAGGTCGCCATCGCCAACCCCGGGTCGGTGCTGATCAGCGGACCGATGCCGGTACCTGCCCTTGAGGTGGTATCCGCCAAGGCCCGCGAACTTGGGATCCACCATCGGCGTTTTGGTCCCGACTTTGGAGTCGAGGAAGCCGAAGTGGGTATCGGCGGATGGCTGACGACTATTCGAGGGGCTGAGGCCAGCTACGAGGACCTCTTCCTGCCCATTCATGGGCGTCATCAGTTGACCAACCTAGCCCTCGCCATCGCAGCAGCCGAGGCGCTTCTCGGAGAGCCGCTCGACGAGGAGGCGGTGCGCCACGCAGTATCGATCGTCACCCTTCCCGGACGGATGGAACGGATAGGCACCCGTCCCCTTCTCATCGTTGACGGGGCACACAATGCGGACGGGGTAACTGTCCTCGTCGATGCCCTTGCCGAAGAGTTCCCCACCACCAAGTGGCAGTTGGTCATCGCGGTCATGGCCGATAAGGACATCGACGGCATGATCGACCGGTTGGCCCCACTGATCAGCGGTGTCGTCACCACCTCGGTTGGCTCGGAGCGCTCCGTTCCGGCCGATGAGCTCGCAGAGCGGATTTCCGGGCGGCTAGATGTGCCCGTCGTGGCGGCGCGGTCGACTCGAGATGCGTTGGATTTGGCTAGGGCACAGGCGGGGCCTGGTGGCTCAACCCTCGTCGCCGGTTCGCTTTATCTCGTGGGTGAAGCCAGGGGCCTTTTGAAGGACTGAGCTTCGCCTCCGCCCTCAGGTTGGATACCGTAAGTCGATATGGCAATCGAAAGCACATTCGTGATGATCAAGCCGGACGGTGTGGCCCGTGGTTTGGTTGGTGAAATCATCGGCAGGTTCGAGCGCAAGGGTCTGGAGCTTCAGCGGATCAGGATGCTGACGTTCGACGAAGCTCTGGCGAGACATCACTACGCCGAGCACGTCGAGAAGCCCTTCTTTCCCGAGCTTCTCGAATTCATCACGTCGGGACCGGTGGTGGCCATGGAGTGGTCTGGCGAGTCAGCGATCTCCGTGGCCAGAAGTCTGATGGGTGCCACCGACCCCAACCAGGCTGCTCCGGGGACAATCCGCGCCGACTTCGGGCTGGTGGTGACCACGAACCTGGTTCACGGTTCGGATGGGCCAGAGAGCGCAGTCCGCGAACTGGGGATCTTCTTCGGTTAGGGGGGCGCCTATGGCACAACTCACGGTCGGCACCTAGAATCGGCAGGTCTCTCAGGGAGTCACCTGCATATGGCTGAAACCCTATTGTCTTTCGCCGGCCAGGACATGGCCATCGACCTTGGCACGGCCAACACACTGGTCTATGTCCGGGGTCGTGGCATCGTCCTCAATGAGCCTTCGGTTGTCGCGATCAATCAGCGGACAGGTAAGGCGCTTGCCGTCGGAACCGAGGCCAAACGGATGATCGGGCGGACCCCTGAGTACATCACCGCCATCCGCCCCCTTCGCGACGGCGTGATCGCCGACTTCGATGTGACTGAGAAGATGCTCCGATACTTCATTCAGAAGGTTCACCGGAGGAAGTGGGCAAGACCCAGGATCGTGGTCTGTGTGCCCTCAGGGATCACCCCGGTGGAACGTCGTGCGGTCGAGGAGGCCGCCTACCACGCCGGTGCCAGACGTGCCTACACCATCGAGGAACCAATGGCAGCGGCCATCGGGTGTGGTTTGCCGATCGCAGAGCCGTCAGGGTCTATGGTCGTCGACATCGGGGGTGGCACGACCGAAGTAGCCGTTATCTCTCTTGGTGGGATCGTGGAGTCTCGCTCGATCAAGATCGCAGGTGATGAACTCGACACCGCATTGATCGCCTGGATCAAGAAGGAGCACAACGTTCTCGTGGGAGAACGTACCGCCGAGCAGATCAAGATGAAGATAGGTTCGGCCTGGCCATATGCCGACGAGCCGTTTGCTGAAGTGAGGGGGCGCGACCTGGTGAGTGGTCTGCCCAAGACGATCCAGATCTCCAGTTCGGAGGTAAGAGAAGCACTGGAGGAGCCCACCCAGGCGGTTGTTGATGCCGTCAAGTACACACTTGACAAGACACCACCCGAGCTGGCTGCTGACATCGTCGAGCGTGGGATTGTGCTGACCGGTGGAGGGGCACTATTGATCGGGCTGGATTTACGTCTGGCCCACGAGACGGGGATGCCCATCGTGACCGCAGCCAACCCGCTGCACTCGGTGGTGCTCGGCTCGGGGAAATGCCTGGAGGAATTCGACACCTTGCACCAGGTGCTGGTGTCGTCGGCCCGGCCGTGAGCCCCGTCATCCGTCTCGGCCAATGCTGAACCGAGAGCCCCCCGGCCGTCGCACCCTCGCCACACTGGTGACTTTGATGGTCGTCGGTATCCTCATGATGACCTACGACGTACGTAGCCAGGGGACCGGTCTTGTCGCCGTCCTGAGGACAGGGACTCAGACCCTGGCAGCGCCACTTCAGAAAACGGCAGCGTTCGTCGTTACGCCCGTTGTCGACCTGATCAACTCCCTCGCCAACGTCGCCAACATGCGTCAGGAGAACGAGGCTCTCCGCCAGGAACTTCTGGAGGCGCGTGCTGAGTTGAACGCCATGAGAGACCTGGCGGTCCGTGTGGAGCTATTCGAGAAGATCTTCGATCTGCGAGCTGCAGGAAGCGACCTTGGCAGGACGGTGGCCAACGTCATCGGTCGCCCTGACGCAATCGATGGAGCGTTGATCATCGACAAGGGGACTGCCCACGGGATCGCTATGAACCAACCTGTTGTCGACCCCTACGGCAACGTGGTCGGGACCATCAGGTCGGTTACCCGGTGGACCGCCACGGTGGTGCCGATCACCGCCAACCGACAAGGGCTTACTGTGATCGTGGGGGAGCAAGAAGGTTCATTGGTCGCCCAGACCGGTTCGATTCTCATGCGGTTCGACTCATTCAGTGCCCGGGAGCCGGTACTGGCAGGGGACCGTGTTCTGACCTCCGCCGGGTCTCTCCGTTTCCCGTCCGGCTGGCCCGTGGGTGAAGTCGTGGATGATGGAGTGCCGACACTCGACGGGCTCACGTTGCTGGTCAGACCTTTTGTCAATCCGGAGATCCTCAGACTCGTGGTGGTGCTGGCTTGGCCACCGGATCCGGTCACTGCCGGAGCCGAGCCAACGACGACTACCACCACGGTGCCCGAGGATGGCTCGACGACACTTCCCGGGGACACCTCGACGACAGGAGGGGGTGGATGAGAGTCCCGAGGGGCCTCGTGGTCGCAACGCTCGTCGTCATGGCCATAGTTGTCCAGACCACGCTATTCGGGCGCTTGCGTGTGGTAGTGCCTGATCTAACCCTGCTGGTGGTCATCCTGCTGGCCCTGACTCGCACCCGGGGTGAGTTGGTTTTGGTGGTTGCCTTCGGATCAGGGTTGATCGTCGATCTTCTGGGCTCCTCGCTGATCGGTCTGCGTGCCCTGGTCTTCGCTTGTGTCGCCTACATCGCGGTGCGAACCCGTTCCCAGGCCGAGATCGGGCGGTTTGCCACCACGATCTGGGCGGGTCTGCTCACTTTCATCGGTCTGGTGCTG
Source organism: Acidimicrobiia bacterium (assembly GCA_041747855.1). Classification (GTDB taxonomy): domain Bacteria; phylum Actinomycetota; class Acidimicrobiia; order Spongiisociales; family ZC4RG35; genus ZC4RG35. Next base: position 39,415 of record JBGTEJ010000055.1, on the reverse strand, counting down.
CTTGTGGTGATCGGAACGTTGTTTGGTCAGACAAACCTGGTGGGCCCGGAGATTGGGCAGAGGTTGATTGTGGTCCCGCTGGCCAACATGATCCTGGCCGCACTCCTCTCCGGTCTCGTGGTCAGGGTGGTCGACCGAGACTCAGGGATCTTCGGGTACACATGAGATTTGCCGTCCGTCTCAGCGTCATCGGGCTGGTGTTCATATCCATGTTCTCTCTCATCGGGCTGCGGCTGTGGTTCGTCCAGGTTGCCGAGGGCCCCGCCATAGCTCAGGCAGCCGTCGAACAGACATGGATCCGCAAGTCTGTCCAAGCGCCACGAGGCGATATTTACGACCGCAACGGTGTCATCTTGGCCACCACCAGGGTGGTGCCAGCCGTGTGGATCGACCGGACTTTCGTTCAGCCAGACTGGAAGATTCCCATGTTGGACAGGCTCTCGGCGCTCCTGGCCTTGGACCGGGCCGAACTCGAGACCTCCTACGAAGCAGCGGGTATCAACGGTCGGTTCCAGGTGACCACTGTGTCTGTCGAGATCGCCCAGCGGGTCAATGAGAGCCTCGCGTTCCTACCAGGTGTGGAGGTCGTGAGAGTTCCTGAACGTATCTACCTATCGGGCCCGACCCTTGCCCATGTCATGGGGCACCTGGGCTTGCCTGATGCAACCGATATGGAGCAGGACGAAGCGATCGACCCGACCATTCGAATCGGGAAGCTCGGAGTGGAGAAGGCCTACGAACAGTATCTACGTGGCACCCCGGGCTACTTCGAGTACCGGGCCCGACGCGGGGAGATCATCGACAGTCGACCGTCGATCAGTGCACTCCAGGGGAGTTCTGTGACCCTCACTCTCGATCTGGAGTTGCAAGAACTTGTCCGACAAGCGCTGACCGACGGAATAGCCCTGTCCAACCAGGAGAAGGACAAGGACCGGGCCGCCGGGCAGGAAGTCTTCAACGTGACTCAGCGTGGCGCTGTAGTGGTCCTCGACGCCCAGAACTTCGAGGTCCTGGCTTCCGTTTCCCTCCCCGATTTCAACCCGCAACTGTTCGTCGCCGGACTCGACTCGGAGACGTTCTCGGCCCTCAACGAGGCACGAGCATTCAACAATCTCGCGATCAACGGTCTATATCCACCGGCGTCCACGTTCAAGGCAATCACGTACACCGTCATCGAGGAGGAGAACCTCCCGTTTCCTGAAGACACCGAAGGGATCGACCCGACAACCAGGCAGGTGCATTGTTCCGGTTCGCTGGAGCTGCCGACCCTCGCTGACGGCTCGGCGCAGATCAAATTCGACTGGTACTACCCGAGAAACCTGGGTTGGTTCAGTATCCACCAGGCCCTGGTGAACTCTTGCAACATGTACTTCTGGTCCGCCGGCCTGGGAACCTACCGGGCCTTCCCTGCGGGACATCCGGACGAGACAGTCATCCAGGACTGGGCCAAACAGCTTGGCTACGGATCGCACACCGGCATCGATCTGGTGAGTGAGGCGGCCGGGATTGTCCCGACGAGGGAACTGTTCGAGGAGTGGAAAGAGTTTCAGCTCGCCAATCCGGACCGGCCCCCACGGCTCGACCCGGGCCGGCTCACCTTTGCCAGCCCCTGGCAGGGCGGCGACCTCATGGACTTCGCCATTGGCCAGGGCGCCTTCACCGCCACCCCCCTTCAGGTTGCGGTTTCCTACGCCGCTCTCATCAACGGCGGTCGGGTCTACGAGCCCCGGGTAGTTAAGGAGATAGTCGGCCCGAACGGGGAGAGGACCCGTGTCGTGGGTGACCTGGTTCGAACCCTCGACATCAGCGAAGAGACGCGCCGAAACCTTCTCACCGACCTGGGCCGCGTCGTCGCCACAGGAACCGCGCGTGGTGCATTTGCCAGCTTTGGTGAAGGACTCAACCAGGTGGGTGGCAAAACCGGGACCGGCGAGTCGACCGCGACCCGGGACAATCATGCCTGGTTTGTTGGAGTGGCCCCGATCGACAACCCAAGGTACGTGGTTGTGGTGTTGATCGACGAAGGTGGTTCCGGAGGTCGTATTGCCGCCCCAGTCGGACGCCAGGTTCTCCAATTCTTGATGGGCAACCCGATCACACCCATCGTCGCCGGGGACGACACCGACTGATGACCGTTCTCAGCCGTGTCCGTGAGGTCGCTGTAGTTAGACGGGGCAACCGTTCCGACTGGATCCTCCTACTCACGATGATCGCCCTGTCGGCCATCGGGTTGGTCATGATTCTCTCCGCGACTCGAAACACTGGGACCTTCTCGATGGAGCGCCAGATGATCTTTGTCGCCGCTGGCTTTCTCATGTTCATGATCTTCTCGAACATCGACTACCGCGAGTACCGGAGCATGATCCCGATATTCTCGGGTGTGATCCTCCTTCTCCTCGTCGCCGTCTTTTTCTTCGACCCGGTGAACGATGTGAACCGTTGGATACCCCTGGGCTTCTTCAATCTCCAACCAGCCGAGTTTGCCAAGGTGGCAGTGATCATCGTCCTCGCCAGTCTTCTGGCTCCATCGAGCCGAGACGAGGATCCTCTCCAACGCAAGGTGACCTGGCGAAAGATCGGCATCGCCATCTTGATCACAGCGGTGCCCGGGATCCTGATCTACCGCCAACCTGACCTCGGCACCACCCTGGTGTTCGGGTTCATCCTGATCACCCTCCTGTTCGCTGCCGGGGGCTCCTGGCGTCAGATGGCTGCCCTCTTCGGAGGGGGAGTCCTCTCCATCGTCGCGGTGCTCGAGCTCAACCTCCTCTCGAGCTACCAGATGGACCGTCTCCGTTGCTTGGTCCAACCGGACAGCGACCCTCTCGATCTCTGCTATCAGCTCTCCCAATCCAAGAGGGCGATCGGTTCTGGGCAGATCTTCGGCAAGGGCATGTTTCGCGATGGGACCTTGACCCATTTCGAGTATGTCCCCGAGCAGGGGACAGACTTCATCTTCACGGCAGTCGGAGAACAGCTCGGATTGGTCGGGGGACTGGTTGTCCTTGCGCTCTTTGCCATCATCGTCTGGCGCCTGCTGGTCATCGCCACCAATGCGAGAGACCGTTTCGGTGCTCTGATCGCGGTCGGAGTCGCCGCGATGATCGTGTTCCATGTATTCGTGAACGTCGGGATGACGATCGGGATCATGCCAATCACCGGTCTGCCCTTGCCGTTCCTCAGTCAGGGTGGATCGTTTTACATGGCAATGGCGATCGGTCTGGGCATAGCAAACTCGGTCTGGCTGATGCGGACGCCGGTCCCTTCAGAGAACCAGCTGATCTAGCTGCGCGAGCCGCTACTACGCTCGCACCCGATGCGAAGACCAAGTCATGACGGATGGGTCGAGGTGATCTGCGGCCCGATGTTCTCGGGAAAGAGCGAGGAACTCATACGTCGAGTGACCCGATCCAAGATTGCCCGGATCCCCGTCCAGGTCTTCAAACCCAAGATCGATGATCGCTACGCAGAATCCGAGGTCGTCTCCCACTCCGCATTGAAGATCGAGGCCACTCCGGTCGAAGGCTCGACTCACATGCTCAAACAGATCAAGGACTCCACCCGGGTCATTGGGATCGACGAAGGTCAATTCTTCGACGCTGGTCTCGTTGATATCGTCGACAATCTCGCCGCCACTGGCATCCAGGTCATCGTCGCCGGGCTCGACACCGACTATCTGCGACGACCCTTCGAACCGATCCCGACGCTCAGCGACCGAGCCGAGTATGTGACCAAGATGCTTGCTGTGTGCCACCGGTGTGGTGGCCCGGCCCTCTACACGCAGCGCATGGTCCGTTCGGACCAACTGGTCGTGCTTGGGGCTCAGGATGCCTATGAGGCCCGATGCCGCATGTGTTACGACCCGACTGAACCGGAGCAGCCGCGTCTTGTTCCGGACAGTGAGTAGGTCAAATCCGGTTCCTCTGGTACCCTTCACCTGTCCACCGGACGTCGCACATTCCCTTTCCTGGAGTGTCATCGGGTGTTATTCGCCAATGATTTCCGGTCGTTTCAGACGACCGTTTTGAGGTTCGACCCGACCTGCCTGGAGCAGGCGGGTTCCCGTGCGTCCACGTCGAAGTTCGTCGCCCCTTTGCCCACCAGGAATGAGCCCAGGGGCGGTCATACAAGTGAAATCCAGAGGAGTGAAACCACATGGCTCTGTTCCGCAAGAAGGGCCCCGAGATTGTCCGCAAGTCCTCATCAGAGGGGACTGTCGAGGAAACCAAGACTGTCAACGTAAGAGGACAGAAGGTGGAGGTGCGCCGGGTCCAGGCCACTCCATCCCAACCCAGGACCGAAAAGCCCAAGCGTCACAAGCAGGAGAAGCCCCGGACCCGCAACGGTGTCTCCACTTCGAGGACCCAAGCCAGACGTCCGTCCGACGACGAGATCATCGTTCCCGTCGAGTCGTCCCGCAAGCAGATGCTGGTGAGTGTCAGTAGGAACCAGACCCAGATCGTCATCCTCGAGGGCCCCGTTTTGGTCGAACACTATGTGGCCAGGGAGGATTCGGGGTCGGTTGCGGGGAACATTTACCTTGCCCTGGTCCGCAATGTCCTTCCGGGGATGGAGGCCGCCTTCCTCGACTTCGGAGCGTCCAAGAACGGTGTCCTCTATGCCTCGGACGTGGCTGCACAGGCTGGGTCGGCGAAGGGTCAGAAGCGTATCGAGCAGATCCTGAAGGAGGGCGACGAGGTTCTGGTCCAGGTCACCAAGGACGCGATGGGCGCCAAGGGCGCCCGTTTGACCGGGATCCCGTCGGTTCCGGGCCGCTACCTGGTATTGGTGCCCGAGTCCGACAGCATCGGGATCAGTAGGCGTCTTCCCGACGATGACAGGACCCGTCTCCGCGAGGTGATCAACAGTGTCCGGCCGCCGGGGTTCGGCGTGATCGTTCGAACTGCCGCCCAGTACGCGTCAGCCGAGGAAATCGCCACCGATATCTCCCGGCTCTCCAAAGTGTGGGAACAGATCCAGATCGAGGCCGGTCACGGAGGTGCTCCGAGACTGGTTCATGAGGAGCCTGAACTGCTGATAAAGGTGATCAGGGAGCACTTCACCGCCGACTTCCGGAAGTTGCTAATCGACGATCGCCGGGCGCACGACACCGTCATCTCTTATCTCCAGTCGACAGCCCCCGACCTGGTCTCGAAAGTCTCTCTTTACGAAGACGAGATCCCGGTGTTCGATCGTTATCACGTCGACGACCAATTGAAGAAGGCATTGGAGCGAAAGGTCTACCTGCCTTCAGGTGGACATCTGGTCATCGACAGGACCGAAGCGTTGACCGTCATCGATGTCAACACCGGCAAGTTCGTCGGCTCGAGCAACCTCGAAGAAACCGTCTTGCACAACAACCTCGAGGCGGCTGAAGAGATCGGTCGACAACTGCGGCTGCGCGACATCGGCGGGATAATCGTCATCGACTTCATCGACATGGAGTCATTGGAGAACCAGCAGAAGGTGCTCCGACGTCTCAAGGAGACACTTGCCAAGGACAAGACGAGGACGCAGGTCTTCGATGTATCAGAGCTGGGCCTCGTCGAGATGACGAGGAAGAACGTGTCTGCCGGCCTCCTCGAGCAGTTCTCTCACAAGTGTGAACATTGCGCTGGTCGTGGTGTGATCATCGATAACTCGTTGAGGCCCAGCGCCGAAGTGGAATCGGTCGGCGCCGACTACGACGCCGACTAGGACGCCGATAGACGTCCCTTTACACAACAACTTTGCTCAATCGCGGGGCGCCGGTACCATTCATGCTCGGACTCCCCCTTCACAGAGGTTTCACCATGTACGCCATCATCCGCACCGGCGGTAAGCAGACGAAAGTCCAGTCGGGCGATGTCATCGAAGTCGAACGATTGAAGAGCGACGACGGCAAGTTGTCGTTCGTTCCACTTTTGGTCGTCGACGACAAGGGAAACACTGTCTCCGATCGGTCCGCACTGGCCAAGGCGACCGTCACCGCAAAGGTGCTCGGCGAGTCAGCGGGGCCCAAAATCGATATCTTCAAGTACAAGAACAAGACCGGTTATCGTCGCAGACAGGGCCACCGTCAGAAGTACACCCAGATCGAGATCACTGGGATAAAGCTCCCTGCCGGTGCCACCAAGAAGACTGCGGCTGAGGCTGCGGCTGCGGCCGAGGAGGAGTAGACCATGTCAAAGACCAAGGCAGGCGGTTCTTCGAAGAACGGCCGCGACTCACATGCGCAGCGTCTCGGTGCCAAGGTGTTCGACGGCCAGTTCGTCGACGCCGGTGCCATCATCGTTCGTCAGCGCGGGACCAGGATTCATCCCGGTGAGAACGTGGGCCGGGGTAACGACGACACCCTCTTTGCCACGGCTGCTGGGACCGTCAAGTACGGTGTTCGCGGCAGCCGTCGCCAGGTTTCAATCCTTCCCGAGTAGATCTCGCAGGTCCTCCTTCGGGACCTAGGCGGATATCGGAGCCCCTGATGTTCATAGACAGGGTTCGTGTCAACCTCCGCGCCGGGAACGGTGGGGCAGGTGTTGCCGCGTTCGTGAGAGCCAAAGGCAGGCCCAAAGGTAAGCCTATTGGCGGAAGTGGCGGTCCCGGCGGGTCAGTGATCCTTCGCGCCGACCCTTCAGTAGCGTCGCTGCTCAGATACAAGAGGAATGCCCATCACGCGGCCGGTTCGGGCTCCCATGGTCAGGGCGACCTCCGTCATGGGCGAAGCGGCGACGACCTTGTACTCCTGGTTCCGCTTGGGACAGTCGTACTCGACGACGACGGTGTGATGATCGCTGACTTGGTCGAGCCTGGACAACAGGTCGTCGCCGTCGAGGGTGGAAGGGGGGGTCTCGGCAACGCTGGATTCGTCACTCCCGCCAACCGGGCACCTTCCGTTGCCGAGCAGGGCGAATTTGGGGAGAACGCTTGGCTGACCTTGGAACTCAAACTCTTGGCCGACGCTGCCTTGGTCGGGTTTCCCAATGCTGGGAAATCCACCCTGATATCCCGGGTCTCCGCGGCCAAGCCAAAGATCGCCGACTATCCGTTCACCACACTGGAGCCCAATCTGGGGGTCGCCACGATCGGGAATCGGGAACTCGTGATTGCCGACATCCCGGGTCTCATCGAAGGTGCATCCGAAGGGAGGGGTCTGGGCCATGAGTTTCTCCGACACACTGAGCGGGCCAGGGTGTTGGTCATGGTCCTCGATCCGACCCAAGAGGTCGGCCCTGGCGAACAGTTGCGGATCCTCGACAACGAGATCACCCGATACTCGCCAGAGCTGGCTGCTCGACCCCGGGTAATTCTGCTCAACAAATCCGATGCGCTGGATGTCACCGGGTTGATAGGTGCGGAGGTCCCGGATCACGCTTTCGTGGTGTCTGCCGTGACAGGTGAGGGTCTCGAGCCAGCACTACACGCAATCGCGGACACGGTGGATCTGGCGGAGCGTTCGGCCCCCGACCGACAGGGATTTCTGCTCCATCGTCCGCTTGGCCCCGACTTCCTCATTCGCAGGGAGGGAGGCGGCTGGCGGGTCGAGGGACGGGTCGCCGAGCGGGCCGTCAGACTTGCAGATCTCACCTTCCCCGAGGCCGTCGACATTGCTGCCCGCCGCTTGTCGTCAATCGGACTGGATAGGGCACTTGCAGATGCAGGCGCCAACGAAGGTGACGAAGTCCGCATTGGAGAACTTGTTTTCGAGTACTCGGTCCCTGAAGAGGAGTGACTCAGGCGACTGCGGCAGACATATGCCCGCGGTTTACCGTTTCCAAAGGTCCTTGGTGAACAGGACCAGCACTGGGAACAATTCGAGACGGCCCACGATCATCAGACCCGAGAGAAGGAGCTTGGCTAGCCCCGGGAAGTGCGAGAACCCGCCTGTCGGACCGATCTGACCCAGTCCCGCACCAACATTTCCCATCGACGAAGCTACCGCGCTGGCCGTGGTTATCAGGTCGATTTCCTCGGTCACATTGGCATCGATGAAGGCGAGGAGGAACGTAGCACCCATGAAGATCATGATGTAGAACAGGAAGAACGACTGGACTGCTTCGACTACTTCGGACTTGACGGTCTCACCGCCGATCCGTGTGACAAAGACACCCCGCGGTCTCACCACTCTCCGGACATCAGCAAAGGCTGCCTTGGAAAGAACCGCTATCCGGAAGGTCTTGATCGCCCCGGACGTCGACCCCACCATGCCGCCAAGGAACATCAGACCAATGATGACGATCTGCAGAGTCGGTCTCCAGACTGCGATGTCATCCGTGGTGAACCCGGTCCCGGTGGCTACCGAGACGGTGTTGAACACCCCGAGTCGGATTGCCTCGCTCGAGCCTCTCTCCGCCCACAGACCTCCTACAACGATCGCGCTCGCAACCAGGAGGATGGCTACGTAAAGCCTGAACTCGGAGTTTCTGACGTACAAGGCAGGACGTTTGAATGCCCTGAAGTGAAGGGCGAACGAGGTTGCTGCTATCACCATGAAGCCTGTGATCACCCATTGGGTGTAGGCGCTGAATCCGGCCACTGAGGAGTTCTCCGTTCCGAAGCCGCCGGTGGCCACGGTTGCGAAACTGTGCAGGACCGCTTGCAGGAGGGTCATGTCTCCCAGTGCCAACAGGAGGGTCTGAACCGCGGTGATCGTAAGGTAGACGAGTAGGAGTCTCAGCGCCGTCTGCCGAAACCTGGGAGCCAGGCGTTCGATGGTTGGACCGGATGACTCGGCCTGGGCGAGCTTGGCCCCACCCGTCCCGAGTAGCGGGAGGACTATCACACCGAGAACGATCACCCCCATGCCGCCCATCCACTGGGTGAGCCCTCGCCAGACCAGGATCCCGGTGGGGACCAGGGAGAGGTCGGGAATCGACGAGAACCCGGTCGTGGTGAAGCCGGATGTGGACTCGAAAATGGCGTCGATCGGGGTAGCCACTGAGCCGGTGAACAGGTAGGGGAGTGCCCCGAAAAGTGCGAACACCGCCCAGGAGAGCCCGACGGTGGCGAATCCCTCCTTCAGTGTCAGTCCTTCGGGACGTTTGGTGGCTCGGCGCATGATGATGCCGCACAGACCTGTGATGGCCGCGCTGATCGCGATTCCACGCCCCGTTGCAAGTTCGCCGTATCCGAGTGAGACTACGGCCGTGGCCAGCATGGCCAGACTTACGAACAGTAGGACTGCCCCGAGTATGTAGGCGACTGTGTTCAGCAGCCTCCACCCCGGTATCCGACGCGCCGCGTTGTCAGGACTCATGCGCCGAACAGGGCGGTGGATGTGGCGATGTCCCTGGGCAATGCAAAGAAGATGATGTGATCTCCCTCCCGTACCACCGAAGAGCCATCCGGGACGAAGGTTGTCCCATTCCTGGAGATGCCGCCGATGATGACCCCTATTGGGAGATTCAGGTCCAGGAGGCTCTTGCCAACGGCCTCTGAGCCCTGGCTCACTTCGATCTCGATCGCCTCTGCGTCTGTGTCCGAGAAAGTGGCGACCTGCTCGACCCGACCCTGTCGGACGAATCTGAGGATCGTGCTTGCCGCCATGAGCCTGGATGAGATGGCGGCGTCGATACCTACACCGCCCAGGAGTTTGACGTAGGGAATCCGGTTGAAACGGGCGATCACCATCCCCGCACCCATCGCCTTTGCCACCAGGCAGGAGAGAACGTTCACCTCGTCCCATCCGCTCAACGCGAGGACCACATCTGAAGGACCGAGACCGAGCTCGGATATTACAACGGGGTCGGTCGGGTCGCCTGAAATGACAAGGGCTTCGGCGTGGCTCGAGGCAAGACGGTTGCTGCGCTCCGGGTCGTCGTCGACGATGACCACGTCGAGGTTGGCACGGCTCATCACGTCCGCGGTGAGCTCGGCGAGTCGGGTGCCACCCATGATCACCGCCCGGTCGAAGCTGAACCTCTTCAGACCGATCAGCCTGCCCGCATCCTTCACTCTGCCCTTGGTTGTCATCAGAAGTGCGTGGTCCCCGGCGCGGACTTCTGTATCACCATGGGCGACAGTCGTCTTGCCATCCCGGACCAGGGCGGCAACCACCCAGCCCCACTCGGCGCTCCTGATCCGCAAGTCCTTCAGTAGGCCCCTGGTGAGGGGCGCCCCGGCCGCAACCGGGCCCCCGACCATAACCAGTTCGCCATGGGCGAATGGGATTACCTCGGAGGCCCCGCCCGCCCCCACCAGGTCGGCGAGTCCCTGAGCGGCGGTCGCCGAAGGGTCGATGACGAAGTCGACTCCGAGTCGATCCGCCCCCTCTTTGATTCCTGGATCCTCTATCCGGGCGATGGTGGTCTTGGTGCCCAGCTCGGTGGCGGTATGACAGGAGAGGACATTTGCGCCATCGGAGTTGGACACTGCGATCAAGAGATCGGCAGCGGCAGCCCCGGCATGTTCCAGGACCCGTTCCGTCGCCCCGTTGCCGACCAGAACCAGGGCGTCGATGTTGTCCTGGAGCTCGGCCACCCTCTTCTCGTCATGATCGATGACGACAACGTCCTGGCCCTCCGCGGAGAGACGCTCGGCGAGGTAGGAGCCGACCGCACCGGCACCGACGATGATTATGCGCACAACAGGTAGAGGTTAGACCCTCCGGCTTTGGCCGTTGGGCACCCGATCAGGGAGTCGTACCTCCTGAGGAAGGCCTGAATTGTCCCCGGACGCGACGATGGCCCCCTGCGGAGGAAAGGGGCCATCGTCTGCGCCCAGCGGACGGTCAGTCGCACCAGGTCGGTATCAATCCACCGTCGGCGCTGGTGTCGACATTGCCCACTCGGGTGATCCGAACGGGTGTGCCGGTCTGGAACAGCTCCGGGTTGGAGCGGTGCAGCGAAAGCACCGTCTTGAAATCGAACGAACCAACGTTTGTCTCGACTCCGTTCCTTGCCACACTCGCCAGCAGACCGAGCGATTGCAGGGTGGCGATCCCGTCCTGCTGACACTCGATCCCTGCCGGCTTGCCCTTTCCTCCAGCCCCTGCTGGAGGAGCGGCCATCGCCGGGATAGCCATCGCCATGATCAGAGCGATCGCAGTCGCCATCGTCGTGAACTTTTTGCTCATAACCCTTCTCCTTTTTTGGTGGGGTTGCTTCTTGTTCGTTGCCGTGATGGGATGCGGATGACATTCCTCAGAGATTCGTGAACAGGAGGGCGTCGAGTGGGGGAAGTTGAATCGATACCTAGAATGTGCGACATGGATTTCCCCGACCCAGGTTCGGTCGCCGACGCCCTACGCGACGTCGGATACCTCCCTGACAACAGGATCTCTCAGGTCGTCTATCTCGCAGTCCGGCTGGAGAAGCCGGTATTGGTGGAGGGTCCCGCGGGTGTTGGGAAGACCGAGCTGGCCAAGGCGATGGCGGCCACCACGGGTCGGAGGCTGATCCGGCTCCAGTGTTACGAAGGCCTGGATGAGGCCAAGGCCCTCTACGAGTGGAACTACAAGAAGCAGCTGCTCCGTATCCAGGCCGACACTGACCACGAATGGGACACGATCAGTCATGACATCTTCTCCGAGGAGTTCCTGTTGGAGCGTCCCCTTCTCGAGGCGATCAGATCGCCGGAGCCAGTTGTTCTCCTGATCGACGAAGTCGATCGGGTGGAGGTGGAGACCGAGGCACTCCTGTTGGAGATCCTCTCCGACTTCCAGGTGTCGATCCCGGAGTTGGGGACCATAGAGGCGAGTAGTCATCCCCTGGTCTTCCTCACGTCGAACAACACACGTGAGCTCAGCGAGGCCCTCAAACGTCGGTGTCTGTTCCTACACATCGACTATCCAGACCCGCAGAGAGAGGCTCTGATCCTGACCGCCAGGGTCCCGGGTCTGTCGGCCCACCTGGCCGAGCAGGTCGCAAGGGTTGCCCGCTCGATACGCAACCTCGACCTGAAGAAGGCCCCGTCGGTGTCTGAAACCATCGACTGGGCACGAACCCTCATCGCCTTGTCCATCGAGGAGATCGACGAGAATGCGTTGGGCGAGACTTTGCATGTCCTGCTCAAGTATCAGAGCGACATCGAGAAGACCGCCAAAGAGCTGGTCTCCAGCCCAGTGATCTGATCATGCTCGGGGTCGTCACCGGGTTCATCGATGAGCTCCGCCAGGCTGGTGTCCCCGTGTCAATGGTCGAGACCATCGACGCCATGGGAGCCCTGGAGGTGACTGAGCTAGGGGATCGCGCTGCCCTCCGTGAGGCACTTCGAGCAACACTGGTCAAGAACTTGCGTCACGAGCGGGCCTTCGATACCGCCTTCGACGTCTACTTCTCGATGCTGCCCTCGCTGAAAGATGACGGGGACTCCGAACTGGAGTCACCACCTGGAGGTCCCGGGGGTGCCGGTGGGAGTGGACCCGATCAGGACGATCTGGCCAACCTGATTCTTCGGGCACTCGCCGAACTGGACGACGACGCCCTCCGCGCCGCCGTGAGACAAGCTGTTGATCGTCTCGCAGGGATGGAGCCGGGCAGACCCGTGGGGGGCACCTACTACATGTATCGAACCATGCGACGTCTCGATATGGCGGCGTTGGAGGCACAACTCGCAGACCTACTTGTCGCCGACGGTCTTTCTGAATTCGAGCGTCGACTGGCTTTGGAGGACGTCCAGGCTCGTCTCGAACTGCTGAAGGAGGAGATCGAGGAGGAGATACGGAGACGTCTCGTCGCCGACAGAGGACGCGAGGCAATGGCCCGGACCCTGCGTCGGCCTTTGGTAGAGGATGTCGACCTGATGCACGCCAGTTCGAGCGACATGGCCGAGATCGAGGACGCCATCGGGCCGCTCACTCGAAAACTTGCGGCCCGTCTCGCCCGTCGTCGGAAGAAGCGAGTGGGGCGCCTCGACTTCCGTCGGACCGTGAGAAGATCGCTTGCAACCGGTGGTGTCCCGGTGGAACCCCAGTTCAAACATCCTCGACCGAGTCGGCCTGAGGTATGGCTTCTGTGTGACATCTCAGGTTCCATGGCCACTTTCTCCAGATTCACCCTCCAGTTCACACACGCCATGGCAACCCACTTCTCTCGACTGCGCTCCTTCGCCTTCGTAGACACTGTCGACGAGGTGACCGAATTCTTCGGTCCGGGTGTGGACTTTGGTTCCGCGGTCAGCAGGATTGCCTCTGAGGCAGAAGTGGTCTGGTTGGACGGTCACTCCGACTACGGCAATTCCTTGGAGAAGTTCTTCGAGCGATACGGACGCCAGTTGACATCCAAGACCACCGTCATCATCACCGGGGACGCTCGCAACAACTATCGCCCTTCGAGGGACGGGGTCTTGAAGGACGTTGCCAGGGCTTCGCGTGCCCTTATTTGGCTGAACCCGGAACCACATGCCTATTGGGACACAGGAGATTCTGCGATGTTCCAGTATGGACGACACTGCACGTCGGTACATGAGGTTCGGACCTTGCGGCAGCTCGAGCAGTTCGTCGAAGAACTAGCCCTTCCGACCTATACGCGTTCGAGCTAACCGATTAAACCCTGACCCCCGATCTGCCGATGTACTTTCATGGTCTGGAAAGCCCTGACCACTTTGCTTTTAGGGGACTCTGAATGGGCTCACGCATTCTGGTAGTGGAGGACTCGGCAGTCATTCGTAGGCTGATCGAGGTCTGTCTGCGTGCTGCCGATCTCGAGATCATCACTCGAGACGACGGTAAGAGCGGACTTCATGCCGTCAGCTCTGAGTCTCCCGACCTCGTCGTTCTAGACATCGGTCTTCCCGGGATGGACGGGTGGGAGGTCCTCGACCGCATCCGTCGGGATGAGGCCACCAAGAACATCCCCGTTGTCGTGCTGACCGCCCATGCCGAGGAGGAGTCTCGGCGCAGGGCCAACGAGGGTGGCGCCGACGCTTTCGTCACCAAACCTTTCCAGCCCAACGACTTCCGCTCCACTGTCCTCTCACTCCTCGAGTAGGGCGGCGACCAGCCGACGGTGGTTGACGGGCCGGACCGCGTTCGGCACCCCCCCCTTCTTGTGTCACGCCAACTTGCGGGGGACCGCACGGCCCCTTAGGGCCGAGCGACGGGGATGCGCAGCTGGTGTCACCCTGCGAAGTGGGGGGGCGGCACAGACCAAGTCCTGTCCGAGGGGTGTTCTTGTGTCACCCTGCGAAGCGGGGGGACCGCACGGCCCGGTAGGGCCGGGCGAGGGGGGTGCGAGGCGGAGCCTCGCCCTTTTCTCACCTCTCCGAACCTAACCTGCCCCCGTGACCAGCGACCCCACCAGACGCATCCCGCGCCTCAAGGTCGGAGTCCTCGGTCTGGTCACCATCGCCGTCTACGGGTCGTGGCACTACGCCTTCAGTGTCCTTCTCGACCCGATCATCGAAGACACCGGTTGGAGTGAGCCTTTCCTGACGTCGGCGTTTGGAGCCTCCATTCTCGTCGGCGGCGCGGCATCCATGGGAGGGGGATGGCTGCTCGACAGGTTCGGGAGCCGATTCGTTTTCGGACTGGCAGCTGTCGTAGGCCTGTTGGGCTTCGGCTTGGCCGTCTCCACGACGTCTCAGTCGCTGTTCGCCGTAGCTACCGCATTAGGGGGTGGTGCGATGGCGGCGCTCGGGTTCTATCACATCACCCAGACAGTGGCGGTCCGGATCAGTCCCGCTTCTTCGACGAAGGCGATCGCGGTGCTGACGGTGTGGGGCGCGTTCGCTTCCGCCGTCTACATGCCGGCGACAGCCCTTCTCGTCGGGGAGTTCGGGTGGCGGGTCACGCTGATCATCATCACCGCGTCCGCCGTGTTGACCCTGGCCATGGCCGCGCTGGTCATCGACACTCGCAGCGGGGAGATGCCCAAGGTGCGTCACGTGCTTGGTGAGATCAGGAACGCCATGCGCGCACCCGCTGCCAGATGGTTCCTGGTGTCGCAGGCATCGATGGGGATCGTCATGGGTGTGGTCCTCGCCTATCAGGTTCCGGTAATGACCGCGGCCGGGTTGCCCTTGGCGGCCGCCTCTTTCTGGGCTGGGGTCCGGGGCTTCTCCCAGCTCCTCGGCAGGCTCCCGCTGTTGCCTCTGGTGAACAGGTTCGGGGTGGTCCGCTCGATGCGTATCGCATATGTGGCGATCGGTCTTGGCACCGTCATCCTGGCCTTCGCCGGCCAGCCCTGGATAGCAGCCCTCTATGCGGTGGTGGCCGGATTCGGGATCGGCGCGGTGTCTCCGCTGATCGGGATGTTCTCCAGGGACGTCTTCGGCGCCGCCAGCCTGGGAACTTCGATGGGAATGGTCAGCCTGGTGTTCATGGCGGTCGGCGCCGCCGGCCCTCCTCTCGCCGGATGGCTGGCGGTGTCGACTGGATCCCGGGCGATCCCGGTGGTCGCCGCGGGAGTGCTGGCACTCCTTTCGGCGGGGCTACTCCGTTCGCCTGACACGAGATAGCCAGCGGGTAGTTAGTCAACTGGTTGACTAACTAGAAGTCGGAGGTAACTTCCTGTAGATGAGCATGGTGAGTGTGCATGAAGCGAAAACCCACCTCTCGCGACTTCTTAAGTTGGTCGAAGCCGGTGAAGAGGTCGTCATTTCCCGGGCTGGCAAACCGGTGGCGCGACTCGTCTCGGTGAAAGAGAAGCTGCCCAAGGTTCCTGGCCACCTGAAGGGGAAGATCGTTGTGCCCGATGACTTCGACGACCCTCTACCCGAGGAGTTCTGGACGGGCCCGATTTGAAAGCTCTTCTCGACACCCACACTCTCTTGTGGTGGCTGGCCGACGACCGTCGGCTGAGCAAGGGTGCGCATGAATTGATTCGAGAAGCGGATGTCGTCATCAGTGTCGTGTCGCTGTGGGAGATTGAGATCAAGCGAGGACGGATCGGGTTCGAGGTCGACACCGCTGAAGTCATGGACCGAGTGGCAAGGATCCAGGGCCTCGAGCTTCTCGACGTCCGACCATCCCACATTGTGTCGCTATCCGCTTTGCCACCTCTTCACGGAGACCCATTCGATCGGATGCTGGTCGCACAGGCAAGGCAGGAGAGGGCGGCACTCGTGTCCAAGGATCGGTCGCTGAGCGGGTACGACGTCGAGGTCTACTGGTAGCGGTCAGTCATCGAATTCGGCGAGATGTTCGATCAGGTCGACGACCCGGGACGAGTAGCCCCACTCGTTGTCGTACCAGGCCATCACCTTGAGGAGGTTGCCCCCGAGGACATGGGTGCCGCTGGCGTCGAAGATGCATGAGTGGGGGTCGCCGATGACGTCGGTCGAGACGATGTGGTCCTCGGTGTACTCAAGGATCCCCTTGAGGGCGCCTTCGGCGGCGGCTTTCACAGCCGCGTTCACCTCTTGGACGGTCACGTCGCGGTCCAACTCGACGACCAGATCGACGATAGAACCGTCGGGCACCGGTACCCGCATGGCGGTTCCGTCCAGCTTGCCCTTCAGCGAGGGGAGAACCAGACCGACCGCGCTAGCCGCTCCTGTAGTCGTGAGGATGATGTTCTCGGTTGCAGCCCGGCTCCGACGCAGGTCGCTGTGGGGCACATCGGCAAGACGCTGGTCGTTGGTGTAGGCATGAACCGTGTTCATGACCCCTTTCCTGATCCCGAACGCGTCGTCGATGACTTTGGCCAGCGGGGCCAGACAGTTCGTGGTGCATGAGGCATTGGAGATGATCACGTCGTCTGGCCCGATCTGGTCATCGTTGACTCCGAGCACCACAATTTGGTCTACCTCGCCTTTGGGCGGAACGGTGAGGATCACCCGCTTGGCCCCGGCATCGACATGCTTCTGAAGCGACTCGCGGTCCCTGAACACTCCGGTTGCCTCGATGACCACATCCACACCGAATTTTGCCCATGGGAGTGCCGCCGGGTCCCGCTCCATCAACATGGCGATGTCATGTCCATCTACGGTCATCACTCCGTCGCTGACAGACACCGGCTGATCGAACCTCCCCATCACGGAGTCGTATTGGAGGAGGTAGGCGAGAATCTCGTCGTCGGAAAGGTCGTTGATCGCAATCACCTCGATGTCACGGTCGGGGCGTGAGGCGATAATGCGGAATACTGTCCTCCCGATCCGGCCGAATCCGTTGATCCCCACCCGGGTCATCGGGTGTCCCCTGTCATCTTGGAGGCAACTTCGACCACTCGATGTGAGTACCCCCAGCCGTTGTTGAACCAGGTCACGGTCTTCACCAGCGTGTCTCCGGTGACCATGGTCGCAAGGCTGTCGAAGACCCCGGAATGCGGGTTGTTGCGGACGTCGGAGGAGACGATCGGATCGGTGGTGTACTCGATGATCCCCCGATAGCGACTGCCAACGGCGTCTGCGACCGCCCGGTTCACCTGTTCCACGGTGACCCCCGCGGGGACCTCGGTGACCATGTCGACAACCGAACCGTCGGGAACGGGAACGTTCACCGAGGTTGCGAGCATCACACCCTCCAGGTCGGGGAGCGCTTGTGCGATCACTTCGGCAGAGTTGGTCTCCGACGGGATGATGTTCTCACCGGCTGCACGACTGGTTCGGAACCCGTCGGTGGGGACGTCGGCGAGACGACCCGACTTAGACATCGCCTTCACCGTTGTGATGAAGGCCCTCGACACACCGAAGTCCCTATGGAGGGTCTCCAGGATCGGCGCCGCCGCTATGGCGGTATTCGAACCGAGTGCCATCACCTTCGGTCCGGCGTCGAGAAGGCTGTCGTTGATCCCCATGATCAGGAGGGGGATCTCACCGGGGGTCTCCGGACTCGATGTGAGGACCACCTTGCTCGCTCCGGTCTCGAGATGTGCGTTGAGACTGGCAAGGTCCCGATAGCGACTGGTGGTGTCGATGACGATTTCGACTTCGTCGTCCGACCAAGACGTGTCGGCCGGCGTCGTCGCCGAACCGAAGGTGATCCGGCGACCGTCCACTATCAGTGCCTCGTCATCGGCGCTGACTTCCCCGTGAAAGCGCCCATAGATCGAGTCGTACTTGAGGAGGTAGGTGAGCCCCTCGTGACGCGCCGTGTCCTGGATGGCCACCACCTGGAGGTCGTTCCGATCTTGGAGCAGACGCATCACATTGCGCCCGATCCGACCGAAACCCATTAGTCCGACTCGTGTAGTCATCCATAGAGAACTTAGTCGCGACCCCCTGGAACTTGTCATCGGCGGTCATTACGTTCGCAATGGGAGGTTGAGATGTTCGCTGTCTTTGCCATCGCCGCGGTGTGCCTGAGTCCTCCGGTCTCCGGCCCGGTGATCGCCCCGTTCTTCCCCATCGGCCAGTACGCCGGTCATTGGGGCGTGGACTTCGCAGCCGATGTCGGCGACACGGTGCGGGCTCCGGTAACCGGCCGTGTCACCTTCGCCGGCAGCGTCGCCGGGATGAGGAGTATCACCATCGAGCCTGTGGCCGGGTTCAAGGTATCGGTCTCCTATCTCGAGTACATCGAGGTGTTCGTTGGCGATCAGGTCACCCGTGGAGACCGGATAGCCACCGCGGGTGCGCCGCATGGCGAGCCAGGGGTGCACATGTCACTTCGGATCGGCGGGGTATATGTCGACCCGCTACCTCAGATCGGGTGCAGGGAAACGGACATCAGCCGTGGTCTCCGCCTTCTGCCCCCACCTCGGGAGCCCTATCCTCGGTCCCGTGCGCACCGGGATACTCGGCGGAACCTTCGACCCGATCCATATTGCCCATCTCCATGCTGGAGAGGTCGCCCTCGCTCAGGCAGAGTTGGACAGGGTTCTCTTCATTCCGGCGGGTGACCCTTGGCAGAAGGAGGGGGTGAACATCTCGCCCGGTCGCCACCGGCTCCAGATGGTCAGGGTCGCGATTCAAGGTGTTCCTGGTCTGGAAGCCGATTCGAGAGAAGTCGACCGCGACGGTCCCACCTACACCGTCGACACCCTGGCCACGTTTCCAGACGACGAGGACCTGTTCCTTATCCTCGGTGCCGATGCCGCATTGTCACTTCCCACCTGGCACCGGGTGGAGGATGTCCTAGATCGGGTGACCGTCCTGGTGATACCCCGACCGGGGACCAACGTCTCATCAGTTGAAGCCGTCGTACCTCAGGCGCGCTTTCTTGACATGGGACTTCTGGATATGAGTGCGACCGGCATCCGCCGACTTGTCGCAGCCGGTGGACCTTTCCGGTATCTGGTCACCGACGAGGTCCACAGATACATCGTGGATCATGGTCTCTACACGAAGGGGCTAAAAGGCGATACTCTTCAGAGCCAACCTGAGATGGAGGAATCGTCGTAGAGCACAGTGTCGAAGTGGCCCGGGTGGCAGCGGATGCCATCTTCAGCAAGAAAGGGCTCGACATTGTCCTGCTCGATGTGGAGAAGGTGTTCTTCCTGTCTGACGTTTTCGTCCTAGCAACTGGAACCTCCCGACCCCATGTCCAGGCCCTCGCCGAACATGTCGAGGAGAAGCTCGGAGAAGCCTTCCAACTCAAGCCCCTCAGGCTGGAGGGCAAGACCGAGGGGGAGTGGCTGCTCATGGACTACGGCGACATCATCGTTCACCTGTTCCAGGCCGAACCCCGTGATTTCTATTCGCTGGAACGGCTGTGGGGCGATTCCAAACGTGTCGATTGGGCCGAGCCGTTGGTTACCGAGAGCTAGCCGGTTTCTACCTCGAGGCGGACTATCGGCCGTGTCGGTTTACGTCTGGCGACTTCTTCGAAACCCAGCTCTTCGAACATCCCGACGGTTCCCGTGTAGAAGTTGACCGCCGCCCACTTGGTGTCCTCGTATGGGTAGGCCTCGACGGTTTCCGCTCCTTGATGGGCCGCGAACTCGACAGCAGCCAGGGCCATCGCCGAGCCGACGCCTCGGCGTCTGACCTGATCGGACCACGAAGCAGTTGATCGTCCACACTGGCTTGTCGTCAACTCTGGCAAGGAGCCGGGAGCGATCAAGTCCGGGAAAGTCGTCTCTCGGGCCTACCTGGACCCATCCGACGGGCTCACCTTCGAGATAACCGATGAGCCCGGGCGGAGGCCCGGCTTCGACGACCCGGGAGAACCGGTCTCTGTTCCCGGTCTCACCGTATCCGCTCCCTGGTTCTCGGCGCCACCACATGCAGAAGCACTTCTTGGAGACGGCGGAGGATCCGAGCACCCCTCTAGGTCGGCGAACCGGTTGGGTGTTGCCGGGTGACAGGCAAGGACCCCCCCTTCAATTCGCACCGTTGTCGACCATTCGTTCATCAGGCACCTATCTGCTCGGCGCACTCACACGCTTCGGCATGTGGCAGCTCCACGACCTCGGCTTCGGCCGATGGTACGGCCGGGTGGCCGACGGAGAGTGCAGTGATCAACTGGTAGCGGTGGAGGGATCGTTCGACGCGCTCCCTTTGCAGGTTCTTCGCTTCCTCGTATCCGATGAACATGATCACTTCGGTCCCTTCTTTATCTGCCGTCTTTGCAGTTCACATCCTCGAATATATGGGGCATAGCGGACAGCGTCTGTCCTGAATATTTAGGATGATGTCCCCGTGGACACCGCAGAACGATTACTCAAGCTTCTCGCCCTGTTGCAGGGCAGGGTCGACTGGACATCGGACCAGTTGTCGGATCGGCTCAGAGTCACTCCCAGGACGATCCGGAGAGACATCGCCCGGTTGCGTTCGTTGGGATACCCGGTGGAGGCGCTGGCCGGTCCAGGGGGCGGGTACCGGTTAGGGGCGGGTGGCAAGCTCCCTCCCCTTCTTCTCGACGACGATGAGGCGCTCGCTGTCGCGGTCGGGCTCAGGATTGCGGCTACCTCGGCGGTGGCTGGCATCGAGGACTCCTCGCTCTCGGCTATGGCCAAACTTGAACAAGTGCTGCCACCGAAGTTGCGTGACCGTCTCAACGACATCGCCGAATCGACGGTGACGGTGCCCTTCGGCAATGTCATGATCGACCCGGCCGAACTGGCCGTCGTTTCTGGTGCCGCCAGGAGTCGGATCAGGTTGCGGTTCGGGTACGTGGACTCCGCTGGCCGACAGACCGAACGGCACGTGGAACCGCTCCAGGTGGTTCATCTGGGACGACGTTGGTACCTCGCCGGCTACGACCTCGACCGGGACGACTGGCGAAGCTTTCGGATGGACCGGCTGTCAGGAGCCCGAGCGACCGGCATTCGTTCTACCAGGCGTCCCGCCCCCGACCCCGTCGAAATGGTGACCACGGGTGTTGCCGTGAACGCATACAGCATTCGGGCGGTGATCATGCTCGACGCCCCTATCGAGATCGTCCGTCGATCGATACCACCGTCGGTAGGGTCGTTGGAAGGTGCCGGGCCCGTGCGCACTCGGCTCTTGATCGGGGCCGACGACCTGGGTTGGCTTGCCCGCTACCTGGTTAGCCTGCCTTTCTCGTTCGAAGTCGAGGATCCGAGTGACCTGCGTGGAGTCCTCGCCGATCTCGGGCGTGCGCTGGTGACCGGGTATGGGAAATCGGCAGAGTCCGAATAGTGCCCAGATTCTCCGAGACCGTGGTTCCAGCTAAAATGCCGAATCCCGAAAGGGGCTGTAGCTCAGCCTGGCAGAGCACTTGACTGGCAGTCAAGGGGTCAGGGGTTCAAATCCCCTCAGCTCCACTCCTAAAAACCCTCTTCTACCTGGGGGTTTGCTGTCCCGACGGATGATCTCGCGGACGCTGTCTTGGCCAGGAGTCCGCGAAGAGTCCGCAGGAGTCCGAGGAACGGCCCCAATTGACCGCGGTTCTGTCATAGGTGCGAGAGATAATGGGTCCGATGCAGGTGTTCATAAGTTCTCTCATCCGTGGCCAGGAAGCCCTTCGAGACGCCGCCGCGTCTGCGGTTGCCAACCTTCGCCACACGCCAGTTCGGGCCGAAGACTTCAGCGCGACTTCAAATACCCCACAGCAAGCCTGTCTGGCTGAAGTTCGCGATGCGGACGTCCTTCTGCTGATTCTTGGTGCTGAGTACGGCGCAGTTCAAGCATCTGGACTCTCGGCAACTCACGAGGAGTATCGCGAGGCTCGTGATGCGACACCGGTCCTTGTGTTCATACAGGATGGCATTGACCCCGAGGAGCAGCAGGCAGAGTTCATACGCGAAGTGAGGGGATGGGAACGTGGGCACTTCACTGCCGGATTCAGTGACGCATCTGAGCTACGCGACAAAGTCATGCGTGCCATCTACGAATTTGCGCTCGCAAACGAGGCGGCTCCCCTAGACCATGCCGAGCTTGTTGATCGGGCTCGAGGCCTGCTACCAACGGAGCTCCATTCTGGTGGCCCTGACCTCATACTGGCGGTCGCAAGCGGACCGCTGCGCTCGGTACTACGGCCGGCCGAACTCGATGAGGATGTGTTGGGAAGGTTTCTTCTGTCCGAGGCCCTCACCGGCAGTGATTCGGTGCTTTCGTCGGCGGTCGGCACTGAGGTTTCGGTCAAGGGGGACGCGATTCAATTGACTCAGGAGCGAGGCTCGGGTCTGGTGTCGATCGACGAGACTGCCAACCTCCTGATCGTTCAGCCTGCCGTGGATCAGAGCACCTGGGCGTCGGGCATCAGATCTGTGATCGAGGAGGACGTCTCGAACCGAATCGCCAGTGGTCTTCGCTTCTGTGCTCGACTCCTCAACCATGTCGACTCAGCTGAGCGGTTGAGCCACGCTGCTCCTGTAATCGCCCTCCGGGGCGCGGGGTACATGCCTTGGCGGACGCGCATCGAACAAGAGCGCAACCCAAACATGGCAACGATGGGCTTTAGGAATAACGACCAGGCCGTGGTCGTGCTGTCCCCGCCGGTCCGCAGACGAGCCGCTCTTCTCCAACAGACCAACGAACTGGCGGAAGACTTCACAGTACGGCTTCGCCGCCAGATGACGCAATGACGTCTCTCGCCGACACCGAGCTAATCCGAGCCCGTTGGCGTAGGACTCTCGACCGCCACGGTCTCGATAACGTTCGACGATCGGACTTCGGCGGCGTTGGATTGGCAACACGGCTCGAATCACTCACCGTGCAAGCCGTATTGCTCCCCGCTGACCCAGAACGAGATGCTTTGTGGTTCGATGGAGACTTTTGGGACTGGTTCAAAGCGGAACAGGAAATGAAAGTGGAAGGTCGAGGTGTGAGGTTTGGCTACCAGACATTCCCCACAGCTCATGCCGCGGTCGTGGTTAATGATCACGGCAGGGATGGGGCATGGAGGAGATTCCTTGGTGTTCACCGCTCTGGCGCCATCGAGCTCGGTCTTGGAAGTAGCGGCGCGCGTGAGTACCAGGATGATCGGGGCGAAACCGTCCGGACCTTCGCCCTTGCCTCCATCGTTACCTACACCTGGGCGATGCTGAAGTTCACAGTCCAGCTTCACCGCCGCGTTGGCCTTCCGACTCCTTGGCAGTTGACTATCGGTCTCGTCTCAACCAAGGGCGCATTTCTTGGCAACGTTGCTGAAGGCTGGGCTGAGCCGGGTTCGTGGGACAACTCCGTAGGAGGCTGCGCTGACGACAATCTGCTCTGGCACTTCGAACTCGACCAGGTACCAGACGATGGATTCCAACAAGATATGGCGTTCGCGATAGGCAACCTCATTGAAGACGCGTGGGGCGTGACTCAACGCCGCTACTTGGCTCGACAAGGAGAGCGAGTCGGTCAGCTCGACCATCGTCGCATCCTCGAATGAATTGTCGGCAGGACGGGTCGGTAAGCGCCTCCCGATCAACGAAGACCCGTTAGCTGCCGATGACTCGAGAAGCTCCACAAGCAGGTCAGAGAGATTGCATACATCTACTAGCTTCAGTACCCGAAATGGGAGCCTCTTCTGAGGCACTACTTCCGCAACCCCTACTGAATCGTCAAGTAGGTGGACGAAGCGACGATTCCCCATCCGGACACCTACACCGGGCTCGTTAGGGCGCAGCTCTCGTCCGAAGAACTCGCCGTGCTCAGGCACAACAAGTTCGCCGCGGAATACGAGAAGTTCTTGCCGTTGGCTGAACGATACGAGTTGTTCCAAAACATGCGGTCGACCGCTTTGATCTCGCCGAAGCACGCTGAGCTACTACAGCGCTACCACGCCCAAACGAGGCGAGAAGTGGCACCATCTTGCTGACGACTTCCCCGGTTAGTGCAACTCAGTCACTTCCTGCCAAGCCGCCGTTCTGCCATCTCGAAAAAGGATGAATCGATCCGATAGTGCTGTAGTCCCTTTGCCTGGACTAGTGGCCACGGATACTCGCCGTCATGCTCGTTGATGGCCAGGTGAGCTGCCATGCGAACGACCGGATCTGATGGGTCCACATATTCACCGCGGCCGCTCGTTGCCCAGTCGGAGTCGAGGATCGCGACAGCGATATGGCCGCCAGTTTGCTTGCCCACAGAACCGACAACTCCGCGCAGAGCGGCGTCCCGCTGGAGCTCAACGTCTATCTGAACAGTTATAACCGCAGAGTACTCGGCGAGCACAGGTACTGCAGGGCTGTCGGGAACATGCAGCGAAACCGCTCCAATGACTTGCAGTCTAGGGGTTAGGTGTTCGAATCCCCTCAGCTCCATCCCCATAAAACCCCCACCTACCTGGGGTGTCGCCGTCTCGCTTTTGGACTTCGAGCCTATGGTTCGGACCAGAGTTCGAGGAAAATCCGCGGGAGTCCGCGGAGAGCCGGTGTCGAAGTGCTCCTCGGAGGGCCCGTCGCCACCCTCCAGGAAGTGCCGTAGGAGCCCAAGGTCCGTGACAGCGGAGGCCGGGTGGATTCTGGATGAATCTCGGGTGGGAGCAGAATCCTTCGTATGGCTCAGCATCGCCCAGCAGTACCGACTTCGGTTAAGTCAGCGCTACTTGATGAGGCCGCGGGCCAATGCTCGAACCCCGCATGCCCTAATACGCTCATCGAGCTGCACCACATCAGGGAATGGGCGATCTATCAGACTCATGACCAGGCACACATGATCGCTCTGTGCCCGGCGTGCCATGACGCCGTGACCCGTGGTCAATTGAGACTGACCGACACCGCGCTGTATGAGTGGAAGACTGCGGAACCGCAGCAGTGGGGCGGTGTCCAGGTCCCCCCGTCCTCACTCAATAAGCTTCTCGTCGGTTCGATTTCAACTACCAGTGAGGCGCCGTTCGCGATATTCGACTTCGATTCGCTCCAGAGCTTGTCTTTTAACCTCGACGAGAGCGGTCGATTGTTGATGGTCAACGCTGACATCCACGATCTGCGGGGCCACAAGCTGCTGGAGATCCGTCACAATACGACGACCTACATCGCTGGCGAGGTCGAACATGAGCAACGACCCGGCCGCCTACGTGTCAACCTTTCAGGTTGGCAGCGTCTCCTCCCTTTGTGGGCATACAACCAGCTGCTGAGGCACTCTCCTCGGGCCGTGGCTGATGGTCTTCCCGTCTTTGACATAGCGGTCGTTCGGACCGGTGTTGTTCGTGTCGCCGGCATCTGGTCAGGCTGGGGAGGTTCTGTCGTGATTACCGATCGAGCACTGATATTCATGACTAACCCCCAGGCCCTTCGGCCCATATCAATCGAGGGACAAGGCGAGGCCACGGTCATCCACGTGGGCGGTCCCGGCATCCTGTTCGGTATCCAGCGAGCCAAGATCTTTCCGTCGTAGCCGTCGAGGTCGCCACGAACACGAAGATCCAATCGATGTGGAGGGCTGCAGGCTCTTACTGACGAACCTGTCGAACTTCCCCTCGGTTTGCAGTCAACGCAACTTCCGCAGGCGTCCGAAGGAATGTCGCATCGAGACGCTCGGCTGCGGCCTCATCGAGCCCCTCAAAGAGGTGGCCATAGGTGTCCAGCGTTACCTTGATCGAAGAGTGTCCGAGTCGATTCTGGATGACCTTCGGGTGCTCGCCTTGGGCGATCAGCATCGCTGCATGAGTGTGCCGCAGGTCGTGGAATCGCAAAGGCTCGCGAACCGAGGCTCTCACTGCAGGTAGCCACGTGCGCCTCCGGAAGTTGCGGCGAAGAAGTGGGCCACTTTGAGGTGCTGTAAACACGAACCCCTCCGCACTGGGTGGCCATGTAGCCAAGTGGTGATTCAGTTCTTCAGTTAGGAACTTGGGCAACGCTAGCTGGCGCCGAGCTGCCGCGGTCTTAGGAGGAGCGAGCCGAACTTGTCCACGCACCTCGGAGAGCGCTTCGGCGACTGTGAGACTTCGCCTGAGCAGATCCAGACGGTGTGTCTTTAGACCGGCAAGCTCTCCGAACCGACAGCCGGCGTACGCGGCTGTCAGCACAAGGGCTCGATAGCGGTCATCGATCACCTCTGCGAGATCGGTCACCTCTTCAGTGGTGAGAAAACGCACCTCGGTCTGAGAGCTCTTCGGCAGCTTGATCCCACGGCAGGGAGAGCGGACGATGAGGTCGGATTCGAGCGCCGAGGAGAATAGGCCCCCGACCAGCAGGTAGGACTGGCGGATCGTCGACGGCGCCAGACCCTTCTCCTCGAGGTGAGCAACAAACCCCTGGACGACCGTTGGAGTCACCGAGCCGAGACGCCGGTCACCGAAGTAGGGGATCACGTGATTCCGCAGAAGTGACTCCGACATCGCACGCGTCGAAGGTCGAAGGTGGACCCTGCTCTCCTGCCACGTAGGCAACCACTCGGCAACGGTGATCTTTGCCAGGCGAGGATCCGCCCACATCCCTCGTACTTTGTCCGCCTCGACGGTCACCAGGAACTTCTCGGCATCCGCTTTCCGGTGGAAGTTTCGGGCTCGCTCAATGCCGGATGGGTCCCGGTACCGAACCTGCCACTGACCCGAACCCTTCCTTCTCATATGCGCCATCGTCGACTCCTTTCGCCAGCTAGGTCTTCATGGGATGTCGGCCACGAGATCTGACCGGATGACTTCGACCGCCTTTGCCTTGCCAGATTTGCTCGCGGAGGGCCGCGGAGCAGCCTGGACCACGACGAGGAAGACGGTCACGCCAGCAATGTCAATGCGAGGGGGCCAACCAGCGTCTAGATCGTCAGACGGGAGCTGCAGAGCATGCCCGGTCAGGTTGAACATGACGAGGTGAGCCGCGGTTTTGCCATAGTCTTCCGCGTAGCGGACGGCCTGACCGACCCCTTTTGCCAGGTACGAGACTCCGTATCGATCTCCGTCAAACAGCTTCACTTCGCAGGTGAGCGGGTCGTCCGAATCGACCAAGGCAATAACGTCAGCCTTCCCCGACGGTCCTTCGGGTTGGGAGAATGGGTAGTCAACGCCTTGTTCGAAGAGGAACATGCGTAGATCTCGGTCGTACACGGCCTCGCCCTTCGAGGTGTCCGCCTGGTACAACTCATAGAGCCGATCCCGTTCGAACCACGCAAGGCGGCGCCGATACCTCTCGAGCAGGTAGAGCATGTCACTCTCGGCACCGAGCCGCTCTTGTAGATATTCGACAACTGGTTCGACCCACTGCGAACAGAATTGTCGAATGGAGTCGTTGTAATTGCTCTCTCTGGTTAGAGGCCAGACCAGTTTGGTGAAATCGACTCCCTCGGTGAATGCGATGTCATGGAGCGCATGCAGAACGAGCTTGGCCCTTGCTTCCTCTGTCTCAGGTGTTTCGTAGGCCCTGCGCTTTTGTACCTCACCCCACCACTCCGTGGGGTCGAGATCGGGATGGCTCTTTCGAAGTGAGTCAACGATTGATCGAAGCGCTGCGACCCGGTCAATCCACTGCAGGAAGAATCTGACGTTGACTTCGAATGTGGTCCACTCACTTTTGTAGAGGCGCCGGTATCTCTCCTGTAATTGAACCTGGAGGGCCTCCCTGAACCTCATCTGAACATCCTCCCGAGGTTCTTCTGGAACTCCCTCATCGCCGATTCGACCTCTTCCATGGCTCCATGTACCTCACCACCGGGCTCCATAAGACGAATCCGTGACCTGCAACATGGGCACCACCGCCAGACCTGACAAGCTGCATCGGCCACCTCGACTTCGAACCCGAATTGGCAAGCGGGACAGTTCACACCAACGAGCTGTTCAAGCAGGGAGCTAGATATTCGACCTGGCATCAATAGACCTCCACCACGATGCGGGTTGTGGCTCTCGGAAGCCACCCTACATCACGCCTACGACACTCGACCCGAGCGACCAACCTCAAGACGACTCTCGATCCAGCGCTGCACGTCGCTCCACCGGTAACGGAGATGCCGTCCGACCCGGAAGCCTGGAGGTCCCTCTCTTCGATACCGCCATTGGTAGAGCGTGGTCACCGGCACACCGAGGTACTCGGCGAGTTCCTCGACGGTGAGGAGCCGATTGTCGTGTTCCATGCCCGTGATGATGGGTCGGCACCCTCTCAACTCACTCTCATTCACCCTCCCAGTAGGTGATCGGCTGTGGAAAGACAACAGGCTGGTCGACGTGATCGCGTCTGATGCCGTCGACTTGGAGAATGCCTTATCGGGCCTGGTCAGAGAAGCATGGGAGAGTTTCTGACACTCGGTTGACAGGTTGATCTGGTCTTCTTGATCCGGTGACTTATCGACCCGAATCTCCGAACATCGGCCGGAACGTACGGCGTCGAAACTCACGTGTCGATCGCACCCTATGTCGTCGATCACCCTTGACTTTCCGGCCCGCTCAGGGAGATCTGAAAGGGGTTCCCACAAGGGTCTGCGCACGCTGGCAGAGGTTCTTCGTCATCCTCGCTCCCATGAGTCTTCGATCGGGCCCCCTGCCAGGTTGGGAGTCGTTTGGGAGCGGTTCTGGGAGTGGTTTGGGAGGGTGACCGACTATCGGAATGGTTGATGACCGGTGTCTCAGGATCTCCAACTACCGAATCAGCCTCTGCGGCTGGGCTCACATGCCCGGAATGCAGGCTGTGATCGGGCCGGGCGTTCGATGAGACCGGCCAGAAGGTGTGGTGGCTGGCTCGGACGGTCGTTCCTGGGCGGGGTTTCGCAGCAAGCAGAAGTCCGATTCGCCTTGGGGAGACATGGAGGCGTCTCAGCTTACGAGAACCTACCAGCGAGCGGATGTGGAACGAACCATCCAAACATCGAATCGAGATTTGATTGTTCTCGCCGAACCGATCCGGAACCGGTCTGTCGCGAGGCTCACGCGCCTCGCGTACCGACCCCCTCAAAAGACACACGCACATGCAACAAGTTGCGGCATGTCTACATGTAGACAGGGGAGAGGCTGATGGACTTTGACCGCGGTACGCTCGCCAAGATCGATCGCAGGATCTTTTCCGGTCTTGGCCACGACGAGATCTGGCAAATGGTGCGAGTTCCCGCAGCCGAAGCGACGTGGGCGGCGTGGAAGAGCTATTGCGACTCCCTCGGCGTCTCAATGGGTCGAGGGATCGCCGCCCTGATCCAGCACGAGCTCCGCTCGGTCGTAGATGACCTCGGCGATGGCCCGGTGTTCCTAGCCGAGCTTGAGGTCGAGTTCGCCAAGCGACAACGGATGCTCGATGCCAGGGAGCGCAACATCGAGATCATGGAGCAACGGCTGAGGGTGGTGACTCAGACGCAGCCCACCCCAGTCATGCCACGGCCGGCATCTGCGGTTGTCAAGGTCGGCCGGAACGATCCGTGCCCGTGTGGATCGGGCTCGAAGTACAAGCGCTGCCACGGAGCGGTGGGCTAACTCCTTGACATTCTGAGACTATTCCGCTGGAAGCATTCCTTCAAGGGGCGTCGTCGAGGCGCCGAAGCCCGTCATTCCACGTCTCGAACACGGCGATGCCG
Organism: Acidimicrobiia bacterium; assembly: GCA_041747855.1. GTDB lineage: Bacteria > Actinomycetota > Acidimicrobiia > Spongiisociales > ZC4RG35 > ZC4RG35. Next base: position 9,796 of record JBGTEJ010000055.1, on the reverse strand, counting down.
CCGATGCGGTTTGACACCTTGGCGAGGCAGACGACGGTTGTTCCCCCGATAGTGGCCTGCAGCGGATGATGGATATGTCCACAGGCATGGACCTTCGGACGCACAGTCTCGACGAGCCGCCGGATTTCGGACTGACCGGCCTCCTGCCCACGCCGAGTCGTTCCGATTCCTTCGGGCCATTCGTGAGTCAGCAGCACGTCGATAGGTCCAGCCTCCGATGACTTCCTGATGAGGGCGTCCAGTTCAGATCGATGCCAGTAGGTCCTGACCTTCGGACCGGTCCGGATGGGCTTGGAGGTATCGGAGTATTTCGGAGACCGAATACCTGAGAGGAACGAGATCCGGATCCCGTGGATGGTCGTTACTCCCCACCGGCCGAGCCAATGACAGTCTGCGACCCAGTGGCCAGGTCCGTGTTCATCTAGGGCTGGGTACGGATTGTGGTTGCCGGCGATGAAGTAGAAGGGCGACCCGAGTATGAGGTTTCCCGAAACCACCTCGGGAAAGTCTCCGACCTTGCGGTACCTCTCTGGACTGACCACGCCTTGGGCATCTTCGGGAGTGCGGTTTGCCTCCACGTCGCCCACCGACAGGACGAAATCCAGGGGGCCGAACAGTTCCCGCGCGCCGTCCAGACCTTCGACTAATGCTCGGAATTCGCCATGGATGTCTCCAACAATTGCGAAACGAGTCGGTTCCATGCCCGGGATTGTCCCAGGCGACTGTGACCGATTCAGCCCAATTGCTGCGATCCCGCCCAACGCGAACGCCTACGCGGGGAATGTGTCGGTGTGCCGCGATAGGGTCGTCTCCAAGATCACACTCGTGTAACTTGGAACAGATCAATGAAAGCCACATCACAGCTCAGTCTCCTGCCGACGGTAGTCCTCCCGGCCGACGAGCTGGGTCAGTCCAACTACGGTGAAGTGTTCACCCGCCATTGGGTGGTCGAGTTCATCTTGGACCTTGTCGGGTATCGACCTGACGAGGACCTCGGTGGGCGGATCATCGTCGAGCCCGCCTGCGGAACCGGAGCCTTCCTCAATCCGATGGTCAGTCGTCTCGTTGAAGCCTGTGATCGAAACAACAGGGATCTTGCGACCACTGGTGGCGCCATTCGAGCCTTCGACCTACTGGAGTCCAATGTCGAGCTCGCTCGAAAGGCTGTGATACAGCAGCTTACTGATCTGGGCTACTCGATTGACCTCTCGGAGAATCTCGCCTCGAGGTGGGTGACGACAGCCGACTTTCTCCTCCACCCTCATCCAATTGCTTGTGCCGACTTCGTCGTGGGCAATCCGCCGTACATCCGACTTGAGGATGTGCCTCGCCCGCTTACCGATGAATACCGGCGCGCTTGTCCGACGATGCGGGGCCGCAGCGACATCTACGTGGGGTTCATCGAGGTCGGCCTCCGGATGCTGGGTGACGGTGGGAGACTGGGCTTCATCTGTGCCGACCGGTGGATGCATAACCAGTACGGCGGTGCGCTGCGGGAACTTATTGCTTCACGCTACGCCATCGACTCTGTCGTGAGCATGCACGATGTCGATGCCTTTGAGGACGAGGTGTCCGCCTACCCGGCGATCGTGGTACTCCGCCAAGGAAGCCAGGAAGGCGTAAATGTCGTGGACGCCCGCGCGGGATTCGGTCCCGTGGATGCTAAGGCCGTGAGTACTTGGATCGAGGAAGAGTCACCAGCCATAAGTCGCAGTGCCGCCGATGGTGTTCGACTCAAGAGGTGGTTCTCCGGCAAAGCATCGTGGCCATCGGGTAACCCGGCACGGCAGGCGCTGGTCGCCGAACTCGAAAGTCGATTTCCACTGCTCGAGAGCAGAAATACGGCAACCCGAGTGGGAATTGGTGTGGCAACTGGCTGCGACGAGGTGTACATCACTTCGGACACCTCTCTTGTCGAGGAAGATCGATTGCTACCACTCTTGCTTGCACGTGACACGGCCGGAGGAAGGGCAGACTGGGCCGGACACTTCCTGGTGAACCCGTGGAAGGATGACGACCTGGTTGACCTTGCGGACTATCCACGGCTGAGGGCCTACTTCGAAGCCAACGAGGAGAGACTTCGGGGCCGCCACGTGGCGAGGCGACGACCACACTCTTGGTACCGCACGATCGATAAGGTCGATCCGACCTTGCAGATGCGTGAGAAGCTGGTGCTGCCAGACATCAAAGCTCGCTCCAATCCTGTGCTCGACAAAGGTGATCGCTACCCGCATCACAACCTGTACTTCATCGTGTCGGAAGAATGGGATCTCGAGGTTCTCGGTGGCCTCCTGCTCTCGGATGTGGCGAATGCCTTGATAGGCGCCTATTGCGTCAAGATGCGGGGTGGAACCTATCGTTTCCAGGCGCAATACATCCGAAGGATGAGAGTTCCAGATCCCACGGATATCAATGGTCCAACTCGTCATGGGTTGATCGAAGCATTTAGAACCCGTGACCGGAAGGCTGCCACTGACCTAGCCTCATCTGTCTTCGACCTCGATCCGTCGCTGGTGGCGTTGTCGCTAGAGACTTAGGCTGTGCCGAGCCGAACGAAGGATGAGTGTGGCGCAACCGATAAGCCAGCCCCGAAAGATCAGCGACGTCGTGGCCACGAGTCCGCGCTGTCTGCCGCAGCGGGAGCTTTACTCGGCTGCTGCCGCATCGAACGCAGCTAGCTGGAACCAAGTGGAGTCGGGCTTCCTAGCCGCGATGTCAGCCTTCGATACAGATCTTGCGGCCACAGCCGACACCTCTCTGACGGACTCCGAACGGACCGCGCTCTCCGCTGATATCCAGAACGGCAAGGGGGATTTCTTCAACGACTTGCTTGCCTTACTGTTGGAGAATTGCTCCGAGATCGGCAGGTTGTACACACGCAACAAGGTTCCCGGGCTGATCGTGCCTGAGCACAACCTGGATGGTGTCTACCCGGCCGAGGGCCCGATCCGCTTCTTGCTTGAAGCGAAGATGATGGGCACACCCCGCCATGCGCTGAGTCCAAAACAGAAGCCAGTAGGGCGACGTGGATCGGCGGACGTGGGGAAGCGAGTCAAGGAACTGGCATTCAAGTCGATCGATCTTAAGGGCGAGTACAGCCGGCGACAGACGATTGAGGGAAACCTGCCAGCCGGTGGAGGCGCTGGTGGGTCCGACCTGACGACATGGTTGCGGGCAAACCCTCCGACGATCTATGTGTTCTTGGCCGTCCGGGTCCTGAGCGACTCAGATTTCGCCGCGACCGTGCGCTGGGCGCATACGGCCCAGCAGATCGTCGACGCGGTCGGCCTTTACTGTTACGAGCCGATCGCTGGCACCACGACTGCATACCGACGGCGAGACGGCATTCCCACCGAGCTCGAACTCGAGCGCGTCTTGTACAAGGCCTGCCTGGAACTGCGAAGCCTTGCTAATCAGGAGGACCCTCGTGCGTAATCTGAGATGGGATTGTGTCAGCACGTCCGCTTCTTCGTACGTCAAAAATGGAAGTGATCACCCTATTCGATCTCAGCAGGGTCTCCCTGACCGGAATTCCCTGCCATAGCGGGACTCCTGAGATCATCCATCTCCGTTGCCAGAACGGAATTGGCATCCGACAAGTCCGCCCGCCGTCTGCGCCGAATACGATGGTCTTAGAACCCGATCTGAGAAGTCAATGTAAGGTATGCAAGTGTCGAGCGCCAAGCAGAAGGCCTATTACAAGACTCTGGGCGCCCAGGCCACTACTGACGAGTCGGGAGGCTTGGCCAAGCCAAGGTCCGTACTTCTGCTCTGGTTTCTCCGGAACGTTGTAGGCATAGGCGATATCGACGCCTACGACTACGTGTGTGATGGTGATGATGACAAAGGCATCGACGGGCTATTTGTCGAGCCTTCGTCCGGCGATGACGAACCAGAGACGCTTGTGATCTACCAGTCGAAATACACCGAGGGACCCGACGGGTGGGTTGGCGATACAGATGTGGACCGTCTTGCTGGTGCGGCCGCTCACTTTACCGACGCTATCACGCTGCGTAGGCTGCTAGCGGCAAAGCTGGAACCGTCGCTTCGCAAATTGGTTGAAGACCTCGGTCTCGAGGCGAAGCTTCAGCGCGATCCAGAGAGCATTCGCGTCCGGCTGGTCCTGATCACAAGCGGTCGACTTACCACTGACGCCGCTAGCAAGGTGGAGAGCGTCCGCGATACAAGCGGTGCCGGCTACCTCGATGTGTGGACGATCAATGAGCTGGGCCCATTGGCGGAGTCGGTACGGTCGCCGGAGCGTCTGCAGGGGACGATCGAGATCTTTGTGGATCAGACTGAACTGCTCATTTCGGGTGATCCCCCCAACCGTGTGGCAATCATCCCCGTGACGGCGGAGGCCATCGCCGCGTGGCCGGGGATTCACGATCGGTGGCTGTTCGCCCTCAATGTGCGTCACCAACTCCGGGCGAACAAAGTAAGCAAGGGTCTCGATCGAGCGATCGCGACCGAGTCCGAACATCTGGACTTCCTTGCCTATCACAACGGGCTTACCGTGATTTGTGATCGCTTCGAGGTCAAGGGCGACATTCTGAGCGTGCACAATCCATCGGTAGTGAACGGGGCACAGTCGGTACTCGCATTCCAACGTGGCCTCGTGGATGGCCAGCTCACCAGTGCCCTTCGAGTCGCGGTCAAAGTCGTTGAAGTTGCCGGAAGGCCGCTGCTCGAAAAAGAAGTCAGCCGGCGCTCCAACACGCAGACTGCGGTGAACCCCCGGAACCTGATGGCGAATAGCGGTCCGCAACTGCGCCTTCTCCGCGAGTTCGAGGCAGAATTCCCCGGGATCTTCTATGAGACGCGCCCAGATTCGGTAGCTCCCAGCACCGCCAGGGTCATTAGAAACGACGACGCTGCACAGATCCTATGTGCGATCTTCAATGAGTGGCCCTGGCTAGCAGTCAAGAAGCTATCGCTCTTCGAATCCGAGAACCACCCTCACATCTTCTCCGAGCGCATCTCGGCGCACCACATTGTGCTAGCTGACGAGATTCGCGCCGCTGTTCAACAGCAGAAGGCCCATTTTCCGGCGATCTATAGGTCCAGTTGGTTGTTGACCAAGTTAATCGCGTGCTATTTGGTCGGTCAGATCGCCCGCGAGGCGGCGGGGGACGGCGCCGCAATCCTCGGCGACCCGGCGAAAGCACTCTCGGATCCTGATCTCGGCAAGGTCCTGTCACGGTGGGCGTATATCGGAGCTGCGGCGATGTCAGAGCGACATGACGACCTCGGAGAGGCCGATGACTTCAAGAAAGACTTCAAGAATGAGGGGAAACTGAAATCACTGGGGGCCTCGGCACGGAAGGCGTACAAGTTGGCCACGAAGATGGCAGGTGAAGGTCCCTAAGCTCTCGGGACAGGTCGGGGCAGAGTCCGCGGAAAGTCCGCGGGAGAATGAAAAACGCTGGAAAACGCCGAGAGCCAACGAGAGACGAAACCCCTGTTCAGAGCACCATTTTCTAAGTTCTCCCAGGTGGTCGAAACCCCCTGATCTTGACTGGCAGTCAAGGGGTCAGGGGTTCAAATCCCCTCAGCTCCACCGCAAATACCCACCCGACGGCTGGAATTATTTCACCCGCCGACGACCGTCGCTCCCGATTAGGCTCGGCTCGCAGGAATCCACCAGAACGCAAGCGAGCCGGCGCCCACAACCACGGCTCCTCTAGTTGTGAATGTGACAGAGATCCGGGCGGGATGGAGCTGTGGAACAATCGACAATGGCTGAAGTAACGTTCCCCAGCGGAATAGTCAGCTTTCTCTTCAGCGACATCGAAGGTTCCACCCGGCTCTTCCACAATCTGGGGGCCCGGTATACCGACGTTCTCGACCTCCACAACCGCGTCCTGAGATCGGTCTGGTCGGCGCACAGAGGCGCAGAGGTCTCCACCGAAGGCGACTCTTTCCTGGTGGCGTTCGGTACCGCCGACGACGCCATCACCGCTGCCGCAGCAGGTCAAAGGGCACTGGCTGCGGTCGAGTGGCCCGAAGACGTGAACGTCAAGGTCCGCATGGGGATCCACAGCGGGCTGGCGGCCCCTCGGGGTAATTCCTATGTGTCTATGGCAGTCCATCAGGCATCCCGGGTGATCGGGACGGGACACGGGGGCCAGGTGGTCGTTACTCAGGACACGGAGTTCCTGGCCACACCCGCTCTGGAGACAGCGCTCCGGCCTCTCGGGCGATTTCGCCTCCGCGACTTCCCCCAGCCGGTACGTCTCTATCAGGTGGTCGGGGAAGGATTGGAGGATCACTTTCCCGCGATCCGGGCCACTCCTGCCGACAGGCACAACATTTTGGAGAAGCCCACGCTCACCATCGGTCGGGAGGCAACCGTGGCCGCCATTGCCGAGCAGGTCGCAGCCCGACGGGTCGTCACCCTCATCGGGCCTGGGGGTGTGGGCAAGTCACGCATAGCCACCGATCTCGGCTTGGCCATCGCACCCGCATGGGAAGACGGAGTGTGGCTCGTGGAACTGGCCGGGGTCGCCGAGCCCGATCTCGTCGCCGGGGCGGTGGCCGAGGCCGTAGGGGCTCCGACCCGTCCGGGGGGAGCCCGGACCGATGACGTGCTCGAGCATCTGGAGACCCACCGGGCTGTAGTGGTTCTCGACAACTGTGAGCACCTGGCCGGGGCATGCAGGGAGCTGATTGTTCGGATGCAGACCAACTGCGAACACGTCGGAGTCATCGCCACGAGCAGGGAGCCTTTGTGGGCGCCGGGGGAGATCCGTTGGCCTGTCGAGCCGCTGCCCGTACCGGTCGCTCCCGTTTCCGCGGCCGGTGTCCTCGACTCACCGGCTGGCCGGCTCTTCAGGGAGAGGGGTGCGGCCGTGCGACCCGGGTTCGACGTCGATGAGCGCAACGCCGCTGTGGTCGCCGAGATAGTCAGCCACCTCGACGGTCTGCCGCTGCTGATCGAACTGGCGGCGGCGCACCTCTCCTCTCTGTCACCACGTGAGATCCTCGACGGCTTGGAAGACAGCTTCCGGTTCTTGCGGAGCCGTGATCCCCAACTCTCGGACCGTCACCGGACGATCGAAGGCCTGCTGACGTGGAGCTATCGGTTGCTGGAATCCCGGGAGCAGGCTGCACTGCGGAGTCTCTCGGTGTTCGCCTCGGATTTCTCCCGGGAGGCGTCTCTCGCCTCGATTGCCGATGGCGTGATCGACATAGACGAGGTAGACGAGTTGGTGTGGTCGCTGGTCGATCGTTCCCTGGTCGAAACCGACTTCGAAACGGACGAAACCCGATATCGGCTCCTCGAGACTGTGCGTAGCTACGGACGGCGACACCTCGACCAGGCGGGTGAGACCAACAGGGTGGCTATCCGTCTTGCCGAGTGGTTCCTGGAGCGGCTCGGGCCATGGTTGCCGCCGGACCGGAGTTGGGTAGGCGAGGTCCGCATCGAGTTGGACAATCTGCGCACCCTTATCTCGTTGATTCCCGATCAGGATCAGGAGCTAGCGCAGAACATCGCATGCTCGATCGGCCGTTATCACGATGCGGCTCAGTCGTTTCACGAGGGGATCAAGGAGCTCACGCGTTTGGTGACGTCTTTGGAGAGGCCGTCCGCGACCCGAGTCTCACTGCTTACCATCCTCGGCGGCCTCCATCTGAGGACCGGAAATGTTGACGAGGCTCAGCGGCTGGTCGACTCCGCCGAAGGCATGCGGGGCGAGCATGGTGCTCCTGAGTGGGATGATGTCGCGGTCGAACGCACTCGTGGCGAGATTGCCAGGCGGGTCGGCGACCTGGCCGGTGCGGTTGAGATCGCCAGGGAAACGTTGGAGCAGCCACTCAGCGACCGGGGGCGATCGCGGATGAACAACCTGTTAGGTACCACCTCGGCTGCCCTCGGCGATTTCGACACCGCTTACGACGCTTGTTTGCGGGAGCTGGAGATCAATGAGCGGCTCGGCTATGAGGGATATGTGGCCAGCGCTCACGGGAACCTGGCAGAAGTTGCCCTGCGGCTTGGCGATTTCTCTGCCGCCGCCAGACATCAGCGGCTCTCTCTCGAACTGGCGATGGCGCAGGGAACTCCGGCTCTTGTCGCCTTCGCTCTCATCGTCGCGGCGCGGATTGCCGGATGGCAGGAGACGTGGACCACCGCAGTGGCAATTCACGCCAAGGCCGAAGAACGGCTCGAGGAGATCGGCTTGGTCCTTTACGAGGACGATCTTCGACAGAGCGAGGCACTCCTCGAGTCGGCAAAGAGGCAACTAGGCGACGCAGATTTTGAAGGAGCGCGCTCAAAGGGTTTGGCCATGACGATATCTGCGGCCGTGGACTTGGCCTACGAGATCTTCTCCTCGGCCCAGCGCGCGCCATCGTGAGATCTATAGGATCCACATCCACGGAGAACTGAGATGGTGACCAACAATTCGGAAGGCCGTCGAACCGGCCCTTGGCAGACACGAGTTAGGTTCGGTCCGGGCGGAACGTTCGCGTATCGCCCCGGGGAAGTTTTGGTCAAGGCCGAGGTCGCTGATCAGGCTCATGAGAACCTGGAGCGGTGGTCGGAAGAGCGCGCGGCCGAACTCGATGAGCCGATAGACCTGAGACGGCACGAGGGCCTGGTCGCCGAGTCGTTCGCCCGGTTCAGCGGCTCGTTCGAGCCGCGGGAGGTGATCGATCAGCTCCATGGGGAGGGGATCCTCAGTCAAGTGAACCACGTCCTCTTCGCAAATGCTTGTTGCCCACCTCATCCCTCCGACCCCAAGGCCGAGCAGTTCTATGCTGCGAACCCGTTCTACGCGAATCCGTTCTACGCGAACCCGTTTTACGCGAACCCGTTCTACGCGAACCCGTTTTACGCAAACCCGTTTTATGCAAATCCCTTCTACGCCAACGCCTGCGGTGGTTGCGGTGGTTGTGGATCCGGCTGTGGCGCTGGGGCCAACCCGTTCTACGCCAACCCGTTCTATGCCAACGCAGACCCCAGTCCGTTCACGGATCCCGGTCAGCGGCACACCGGCGGGCGTAACAGTTCGGCCAGACCTGCAAGTCCGCCGACCGGAGTTTCAGCGGCGTCGGTATCGGGGGTGCGGGTCGCCGTACTGGACACCGGTTGGGCCGAGGACTACCTGCCGACAGGTCTCCCCGGGATCGACATCCACCCCGACGGGGGAGATCATCCCGACGAGGACGGTGACGGGTTTCTCGATCCTGCCGCCGGACACGGCACTTTCATCGCCGGCATCATCGAGCAGGATGCCCCCGGTTGCCAGATCGAAGCAATCGAGGTGCTGAGCACCTACGGTGACGGGGACGAGGCTGAGATAGCCACCGTGCTCCGGGGTCTGGCGTCCCGACCCGACGGGGAACGGCCCCACCTGGTCAACCTGTCGTTCGGCGGATACTCGCCGCTGGGCATGGCCGTTCTCTCCAGCGCCATAAACGCCCTTCACGCCGCCGGTTCGGTCGTAGTCGCCTCGGCGGGGAACGACGCGACCTGTATCCCCATGTTCCCGGCCGCCCTTCCTCATGTAGTCGGTGTTGCCGCTCTGGACAAGGACCACAAGGCCGCGCCTTTCACCAACTACGGGCCCTGGGTGCGCGCCTGTGCAAAAGGCGCCGACGTAGTCAGCATCTTCTTCGAAGGCTTCAACGGTGCCGGGCCGCCGGTGAACAACTACGACCCGGATCACTTCAACGGATGGGCTCGGTGGAGTGGAACCTCGTTTGCCGCTCCGGCGGTAGTGGCGGCATTGGCAAGAGCGGTGGCCCAGGGGGAGACACCTCACGAGGCCGTGGCACGTCTCATCGATGACAA
>JBGTEJ010000054.1:0-6465 GCA_041747855.1 Acidimicrobiia bacterium | reverse complement strand
ACTGGTGACTTCGGTCTCGAAGACCCCCGCCGCGTCGACGTAGGCTTGCACCCCGGCACGTCGTACCGTTCCGGGATCACTTGAGGTCAGTCCGGCGAGAGCGTTCGAAGCGGCCTGGGCAGCTGCGTCGAGCGCGGTACGGAGGTTGGCGTGATTGGCCTCCAGTCCTTCCGGGGCGGTCTGGGCGTCGAATCGGACCAGGAGAGCCGCAGTTTGATCTCTGACCGTGGTGAACCTGGTGACGGCATCGGGGTACTCGATCTGACGTGGGCTGGCGTCGAAACCGGTGTTGGCGGTGACCAGGTCGGTTCGAAGCAGCTGGAGCTCGGCGTTGATCTCATCGATCTCGTCCAGATATGCCTGAACCGCTGGGTCCAAGGGTGGTGTTGTCGTAGTGGTCGTGGTGTCGTCAGGAAGAGTCGTCGTGGCGGCGGCACCTGGCAGGGTCGTGTCTGGCGAGGCTCCGGGGAGTTCCCTGACGAAGAAGTAGGTGAACGCGATCATCCCGAGGACCACCAGCGGGAGTATCCAACGGCCCGGTTTCGGGTCGGTATTCATAGCCATTACTTGCTTGACGTTAGCGAAGGTCGACGAGTTCCCGGGGTTGGAATGGAAAGTGCCGCTAACGACCCTCTTGAACTTGACCTGTCGGTTCCGTAGGTTCGACCGGGAGCAAAGGGAGAGGATTATGGACAGAGACAGGGAGACCCCGCGTGATCGCGACGAGGTCTTCGAACGGATTCCGTGGGAGACGCTGCAACAGCCGCCCCGCGACAACAGCCGGCTAGTGATCTATGTGGCCGGGGCTGTGGTGGTGGGGGCTCTTGCCTTTTCGTTCGTGCGGAGCCAACCTGCAACGGTTGTCATGCCGCCACCGACGACCCCGGAGGCAGCAGTCCCCACCGTTCCAGCGACCTTGTTGCAACCACCGATCTTGAGAAGCGAAGCCGATCTCTATGCGGTGGACCACGACCGGATGTTGGCCTACGCCGCGGCCCATGCGGAGTGGTTCGCAGTCGAGTACATGACGGTGGACGGTTCTGACACGTCGAGGGAGACCCTTGAAATGCTCCTTCCCCAGGGTGTGCCCACTCCAACGGCGCTCGAAGGCACGCAGGTCTTCGTCGACTGGGTGGGGGCCGCAGCCGTGACCGAGATCGCCCCTTTCACCTATGAAGTCGAGATCGTGGTTCGCTCAATGTCTGCGGCACCCTCGGAAGGCTTTGTTCGTCAGCCACCATTGCGGATTGTGGTCGAGGTCGTGATCGGTGCGGATGGTCACCCAAGGGTGATCCGACCACCGCGGGTGATGCCGGTGCCTTCATTGACTCCCTATCCGATGGCGATGTCTTCGGTCCCCGACACCATTCGTCTCGGGGTCGAGGAAAGCCACGGAACCGTGGTCGGAGGGGAGCAACTCCCCGACGGTAGGTGGATGGTTGTGGCGATGGTCACTAGTGCTGACGGGGTCATCCGGCCCCGAACTGTGGTCGTGCCCTGACTCGACGATCTATTCGCCGAACTCTCTTTCCAGGATCGGGACCGCCTGCGCGAGAATGGCTTCCCATTCGGCGGAGGCGACCTTGGAGACTGTGACGAAGTTGGCGGTTATGAAGACACTGGCCACTCCGGGTATCGCCACCAGGTTGGCGAGATACCCCTCGGTCGGGGCCGAGTCGGGTTTCACCGTCGTCGGACCACCGACGGGCGACCCGACGACGAACTTCATCGCCAACGGATTAGGAGTGGGGGAGACCTGCACTGCCATGGAGCGAGGGTAGCCAGTGTCTCGAATCGTCGGGATCGACGTCGGTGGGACATTCACCGACATCGTCGTTTTCGACGATGGTGCTCTCGATGGCTTCAAAGTGCCGACCACGCCCGACCAGGCCGAAGGTGTGCTCGGAGCCGTCGTGTGGGGACCCGACGACACCCTTCTCCACGGCACCACCGCAGCGACCAATGCCCTGCTGGAGGAGAAAGGCGCCAGGGTGGCCCTGGTGACCGGTGAAGGCTTCGAAGACCTGATCGAGATTTCCCGCCAGGATCGTCCCTCGCTCTATGACGCGAGTGTCGATCGTCCGAACCCTCTCGTAACACGTGATATGCGTCTCGGCTTTCGGGGCGATGTCGAGGAAGTACTGAGCCAACTGCGGGTCCTGGAACCCGAGGTGGTCGCGGTCGGACTGATCGATGCCTATCTCGATCCGACAGTCGAGAATGAACTTGCTGGGCACATCAGAGCGGGTCTAGGGGTCCGCGTTGTTTCCGCGACTGAGACATCCCCCGAGTTCAGAGAGTATGAGAGGATCGCCACCGGGGTCTTGTCGGCCTACCTGACACCCTCGGTTGGCTATTACCTCGAGAGTCTCTCGTCCGATCTGCCGATCGCCCGTTCTCTCGTGATGACCTCAGCCGGAGGTTTGCTGCCCTTTTCCCAGGCCTCGAACTCGGCGGCGCGGCTGGTGCTATCGGGTCCGGCCGGAGGGGTCGTTGCCGCTGCGGCACTGGCTAATCATCACGGGCACACTGCAGCCATCTCCTTCGACATGGGTGGAACCTCCACGGACGTCTGCCGGATCGTCGCTGGCGTCTCTCCGGTTGGGTCTGGCCACAATGTGGCAGGTCGGGTCAACCGCGTGCCCTCGGTTCCGGTGAAGACGATCGGGGCCGGAGGGGGGAGTATCGGCTGGGTGGATGCTGGGGGGGCTCTTAGGGTGGGTCCTCGGTCGGCCGGAGCCAAGCCGGGCCCTGCTGCCTACGGATCCGGGGGTACCGAACCCACGGTCACCGACGCCAATTTGGTGCTCGGTCACCTTCCTTCGGACATCGCTCTTGCCGGGAGACTTCCGGTGAGCATGGCCCTTGCAACCCGGGCAGTGTCGGATGTGGGGATCAGCCTTCGACTCTCGACTGAAGACACCGCCGCCGGCATCCTGGAGGTCGTAGACAGCCACATGGAGCATGCGTTGAGAACGGTGACCGTGGAGGAGGGCACCGACCCGCGCGATACCGTTCTCATTGCCTTCGGTGGAGCTGGAGGGCTTCATGCGAGCCGGCTGGCACGTCGATTGGACATCCCGAAGGTGCTGATACCGCCACTCTCCGGTGTCTTCTCGGCCCTCGGACTCCTCCTCGCGGCACCACGGGCAGACACCGCTCGCACGGTCATGCTCCCGGAGTCCGATGCCGCGCTATCGATTCATGCCGAGATGATGATCCGAGCGGTCGAAGAGGGATACGTGGGCCTTTTCGGGTCCAATCCGACCGGGATGGGGTTGACCTTCGATTGTCGGTACGCCGGGCAGTCACATGAGCTCGAAGTGCGTGCGCTCACCAGTTGGCCCGCAATCCGCAGAGCTTTTGAAGAGTCACACCACCGAAGCTTCGGTTTCATCCGCTCGGGCGAGCCGGTGGAAGTGGTCACCGTGCGGGCTTGGGCTGCGGGTGACCCACCTCTGAAGTGGAGTCAGGTCACTCCCGGACTCGAAGAGGGCCGACCTGCTGGCCGTGATGGAGTCTGGCAACGGAAGTCTCTCGCCGCAGACACCGAGATTTCGGGGCCTGGTGTTGTAGTGGAAGAAACCTCAGCAATCCTCCTCGCACCCGACGAGCATCTCCTGGTCCTCGGCGACGGGACACTGGAGATCAGTCGTGTCTGACCTGCTCGCCGAGGCACGAACCTATGTCACCAGGTCTCTCACCGAATTGGCCAACTCGGACAAGGCGGCCGGAATGCAGGCATATATGAAGACGGAGGTGCCCTTCTACGGGGTGCAGAAACCGGCGCGCACACCTGTTCTCAGGAGTCTGGTGCGTGACTTCGCGCCCCACGATCGCGTCACATACGAGGCTCTGGTGGTGGGTCTGTGGCAGCTACCGCATCGGGAAGAGAAGTATCTGGCATTGGGGGTGGCAGGCGCTCATCGTGAGTACATCGTCCCGTCATCCCTTCCTCTCTACCGTCGTCTGATAGTCGAGGGTGCCTGGTGGGACTATGTCGATGAGGTGGCGACCCATCTGATACGTCATCTTGTCATCCACCACCCTGACGATGTGTGGCCGGAGGTCGAGGCCTGGGTCGACGACGAGGTGGTCTGGCTGCGGAGGTCGGCCATCATCTGCCAGGTCGGTGCAAAGGAAAGGACCGACCGGGAACGTCTCTTCGGCTTTTGCCTCAGGCGTGCGCACGAGAAGGAGTTCTTCATACGCAAGGCCATCGGCTGGGGACTGCGGGACTACGCCTGGACGGATCCCGAGGCAGTTGCACGCTTCGCCATCGACAATCGGGACATCCTCTCCCCTCTGAGCTTCAGGGAGGCGACCAAGAACATCAAGGCACTGGTGGAGAGATGATCGATCCGGTCACTCTCGAAGTCGCTCGCCACCGGTTCACCGCCATCGCTGCGGAGATGGGTGGCGTGCTGCGTCGGACGTCGCTCTCACCAAACATCAAGGAGCGAGCAGACTGCTCGGCCGCAGTGTTCACCGCCGAAGGGGAGATGCTCGCACAAGCCGAACACATCCCTGTCCATCTCGGTTCGATGCCGGAATCGGTCAAGGCTTGCATCGACCGTTTCGATCCGATTCCGGGCATTCAGTACGCGGTCAATGACCCGTTCGCGGGTGGAACACATCTGAACGATCTCACCATCGTCGCTCCAGTGTTTGTCGACGGTGTCCACATCGCCTGGGTGGGAAATCGGGCCCATCATGCTGATGTGGGTGGTGAGGCACCCGGTTCGATGCCAGCCCACGCCACCACGATCGACCAGGAGGGACATCGGGTCCCACCGATGATCGCGGTTGAGAATGGGAAGTGGGCGGCAGCCTTCGTGGAACCCTTCGTCAGGGCGTCGAGGACACCGTGGGAGCGCAAAGGTGACCTCGATGCCCAAATGGGCTCCAATGCCACCGCCAGCAAGAGACTGGCCGAGTTGGTCGCTTCTGAAGGTGTCGATCGATTCAGGCTGATTGGGGATGCCCTCCTGTCCTACGGGGAGAGAAGGATGCGTGCCGCCATCGGAGACCTTCCGGACGGGAGCTACCACTTCCGTGACGTCATGGAACATGGTCCTAGAGATGTCGGTATCGAGGTCGTTGTAACAGTCGACGGCGAAACCCTCTGGGCCGATTTCAGCGGATCCGACCAGCAGGTGGAGGCCAACTTCAACGCGGTCGAGGCGGTTACCCGTTCCTGTCTGTACTACGCGGTACGGGTCGCCACTGACCCTTCGATCCCGGCGAATGGAGGCTGCTATCGGCCAATCGGCCTGACCGCGCCGCCCGGCACCATCGTCAACGCCGACCCCCCGGCTGCAGTAGCTGCCGGAAATGTCGAAACCAGTCAGAGGATCGCCGATGTCCTGCTCGGTGCCCTGGCTCAGGCGGCCCCGGACCGGGTTCCGGCCGCTTCGCAGGGGACCATGAACAATGTTCTGATTGGCAACGACGACTTTGCCTATTACGAAACCGTGGCCGGCGGTCAGGGTGCCCGTCCCTACCGCGACGGTCAGTCCGGGATCCACACGGGAATGACCAACACCCAGAACACGCCGGTGGAGGCATTGCACACCCACTACCCCTTCAAAGTGGTCGCCTACACCCTCCGGCATGACAGTGGTGGAGATGGTCGATACCGGGGTGGTGACGGTATCCGGCGTGAGATCGTTTTCGAGAGGGCAGCCACGCTCTCGCTGATGGGGGAGCGTCGGCGCAACGCACCCTGGGGTCTGGTCGGTGGCGGACCGGGCGCGACGGGAGAAGACTGGTTGTATCGAAGCGCAGGTGGCGTCGAGCGTCTCCCAGGAAAGGTCACCGTCGAGGTCAATCCGGGTGATCGACTGGTTGTGCTCACACCCGGTGGTGGGGGTTGGGGTCGGTGATAGGAGTGCCCGAGGTCTGGAAACAGCAACCATCCGTAGGCATCGGCTGAGTCGGGAAACCGATAGGCAGACCGGAACGTTCATCGGGTGTGATGAACGCCGACTCCACCAATCCGGGATGTGAAAGGCAGGTCCAAACCCACCCGTGCCAGGCATGGCGACGACACATCAGATCGGTTGGTACTTCAACGCCGTGGTAGGAGAGGGGTAGTGTCCGAGTTGACGATGACAGATGTTGAGACCCGTCGTTCGGGGTTCGCCACCGTTAAGTACTACGCCATCCTGGCTTATGGCGCGGTGGGGACGGTGGCCGCTGTCGGTCTGATGGTCGCCGGTTCCGTTCTGGTTGGGCTGGCCATCCCGGTCTTGCTTGCAGGTCTGGGCATCGTCGATGTCGAGCCTGAAATGACAACCGGGCCTCTGGTCATCTCCGGTCTCATAGTTGGATTGGCTGGAGGCTTCTTCCTCGGAGTGGCGTCTGAGAGTCCATTGGGAAGAGGTCGGCGGCTCCAGGGCTTCAAGATCTGGGAGGTCGGAATCGGGCGCACCCTGGCCGTTCTCGCAACCGGGCTTGCCTTCC
>JBGTEJ010000053.1:0-21101 GCA_041747855.1 Acidimicrobiia bacterium | reverse complement strand
GGGTGATCGACGAAGTGCTCAGAACCGCTGTGGCCGGGACCGCTGACCCTGAGGGTGGGTACATGAGGCTGAAGGCGATCATCGAAACCGACCCTTCGATCGCTGAGGACGAGGCCCTCCTCCAACGAGCTGCGGCGATCGTCGGCGCCAGTCGCGCACTCGGGACCGCCATGTCAACGCACCCCGAACTCCTGCGGGGTGCTCCGGAGAATGCATCGGTTCCACTGCGACTCCGCTCGGTGCTGATCAGCATCGCAGGTGACGAGCTGATGGGCAGGACCGACATCGAGACCGCGATGTACCGCTTCGCCGACGCCATAGACCATCTGGTGGAGGAGTGTCTCCAGCGTTCCCGCCAAGCGATCAGCGTCCGACATCCGATCGCTCTCGAACTGCCATTCGCCGTGATCGCCATGGGCAAATGGGGGGCCCGCGAGCTCAACTATTACTCGGACATCGACCTCGTTTTTGTGCATGAACCACTGCCGGGATCACAGACGGAGGCGAGAACCGCCGCCATTGCACTAGCCAGCAGATTGATAGCCGACCTGTCTTCCCCGACTTTCGAGGGCACCGCTATCGCCGTCGACGCCGACCTACGCCCTGAAGGAACCATGGGGCCCCTGAGCCGAAGCCTGGACAGCTACCAAACCTACTTCGAAAGATGGGGCGAGGCATGGGAAAAGCAAGCCCTGCTCAAAGCACGCTGGGCAGCTGGAGACAGGGATCTGGGAGAGAGATTCGAAGCGTTGGCAGAACGTGTCATTTGGGACCCCGGCCTCGATGCCGAATCCCTCCGCAGTATCCGACTGCTCAAAGCGCGGGCCGAGGAAGAGGCTGCAGCCCGTGACATCAAACGGTCGCCGGGAGGCATCAGGGACATCGAGTTCTCGGTGCAAATGCTCCAGTTGGTACATGGCAGGTTCGACACCGACATCCGCGTGCCGGCGACCTTGGATGCCTTGAAGGCGCTGGGAACGCATGGATACATCGAGGACCACGAGGCTGAGAAGATGTCAGATGCCTACCGGTTCTTGCGGAACCTGGAACACAGAATCCAGATCTGGGACCTGACCCAAACCCACCTGGTCCCCAACACACCAGCGGATCGCGAGCGCCTCGGTCGAAGTCTCGGACTGGGACCGGATCCGGCCGCGGAATTGGAGAACCAGCTCACAACGGTCCGCCGCGAGGTCCGGGACCTTCACAAGCGGCTCTACTTCCGACCGATTCTCGACTCACTCGCCGGAGTCGAGGGTGTTCTCGAACCCGAAGCGGCACGCATCAGGTTGGAGGCACTCGGGTTCCGCGACGTGACTGCGGCTGCAAGGGCGTTCGAGGACATGACCGGTGGCCTCAGCCGGCGATCCCGAGTTATGCAACAAGTCCTCCCGTTGATGCTCGACTGGTTGTCACAGTCTCCCGACCCCGACCTGGGACTCGCCCAGATGCGTCTGCTCTTGGCCAACACGACAGACCACGGGCCACTGGTCTCTCTTCTCCAGGGCAGTCCTATCGCGGGCGAGCGGCTGTGCATGCTTCTGGGCAACGGTCGGCTCCTCGGCGACCTTCTCGACCGCATTCCCGAATTCATACCGCGCCTTTCGGCCGAGAACCCGGAGTGGGACATCCGAGACGCTCCGGGTGCAGTGGAGCGACTTCTGGGGCTTCTCGCGGCGAGACCCGATCCGGAGGCCAAGATCGGAACGATTCGCCGTTTCACCCGCCGACGCAAGCTCCGCATCGCCGCCCGGGATGTCCTCGACAACCCTGACATCGAGGTCACCATCGGTTCGCTCTCCGACTCCGCGGATGCTGCCGTCCTGGGTGCGCTCCACGTGACGGAGGGGATGGACTCATTGGGTGTGATCGCCATGGGCAAATGGGGAGGACGGGAGCTCTCCTACGGTTCCGACCTCGACCTGATGTACGTCCACGCCAACGACGCCGACCGTGAGCAGGCCCACCGCATCGCTGGGGAACTGGGCCGTGTCCTGTCCGAACCGGGTCGGCACGGGGAGGGCTACGCCCTCGATGCCGACCTGCGCCCCGAGGGGAAGCAAGGTCCTCTGGCACGATCAGTGGACGGCTTCCGGCGCTACTACGACCAATGGGCGGCCCCCTGGGAGATGCTCGCCTTGGTCAAGGCCAGACCTGCCGTCGGCAACCCCGACGTCCTGTCCGCATTTGCCGAAGTGATCGAGCCTGTGGTGTGGAGAGCTGACCTGCCGAGCGCCATCAGCCGGGAGATCCGGCTGATCAAGGCCAGGGTCGAGTCCGAGAGGATTCCCCCCGGCGAGGACCCCGACTTTCATCTGAAGCTGGGTCCCGGTGGACTCTCGGACGTGGAGTTCGTCACCCAGCTCCTTCAACTCCAGCACGGCGGCAGGCTCCCCGAACTCAGAGTCACCGGCACGCTTCCCGCCTTGCGACTTCTGTTCGATCACGGGATCATCAAAAGGGCCGACTTCGAAGCCCTGCATGAGCCGTATCGGTTCCTGACCCGGGTCCGGCTGCGTCTCCATCTCCAGCGCGGTCAGGTGTCGGACTCACTACCAAGCGACCCCGGTCAATTGGGCCGCCTCGCCGCCGCACTCGGGTTCGACAGACACAGCGATCTGAAAGAGCAGTACCGCATGCACAGTCGCCGGGCGCGACGCGTCTTCGAAGCACTGTTCTACGAGTGACAGAAAGGTAGCCTCCACCGCCGTGCCCGCCCATCTAAAGAGAATCGTCGACGAGGTGGCGCCGCTCGTGCTCGAACTTCGACACACCCTCCACCGGACCCCCGAACGTGGTCACGAGGAATATCGGACCACGGAGATCATCGCCGGGATGCTTTCGGACAACGGGGTCGAGCCCTCTCTCCGGTCCACCGGCACCGGACTCTGGGCCGATGTCGGGCCACCTCCCAAGGTGGCATTCCGGGCAGACATAGACGCCTTGCCTATTGATGAACCCGAAGACCATGATCCCCGGTCGGCCAATCCCGGATGGATGCATGCGTGCGGTCACGACGCCCATGCCGCGGTCGCGGTCGGAATCGCCATCGTCATGTCCCAGCTCGATCTCCCCCACGGAGTTCGCTTCATATTCCAACCGGCCGAGGAACGAATGCCGGGAGGTGCCGGCATCCTCGTCTCGGAGGGTCTTGTGGACGGGCTCGAGTCGATAATCGCCTTCCATGTGAACCCGACCCTCGAGCCCGGTGCGATTGGGGTGAGGTCGGGAGCGATCACCGCCAGCGCAGACGGCTTCACCATCTTGCTGGAGGGACCTGGGGGTCACACTTCCCGACCGCACAACACCACGGACCTGGTGGCAGTGGCAGCCCATGTAGTGACGGCTTTGCCAAACGCCATAAGGGAAGCTGTCGACGCGCACATACCGGTGGTTACTGCCTTTGGGGCGATTCACGGAGGCGACGCCGCGAATGTGATCCCATCGAGGGTCGAGCTCCGCGGAACGGTGCGCACTGGCGACCGCACGCTCTGGGGGGAAATGGGCGGGTTGTTCGACTCGGTTCTCCGGCTAATCGTCGCCGGGACCGGGGCCACCTATCAGCTCCGTTATGTGCAGGGTGTGGCACCCGTGCTCAACGATCCTCAAATCGTCGAGGTCGCTTCCCGTGGCATCAGACGGATTCTGGGTGATCAGGCCGTTGTTCCGGTCGAGATGAGTATGGGAGGCGAGGACTTCTTCGAGTACCTCGACCGGATACCCGGGGCACTGCTCAGACTGGGCACCAGATCCGGTGGCGGCGACATCCACTCAGCGACTTTCCGGGTCAACGACGCGGCCCTTCCGTTTGGGGTCACTGCAGGCTGTGCGGCCCTACTGGAGTTGTTGGGGACGGTCCGGTCTTCTTAGCGGTCCAGGCCGACCGCATTGGCTATCGCGCGAAGCTCCCGCATCAGACGTTCGAAGTCGTCGGGCAGAAGTGCCTGATCACCGTCGACCAGCGCTTCGGCAGGGGCCGGGTGCACATCGACCATGACTCCGTCGGCACCGGCGGCGATAGCCGCCCGGGCCAGGGGTGCCACCAGTTCCCTACGGCCGGAGGCATGAGAAGGATCCACAACTACTGGAAGATGGGTCCGCATCTTGGCCACGGGAACGGCCGTGATATCGAGCGTGTTGCGTGCGGTGTTGTCGAAGCCACGCACCCCGCGTTCAACCAGAACGATGTTCCGGTTGCCCTCATTCAAAACGTACTCGGCGGCATCGATCCATTCGTCAACGGTGGCAGCTCGACCTCTCTTGAGCATCACCGGCTTTGGCTGGCGTCCGACCTCCCGAAGCAGGGCGTGGTTCGACATGTTCCTGGTGCCGATGCGGATCATGTCGGCGTAACTCGAAACCAGGTCGACATCGCGCGGGTCGAGGACTTCGGCCACGAACGGGAGACCGGTCAGCTCACGGGCCTCCGAGAGAATATCGAGTCCGGCTTTGCCCAAACCCTGGAACGTGTATGGGGAGGTTCGGGGTTTGAAGGCGTCGCCTCGCAGAACGGTTGCACCGGCAGCTTTCACCGACCCGGCCACCTGAAGCATCTGTTCCCGACTTTCGACCGCACAGGGGCCGGCTATGACCGTCATCCCTCCACCACCAATTGTGGTCGGGCCCACTTCGACGACCGTGTTCTCGTTCTTGAACTGACGTCCAACTCTGCGGCCCCCACCGACTACCGGCATGACCCGTTCCACGCCGGGCAGGGCATCCCAAGGGGCTTCACCTTGCAAACGGCTCTCGGTGGAGCCACTGACCAGAGTTCGACCAGCCTCGGTGGTCACCGAGACATCGGCACCCAAAGCTCTGAGCTTGTCGACCACTACTGCCACCTCGTCGGTGGTGGCATCGGGTTGCATCACGATGATCATCCAATGGCTCCTTGGTATCCGGAACGGTAGCCGTAGGTAGGTTTAAGCCTCGTCCCTTCCGGGGTTACGATGAGGCGGTGGACCCCCTCCTGAGTGATTCTGAAGGATACGAACCTCACATCGGCGAGTCCCGCCAATACTGGAGGGACATCATCCTCGGAGTGAACGATGGTCTGGTGTCGATGTTCCTGCTCGTGGTCGGTGTGGTGGGTGGTGGCCTGATCACCGAACAAGTACTCATCACGGGCATCGCCGGGGCACTTGCCGGGGCGGTTTCGATGGGGGCCGGGGAGTATCTGGCCACCAAGTCGCAGGATGAGGTGCTCGCTGCTGAGATGCGTCTGGAGAAAACGCACATCGTCCACTTCAAACAGAACGAGCTCGATCAACTGCGCGGGTTCTTCAGTGATATGGGGGTTCGGGAGTCCGACCTAGGCCGTGTGATGGCCGCCTTTGAGGAGAACGATGAAGCTCTGTTGAACGCGATGGGCGCACTCGAGTTCGGTTTCGTCGACAAGGAACGCCGCTCTCCCTACCTGGCAATGACTGCCTCCGGACTCCTCTTCCTAGCCGGTTCACTCCCCTCGGTAGTCCCCTTCGCCGTATTCGAGTCAAACACAACCGCCCTCATCTGGGCATCGGCCCTGACGGCCACGGGGTTATTCATAGTCGGAGTGGTGAAGGCGAAGGTGAGCCGCACATCCTGGTTGCGATCAGGATCGGAGAACCTCGTCATAGCCGGGGTGGGTGGTGTGATCGCATGGGTCCTCGGTAGGGCCGTTGGCGGCACCCTCTCCTAGTCCGAACACAACTCGGTCGGGCGATAACTCAGCCCTGTTGCTAACCTAAGCTTGCAAAAGTTAGCACTTAGCTTTAAGCTAACAGGCAGTGAACGAGAGCAAGCACTCCGACCTTGGCGAATTCATACGCCAGCAGCGGGAACGGGCCAATCTCTCGCTCCGACGACTGGCAGAGAAGGCGGGGATTTCAAACCCATACCTGAGCCAGATCGAACGGGGCATCAGAAAGCCGTCGGCGGAGATCCTCAAAAATCTGTCGAGGGCACTGGAGATATCAGCCAACTCGCTGTACACGAAGGCCGGACTGATCGACGAGGAACTACCTCTGGCGACAGTGTTCGAGGCGATCGAAGCCGACGCACGTCTGGCTAGCGATCAGAAGAGAGTGCTGCGCGACATGTACAAGGCATTGGTCAGATCAAACGGATCGACCGAAGAAACACAGGAGATATAAGAAAATGCAACCAAAGAGCGTTATGTATGCAGCGGTGGGCGCCCCAGTGGTAGCCGCCCGCATGGCTGGCGAGCAGTTCAGCAACCTCAAGACCAAGTGGAACGCAGAGCGTGCCGACTACACCAAGGCCGCTGAGAAGAGAATCAGCAGGTGGGCCGTGGAAGGCGAGAAGGTCGTCACCGCGATCAGCGAAGGCAAGGTTGTGGAGGAGATCTCTTCCAAGGTCGACCTCGACCAGGCCAAGGAGCAGGTGACCAAGCTCCGCGATCAACTCGAGGACATGCTGGCCACGTGGAGGACGTCATTTCGTCCCGAGAAGTCTGACAAGCCGTTGGTGAAGACCACGGTCGAGCAGGCCGTGAAGATGGCCCCGGCCAAGGCGCCCGCTACCAAGCCCGCCGCCAAGAAGGTCCAGGCAAAGACTGTTGCTGCCAAGACTGCAGCCCCCAAGACGACAGCCACCAAGGCTGCCGCCCCCAAGACGACTGCCACCAAGGCTGCCGCCCCTAAGGCTTCTGCTGCCAGGAAGACCACGTCATCCACAGCAGCGAAGACGAGCTCGACGAAGTCAACCAAGGCTTCCTGAGCTCACTCCTCCTCAGAATGGAGAAAGGGCCCGAAAGGGCCCTTTCTCTCATTCTGGGTCAGTTGCTCAAAGTCTCCAACTCCGCCGCAGAAGCGATCCAGCCTTCAACCATGGCCTCGGTGGGCAACCTCTCGACCACACGATTGTTCCCATTGAGACCGATGATCTTGGCGACCAGCGCCGTTGCGTTGCGACGCCGGAGATCCCTCACCGTGTCCACTCCGGCAGCGACCAGGAGTCCGGCGTACTCCGCACCAACGCCGCGTATTCTGAGCAGATCTGCATGATTGACCCAGATTTGGAGATCCCTGGTGTTGATTCCTGTGGCGCGGGAGAGATCCGTTCTTCCCCGACTCGTGGAAGCCACCTCCAGCAGCGTCTTGCTGGTGCGGACTCCCGCCTTGCGTAGCCGTGTGGCCGACCTGTGGTCGATACCGACAACCTCGTCGATGCGAGCCATCTACCTCTCTCCGCTGAACCCGATGCTTCGATCTGACTCTAGACAGTTGGGCGGGGCCGTAGCTTGGAGACGTCGGCCTCTGTGTCGACATCTCGTGGCGCACTCTCAGAGAACCGGACCTCGTTGACCCATTCCGGGTGAGCTCGCCAGAGTCTCAGCGTCTCCTCATCACCCTCGAGTGACATCAATCGAGCCCACAAAGAACGCTCGACCACCATCGGATACCCGGGAGTGAATCGGTATTTGGGAAGCGTTGCTGGCCTTCCCACCTTCGAGTGCGATCTCAGGAGCTCCTCCACCACTTCCGGCGAGAACTCGGGCTCGTCTCCCACCATGATCAGGGCCCGCTCACATCTCGAGAGCCGGGTCAGTGCGTCGAGACCGACACGCAACGACGAGGCGATGCCTTCCTCCCACTCGGGATTCTCGATCACGCCAACGTCTTCGAGGTCGGTCTCGGCAAGTATCTCCTCCGCCCCGTGACCGAGCACCACCCAGACCTCCTCAACAGGCAGCGCCTTGGTCCTTTTGACTACATAACCAAGAAGATTGGTGTCCCCCCATGGCTCCAGCTGTTTAGGGCGCCCGAGTCGTGTGGAAGCCCCGGCAGCAAGGATGATGGCGGCTGTAGACACGAGGGCGAGGCTAGCCAGCGACCAAGGTCCCCGTGAATTCACCCTCTGGCGCAGACAGCAGTTTCCCGATCGCCCCGGAAGACGATCAAAACCGCTTGGTCAACTCCATGGTCAGTTCCTCCTGAAGCCAGCCCAGGTAGTCGAGCGCCCAGCGGTCCTCCTCGGGCACCTGGTTGTGATCTTCTTCGACGTCGATTCCGAGACGGGCCCCAAGGACCAGACGGGCCTCGTTGAGCACGCGGAGAAAGGCGTCAGCCTGATCGTCTGAGAAGGTGAATGGAGACCCCTCCAACACCCGCTGGAACGTTCTTCGATCTCGCTGTCTCGCATCCTCCAGTTCTGGACCCATCAAACGCTGCCACTCGTCGTTGGAGGCGGCGTCGTCGAGATAGACGGGGACATCGAGCCGGCGGGCCGCAGGATCGTCTTCGTCAGAACCGACATCGGTCAGCATCGGGACGACATCAGAGAGGAACCGGCGCTCTTCCTCGGTGAAACTCGCAACAATTCCCTTCCTGGTCGTCTTGAAGTGGCTCATTGCTCGAGCGTGGCCCACAAGCCGTGCCCGTGAAGGCGGTAACAGTCGAGTTCGGCCTGCTCCCTCGGCCCATCGGAGACGATCGCCCGACCCTCGAAGTGAACCTGGAGCATCAGCCGAGTCGCTTTCTCTTCGTCGTAACCGAACAGCTTGCGAAGAACATAAACAACATACGACATCGTGTTCACGGGGTCGTTCCACACGACAACCAGCCATGGCCGATCTGTTCCGAGATCTTCCCCGGTGTCGGGAACGATGACCGGAGCGGGGGCAGATGTCATAGCGTCATCCGAGACGATCCCGACAGGTGTCCACCGCGTCAGGTAAGTCAGGGTCATTGAATGGGATCTGATCGGCCGGGAAGGGCGGACCCACACCGTCGAAGTCGGCTACCGGATCGGGGAAGGTGGGAACACCCTGGCCGCGCACACAGGCACTGAAGCTGCTCAGGGACTCCATGACGCTCTCTCCGACGAGGGGGGATCCCGCCAGGCCCAAGGCTCCAGACGTCAGATGCACTGCGCATGCGTTCAGGGCGTCCTTGTTACGAGAGGTGTTGAAGTTGATTCCAGACAGGGTCAACTCCAGGCGCGGCCTCCCAACCGAGTCGAAGACTGTCGGTGGCAGGGTCACTCCGAAGGCTCTCATGCACGACTCGAACCTGGTGGCACCAGCGGCGGGGGTGATCGTGGTCGTGGTCTCACCCGGAGTGAGGGTGGTCGTCGGTTGCGGCACCGTGGGCGACGGGGCAAGCACCACTGGCGCACACCCGCCGAGCGCGAGAAGTGCGATAGCGAAGACGGGCTTGCGCCCTCTCCTCAACGGCCCTCTTCGGTGCGGATCCCGTCGGCGAGGATCATGGCAATGTCACGGACCTTGACCTCTTCACGTCCCAGTTCCTTCACACCATCATCGAGCATCACGAGACAGAAGGGGCAGGCAACTGCAATCTCGTCGGCCTCCGTTGCCAGAGCCTCCGTAGCCCTCTCGATATTCACCTTCTTACCCGTCTTCTCCTCCATCCAGAACCGAGCCCCCCCGGCACCACAGCAAAGAGAACGCGTCCCATGCCGTGGCATCTCGACAACCTCGGCTCCTGAAGCCCCAACCACCTGCCGCGGGGCAAGATACACATCGTTGTAACGACCCAGGTAACAGGGGTCGTGATAGGCGATCCTCTTGGGGGCCCCATCCTCCCGGAGGGGTATGTCGATACGCCCTTGGTTCAGCAGTTCGGCCAACAACTGGCTGTGGTGAACGACCTCATAGTTCCCACCAAACTGCGGGTACTCGTTGGCGATGGTGTTGAAGCAGTGAGCGCATTGGGTGATCACCTTCTTGACACCGAACTCTTCGAAGGTCGAAATGTTCTGGATTGCCAACTGCTGGAACACGAATTCATTCCCTGAGCGACGGGCCGGGTCGCCGTTGCACACCTCATTCATTCCGAGGATGGCGAAGTCCATACCAGAACGACGAAGAAGACTGGCCAGCGCCACCGAGACGGCGGTATTCCGGTCGTCGTATGACCCGGCGCAGCCGACAAACCACAGATACTCGGCCGAGGTCACCCCATTTTCTCCGAGACGAGGTATTTCGAAGTCGAGTTCGTCGGTCCAGGAAGCCCTGGTCTGTTGACTGAGACCCCATGGGTTCGATTGGTTCTCCATGGCCACGAAGGCCTTGCCCAGTTCCGACGGGAAGTCGGATTCCATGAGGGTCAGGTACCGACGCATGTCGAGGATCCGATCGACGATATCGATGCCCACCGGGCAGATCTCGTCGCATGCCCGGCATGTGGTGCAGGCAAACACCTCGTCTGATCCGACTCGATCGAATAGCGATCCGGCCCCTTCGAGTAGGGCGTTGGTCGAGACGGGCGGTGACACCCCGGCCATGGCAGCGGCGACCTCCCCGGTCTTCAACACCATCTCCCGGGGATCGAGTGGCTTCCCGGTGATGTTCGCCGGGCACACCGAAGTGCACCGACCACAGATGGTGCACGCATCGGTGTCGAAGATCTGTTTCCAGGTGAGGTCCGCCACCACGCTCGCCCCGATGGTTTCGATGTCGTCGGCTTCGAGGAGGTTCGGCATCTCACGCATGGCGCCTTTGTGTCGTTGGTGAGGAGATAGGGCCAGGTTCGTTGGGGCGGTGAACATGTGCCGCAACTTTGTCGCCGGGATCACCACCAGCAGGGCCAGGAAACTGACGAGGTGGACACCCCACATCGCCTGATGCCATCCGGAGAGGGACTCCCCGCCGAAGAGATGGGAAAGGGGGTATCCGACGAAAGACCAGACCTCGTGTGACGGCCTCCCGTCCAGAGCGATCCGGGCCGCCTCGACGGCGAATCCGGTGACTCCGATGGCGACCAGGATGAAGAGGATGACGGCGTCCTCGGGCTTGGTCTTGGATCTGATCCTCCAGGTGGGAATCACATAACGTCCCACGATGGCCATGGCCAAACCCCCTAGGAAGAGCAAGCCGGCCAGGTCGAGGACGGCCGAATATCCGAGGTAGAACGGGCCGTGGAGGAACTTGAAACTGGCAGGAAGGAGATGATCGATCTCGAGGGTGACTGTCCCCAGAAACAGGACGATGAATCCCCAATAGATCGCGGAGTGCATGATGCCGGACCGCGGGTCCCGCATGAGCGTCTTCATGCTCAACCCTTCAGCGAGCCGGGCGAGACGTTGCGACCAGAGTCCGACGCGACGTTCGGAACGACCCTGCTGCCAGCTCCCTGCTCTGAGCGCAAAGAGGTGGAACATGAGCCATACGAAGGCGGCCACCAGCAAGTAGAAGGTCACCTCGACGAAGTCTGGGACGTTCCCAAAAACGACACGTCCGACCTCGAACTCGGGATGCTCTTGGAGTTTGCCACCCAGTCCCAACAGCAAAGTGCCGACCGCTCCAAGCGCTCCGACGACTTCCAATACAACGGAAGCGCTGAGCCGCCTGCCCTTTTGCGGGGTCTCCTGCCGCTCTTCGGTGGTGGCCGTCATGGCTGGCGAGTGTAGGTGGATTCAGGGCCGGTCCCGGGACGTAGGCTGAAACCCATGACCGGTTTCAGCCTTCCGTCACCGCGGACTGGGAGGCGGCTATCCGGGAGGCCAGCCAGGTCGTGATCGGCACCGCAGACACCAGGCCGATGGAGCCAACCAGCGTGCGAACGATCTCCACCGCGATGACTTCGGAACTGGCAATCACACCAACCGACTGGGCTGAGAGTGTGAAGAGAATCAGTAGGGGTAGTGATGCGCCGGCGTAGGCCAGAAGCAGGGTGTTCACAGTCGACACGATGTGGTCTCGGCCCACCCGAATCCCGGACCTGAAAAGATCCTGAGAACCCATGCCCGGATCTGCTCGGTGGACCTCCCAAACTGCGCTGGCCTGGGTGACGGTGACATCGTCGAGCGCACCCAGTGCACCGAGGACAATCCCCGCCAGTACCAACCCGGACAGATCGAGGTCCGGGATGGCGGTCAGGAAGAAGGCTTCGTCGCTGGAGAGGCCCGAGAAGGCTGCCAGGGCAACGACCAGCCACGACAGAAGCACGGTGAGGATCAAGGCGGCGAAGGTCCCGAGGGCGGCGGCGTGGGTCAACGGGTGGTAGCCGTGCGCCAAATAAAGAGTGACCAGGGCGATGACACCACCTCCCACCAGGGCGACCAGCATCGCGTCAGTACCCCGGAGGATGGCCGGGAGCATGAAGACCACCAGGACTCCGATACTGATCACCAGTCCTGCCAACGCCGCGATGCCTTTGAGCCGGCCCAGAGCGATCACCGTGACGGCAAACACCAATCCCAACACGACAAGAAGAACGCGGCGATCGCGATCTGCGAACTGGAACTCCACCGAGCCGTCGTCGTACTCGTTGACACTGAGGAGCAGGCGGTCCTCAACGGCGAATACCGGCTGATTGCCTTCGGAGGGGAACTCCAGCAAGACCTCCGAACCGTCGTGAGTCCCACCCGTCACCAGTACCAATGAAGACTGGCACTCGAACTCCGACGCGTAGGAGCATGGACCGGTCTCGGCTGAGATCACCCGGCCGGAGACCGTATCGTCGGGAAACCCGAGGAACTCGAGGTCCACGACTAGCTCACCCCGTGGCCACAGGAGCAGAAGTCCGGCCGCCAGCACAACGGCAATGACGAGAATCGTTCCGCCCAGCCAGCCCGGACGGGGCAGTCGCCGTCGGTCCGGCCCTACGAACCTGTCGAAGTCTGACGGCTGATCTGACATGCCGGGGTCATGGTATGGCTGCGGGCCCTCCGAAGTCGATCTCCACCATTGGGGCCTTGGATATCAACTCATCCAGCTCCGCCATGGAGCGATACCACCGCGTCGTCGAGTCAGTGAACACGCGGCGTCGAAACTCACGGTCATTTACCTCGCTGGCGACTGCAGCCAGATCGTGGCCGGCTGCATGAATGACCACGTTGGGATTGACACGAACGTTGGCCAACCAATCTCTGGTGCCAGGGGTGCCGGTCACGATGAAGCGCCCCTCTATGTGAAACCACCAGATCTCGATCCTCCGAGGGCGGCCCGAATTCCTCCCGATGGTGGTCAGGTGGATCGTTCGTGTTTGAGCAAGGACGACGTTCAACGCGGCAGATTGGTCCATTCGCAACACGGTACGACGTCAACCGCGGTTCAAGTCAAGGCGGCTGCCGATTCATCTGCCGACCACGGCCCGCATGAAGAACCCGAGGTTGGCGGGGCGCTCGGCCAGGCGACGAGTCAGGTACGGGTACCACTCTGAGCCGAATGGCAGGTATATCCGCAGAGGATGTCCACTGGCGAGCAGGTGTTTCTGCAGTTCGGTCCGAACGCCGTAAAGCATCTGGAATTCGAACGGGTCGCTTCGCCTGGCGGAAAGAGCGGTCCCCAGGTCGACCAGATCCTGATCATGTGTGGCAATGGCAGGCTTGACTCCCTTGGCCGCCATCAGTTGATGGAGTTGGGCCGCATAAGCCCGGTCGATGTCCCCTTTCGACTGAAGAGCAACTTCCTCGGACTCGACGTAAGCCCCCTTGCAGAGACGTATATGTCCTCCGAGTGGGACCAGACGCGTCAGATCTGCTGGGGTTCTCCGCATACAAGATTGGATGGCGATGCCGAGGTTCCCGTGCTCAGCCTGCGCCTTCTCGTACATCCTCACGGTTGCCTCGGTGTAACGGGAGTCCTCCATGTCCACGGTCACCGTCGTCCCCGTCCGTGCCGCTTCGATCGCAAGCTTGGAGATGTTCCTGAACGCCAAAGCCTCATCGATCGCCAGACCGAGTTGGGTGGGCTTCACTGAGATGTTGGCGTCGAGACCGTCCCCTCTGATCCGGTCGAGACATGCGAGGTACTCACTTGTGGCGCCGGAAGCGGTCGCCGCGTCGGAAACCTCCTCGCCGAGAAGGTCGAGTGACACCTGGTAGCCGTTGCTGTTCAGACGTTTGGAAACGTGGACGGCCTCATCAAGGGTGTCACCTGCGACGAATCTGCGGGCCAGCGCCAGACCGGGACGGGTGGTGGTGATGGTTCTCCGCACCGGACCAGCCTGGGTCAGCCCAAGCACCATCCGGGAGAAGACGGTCACCCCTGATCCCCGCCTTCCGACGCTGCTGCACCTAGCTCGGTAGCCCTGAGGGCGGCCGCTCTGACGGCGTCCTCGACCAGGGCCCTGAAGCCACGCTCCTCGAGCACGTGAACCGCTGCCGCCGTCGTACCACCCGGCGAGGTCACCGCATAACGCAGTTCGGCGGGGCTTTTGTCGATGTCGGTGAGAAGATGACCGGCACCCCTAATTGTCTGATTGACAAAACTCTCTGCGATGTCACGAGGGAGCCCTTCTCTCATCGCAGCTTCGGTAAGGGCCTCAGCGAGGAGGAACACATACGCCGGACCGGTTCCCGATACCGCCGTCACTGCGTCCAGCAGTATCTCGTCCATCACTCTCACCGACCCGACCGCCCCAAGGGTCTCCCGGGCCGTTTCCAGGTCCGACTCGCTGGCGAACCGGCCAGAGGCGATCCCGGTGACACCCTGTCGCACCAGGGCCGGCGTGTTCGGCATGGCCCGTACGACAGGAACATCTCCGAGAATCCGCTCGATGGTCTCGGTCTTGACACCCGCCGCCAAACTGAGGATCAGATGATCTTCGCCGATGTAACCGACCAGAGAACCGAGCAGACCGGGAACGTCGCGGGGTTTGACCGCCACGACCAGCAGAGTCCTACCTTGGACTGCCTCCCTCGGGTCAAGTGTCACCGGACAACCTGTCACCTCGGAGAGATGATCGGCGCGATCCTGCCGACGGACGCAGAGACAGACCTCGGTCGGAAGCCAGCCAGCGGAAACAAGTCCGGATGCGAGGGCCTCCCCCATCGCCCCGGCCCCCAGGATCGCAACTGATGTGCGTGGTGACATAGCGGGGTGAGTCTACGGGACGGGCACGTGACCCGATTGAGTCGGCATCATCGCAACCGTCTGGTTGCGGGGTCAGCGATCGGAGACTTTGCTCCGGAGACGCCGAATCTCGTCGTACACACCATCGGTGAGAGTCGTCGAAGCGGGTGCAGACACACCGAGCAAAGTGCCCTCGGCCTCAGGCGCAACCTCGACGATGGGGTCTTCGATCTCCGCCTTCGCAGGCGTCTCGATCCACACCGTCGCTGGCTTCTCCTGCTGGACCTCAGGTGTGATCTCGTCGGCTATCTGATCGAGCCACCCGGATTCCTCGTCATCCTCGTGAATCTTGGAGACGACACCCAGCCGGTGCAGCGTGTGGAACACTCGGACTGCACCTCCACGCCCCATCTTGGACTCGAGGTAGTTGAACGAGAAAGGTTGGATCAGGGAAACCAGAACGCTCCAGTCTGAAGGATCGACGGTGATCGCGGTCGACACCGAGGGGTTGAGCCTGATCCCTGCCGCTTCGAACAAACCGGCGTCTATGACTTCGCCTTCGAGTACACGAAGCGCGTCGACATCGTGGAGGACGTCTTCGACGCTCCATCCCGTCGTCTCCGGGCCATCGGCAGGGCCTACCGAGAAGTCACCGCGGTTGAGGGCCGAAAGCACATAGAGAATGTCAGCGATGGCGCCTCGATCTGTCCCGACGTAGCTGCCTTTGGACCCGGTCAGCTCGGCCCCGGTCAGCGAACCACTGCGGAAGTGGATGCGGCCACGACGGTCTCCGTCGATGTCGAGCGATCCGGTCTTCTTCGTGACCTGCATGATCTGAAGCAAATCATGGATGCTCCAGTCAGAGAGCTGACCCGAGAGATGCATCTGTCCTTCCACTTTCGGTCCTCCCCGCGACTTGGGTATCGGCATGGATCGGCCGAAAGTTGAGCCGACTTCAGCCCTTTTTCGACTGTTTCATTTCTCGCTTCTCGGTGCGAAGGGTGGCCACGTCTTCGAAGTTGGCCACGTCGGCGATGCTGGGCCAATCGGCAGCCTTTTCTTCCCATCCCGCGGGGGCTACTCCGAGCCTTTTCCCGAGCACCCCCACGAAGATGCGCGACTTGGCCTCTCCAAATCCTGGGAGGGCCTTCAGACGCTTCAGGAGTTCAGCCCCGTCTGCGGATGACTCCCAGAGGTTCTCAGCGCGACCGCCATACTCGTCCACGATCGTCTGACACATGTCCTGGGTCCGTTTTGCCATCGAGCCCGGAAACCGGTGGATCGCCGGCGGGCCTTTGAAGACCTCCTCGAGTTGTTCTGGCGGCAGTAAGGCGATGTGGGACGCATCGAGATCCCGGCCCAGTCGCTCCTTGAGCAACTGTGGCCCGAAAAAGGCCCGCTCCATCGGGAACTGCTGGTCAAGCAACATCCCAATGAGGAGCGCCAGCCCGTCACTGGCAAGAAGACGGTTGGCATCATCGGATTCGGTGAAATAGAGGAAATCGGGACGCTTCATACCCTAACCGTAACGCCCTGATCTCATGCCCGTGACGGTCGTAGCTGGGGGAGGTGAGGGTCTCCGAGCACCAACCGTTACCCTGCAGCAATGGCCGACGTCTTCATTGTCGACGGGTGTCGAACACCGATGGGCAGGATCGGTGGGCAGTTGTCCCATGTCCGTCCCGACGATCTGGCCGCCCATGTCATATCAGGCCTACTCAACCGACATCGGGACCTCGATCGCAGCCTGATAGAGGACATTCAATGGGGGGCCGCCAATCAGGCCGGGGAGGACAACCGGAACGTGGCCAGGATGGCATCGCTGCTTGCCGGTCTGCCGATCGAGGTTCCCGGCACGACAGTGAACCGTCTGTGCGGCTCGGGGATGCAGGCTGTCATCTCCGCCAGTCATGCCCTGGCCGCCGGATGGGGCGACGTGATGATCGCTGGCGGATCGGAGTCGATGAGTCGAGCTCCCTACGTGATGATGAAGCCACCCAAGGACTCGACTGACACCCCGGAAGATCGGGTCGACACTGTCCTTGGCTGGAGGCTGGTCAACCCGCGGATGCAGGAGATGTACCCGCCGATAAGTCTCGGAATGACCGCCGAACGGGTGGCGGAGAAATATCAGGTATCTCGCGAGGATCAAGACCGATTTGCCCTCCGGTCCCATCAACAGGCGCTCGAAGCGGCCGAGAAGGGACGATTCAAGGCGGAGATCGTCCCCATCGAGGTACCAGTCGCGGAGGAAGGCTCGGAGACCCGGATCATCGAGAGCGACGAAGGCCCTAGGCCCGACACGTCTCTCAAGAAGCTCGCGGCTCTGCGAAGCGTCTTCATGGAGAATGGAACCGTCACCGCCGGTAACTCGTCTCCGATGAACGATGGGGCAGCGGCTCTGCTCTTGGCCACCGAGTCGGGTTTGGTAAGACATCGTCTCACCCCGCTGGCGCGAATCGCCGCCACCGGTGTCGCGGGTGTCCATCCGGATGTGATGGGGATCGGCCCGGTGCCGGCGTCCGAGAAGGCCCTTTCCCGGGCAGGGATCGGCACCGAGGATCTCGACCTCGTCGAACTGAACGAGGCTTTCGCCTCTCAGTCTCTCGCCTCGATCCGACTCCTCGGTTTGGACGAACGGATCGTGAATGTCAACGGAGGGGCGATCGCCATCGGACATCCTCTGGGAGCTTCCGGCGCCAGGTTGCTGGTGACCCTGGCCCACGAACTGACTCGCCGGTCCGGGCGATATGGTCTGGCCACGATGTGCATCGGTGTCGGCCAGGGGATCTCGACGGTCATCGAACGTGTCTGACGGGCCACTCCAGGGCACACTGATCGTCGAGTTCGGGAATCTGGTCGCGGCGCCATACGCAACCATGCTCCTGGCCGACCTCGGTGCCAGAGTCATCAAAGTGGAGCCGACTGAAGGTGATCTTTCTCGGCGATTCGGCCCTTTCCAGGAAGGCGAGTCCCTTTTCTTCATGGCGGTCAACCGGGGCAAGGAGTCCCTGTCCTTGGACATTGACGACTGGGTGTCGAAGCGGGTACTGGACAACCTGATTCGGAAGGCGGACGTGTTGGTCGGCAACCTGCGTCACGGGGCCATGGACCGTCTCGGTCTGGGTGAGGACCGCTGTCGTGACCTCAACCCGACTCTGATCTACGCCTCGATCAACGCCTTTGGCGCAAACGGGCCATATGCGAAACGCTCTGGTATCGATGTTGTCTTCCAGGGTGAGTCGGGGATGATCTCGATAACCGGTGACCCGAAGGACGGGCCTCGCAAGACGGCGACGACCATTGGGGATTATGTGGCAGGGACCAACACCGCTTTGGCAATCGCTGCCGCCCTAGCCGAGAGGCCCCGACGCGGGCGCAGACTCGATGTTTCACTTCGCGATGGTTTGATGGCGGTGCAGTCGGGGTGGAACGCCATCGCCCACGCCACTCATCGACAGCCTGAGCGGTTGGGCACCGCAAGCCCCTATCTCGCCCCCAACCAGGTCTTCGAGGCATCCGACGGGCCGTTCACCCTCGCCATCGTTTCCGACCGCCACTTCGAGTTGCTCGCCGACGCGCTGGAGCGACCCGACCTGGTCGCTGACTTCCCCACCAACGAAGAGAGGATGAGTGGCAGAACTTCGTTGGTCCGAAAGCTGGCCAGGGTGTTCGCCGGCAACACGGTGGAGCATTGGGTGAACCTTCTGGATCAAGCGGGTCTCCCTGTGGGGAGGGTGCTGACTATTGCGGAGGCCTTCGACGATCCTCAAGCGAGGCATCATCAGCTGCTGGTCGAGTTCGAGCATCCGGTGGCTGGCCATGTCCGTACCACCGGGTCCCCGATCAGACTCGACGACGTCGGCACCGTCGCCCAAGGACTGCCCCCGCAACTGGGACAGCACACGGTGGCCATCATGAGCGAGTTGGGAGTCGACAACGCCACCATCGAGACCATGATTTCGGAAGGAAGGGCGGTTTCGTCGTGAGCGTCTTCTGGTCCCGGGATGTGAGCGACGATTGGAGCGCAGTCCTGGCCGAACTGGAACGAGCCTTCGTCTTCAGCAAGGAGGCGGCAGGCTCAGGGGAGTCCTTTATATACATGGTCCACGGAGACGACCTGCTGGGTCGACGCGGCCCCGGCAACGCCATGGTGGCGACCGGCCTCTTGTCAGCCGCCAGGACTGCGGCACTCGAGGGTTGGTCGAAGGGTTGGACGGCGAACGTTATCGCCTGGGATGGAGCGGACCGGGGGGCCGCCGAAGCTTTGGCAGGCCATCTACTGGGCGCCGGTGGTGTGACCGGCGAGCTGATTCATCTCGGGCCTTCTCATGTCGGCAAGGCCCTGCCATGAGTCGCACCGCTGTAGTCACCGGCGCGGCCCGGGGAATCGGCAGGGCGATAACCGAGCGACTTCAGGCGGACGGAATCGAGGTGGTGGCGGTCGACCTGTCCCCTGGCCTCGCCGATCTGGAGGGGGTGACTCCGGTCCAGGTCGACCTCACCAGCGACCACGGGATCCAAGCCGTGGTCGAAGCGGTTCGGGGCCGTGACCTGGCGGCATTGGTGAACAACGCCGGGATCACCCGCGACTCCAGACTGGTCAACATGACCGACGACGACTTCCGATCGGTCCTCGAAGTGAACCTCGGTGTGGTCCACCGGCTTTCGGCCGCGCTTGCAGGGTCTTTCGGAACCGGGGGTGCGATCGTGAACATCGCTTCCCGCGCCTATCTCGGCAACTTCGGACAGTTCAACTATTCGATGTCCAAAGGGGCGGTGGTCGGCCTCACCCGTGCCCTGGCCCTCAGCCTTGCGCCGAAGATCCGGGTCAACGCAGTTGCACCGGGCCTTATCGCCACCGAGATGGCCATGGGGATTCCCGAGGAAGTCCGGGAGAAGATGGTGGCGGCGATCCCCCTAGATCGGATGGGTGAGCCTTCAGAGGTTGCCGACGTGGTTGCCTACCTTCTCGGCCCTGACTCTTCCTACATAACAGGAGAAGTGGTCGTCATTGGCGGAGGCCGCAGCCTCAGTTAGAGGTCCGATCCTGGTTTCTGGCTCGATCTATCGCCTGGAGACAAGCGTCGATGTCGGCTTCGGTGGTTGACCAGTTGGAGACGGATATCCGAAGCAAGCGCTCACCCCTCCAGTTCGTCCCGCCGAGCCAACAGGTCCCGTCCAACTGGATGGTGGCCTCGATCCGCCTGGTTTCTTCCTCGTTGCCGACACGAACCAGGACCTGATTGAGAACTACCTGGTTCACGACCTCACACCCCTGCACCGAATGGATGCCGTCGGCCAGCCTGCGGGCCAGTCCACAACATCGCTCGATGAGGTCCGCCACACCCTCACGGCCCAGAGATCGGAGAGCCGCCCAGGTGGCAAAGCCCCTTGCCCTCCTCGATGATTCAGTTACGAAATCGCCGCCTCCGAATTCCCTGCCCTCGTCCTGACCTGTCAAGTAAGCGGCGGTGTAGGCCAGGGATGTCGCATGGATATTCTCATCTCGGCAGAACGCGTATCCGCTGTCGTAAGGGACGTTCAGCCACTTGTGGCCGTCACATCCCCAGGAGTCCGCCAACTCCACCCCGTCGACGAGGTGGCGTGTCAACGGAGACGCCCCCGCCCAAAGGCCGAAGGCCCCGTCCACGTGAAGCCACGCATTGCTGGCGCGGGTCAGTTCAGCCATCGCCCTGAGATCGTCGAACGCCCCGGTATTGACATTGCCCGCCTGTGCGCAAACGATGGTCGGCGAGGAGGGGCCGGAAAGCAGTTTCCTGAGCGCTGCCACGTCAACGCTCCCGTCGGGGCATGCTGCGACGACGGTCAGCGAGTTCTCCCCCATCCCGAGGAGCCTCAGGGAACGGTCGATGGTGGCGTGACGCTCCTCGCCCACCACCACCCTGATCCGCGGGGCGTCGAAGAGGCCCTGCAATCCGACGTCCCATCCCGCCTCTCGAAGCACGTGCCACCTTCCCGTCGCCAGTCCGACTGTATTGGCCGCCTGACCCCCGGTGACGAAGCCGACCGACGCGGACGCCGGGATCCCCAACAGGTCCTTCAGCCAGCTGCCCGCCACGTCCTCGAAGGCGATCGCCGCGGGGGAGGTCGAGTCGTTGAACGCCACTTGGTCCCACCCGGTGGTCAGCCAATCTGCTGCGAGAGCTGCGTCCAGAGACCCTCCAACAACGAAGCCGAAGTACCGGGGGCCAGCGGACCCCATTAGCCCCGGCCGAGCGGCGGAGATCAGACCGTCGAGAACCTCATCGAGGTTCTCGCCCTGGGACGGGAGTTCTGGGTCGAGGGAGACCCGGACCTGGTTCCGTGTCGCCGA
>JBGTEJ010000052.1:0-11323 GCA_041747855.1 Acidimicrobiia bacterium | reverse complement strand
TTCAGGCACCGGATCAGCGTGGACTTCCCACACCCTGAGGGCCCGATGAAGGCGGTGATCTCATTGTGACGAATGTCGAGAGATACGTTCTTGAGTGCCTTGAAGGTCCCGTAGAAGGCATCGAGTTCGTCGATGTCGAAGACCATCGGTCCCGCCGGTTCCTTCACTTGCTGTCGGCCCTCCTGGCTGGCCGGCATATCGATCCTCATCTCTCTGGTGACAGTCACATTCTCCTCGCTTTCGACCTTTGCGTCCTGGCTATTCCCGGTCAATGTCTTTCTCCCAACTTGGCCTTCGAGCCGATCCATCTCGCCACTACGGTGAGGACGAGGACGATGACGAGCAGGGCCAGTGCCCCACCCCACGCCCTTTCGAGTCCTGGCGCGAACGGTTGTCGGGCCCCGTTGTAGATCTGTAGCGGAAGGGCGCCGATCGGTTGGTTGAACAGCGTCCATATGACGAACACATTCCCGAAGGCGGTGAGGATCAGGGGAGCGGTTTCCCCGGTCCCCCGGGCCACGGCGAGCATCGAAGCGGTGCTCAGACCGGGTGCAGCGGCGGGAAGCACCACCTTGAGGATGGTCTGCCATCTCCTCGCCCCCATGGCATAGGATCCCGCTCGGAGGTCGTCGGGCACGGTCTTGAGCATCTCCTCGGATGCTCGCACCACGATCGGGAGCATGATGATGCCGATGGCGACCGCGGCCGGGAACGCCCCGAAGGTGAATCGCTGTCCCGTTCCGAGGATGATGATGGCGTAGACCGCCAGACCGATGAACACCGAGGGAATTCCGGTCATGACATCGGTGAAGAACCGGATCACTCCGGCCATCAGACCTTTGCCGTACTCCACCAAATAGACCGCAGCCAGGATGCCTATCGGCACGGCAAAGGCGGTGGCCCAGCTGACGATGATGAGGGTTCCCACGAAACCGGCGGCGTAACCACCACCTTCGCGGCGCGGCGGCGGCTCCTCCTGGGTGAGGAACTCCCAGTTGATGACGGCGGCGCCACGTCGGGCCACCTCGAGGATGATCAGCACGATCGGAATCGAGGCGATGATCATGACGATGGTGAGCAGGGCCTTCACCGCCAGGTCCTTGCGCTGTCGCTTGCGGGCGTTGGCCCCCTTTACCTTCAGAGACCTGTGCCCGGTCGCGGTGAGCTGCTCCGGTTCGAGCTGGGCGGTGCTGGTGCTCACAGTGACACTCCGCCCAGCCTGCCGAACCTCCACACGATCAGCCTGGCGATGATGTTGACCACCATTGTGATCACGAACAGGACGACGCCAATCCCGGTCAGCGCCACCAGAGTCTCGGGGGCGGCGTCCTGGAAAGTCGCCGCGATGTGTGAGGCGAGCGTGTCACCCGGGAAGAAGAGTCGGCTGCCGAACTTCTGCGAGCCACCTACCAGCATCAGCACTGCCACCGTCTCTCCAAGCGCCCGCCCCAGGCCGAGGATGGTCGCTCCGACGATTCCGCTGAAACCGCGGACAAGGACCACGCTCCTGAGAACCTCCCAGCGGGTGGCGCCGAGACCGTAGGCGGCCTGGACCTCGGCGACCGGAGTCGTCGCCAGCACCTCTCTGGTGATTGCGGTGATGATCGGGAGGATCATGATTGCCAGCACGAATCCAGCATGGAAGTAGTTGACGTTGGGGACCGGGCTAGACAGCCAGGGTATGACACCCCCGAAGGTGTCGGACACCCACCTGGTAAAGGGATGAAGGATGGTGGGGACGAACCAGAGAAGGCCCCAGAGCCCGAAGATGATCGAAGGCACCGCGGCCAGCACCTCGACGGTGTACGACAACGGAGTGCGGAGACGCCGGTTGGCGTAGAAGTTGATATAGAGGGCCACACCGATCGCGGCGGGAAGGGCGAGGGTCACCGCTATCGCCGAGGTGTAGAGAGTTCCGAAGATGAAGGGGAAAGCCCCGTAGGTGCCGGTGAATGCACCGGTGACATCGTGCCCTGCGGTCCACTGCGTTCCGAAGAAAAAGTCGAGCACCCCCTCGTACTGGAACACCGGGAACGAGTCGACCACCGTCCTCAGCACCATCGCGGCCAGGACCGCCAGAACACTCAGCCCGCAAGCGAGGAGCAACCATCCGAACAGCCGGTCGGCGTATCGGCCCCTCCCCTTGGAACGAAGGGGTCTATGGCTTGACGGTGCTTCGGTACTCACTTCAGTACTCACTTTGCTCCGCTACGCGGAGGTAATGGCAGGTGGGGTCCAAAGGAACTCACCTGCCACGATCCCGTAGTTCTAATCAGTCCTGAGAGCCGGTGCGGTTGATCGCCGCGACAACCCGGACCCGCAGACCCTCGCCGAGCGGAGCGTAACCCAGCGCCAGCGCCGCCTCGATGGCCTCTTCGCTCGAGACCGCCCAGGTCCAGTAGTCCTTGAGGAGCTCGGCAGTGTTGCCCTCGTAGCCACACTCCCAGGTGAAGTTCCACACCGCCCCGACGATCGGGTATCCCCCTCCGCCGACACCGAGGATGTCGAACTGGAAGTTGTCGGGAATCTCCAGCACCTCCAAGGCCTCACTGGTCGCCTCGAGGGTTGCCTTGACCGGGTTGCCGTCCGAGTTGATGATCTGTGCGGTCGGGAGCTCGTTGATGATGGCGTACGCCTGGTTGATGTACCCGATGCCACCCTCGTTGTTCTGGATGCCGGCAGTGACTCCCTCGTTGCCCTGGCCACCAATGGTGCCGGCCGGCCAGTTGACTTCGGTGCCGCTTCCCAGGGTCCAGGTGTCGGTGTCGTTCTCCAGGTAGGTGGTGAACACACTGGTGGTACCCGATCCGTCGGAACGGTGGACAACTGTCATCTCGAGATCGGGGAGGGTCCGATCCGGGTTGAGAGCGGCGATAGCCGGATCGTTGAAGTTGGTGATCCGTGTCTCGAAGATGTCCGCAACCACGTCGCCGGTCAGGATCAAGTCGTCGAACTGCTCGTCCCCGAATGCCACTTCGACAGCCCCGAAGAGCACCGGCCACTGGAGGGCGTCACACCCTCGGGCGGTGCGCGCCTGGGCGAGCTGCTCGTCTCTCAAGTACCTCTCGGAGGTGCCCCAATCGACGGTCTGCTCGAGGAACTGGGTGATCCCGCCTCCCGAGCCGATCGACTGGTAGTTGATGTTCACTCCGGGCTGCACGAACCGGCTGTAGTCGAAGCTCCAGTCCTGATACACCGGGTTGGGGAAGGTTGCGCCGGCACCGATGAGGTCGCCTTCGAGGTTCCCTCCGGTGGCAGCCGTGGTCGTCGTGGAGCTACCACCACAGGCTGCAATTGCCAATGTCAGGGCTCCCGCCAAGGCCACAGTGCGAACGGATCGCATTCTCATGCTTCAGTATCTCCTTGTTGTTTGGTTTCCAGGCGAACCTGGAGACGTGGGCGAGCCCAGCGCCGATCAACAACGTAGGGAGCATGGTTGAACAGCTCGCATTGAGAGGGTGAACGTAGGGTGAACGTTTACTTTTTGGTCGCCCTGACGATCACTGAATCCATCCCCTCGGCAACCTGATGAGTGGGCTCGAGACTGATGTCTCCGAATCCGGAAGCCTCGAGCTGGGCACTGAACTCAGAATACGAGAGCGCACCGGCGATGCATCCCACCCATGACCCCCGCTCGGCCCGCTCTTCGGCGGTGATGGAGTCCCCGGCGACGATGTCGGTGATGCCGATCCGACCGCCACTCCGGAGGACCCGGTGCATCTCGGCGAACACGGCGGGCTTGTCTACCGACAAGTTGATCACACAGTTCGAGATCACCACATCGATCGACCCGGCTGGCAGAGGGATGTCCTCGATGTACCCCTTGAGGAACTCGACGTTGGTCACCCCGGCCTGTGCCGCATTGGCTCGGGCTAGCTCGAGCATCTCGTCGGTCATATCGAGGCCATAAGCGAAGCCGGTACTTCCAACTCTCTGAGCCGAGAGAAGAACGTCGATCCCGCCTCCCGATCCGAGATCGAGGACAGTCTCTCCTTCCCGGAGCTCAGCCACCGCCGTCGGGTTGCCACATCCGAGGCTGGCATCGACTACCTTGCTGGGCAGACTCTCCAGTTCTTCCGTCCCGTAGGTGCCACCGGTCACGTCGAGCGATGTCGACGAGTCGCCACAGCATGAAGAGTCACAACATGACCCCGAGGTGGCCGCCCCGGCGTAACGCTGGCGCACCTTTTCACGAAGTTCCAAATCAGTCATTTCATCTCCTTCTTATATCGATGACTGTCGATGCGACAATACACCGACATATCGACCATTGTCAATATGTGATATCCTCCGGGTGTGACCACCGACGGATTCTGCTGTACACCACTCACCGAGGAGAGCCTCACCACTGACCATGCCGAAGTTCTGGCGTCGGAGTTCAAGGCGCTTTCCGACCCGGTCCGGCTTCGTCTGCTCAGCCTCATCGCCAGCGTTCCTGAGGGCGAGGTCTGTGCCTGCGACCTCGAGGCGCCCCTGGAGCGCAGCCAGGCGACGGTCAGCCATCATCTCTCGGTGCTCCAGAAGGCCGGGCTCATCACCAGGGAACAGCGAGGCAGATGGGCCTGGTTTCGCATCGCCCCCGACCGGGCCGACTTCATCCGGGCCGCCCTCGACTCCGGGGTAGTGTCAGCGACCCGCTGAGCTCAACTCTCGGGCAGCAGCTCGGCGATCAGTCCTCGCACCCGAACCTCGATGTCGTCCCGAATCGGCCTCACTTCATCCAGCGTCTTCCCTGACGGGTCTTCGAGCTCCCAATCCAGGTACCGCTTGCCGGGGAAGATCGGACACGCATCTCCACACCCCATGGTGACCACCACGTCTGCCGCCCGGATGATCTCGTCCGCCCAGGGCTGGGGGATCTCGTCACTGATGTCGATGCCCTTCTCCGCCATGGCCTCGACAACGACCCTATTCACCGATTCGGCGGGTTCGGATCCTCCCGAGAACACTTGGATACGACCATCGGAGAGATGTCGCATGAACCCGGCGGCCATCTGAGACCTCCCCGCGTTGTGGACACACAGAAAAAGGACCGAAGGGTCGAGGCCAACCGGAGACTCGAGACGAAGCAGGCTGCGCAACCGATCGCCGGCGAACCGCTCCGCCAGAACGGGGATCCAGGTGGTCGTGGTGGCTCGCTGGGACAGCTGCTCCACTGAGTCTGTGACGAACCTCTCGATCGTCTCGGCGTTGAGCTGACCTTCGAACCGTCTCTGCAGACGCCGTGCAGCCTCCATGATCATCGCCTGCTGTTCGACTGTGAGCGTGTTGGGCATCAGTTTCCTTTCGTTGGCTCGGACTTGATCCATCCGAAGAACAAAACGGCGAGGGCCGCCGCGGCAAACTGGGCGATCACGAATCCGACCGCCAGCCCGGGGTCGATCCCGGTATAGGAGTCGGTACCGATTCGCGCGATGGTCACAGCGGGGTTCATGAACCCGCCGGACGCGGAGGAGAGCACCGCCGCGGTGACCCACGCCCCGAGGGCAGGGGCTACCCACGCTTGTCGACCCTGGTCGACGAGACCGAGGATGATCCCTACCAGGATGAAGGTGACAACCACTTCGGCGAAGATCCGGCCACGGCTGTTGTCGAAGACGGCACCACCGCCGATCAATGCCGAGCCGAAGCTGGCGTGGGCCATCAGAACCCCGAAGAACGCACCGGATAGTTGGGCCACTAGGTAGCCTCCGGCAACCTTCGCCTCGATGGTTCGGCGACCGAGCATCGCCACTGTCACGGCGGGGTTGAAGTGGGCACCGGAGATGCCTCTGAAGAGGGCTACCAAGGAAGTCAGACCGAGCCCCACTCCCACCGCATGGAACACCAGCATCCCTACAGGATCACCGCCCAGACTTGAAGCACTGATACCACTCCCGACCACAACGAAGAGAAGCAAGGCGGTGCCGACGAACTCGACGGCGATCCTTCTCATCGTGAGCGTCGTCGGGCGGTCAGTGCCTCGATCCTGGAATCGATCTCGGCAAAAGCCGCCCTGAAAGAGGTCACCGACCCGGCAGCGACAGGGTCTGGCACCGACCAGTGCCGGTACTCCCGGGACTTGGGGAGAGGGGACTCCTTGGCACGGTCACAGACCGAGATCAGCAGGTCCGGTGTTCCGGTGACTTCCTCGTAGCCGCGAGGAACGGCACCCGACAGGTCGAGTCCGAGTTCGGCCGCAACCCGGACAGCAACTGGATGGACCCTTGCAGCCGGTGTGCTCCCCACACTCATAGCGGGTCGTCCCGTGGCAATCAGCCATCTCGCCGCGGCGTACTGGGATCTCGCCGAGTTGTGGCTGCAGACGAAGAGGACAGATTCATCCAACCCCGCCGTAGAGGGCATCAGTTCGGCGACGGCTCCCTGCCGCAACACGACATATCGTCGACGACGGTCTCCCTCGGAGACTCGTCTCTCGACCAGACCAGCATCCTCCATGACAGTGAGGTGATGGGCCAAGAGGTTCCCGGGCAGTCCGGTCAACGATGCCAACTCGCCCACCATGCGATCGCCCTCGGTCAGTAGGTCGGCGATCAGCAGACGACGATCGTCTCCTAATGCTGCGTGTGCCCGCGCCCGTTCTACAAGATCCATCCCGGACAGAATATTAACTCAATATATATTGAGTCAAATCGGGGCGGGCAGCTGTGCCGCTACGTCTGAGCAGCCACTCGACTCAAGGCGAGGTCCTGGAGAGCGACATGCGAGTCGACACCGCTTGAAGCGGCCACCCGCTCCCAGGAGCCATCCGGTTTCATCTCCCACGCCAGGTTGTCATCGGCAAGGACGACGTCGAGGATTTCGTCCAAGCGGAACTGGAGGTCGGGATCGGTGATCGGGGCCAGGGCCTCGACCCTTCGATCCAGA
The DNA here is from genome assembly GCA_041747855.1 of Acidimicrobiia bacterium. Lineage (GTDB taxonomy): Bacteria > Actinomycetota > Acidimicrobiia > Spongiisociales > ZC4RG35 > ZC4RG35. The sequence continues at coordinate 4,456 of JBGTEJ010000052.1, read as the reverse complement.
TTGCGCGGCATCATGTCTGCAGACCCGAAGTAGTAGCGACGCTCGGTCCCCCTCGCCCCGAAGCGGTAGATCCGGGAGTGCTCCAGATAACGGCCCACCACCGACCGGACCGAAATGTTCTCGGAGATTCCAACAACCCCAGGCAGAAGACAACACGCACCCCGGATGATCAGTTCGACACGCGTCCCCGCCTGGGAAGCCCGATAGAGCGATTCGATGATCCCACCGTCGACCAACGAATTCATCTTCAGGGTTATCAGGCCGTTCGGGCGCGCCGCCTCGGCCTCGATCAACTCATACATGCGACTCCGCACACCGTCAGGAGACACCGCGAGCTTTCGGTATGAACGTTGCCTGCTGTATCCGGTCAGGTAGTTGAACAGGTCGCTCAGATCCGCTCCGACCTCCTGGTCGGCAGTGAACACACCCAGGTCTTCGTAGGTCCGGGCTGTTCGCTCGTTGTAGTTCCCTGTCCCAACATGGGCATATCGGGCGACCCGATCTCCCTCCCTCCGCACCACCAGCGCCACCTTCGTGTGGGTCTTCAATCCAACCACCCCGTACATCACATGAACGCCGGCTTCCTCCAATCTCTGAGCCGACTCGATGTTGCGCTCCTCGTCGAACCTGGCCTGGAGTTCCACAAGCACAACCACCTGCTTGCCCTCCTCGGCGGCTTCGATGAGGGACTTCATGATGGGGCTGTCCTGGGTGGTCCGATACATGGTCATCTTGATGGCGAGGACCTCGGGGTCCTTGGCAGCACGGTGGATGAAACTCTCCACCGTCGATACGAAGGAGTCGTATGGGTGATGGACCAGGAGGTCGCCCTGGCGTATCACCTCGAACATGTCGACCGACTCCGCGCTCAGGGTGGAAAGGCGCGGGGGAACCACGCCAGCAAAGGGATCGAACTTGAGCTCGGGCCTGTCCAGTTCGTAGAGACTCCACAAGCCCGAAAGATCCAGCGGACCGTCCACCCGGTAGACATCGTCGACGCCGGCGCCCATCTCCCGTCGTAACAGTTCGAGAATGTCGTCCGGCATGTCGGGGGGCACTTCGAGACGAACCACCCGCCCGAATCGACGCTGAGTCAACTCCGATTCGATCGCCATCAAAAGGTCCCCGCCGACCACTTCATCCAGTTCGAAGTCTGCGTTCCTGGTCACGCGGAAAGGATGTTGACGGAGAACTTCCATGCCGGGAAAAAGAGCTGCGAGATGGGCGGCTATCACCTGCTCCAAAGGGACAAACCGCTCACCGTCGGGGAGGACCACGAACCGCGGCAGCAGCGGGGGGACCTTGACCCGGGCAAACTTGGTTATGCCTGTGTCCGGATTCCTCACCATGACAGCCAAGTTGAGTGAGAGATTGGAGATGTAGGGGAACGGATGCGACGGGTCGACTGCGATCGGGGTGACCACCGGGAAGATGAGGTCGGCGAAACGCTGATCGATGAACTCCTTGTCATCTTCGTCCAAAGTCGAGTAGTCACTGAAGACGATCCCCTCGGCAGCGAGGGCCGGTGCCACCTCCGACATGAAGCGCTTCGACACCTCTTCGTACTGGATGTCGACCTCCTTCTTGATCTCGGCCAATACCTGGGCCGGCATCATCCCGTCCGGGGTGGCTGGTCGCAGACCATGGGCGACTTGCTCCTTTAGGCCGGCGACTCTCACCTGGAAGAACTCATCGAGGTTGCCGGCCCAGATCGCCAGAAACTTGGCTTTCTCCAGCACCGGGAAGTCTGCCCGTCCAGAGATGGCCAGCACCCTCTTGCTGAAGTCGAGCCAGGACAACTCGCGATTCAGGAAGTCGTCAGACGTGATCTGCATGGCGTCATCCATTGTTGGCTACCCAGGTTTACCTCTTGGTTAACGGCTCGTATCCGAGCCCGCCCAACAAAAACGTTCTGACGGCACGCGTCGTCGTTGCGGTGTCGGCAGCACCCGACATGAGGATCTTCGCTCCGGACATCACAGTGTCCTGGATCAATCGACCGGCAATCCCTACCGGCATCGCCCTGAACTGCCCAGCCTCCACGGCTTCCAAATAGAGCCCCGTCATCTCTGTCGACAGTTCGGCGTGGGATGCCCTGATCCTGGCTTGGGCATCGAGTCCCAAACGGCCCACCTCACGGTGGAGGATCACACCTAGGACCCTGTCCGTGGCCACGAATTCGACCATCTTGCAGGCAATCTCTCCCAGCCGCTCCGGCGGTGACAACCCGGTGTCGATCGCTCCGATCAAATCCGCCAGGATCACCGGAAGCTCCTCTTCGACCAAGGAGGCGATGACATCGTCACGGTCACTGAAGTACTCATAGGAGGTGGTTCGACCGACACCAGCAGCCAGCGCCATCTCCCCGAGAGAGATATCCGCGGTCCCGTGCTCGTCGATGAGATCCCGAGCGGCGGCGAGAATTGCCGTCCGAGTCAGAGCCTTGTGCTCGTCAATCGTGGCTGCGCGTATCCGAGGCATCGAACAAGGCTATCTCAGAACACCAAGAAAGTTCGACCCGGCTTCTCTCGCGACGCATAGTCTTCACGACGGAGGTTGTAATGGGAGACCCGAGCCCAACATCGTCATCGACCGTCGGATTACGCAAGGCGCAGGCGAAACCCTTGACCGGGGGAATCCTCGGGGTGGTGATCGGCATATGCATCGCCGTCGTCCTCCAGCAGCAAGGGGTATGGCCTCTCGATCAATTGAGTCTGTTCCTCCTGCCTGCTGTGATCGGGCTCCTCGGTGTGCTGCTCACAACAATTGGAAGAGAGAGTGCTCCGACTGCGCTTGGGATCATGTTGGTCCTGCTTCTAGCAATGGGGGTTTGGGGTGGACTCGGCTTCACCAACTTCGGCGAGCATGGCCAACTCAATGGTGGATGCACGGCCGGGGCCACTACTCCCCTTGATACGACAACAGTCGTAGATACCAGCCGGGGCGATCCTTTCCTGATCGACCCCCATGCGGGGCTGGACTGGAACGGCACTTCGCCAACCCCCTTCCGCAACTACACATGGGAGATCTGGGTCGACATCGGAGGTTTCCCGATCACCGTCGCTGACGGGGAAGAGTCCAACGACGAGGGGAAGACATCCAACTCCGGACAAGTGGCGAATGTTTCGGCCCAAGCCACGAGTCGCGGGATACCCATCGACCAGATTCGAGGTGTCCTCATGGTTGGCGGCTATGCCTCCACCTGTGACGGCTTCGGATTTGTCAAGCTGGTGTCCTCCGGTTTCCTCGAGACCCTGATAGCCAAGGCCGCGGCCGGTCTTGCCCTGGTCCTTCTCGCCATTCTCCTCCTGGTCGCATTGACCGGGCGAACCCGACCGCTCGATATGGAGGCTGAGACAGTCTTCCCGGACGACATGCCGGGGGAGGATTGACGGCCGGACACCGTTCGTTTTGGCAGAAGTCCATCAGATCGCGAAACTTGTCGCGGTGAGTCAAGGTGCACTCGATCTCACCGTCACAGACGGTCGAATTCACGACTGGAAGTCCAGGGCAGCCTGTGCCGGGTTCTCGAATGCCTTCTTCTTCCCGGGCAAGGACGCCGACCCGGCGATGACCGCGAGGGCAAAGGCGGTCTGTGGCCAATGCTCGGTCAGAGCCGAGTGTCTCGAATATGCGTTCGAGACCAACCAAGTGGCCGGTATCTGGGGAGGCACCACCGAAGAGGAGAGACGTTCACTACGCAGGAAGTGGCTCGTCACCAGGCGGAGGTCGGCGTGAGCAAGCAGGCTGAGTACGTGATGAGGACCGTCGAGGAGCGTGGCATCCGCTTCATCAGGTTGTGGTTCACCGACGTCCAGGGGTTCCTCAAGTCAGTCTCGATCAACCCGGCAGAATTGGAGGTTGCCTTCGACGAGGGGATGACCTTCGACGGTTCGGCGATCGATGGCTACGCCAGGATCCAGGAAGCGGACATGCTGGCTGTGCCCGACCCATCGACCTTCGCGGTGATCCCCTGGCGTTCGGAGGAGCAAGTCGCCCGCATGTTCTGCGACATCTACTCACCACATGGCGAGCCCTTCTCTGGCGATCCAAGGATCGTCCTCAAGCGGAACCTGGACCGCGCCTCGGAACTTGGCTACACGTTCTACGCCGCGCCCGAGTTGGAGTTCTTCTACTTCGAAGACTCTGGGCCCGACCCGAAGGTCCTCGACCGGGGCGGATATTTCGACCTGACCCCGCTCGACGGGGCCCAGGAGTATCGACGGAAGACGATCAATGCCCTGGAGCAGCTGGGGATACCGATCGAGCACTCACATCACGAGGTTGCGCCGAGCCAGCACGAGATCATCGCCCGGTACACCGACGCCCTGACCATGGCGGACAACATCATGACCTCGAGGCTCACCGTCAAGGAGGTGGCCCTCCAACACGGGATATACGCCACCTTCATGCCGAAGCCCCTCGAGGCCTACGACGGCTCCGGCATGCACCTCCA
>JBGTEJ010000051.1:0-15648 GCA_041747855.1 Acidimicrobiia bacterium | reverse complement strand
GCTGGTCCATCTGGCCCGCTGCTGCACGCCGGTCCCTGGGGACCCCATCGTCGGTTATGTGACCATCGGCAGGGGAGTATCGGTCCATCGTGACGACTGCACCAATGTCGCTTCTCTGTCGGGGCGCCGGGAGCGGACGGTGGAAGTGTCGTGGCCGGGGGGACGGGCCGGAGAGTTCGTGGTTTGGATTCAGGTCGAGGCGTTGGACCGGACCCGGCTCCTCCGGGATGTCACCCAGGTCATCTCCGATACCGGGGCCAACATCACGGCCTCCTCGACTGCCACCGGCGGGGACCGGGTAGCGGTCCTCAAGTATGAGGTGGAGCTCTCCGACCACGGTCAGTTGGCGAGGCTGCTCTCCGACATACGGGGTGTAGACGGAGTTTATACCGCATTCCGTTTAGCCAACGATCCCTCCGCATCGTGATCATCCGGGCGATTCCGGCCTGGGTGGCGGAGACCAACTGTTGGGTGGTGTCCGAAGAGCCCGGTGGTCTGGCCTTCCTGGTCGATGTCCCGCCCGAGCCAGAAGTGATCGGTGAATACCTCGCCGGCCAGGATCTGAGTGTCGTCGGGATACTCCTCACCCACGGTCACATCGACCACATGGGTGGGGCGGGTGTCATGTCGCGGAAGACCGGCGCAGTCACCTACGTCCACCCAGCCGACGACTATCTCACACTGCATCCGGAGCAACAGTTGCGTGGCCTCTTCGGCATGATCCCCGAGGGCGAGTACGAACCCCCGGAGACGATGGAAAATCTGACCGACGAGGACGTGCTGACTCTGGCCGGGGCCACACTCGAGGTGAGACACACACCCGGTCACACGCTGGGCCATTGCTGCTTCTACTGGGAGGACGAAGGCGTTCTCTTCTCAGGCGACCAGTTGTTTGCCGGAAGTATCGGTCGCACCGATCTTCCCGGCGGGTCGTATCCATCGCTGGTGACTTCGATGAAGGACCGGGTGTTGACCCTCGACGATGACATCAGGGTCCTCCCCGGGCACGGTCCGGAGACCACCATCGGTAGTGAGCGTCGAACCAATCCATTCATTCTGGAGATGTGAGCGAAGTGCGAACCGCGCTCCTGACCGGCCACCGGTAACCTCCGATTCTGATGAGTTTCAAGCCCCCTAGAGGCACCGATGATCTGATCGCGCCCCAATCGCAGGTCTGGCGGGAAATACTCGCCACTTGGGAAGACTGGTCGGCACGTTACGGCTACCCGTTGGTCGCCACCCCGATCCTGGAAGCCACCGATCTCTTCGAACGTGGAGTTGGCGACACCACCGAGGTCGTCACCAAACAGATGTACACCTTCACCGACAAGGGTGGGCGTTCGGTCACGCTCCGACCCGAAGGTACCGCCGGAGTCGTGCGTGCCTTCCTCGACTCGGGTGAGCAAGGTCAATGGAAGGGTGCCTATTCGGGTCCATTCTTCCGATACGAGCGGCCACAGAAGGGCAGGACCCGTCAGTTCTGGCAGGTCGGGGTGGAGTACCTGGGGGTGGAGGGCCCGGTCGCCGATTCGGAAGTGATCGAACTCGGGTTTCGGTTCCTCAGAGCTGCAGGTGTCAGCCAGTTGGAGTTGAGGATCAACAGCATCGGCGATCCAGTCTGCCGACCCGGGTATGTCGCCGCACTGAAGGACTATTTCGTAGGTCTCCGAGACACCCTCAGCGAGGACTCACGTCGTCTGATCGACACCAACCCTCTTCGTGTCCTCGACTCGAAGGTCGACCGCGATCAACTGGGGACACCACCTCAAATCTCCGACTTTCTCTGCGGGGCGTGCGCCGACCACTACACCTCCGTCAGAGGTCTTCTCGAGTCACTGGAAGTGCCCTTTGTGGAAGACACCAGCCTGGTCAGAGGTCTCGACTACTACACACGCACCACCTTCGAGTTCATCGGCACCGGTCTCGACTCGGCCCAGAATGCGGTGGGTGGCGGGGGCCGGTACGACGGTCTCGCCGAGGCGATCGGTGGACGCCCCACGCCGGGTGTCGGCTTTGCACTGGGCTTCGATCGTGTCGTTCTTGCGAGCGACCGAACCCCCGGCACCTTTCTCGACGCCTATCTAGTGTCCGAAGTAGGCCCGGAGCCCGCTCTGAGCATCGCTGCCGAGTTGCGTCGTGACGGTCTGCGTGTGGAATTCGACGGGGAGGGACGTTCGGTGAAGGGACAGTTCCGTACTGCCCGACGTCTCGAAGTGCCGGTGATCCTCGTGTACAAGGGTGATCGTCAGACAATCGATGTTCAAGCCGCCGATGATCGAGTGGAGTTGCCACTCGAGGCGGTGACCAAGCACCTGAAGGGGACAAGATGATCAGAAGCCACGGGGCTGGCGCCGTACTTGCGAGCGAGATCGGGAACACCGTCACCGTGGCGGGATGGGTGCAACGGCGGCGTGACCACGGTGGGGTCGCCTTCTTCGATGTCCGGGATGCGTCGGGTCTGGTCCAGGTGGTGGCCGACCCGGCTGAGCATCCAATAGTCGACGACCTCAAGATGGAGTATTGCGTGAGGGTCGAGGGTGTGGTCAGACCCCGCCCCGTAGGGACAGAGAACCCCGACCTGGTGACTGGGAGTGTCGAGATCGGTGCCGTGGACATTCAGGTTCTGGCAGCGGCGAAGACCCTTCCGTTCATGATCGACGACCGGTCGGATGTCGATGAACTGGTCCGTCTCCGACATCGCTACCTAGATCTGCGACGTCCACGGATGGCGGCCAACCTGAGGGCCAGGTCGAAGACGACCGCGGCCATAAGGAGGACGCTCGACCAACTCGGATTTCTCGAAGTCGAGACCCCGACCTTGATCAACTCCACCCCTGAGGGCGCCAGGGACATGCTGGTGCCGAGCAGACTTCGACAGGGCGAGTTCTATGCCCTCCCACAGTCCCCTCAGTTGTTCAAGCAGCTCCTGATGATCTCCGGGGTGGAGCGTTACTTCCAGATAGCGCGTTGTTATCGGGACGAGGATTTCAGGGCGGACCGCCAACTCGAGTTCACCCAGCTCGACCTCGAAGGTTCCTACTGGGCCAGAGACGACGTCCTGGCAACGATCGAGAAGGTCCTCGCCGCAGTGGTAGCGGATCTGCGTGGTGTCGAGTTGGGGCTCCCTCTCCCCAGATTGACCTGGACCGAGGCGATGAACCGGTATGGGGTGGACAAGCCCGACATCCGGTTCGGGATGGAAATCACCGATTTGGGTGAGACGGTCTCCAGCTGTGGGTTCTCGGTGTTCACCGACGCTCTCGATGCCGGTGGGACGGTGCGGGGAATCAATGCCGGCCCCATCGAGTGGTCCCGGTCGAAAGCCGATCTCTTGACTGCGCGTGCCAAAGAACTCGGGGCCAAAGGTCTCGTCTGGGCTGTTGTCGAGGATGACGGCTCACTACGGTCCCCGGCCTCGAAGTTCTTCGAGACCTGGGAGACGGAGGCCATCAAAGGAGACCTCTCCGCGAGTTCCGGCGACGTCCTTTTGATCGTGGCCGATTCCCGCTGGAAGACCTGTGTCAGCGTTCTCGGGTCTTTGCGCAACGATCTCGGTCGTCCCAAGGACCACTCTGAGCTGTCCTTCCTCTGGGTCGTCGACTTCCCAATGTTCGAGGAAAGGGAGGACGGGAGCATCACCTTCTCTCATCATCCATTCACCTCGCCCCAGTCGGTGGACGATCTTCGAACCCGCCCACGGGAGGCTGTTTCCAACGCCTATGACGTGGTTGTCAACGGGATCGAGTTGGGGAGCGGGTCGATCAGGATCCACGACCCGGTCGTCCAGAGACAGGTGTTCGATATTCTCGGGATCGACGCATCCGAGGCAGAGCGTCGCTTCGGTTGGTTTCTCGAGGCCCTGGAGTACGGGACGCCACCCCATGGGGGCTTCGCCTTCGGCATCGACCGTCTCGTCATGGTCCTCCAAAACGAGGGCTCGATTCGTGAGGTCATACCCTTTCCCAAGACACAGACCGGTCTCGACCCTCTCACCGGTGCCCCGACATGGGTGGATGACTCCCAACTTGGGGATCTCGGTCTGAGCCTTTCCGAGACGGCACTGGAAAGGCGCGACGAGAAGACGCTCGACCCGGGGTGATCCGCAAGCTGGCCATCGGCATTGCCGTCCTGGTCGGGCTGGCGGTCGTGGTGATTGGGGTCTGGATGGTTGCGATAGGGCCGACCTCGGTGGTCCGTGTGCTGACCAACGGCACCACGACGGTGTGGGACCATCTCCGATACCCGGCTCGAACCGTCGCCTCGAGCTCCCGGCCACAACCGTGGGAAACGAACCTGACCGATCTCTCACAACTTCCGGTCACGCTCGATGACGAAGTGGTGCGTCTCGAGGAGGTGCTGGGCACCACGGCCAGCCTTTCGTTTCTGGTAATCGACGATGGGAAGTTGATCTACGAGTGGTACGCGGACGGTCATGGCCCGGAGACGACGGTGATGAACTTCTCGATCACCAAGACCGTCCTCGGGATGATGATCGGGGCTGCCATCGACGACGGCCTGATCGGTTCGGTGATCGACCCGGTGACCGACTACTTGCCGGAAATGACGACCGGTGGACTCGATCAAGTCAACATCGAGCAGTTGTTGATCATGGGCTCGAGTCTCGACTACGTGGAGGATGACAATCCGTTCGGTCGGCATGTCGAGTTCAACTACACCCCCGATCTCGAGGAGCAGACTCTGCGTCTGGAAGTGAGGTCCCAACCGGATCCGACCTTCATCTACAAATCCGGGGACTTCGCCGTACTCGGCCTCATCCTCCACCGGGTGCTCGGTGAGCAGTCGGTCGCCGGGTATCTAGAACAGCGCTTCTGGGAACCAATGGGCGCCACCCACGAGGCGGTCTGGAGCACGGATCACGCCGATGGGTTGGAGAGGGTCTGGTGTTGTCTCGCCACCACCGCTCGTGACCTGGCCAGACTCGGACAGGTGATCAGCAGCAACGGCATGTGGGGCGACAGTCGGATCCTGTCAGAGGAGTGGCTGGCCAACACCCTCACACCAGCGTATCCGCCCAACCAGTGGCCGACTGACTACCAGGGCTCGGTGTTTCGCAACTACGGGTACGGCATCTGGCAAATGAGTGGAGGGGCATGGGCCGGGCAGGGGAAAGGTGGCCAATACCTCTATGTTCAACCTGAAAGAGACATCGTCGTGGTCCGGCAGGGTGAGAACACGGGCAACATCTCTTGGGGTTCAGTCATCTCCCAGATAGTGGACTCGAGACCTTGATAGTGCGAGCAACCACTTATCCGGCCGAAGATGCCGCACTCACTAACCTCGCGTCTGATGACTGAATGGACCAGCAACCGGATACGGGAGACCTTCACCGGCTACTTCTCTGAGCGCGGCCACGAAGTCCGTCCATCGGCTTCCCTGGTCCCCAACGATCCCACCCTCCTACTGACCAATGCCGGGATGGTGCAGTTCAAACCCTATTTTCTCGGTCAGGAGGCCCCACCCTGGCCCCGGGCGACCACGGTCCAGAAGTGTGTCCGGACCATCGACATCGACATCATCGGGACCACCAATCGGCATCTCTCGTTCTTCGAGATGCTGGGCAACTTCAGCTTCGGTGACTACTTCAAGGAGAAGGCGATCCCCTATGGGTATGAGCTTGTCACCGACGTCTTCGGACTCGACCCAGAGAGACTCTGGTACACCGTGTTCGAGACCGACGATGAGGCCGCCGAGATCTGGATCGACGACGTAGGCGTACCTTCAACTCGAGTCCAGCGAGGAGGCAAGGACAACTTCTGGCAGATGGGTGTTCCCGGCCCGTGTGGCCCCTCATCTGAGATCTTTTGGGACCGGGGCCCTGAGTTCGGTCCGGATGGTGGTCCGATCGGCGGAGGGGAGGAGCGATTTGTCGAGATCTGGAATCTGGTCTTCATGCAGAACATCCAGGACGAGCCATACAACGTGATCGGCGATCTCCCGGCGAAGAGCATCGATACCGGGATGGGTCTCGACCGTATCGCTGCCGTCCTCCAGGGAGTGGAATCGGTCTTCGACATCGACACCACCAGCCATGTGCTGAGGGCAGCCGAGACCCACATCGGGGCCACATACGGAGAGGACGAGAGGACAGACGTGTCACTGCGCATCCTCGCCGACCATGGACGGACCGTCACTTTCCTGATCGGTGACGGTGTGGTCCCCTCGAACGAGGGCCGCGGACATGTCCTACGCAGGGTCCTCCGCCGCGCGGTGCGTCACGCCTGGCAGTACGGAGGCGAGAAGTTGATCGTCCCAAGTCTCGTGGAGGCCACCATCGAAGCCATGGGAGGTTCCTACCCGGACCTCGTGGACAAGCAGTCGTTCATTTTGGAGGCCGCGGAGAGGGAAGAACACAAGTTCCGGAGAACCCTCGACTCAGGGCATCAACTGCTGGACACCGAACTCGCCGTCAGCCCACCGGTGCTCAGTGGTGCCACCGCCTTCAAGCTGCACGACACCTTTGGGTTCCCCATCGAACTGACCAGCGAGATCGCGGCGGAGCGGGGGATCGAGGTCGACCTCGACCAGTTCCAGACCGAGATGAAGAAGCAGAAAGAACGCGCCAGGGCAGCGTGGAAAGGCGCCCCGTCAGAAGAGGTCAAGACCATCTACCGCCAGCTGGCTGATCAGCATGGTGTCACCCAGTTCGTAGGATACGACGAGGAGTTGGCCCCGGGGAGGGTCCTCTCGATCCTCACCGACGGAGAACCCGTCCCAGAAGCCGGTGAAGGTCAGTTGGTCGAAGTCTTCCTCGACCGAACCCCGTTCTACGCAGAGCGCGGGGGTCAGGTCGGCGATATCGGAACCATCGCAACCGACACCGGGACGATGGTGGTCTACGACACACAGCATGCCGTGATCGGTCTGCATGGGCACAGAGGTCGGGTCGAGACGGGGTTCATCAAGACGGGGCAGGACGTGACCTCGGCTATCGACAGTCCTAGACGTGAGGCGATACGCAAGAGTCACACCGGAACACACCTGCTTCATTGGGCTGTTCGCGATGTTCTCGGGGAGCATGCCGCCCAGGCCGGCTCTTTGGTGGAACCGGGGCGTCTGCGATTCGACTTCTCTCACTTCGGGAAGCCGAGGCCAGAAGAGCTCTCGGCAATCGAGGCCTCTACCAACCAGAGGGTCATCGCCAATCATCCGGTGACCGTCCTCTACACGACCAAAGACGAGGCTGATGCCATGGGTGCTCTCGCCTTCTTCGGGGAAACCTACGGCGATACGGTCCGTGTGGTCAAGGTGGGGGAGTTCTCGATCGAACTCTGTGGTGGCACTCATGCCGTCACCTCGGGCCAGGTCGGCCCCCTGATCATCACCTCGGAATCGTCGATTGGGGCCAACATGAGACGGGTCGACGCCCTGACCGGGATTGCCGCATACGAGTATCTGGTGAGCATGAGGGACTCGCTGGCAAACATGGGCCGGATGCTCAAGACCAACGATCCCACCGAGGTTCCCAAACGGCTCGAACAGCTCCTGGGTGAAATGGAGGGGTTGGAGGCCGAGGTCGAAGCGATAAGGGGGCAGAGACGGGGATCCACGGCGGCGACTGTTGCCGAATCCTCGGTCGACATCGGCGGGGTAGCTTTGGCCGTTGGCGACGTAGGTGAAGCGGACCCGGGTGCCCTGCGACAGATCGCCCTCGGGGTGCGCGAACAGATCAGCGGTCCCTCGGTTGTGGTTGTCGGCTCGGTGTCCAGCGGCAAGGGCGGTCTGGTCGTCGTCGTCAGTAAGGATCTCCTGAGTAGAGGAGTTTCGGCAGCTGACATCGCGGCCGCTGGCGCCTCCGAGCTTGGCGGGGGCGGTTCGAGGGACCCGGAGCTGTCCCAGGCCGGAGGCCCCAACGGTTCCCGGCTGACCGAGGCGCTGGACAAGGCCAGGGTCGCTGCCGAGCACATCCTCGCCACTCTGTGACAATGAGCGGGTGAATCGGATACTGGGCATTGACTTCGGACGTATACGGGTGGGGGTTGCTATATCCGACCCTCTAGGTATCACCGCCCAACCGCTCGAGGTACTCCAGCGTTCAACCGCAGTGCAGAGAATCACAGATCTGGTCGAGGAGTACGGGGTGTCAACGGTGGTGGTCGGAGTCCCGAACTCGTTGTCTGGAGGTGACTCAGAGTCCGCAATGCTGGCCCGCCAGCTTGGCCAAGAGATCCTGGACGCTACGGGGAGAGATGTGGTGTTCGTCGATGAGCGGTTCACTTCCCGCATGGCCGAAAGTGCCCTTCTGGAGTCCGGGATGAGACGTCAGGCCCGAAGACAGCGAGTCGACAAGGTGGCGGCAGCGATCATTCTCCAGAGCTACCTCGATGGGAACTTACGATCAGTGGGGGACGTCGAAGAGAATGGTGCCCGATGACTTCTGAGCCCATTTCCGAACACCCCTGGTGGCTTCGCCTCGTGCGTGTTGGTTTCTACATCGCCATGGTGGTGTTGGCCGGTTTCGTGGTGGTAGGAGGGGCTTCATACCTGGGCCGGATGGCGCACAACGCCCTTGGCCCCACCGAGATCGGCAACACACCCGTCAACGTGGAGCCCGGACTGCCGGTTACCGTCGAGATCCCCTCAGGGGCGACAGGTCAGGACATCGGGGCGATCCTCGCGTCGAACGGGGTCGTCCGAACCCCTCTCGAGTTCGAGATCGCGGTGCGCAATGTCGATGCCGCCCAGCGGTTGCGCGCCGGTACCTACAGCTTCACCACCCTGATGGATCCCGACGAAGTGGTCGCCATGCTGGTTGCGGGACCCGCGCCATCCGTCCACCGCGTGACGGTGATCGAAGGTCTGAGGATCGAGGAGATCCTCACCGTCCTGGCTGAGAAGACTGCGCATCCGTATAGCGCCTTCGAAAGTGCATTGCTGGGGGGTGCCGTGCTGACCTCTTTGGTCGAGATACCTGACCAACCCGAGCTGACCGACTGGGAGGGACTCCTCTTTCCCGACACCTACGAGTTCACAAGGACGGCGAGTCCCACCTCGATCCTGCAACGGATGGCCACCACCATGGAGCAGCGGGTCAACAGCATCGACTGGACGGCATGGGAGGCGCTCGGGTACACGAAATACCAGGGGATTGTCGCCGCCTCGCTAATCGAGAGCGAAGTCCGGGTCAGTGAGGAGCGTCCCGTGGTCTCCAGTGTGATCCACAACAGACTCGAGATCGGGATGCGTCTCGAACTGGACGCAACCGTTCTCTACGCGCTTCGCACCAGAGACATCTCCAGATTCAACAGGGAGTTTCAGTCTCCGTTCAACACCTATCAGGTCGAAGGGCTGCCACCCGGTCCGATCTCCGCGCCGGGACGGGCATCACTCGTGGCAGTGGCCGAACCCGCCGATACCCCCTACTTCTTCTACGTCCTGGCAGATCACGAGGGCAGACATGCATTCGCGGTGACGTTCGCCGAACACGAGGCGAACATCGCCACGTCCCGCCGCAACGGCATTCTCCCGTAGGCGACTTCGTCAATGCGGACTGTCGGCGACTGTTACCTTGGTTGGGTATGAGTTTGCTGTCTGAGGGCATCTCCGGTGCGGAGTCCCTGCTTACCGGACCCTATCGGTTCGCTCTGGTAGGAGATCCGGTAGCGCACTCGAGATCACCCGCCATCCACAACACCGCTCTCGAGTTGGCTGGACTCCAAGGCAGCTACATCACGATGAGGACCGATGTGAAGGGTCTGGAGGCGGTACTTCGAGACCTCCGCGCCGGTGAGTTGCATGGAGTCAATGTGACCATGCCCCTCAAGACCACAGCTCTGGCGAGATCCGACATCGCAACGCCAGAGGCCCTTTCGTCCGGGTCGGCTAACACCCTCAGGTGCCGTGATGGCATGGTGGAAGCGCACTCAACCGATGTTGAGACGTTTTCGAAGCTGTACTCCACGTTGGACATCGCCTTGCCACTTCTCGTTCTCGGCGGAGGGGGGTCTGCCAGCGCCGCGGTCGCGTCATGGCCGGGCGAGCGTGTGATCGTCTCAGTGCGTGACCGGACCCGGTCGGAGCGCTTGAGAGATGTCGAGCTGGTTCCTTGGGGGGTGGCTGTACCTGGGGCGGTCTTGGTGAACGCTACTCCCCTGGGGATGAATGGCGAGACCCTCCCCGAAGGCGTGGTGGAGACGTCCGCAGTGTTGATCGATCTCCCGTATGGCATGGGGGAGACACCTGCGGTGGGGACCGCACACCGATTGGGAATCCCGTTCCACGATGGCCTGGACTTCCTGGCGGCACAGGCGGGCCTCTCGTTCAGATGGTGGACGGGGGTTGCCGTAGATTCGGATGCGTTGGTTCGTGCTGCGAAAAACGTCTAAAGAGCCGGATTGAACGAGCCGAAATGCTAACGAGGCTGAACCAAGGAGCTGAAGTGTCTCTATCCGGGAATCTTGGGTTTGTATCTTTAGACGAAGTGCTTCGTCTCCTCACCCGCTCCAAGCAGAGCGGTGCGGTGGACGTCAAGGGAGATCGTGTCAACGGGCGTATATATGTCGACCGGCGGGGCATCGGATTGGCCACCACCTTCACCGACGAAACGCTGCGCAGGCATCTGACCCGTTCGGGTCTGGTCCAGGCCGACCAAGTGGCAGATGTGGCCAGCGGTGCCATCGAACTTGGCTCGCTCCCCGAAGCCGAGTCGGTGACCGGACTCCTTCGTGAGATGTCGGTCGAGAGTCTGTACCAGCTCGGGCTGAACGGCACGACTTTCGAGGTCACCGAAGGTCAGACCTCTCCCTTTGCCGCCCCGAGCGCATTCGATCTCGAGCAGCTTCTGACCGATTCCAAGCAACGCTTGACGGACTGGGAAGAAGTGAGGACCATCGTCTCCGATATGGAGCGCGACCTGATGCTCAAGAGAGACCTGGGCGAACGTGACAAGGTGACGGTGGACCGTGACTCATGGCGGGTCATTGCCGAACTGGGAACCGGAGCCTCGATCCGCGCCATCGCCGATCGTCTCGGCACCACCGAGTTCTGGGCAGCCCGTGTCGCGGCTGGACTCGTTGAAGATGGGCTCATGTCGTTGGAGGCGGTCGAGACTCCGATGGCTGCGGCTGAAGCCCCGGCTGACACGGTCCGCTTCGAGGAAATGGCCCGGGAGCAGTCATGGGACGCCACTCCCGAGACTCCGATCCATGACGAGACCTCCGACGAGGCTGGCGGATATCAGTTCGAGGAGGCCTCCCCGGTTGACCAAGACTCCATCCCGAGCGAGACCGTCTTCGAGGAGCATGTCGAACCCGCAGCTGCCGAACTGGCCGAATCTGTCGACCCGAACCAGTCTTGGTGGAAGGAACCCGAGAAGGACTCCCAAGATGAGGATGAGCAAGATGAGGAAGAGACTGTCGCAGCTGCCGCCAGAGCCGAGTGGGCTTCCCAGCAACTCCTCAAAGACTCAACCGAAGTCGAAGAGGACACCGAGTCCTTCCTGGAGAAGGTTTTCTCTGAGCTCGAGCCTACGGCCGAGGCCGAAGAGGGCTACGGGCTCCTCCGGAGACGCCGCATGGGCACCCTCCGTGACACCGGCGCCAATTAAGTCCCAGACATAGCCGCTCGACCCATAACCGACAAAGACCGGCTGGTGTCGTCGTAGCATCGGGTCGATGTTGAGGTTTCTCACCGCAGGTGAGTCACATGGCCCTGGTCTGGTGACGGTCGTCGAAGGGCTTCCCAAAGGTCTTCCGGTCTCGAGCTCCGACTTCTCCTCCGAGCTGAGCCGTCGTCGTCACGGCCATGGAAGAGGTGGTCGGATGCTGGTCGAGACCGACGATCTCGAGATTCTCGCTGGCGTTAGACACGGTATGACGCTGGGTTCGCCAGTCTCGGTGTTGATCCGAAACACGGAGTGGGCGAACTGGTCGACAGTGATGTCGATCGAACCCGGGGAGACTCGCAAGGTGACACGACCCCGGCCCGGTCATGCCGACCTCCCCGGAATGCTCAAGTACGACACCGACGATGCTCGTGACGTCCTCGAACGCGCTTCGGCTCGCGAGACCGCCGCCCGCACTATTGCGGGTGTACTGGCCAAATCCCTCCTCAGTATCGTGGGTGTGGAAGTGGTGAGCCATGTCGTCGCCATCGGGAGTGTGGAATATGTCGGACCGGGTCCATTGCGGGGCCAGCAGGCTGAGATAGACCGGAGTCCCGTCAGATGCCTCGACCCGACGGCTTCGAAGCTAATGGTGGAGGTTATCGATGCTGCGGCGCAGGCCAAGGACACAGTCGGGGGTGTCTTCGAAGTCGTGGCACACGGTCTTCCTGTTGGCGTCGGCTCCTACGTCCACTATGACCGGCGTCTCGACGGATTGCTCGCCCAAGCAATGATGTCCATTCCCGGGATCAAGGCGGTCGAGATAGGAGATGGTCTCACCGTCGCATCACAGCCTGGCTCTCTAGCGCACGACGAGATTCTGGCAGGAGAGGATGGCTTGACCAGGGCCACCAACCGTGCCGGAGGCATCGAAGGTGGCATGAGCAACGGTGAGACACTCAGGACAAGGGCCTTCATGAAACCGATTTCCACCCTGATGCGGCCCCTCCAAACGATTGACATGACCACGGGTGAACCAGCGGTCGCGGTGCGAGAGAGGTCAGATGTGTGCGCGGTGCCGGCTGCCGGGGTTGTAGGAGAGCAGATGGTCGCCTTCGTGCTCGCCTGTGAGATGCTCAGGAAGTTCGGCGGCGACACTGTCGACGACTTCGTCTCAGCGGTTGCCCAGTACCGGGCGAGGGTGGATGAACGGACGACATGAGCGCCCTGTGGCTGGTTGGCATGCCGGGGTCAGGCAAGACGACTGTGGGGAGAATCGTCGCAGAGATCCTGGGCGAGACCTTTCTCGACACCGACTCGATGGTGGAGCAGCTCGCCTCGGCTTCCGTAGCAGAGGTCTGGGAGTCCCATGGTGAGTCGGGTTTCAGGGAATTGGAAGAGAAAGTGTTCGACGGTTTATCAGGAACTACCGGCATTGTCGCCACCGGTGGGGGATCTCTTGGCCGGGCAGAGAACCTTGCCATGATCACGGGAACTGTGGTCTGGTTGGAAGCCACCCCCGAGACACTTGCCGGAAGGCTCGAGGGCCAAGGCCAGCGGCCCCTTCTCCTAGGGTCGTCGTTGGACCGACTCACCCAGCTTCTCGAAGAGAGACGGACGACATACGAGCGGATAGCCGATCACAGGGTGTCGACCGACGCTCGTGAACCCGAAGACATCGCGGATGAGGTTGTCGCCATATGGGCCAATTGAGGATCCTCGATAAGACGGATGTCTTTGTGGGACCCGGTTTCCCGAACCCTCTCCTCCCTGAGAGGAGAGGTCGTCGGACCGTGGTGGTCCTGACCCAGCCGGCTGCCACCCCGACCGCGATGAAAGTGGCCGAAGAGATCAGGGTCGACGGCACGTTTTGCGAGGTAGTGGGATTGCCCGACCGGGAAGAGGCCAAGACGTTGGCGGTTGCCGACTCCGTCTACCACGCCATGGCGGCGTTGGGCCTCACCGTTGAGGACACAGTTGTAGGCGTCGGCGGCGGCTCTGTCACCGACGTCGCTGGCTTCGTTGCCGGCACCTGGATGCGGGGCATAGAAGTCGTCCACGTGCCGACTACCTATCTCGGTGCCATCGACGCCTCCATCGGGGGGAAGACTGGTCTCAATGTTGGTGGGAAGAACCTGGTCGGTATCTTCTGGCACCCCACCCGTGTGGTTGTCGATACGGACATTCTCAAGCGGCTGCCACTGTCGTTGGTGCGTGAAGGTATGGCCGAGGCATACAAGAGTGGGCTGGTCGGTGACGCCACACTGGCCGATCTCATCGACGGTCAGGGTCTTGGAGCCCCCACCGATGAGATCATCTCCAGGGCCCTCTCGGTCAAGGCGCTGTTGGTCGAACAAGACCCTAGCGACAGGGGACTGAGAGCCGTGTTGAACTTTGGCCACACCATCGGCCATGCCATCGAGTTCGCATCGACTTTGTCCCACGGCGAGTCTGTTTCCCTAGGGATGGTGGCCGCGGCCCGGCTATCTGAGAAGCGTGAGGGGTTCCGCTTTGCCGACAGGATCGAAGCGACTCTCTCCGGTCTGGGTCTCCCGGTCAGTATCGGTGGAGTTGACCGGAATCGCCTCCTCGACCTGGTCCGGATGGACAAGAAGCGCGATGCGGAAGGGGTGCGTATGGTCCTGCTGAAGGCGGTCGGTGAACCGGTGGTGACCCATGTAGATGCCGCGGACATCGGATATGCCCTCGACTCGATAGGGTTATGAGCCGGGTAGCGTCGCAGCCGACGCAATCCAGGAAAACCACATGATCAGCACCAATGATGTACGACCGGGGATGGCCCTAGAGCTCGACGATGGTCTCTTCTCGATCGTCGAGTACCAGCATGTCAAGCCAGGCAAAGGCAAGGCCTTTGTGAAGATGAAGCTGAAGAGGCTCGACACCGGTCAGGTCATGGAGCGGACGTTCCGGGCCGATGAGGACGTCAACCAGGCGCGTATCGAACGTTCGGAGCACCAGTACCTCTACTCGGACGATCTCGGTTTTCACTTCATGAGCCTCAGCGATTATGGACAGATCGTCCTCTCTGCGGACGATGTCGGCGGAGCCAAGGGCTTTCTGATCGATGGCATGACGGTTCTCATAGCAATGCACTCGGGCACCGCGATCGGGGTCGAGCTGCCGGCATCGGTGGAGATGGAGGTGACTTATGCGGAACCCGGGGTGAAGGGGGACACCAGGACCGGGGCCACCAAGAGTGTCACCGTCGAGACCGGCGTGGAAGTGCAGGTGCCCCTCTTCGTCGAGCAGGGGGACCGGATCAAGGTCGATACACGCACCGGCCAATATCTGACCCGGGCATGAATGACGAACCCCGCGAGAGGGCACTGGAGAACCTCTACGCCCACGAGACCCACGGTTCCATGCCCGATACCGAAGGTCGGACCGCCAGACTGACCGAAGGTGTGCTCGCAGACCTCGAAGGTCTCGACCATAGGATCGAAGCCGTCTCAGAGCATTGGTCCGTGGCGAGAATGCCCGTGATCGACAGGAACATTCTCAGGCTCGGTCTCTACGAGTTGGAGAACGACCCGGAGACACCTACCGCGGTGATCATCTCGGAGGCGGTCAGACTTGCTGCGACCTACTCGACAGAGAAGTCGGCTGCTTTTGTCAACGGGGTGCTATCCACCCTCTCCAAGTCGGTTCGGGAGTAGTCCGGCTCCCATTCCCGGGCCGGCCCCGACGTTCGATCCCGACACTCGCCATCTCCACAGGTCGCGGCTATGGTCTCCAAGACCTTTAACGACGGTCCAGTGAGGCCGGGAAGGAAGTCGGTGTTGCACATCATGACCCTGGCGGGAATATGCCGCAGGTGCTGAACGGCGAAGACGTACGTCGGGTCATCCAACGCATCGCCCATGAAATCCTCGAGACACATCGTGGCGCCTCCGACGTCGTTCTGATCGGTGTGCGCACCCGTGGAGTCTTCCTCGCCCGCCGTCTCGCAGAAGCGATCGAAATGTTCGAGGGCCAACTGGTCCCTGTAGGTGAACTCGACATCGGAAGACACCGTGACGATCGGCCGCCGGCCGAAGTCGACAACACCAGCATCCCGGTTGATGTGG
>JBGTEJ010000050.1:0-113088 GCA_041747855.1 Acidimicrobiia bacterium | reverse complement strand
GAGGATCTCCGACTTGGCGATCACGATCCGTTCCTCGGTCCTGAACCTCTCCAAATGGACGGGGCCGATCGACACCATCGCAGAGATCCTCGGTGTCACCCAATTGCACAGATCGGCGATCTCGCCCTTGCTGTACGTGCCCATTTCGGCCACGAACACCTGGGTGCCAGGTGTCAGGTTCTCGTTGATCGCCCTCGCCAGACCCATGCGATTGTTGAACGAGGCCGGACTGGCAACCACCCGACGCGAGCCCCCGAGGAGGTGGGCGACATACCCCTTGGTGGTGGTCTTCCCGTATGACCCGGTGATCGCAACCACCTCGGGACCTATCGATATCAGCTTCCGTAAGGCCCGGTCGACCCACTTGCTCCCCAGGTGTCGCTCCACCGGCTTGAGGATCAGAAGGGCCAAATCGATCAGACGTGGGAGGAGCATCAGTGTCAGGACCATGATCGGAACACTCGCCAACATGGCACCGATGAACAGGACCGACACGATGATCAAGGCCGAGACGACTGCCAGCCGCATCAGTCGTCTGGTCCATGACAACACTGAACTGCTACCTCGAATCGAAAGCCCCACAGGGCCGACGCCCACAATCAAACTCACCACCAACCCGGTCCACAGGGCGCGGGTTGCGATGGCCGCGACCAACGTGAGGATCATGGCCACGGAAAGGGCGAGGTTCAGACTGCCGGTCCGACCCCACCACCGGTCGGAGATTCGGCTCACGGACCCGGGCAGATAGTGCTCCCGCTGGGCGACTCTGAGCCAACGAAGACCAGACGGGATGGCAACCACCAGACAAACCCCGAAGAGGACCCAGATCATGTCAGCACCGATTCGACGACCCGTCTCAGCTCCCCCGGTGCCTGGAGGGGCAGCAGGTGTCCAACCCCATCGACAACGGTGAGGGTCACCGCAAGTCCGGCCTCACGACGGATCTCAGCCGCCTGCTCGGCAACCTCGACCGGCACCTCGGTGTCCTCACGTCCCCAGAGCAAGGTAACGGGCTGGACAACCGACTCGAGCTCGATCTCATATGTCTCGTTGATCACCTTCACCAGGATGTCCCTCATCACACCAGAAGCGGCCCGATAGTCGGCGGAACCCCGTTTGCGTCTCTCCTTCTCGAGACGATCGTCAGAGACGAGGCCCGCTTTGTTGAGATAGCGGATCGCTCGGTAACCGGGCGAGGGTCGACTCGGAGTGCGGAGTCTCAGGAGGGGAACACCGGTCAACACGATCGGGCCGACCGATTCCGGATGCTTCACCGCAAGACACATGGCCACCCTGCCCCCGAACGAGTGACCTACCAGGACCGGCGGCCTATCGAATTCGGGGAGGATGGCTGCGATCATGTCGGCGTAGCCTGTGGCACCAATGACCTCTGTCGGCGGAGGGGTGGCACCAAAGCCGGGAAGGTCAGGAGCAAGGGTTGGGATTCCTTCGAGACTGGGTTTGAAGTCGATACCACGACGACCCCAACCATGAAGGGCCAGAATACGGGGCGGACCTTCGCCGAAGACCTCGGCGAAGAGTGCACCGTCCGCGAGCGATCGCAATGCCAAGATCTTTCCTCGATCAGACCGGGAGAAATGCCGAGAATAACCAATAGGGCAGTGTTCCCATGACCACTCGACCAAGACAGCCGACTGTGAACGAGGCGATGGCCCGGTTCCGGGCGTCGCTGCTTCGTCGCGCCTCGGCAGTTGCATGGGTCATCCTGATCATCATCGGCTCCCAGGCCGTGCGCAGCGAAGTCTTCGTCCAATTCGAATTCCTGCTCCCGATCGGGGTGGTTTCCGCCCTCTTGATCGTCTCGACCGCCATCAGGTGGGACCGGGTCATGTCCACCGTCTGGGCGCCCTGGATGGCATGTGTATGGCTCCTCACTCTCATCGCCGGAATGACCATGCTCGGGTCGATCCCCGCGCTCAACCCCACCGTTCTTCCTGTCCTCTACGGGATGGCCGCCGTTTCGGGGCTCCTCCTCGTCTGGTGGGCACATGTGCTGGTCACCGGGGTGATCGGTGCTTCGATCGCCTATCTGGCGGTCCTCGCCGGACAGGCGCCCGCGGTCACCGACATCGTGGCCCTCCTGATCACTGTCTTCGTGGTAGCGGCCGCCACCGCGATGGTCGGATTCGAGTTCGAGAAGGAGGCGGTCGTCTCTGTAGGGAGGGAGGTCAAAGTGGAGCAGCAGCGTCTCGACTTCGAACGTCTCTATGCGGTCAGCGCCACCCTCGCCCGCGCCGAGTCTTTGGCTGAGATCGTTCCCCACCTGATCGGCACTATCTGCAAATACCTCGACGCACAGGTAGGAGTGGTCCTCCTCAACGACCCCGACATGAACCGGCTGACGGTGATGAGCCCAATCTGGGTCAACGGGTACCCGATCGAGACCGATCCGATCACGGTCGACATCAATACCCCCAGCATCGTTTCCCAGACCTACCGCGCCGCCAAGCCCTTCTATGTGAAGCGGGTCGACGAGCAGACGGACTCCCACGTCCTCCTCAGAGAGCTCGGCCTCAAACAAGCCCTGGTAGCTCCCTTGAAAGTGGAGGCGATGCGGGTCGGAGTCATCGTCGTGGGAGACCCTTACGACGGCGACTTCACCGAAGAGCAACTCGAGCAGCTGGGGTCACTCGCGGCACCTGCCGGTCTGGTCCTCAGCCAGATCGGTCGATACGAAGCCCAGGCCGAGATGACCCGCCGCCTCGAAGAGGTGGCCCAGATGAAGACCGACTTCGTTTCGACCGTCAGTCACGAGCTGAGAAGCCCGCTCACATCCATCATCGGTTCTCTCGACACGGTCAATCGGCCCGAGCTGGCACCACCCGAACCCACGTCCCAGCAGCTCCTTCTGAGCGCTCGACGTCAGGCGGGTCGTCTCCAGAGACTCATCGAGGACCTCCTCGTCGTCTCGAGGATCGATCGTGGGGCCATACCGCTCGACATCGGACCGATCTCACTTCTCGAGATCTGCGAGGAAGTCAACCGGGTCGTCTCCGTCGAGCCTTTGATCCAGATCGAGCCCCCGGACACGACCGTCGAGGCCGACCGCGACCACCTGTCGCGGATCCTCATCAACCTGGTGGAAAATGCCGCGAAGTACGCACCCGACAGCCCGATAGAGCTCTACGGGTGGCAGCGCGGGGTACGCGGATTCATCTCCGTGGTCGATTACGGGCCGGGAATCCCGGTCGAGGACCGCGACCGAATCTTCGACAGGTTCACCCAGCTCGATCAGTCGGACACTCGATCACGTGGGGGCACCGGTCTGGGTCTCTCCATCGTGAAGAGCCTCACCGAAGTCATGCGGGGGTCGGTGCGGATCGAAACCACTGAGGGTGGTGGTGCCACCTTCATCGTCGAACTCCCCCTGTCGACCCGGGTGTCTGCCTAGCCGGTCAGGTCTTCGACGGGCCGGCGGCAACGGCGTGGAAGCCACCGTCGACATGGACGATCTCGCCGGTTGTCATCTTCGCCCAATCGCTGAGCAGGACACAAACCATGCGCGCCACCGGGTCGGGATCACTCGTGTCCCAGGGAAGCGGGGAACGCTCTTGCCAGACTTCGTCGAACCGGTCGAAACCCGGGATCGACTTGGCTGCCACCGTCCCCAGAGGGCCCGCCGAGACAGCATTGACCCTGATCCCATACTGGCCGAGGTCCCGCGCCAGGTAGCGAGTGACACTCTGGAGGGCCGACTTGGCCACCCCCATCCAGTCGTAGGCGGGCCATGCCTGAGTGTTGTCGAAGTCCATGGCCACCAGGGAGCCCCCATCCGCCTCCTGCATCAGGGGGAGCAGGGCAACGGCCAGAGTCTTATAGGAGAAGGCCGAAGTGACGAAGGCAGTCTGAGCCGACTCGACCGGAGTGTGGAGGAAGTTCCCCCCTAGAGCATCGCCCGGGGCGAAAGCGATGGCATGTAAGGCCCCGTCGATCCTCCCCCAACGCCGGGTCAGGTCGGCCACGAGACTATCCACGTGGGCCGGGTCGTTTATGTCGAGCTCGAGGACGTCACAAGGTGTGGGGAGACGTTGCGCTGCCCGCTCGGTGAGCCGTAGCCCTCGTCCGAAACCGGTGATGACGATCTCGGCGTCTTCCTCCTGGGCGATCCTTGCGGTGTGCCATGCGATGGAGTCGTCGGTGAGGACTCCGGTGACCAACAGTTTCTTGTCCTTGAGCAGCATCAGAAGTTCACTCCAAACGCGGTTATGCCTCGTATCCCGAGACCCATCACGAAGAGTAGAAGAAGACCGTAGGAGAGGGTGGGACGGTTGCGAAACTGGGCCCGGTAGATGTAGGCGAAAGTGAACGTGACCGCGATCACGATTCCATAGAAGACATGGATGCTTCCGGACTCGATCTGATCTGCCGACATGGCGATCAAGCCTGAGACCACCTGGAACATCATCAACGATATGGAGGCCCCCACTGACCATGAGAAGAGACGTGAGGTCCGTTTGAGCCAATGGAGCACGAGCCCCCAAAGACCGACCAACCCGCACAAAGAGACTGAGATCCAACCCAAGGTTTGGTGGACCGCACTCACCCCCCGAGCATAGGGTGGATAAGGTGCCGGCATGGACCGGATCGTCGTGATCGGGACGTCGGGCACTGGCAAATCGAGTCTGGCGCGTCGTATCGGCAAGCTTCTGGACACTCCGGTCGTGGAGTTGGATGCGCTCTACCACCTCCCCGGCTGGCAGAGCCGCCCCGACGACGAGTTCCGCGAGCTGGCCCTCGAGGCCACCGCCGGCGATCACTGGATCGTCGACGGCAACTACTCGCAGAGCCGGGAAGTGGTCTGGCCGCGGGCCCACATGGTGATCTGGCTCGACTATCCGCGCTGGCTGGCGATGAGCCGCGTGATACACCGGACATTGAAACGTTCGATCACCCGGGAGGAACTTTGGAATGGCAACCGCGAGCCCTTCAGCAACCTCTTGAGCCTCGACCCTGAGAAGTCGATCATCGTCTGGACCTGGACCACCCATGGCCGCCGCCGGCAACAGTATGAAGACATGGTCGAAGACCCTCAGTGGGCGCACATCGACTTCCGTCGCCTCAGTCATCCCCGCGAACTGAAGCCCCTCATAGAAGAGCTCCGTAACTCCTGACAAGGCTTTCTGTCCAGCTTGGTTTGTCGCTGGAAGATTGTTTAACGATATTTGGGAATGGGGGTTGACATTTGTCGGACGCGTGCGTTATAGTCGAACACATGTTCGATCAATCGGCGCTAGATAGGGCTTTCTCCCCCGAGTCCTGGGCAGAGGCAAGCAGAGTCAGAAACTCACTACGGGTCTCGTCGGGAAACGGGCAGGTGGAGACCCCTACCAAGATGGCGCCTAGACAGGAGCCCGCCAAACATGAGCCGACTGACTCGAGCCCTGAGGTCCGGTTCGAGGGTCACCTCCAGGCTTTGGGAACCATGGCACCGGGTGCAGCTCTGGCTGCCCTCGTATCCGGATTGGACCGAACTCGGCTCGAGGGTCACGACCTCACCACCCTCTTGTCAGCAGAGTCAAGACTCATCTCGCACTTCCAGGCGGGTCTGTACAGGACAATCGGAGAGCTGGGCTGTCGCCCGGAGTTGGCCGATCCCGAGACCGCGGCATCGGAAGTGGCCGCCGCTCTCCGTCTCACCCGGCAGGCCAGCGAGATCGAACACGACCTCGCATTGCAACTCATCCGTCATCCTGAGGTGATGGAGGCCCTCGAGTCCGGCGCCATCGATCTGCGACGGGTCCGTGTGATCATCGCCAACGTCCACGCCCTCGAACCGGGGACGGCCCGTCTCGTCCTAGCCCGTGTCCTTCCTGAGGCGACCCATCTGACAACGGGTCAACTCGGGGCCAGACTCCGCCGGTTGGCGATGACCGCCGACACCGAGGGGGCCGAGACCCGATACCGCGCCGCTCTCGAGGAACGACGGATAGTCATATACGACAACTCCGGCGGCACCGCCAGCCTCCATGCCGTCAACCTCCCACCAGACCGGCTCAACGGGATCCGTGACCGGCTCGAGGAGCTGACCCGAGCCTCGACCAATGCTGAAGACACACGCACCGCCGATCAACTCCGAGCCGACGTGTTCCTCGACCTACTGGAGAATCAGGCCACGGGTGGCCGTGGCAGCGCTTTCGTGAACATCGACGTCCAGCTCACCACATTGATGGGCGTCGACGACGAGCCGGGTCACATCCCCGGATGGGGTCCCGTGACCGCGGAGATGGCCAGAGACGTCGTCGAGCGTCAAACCGACTGCACATGGGAGTACACCGTCCTGGACCAAGGTCGTCCCGTAGCGACCGGGACCTTGCGTCGACGACCCGCAGAGGGAATGCGGCGGCGGATCCGGTCACGCACACCAAGCTGCATCCATCCAGGGTGTCGGGTGCCGGCGCGTCGGGCCGACATCGACCACACCACGGAATGGGCACGATCCGGGACCACCACGCTCGACAATCTCGCCCCACTCTGTGAACACCATCACCAGCTGAAAGACCGGGGATGGCACTATCGGAGACGGGATGACGGATCCTTCGAATTCACCAGCCCAACGGGACATACCTATGTCAGCTATGGGCGATCCCCGTAACTGCCGGATGCCACCAATAGGAACCGGTAGCTACCAGACTGACGTTGGTTCCATCAATGAGAAGACTCGTCCCAGCCATCGCCATGCTCGCCGTCGTCGTGGCCTGTAGCCCGACCGGCACTGGAGGGACCACGACTCCTCCGACCACGCCTCCCACGACAGACCTGACTGGCGGGACATTGCCGTTTCCCGATCTGGCTACACCCATCGTCACAGACTTCCAGATCGGGGAAGTCGAGGACGGTGTCTACATCGGTTTCATCCAGGCCGCATCCACCAATGGCCTGAGTGGTGGGCCGGAGATCCAGTTCGATCTCGCGGTGTGGTTCGAAAGTGACGAGGCCGACCGTATGGCCGCCGACGACGGGGAGGAGTCACCCCGCCCAAATGGCTACTACATACGGAATCTCGACCCTTCACAGTTGCTCATCAAAGTCTCCGACGAGGTCACCGTAAGCTCCATCTGGTTCAACTACGACGAACCGGAACTGGTCAGTCAGCCGATCACCTTCGACCAGTTCGTTCAGGCGATGAGTGGCGGGACCATGGTCCCGGCGATGCGAGCAAGCCCATGGTGGATCACCATCGAGAACGGTCTCATCGTGTCAATCGATGAGCAGTACGTGCCCTGACAGTCACTCCATCAACAAGTCGGAGTACTTATCGCGAACCACCTTCTTGTCGAATTTGCCGGTCCCGGTCTTTGGAATGGCGTCGATGAATACGATCCGATCTGGCAGCCACCAACTGGCGACCCGGGCTCTCAGATGTTCGAGTAACTCTTCCTCGGAGACCTCAGCAGCCTTGACGACGAAGGCCGCCGGCCGTTCCTGCCATTTCACGTGCTTGAGACCCACCACAGTCGCCTCGGCGACCGACGGGTGCGCCATGAGCGCGTTCTCCAGATCGAGGGAGGAGATCCATTCACCACCAGACTTGATCACATCCTTGGCACGATCGGTGATCTTGATGAAGCCTTCAGGTGTGATCTTGCAGACATCGCCGGTGCGGAGCCAGCCGTCCTCGAACTGCTGGGCGCTCCGATCGTCCTTGTAGTACTCGGCGGCGATCCACGGCCCACGGATGAGCAACTCACCGAACGCCTCCCCGTCATGGGAGAGCTCCTCCCCCACTTCATCGACAATCTTCACCTGCAAACCCATGACCGGAATCCCGGCCGTCTCCAACCGGTCGAGCTGGTCCTCCAGGTCCCACTCCTCCATGTGAGGCTTGAGGATGGCGGCGGAAGCCACGGGGTTGGTCTCGGTCATCCCCCAACCCTGGACCACCCTTATCCCCCGGCTCTTCCAGAACCACTCGATCATCGCCCGTGGGACGGCGGAGCCCCCGCACAGGAAGGCCCTGATCGACGACACATCGATATCCGGGTTGGCGTCCAGGTACTGCTTGATGCCCAGCCAGACGGTGGGAACCCCCGCTGAGAAGGTCACCTTCTCGTCGACAAAGAGCCGGACCAGTCCCTCGGGAGACAGATCGGGCCCGGGGTAGGTGAGTTTGGCCCCACGGGCCACAGCCATGTACGGGTAACCCCAGGCGGCAGCATGAAACATCGGGACCACCGGCAAGACGTTGTCGGTCGGCTCAATGGTGAAGTTGGCCAGGTTGGAGATGGTGTGGACGTAAGTCGACCTCTGGGTGTAGGCGACACCCTTCGGGTTGCCGGTGGTGCCCGACGTGTAACAGAGCATCATGGGCGAACGTTCGTCGAGGATCGGCCAGGCACCATGCTCCGGAGCATCGGCGATCAGATCCTCATACGAGATCGAGCCAGGCAGAGCGTCCGAAGCGTCGGGTCCGAGGACGACCCAATGCTCCACAGTTTCCAGCCGATCTGCCAGCGGTGCGATGAGCGGGACGAGATCAGGGTCTACGAACATCGCCCGGTCACCAGCGTGGTTGACGATGTAGATGATCTGTTCGGCGAACAGACGGAGGTTGACGGTGTGACAGATCACACCCGTGTTGGCGGTAGCCCAGTAGAGCTCATGGTGACGCTGGTTGTTCCAGGCGAAGGTGCCTACCGCATCACCGGGCCCCATACCCATGCTCTCGAGCGCCGAGGCGAGCTTTCGAACCCGTGTGTCCGTCGAGGCGTATGTGTTGCGTAGGATCGAGCGGTCGCTCTCCACCGACACCACCTCCTGGTCGGGGTGGATCCAAACAGCGTGGTCATAGAGCGTGGACATCAACAGTGGGAAGTCCTGCATGTGGCTCATCGTTCCCTCCTCAGCAAGCGGCCTGCTTCGACGTCATGGCCGGGAGCGTACCGTGATCGGGACGGGGCCATGCCCCCAGAACGCGAGGAACCCCGAGGGAGCCTTGGCCGAAGCCTCAACCCTCTCGGGGTTTCTCAGTCCCGTCTTCGTCGGGCCGGGGACCCAACTCTGAGCGGGGCCGCCTTGGCCGAAGCCGTCGGCGGTAGCGATCCGAAGATCACTACTTCCCGTTTCCAGGAAGTTTGCAGACCTTTCGGTCTGCGACCGTCATCCCGATCGACGATCCCGAAGGATCCCCGCTCGGTCTGGCGGCATCCGATTCGCCTCCAGTTTCCCGGATGCGTTCCGGTTGGACCTTCCGTTCGGTTTCCCGTCCTTCCAGTCCGACCCGTCGAAGCAGTTTCCCACTTCTCGGGATCCGTCGGCGAGTTTCCCCTTCGACGTGGCCGGAAAGGTAGACCATCGCTCCAAACAGCACAAGTCACAGACGTGATTGTTTTTCGCGAATTGCGAGCACTACCCCCGGGGGGCAGGTTCCAACACGAAAACCGGGATCTGTCTCTCGGTTTTCTTCTGATAGTCGTCGTATGGAGGCCACACCTCGACGGCCCTCTGCCACCATTCTCCTTTTTCCTCACCGGTGAGCTCCCGGGCCACGAACTCACCGATCACTCCGCCGTCCTGGAGTTGAACCTGGGGATTCTCCAGGAGGTTGAAGTACCACTGAGGATTCTTCTCAGCACCACCTCTCGAGGCGACCACGGCGTAGACCCCTGCGCTCTCGACTCTCATCAGAGGTGTCTTCCTCACACCCCCGGTGCGAGCGCCGACGGTGGTGAGCACGACGACCGGCTGACCCTTAAGGGTGGTGCCCTCGGTCCCACCTGATGACTCGTACAACTCGGCTTGGTCCCGTGCCCATTGGGATGGACTGGGCAGATATGTTCCTTCGAGCGGCATGGGCCAATGGTACGCCGAACGGGAAACGCGAGAAACCCCGAGGGAGCCTTGGCCGAAGCCTCAGCCCTCTCGGGGCTCTCATTCCGTCACGCCGGGAAAGCGGGCCCCCAACGTGTCGGATACGAAGAAGCCGAAGCCTCCTCGATGCTGTCCCGAGGTTTCCCTCAGTGCAGCGACAGGGAACTTAGGTACCGGGGTGGGGTGCGTCAAACTCCTGGTCACCTTAGTTTTCGCGCCCTTCAACGAGTTTTCGCGGCCTGTTCTCCCGGAGTTTCTGTCGGCACCTCTATCTATGATCGCAACCATGACGGTTGAGGCCTACGGAAAAATCGAGCCCTTGCAGACCCTGTCCCCGAGCCGGGCCGGTGACTACAAAACCTGTCCTCAGCTCTTCAAGTTTCGGGCCATCGACCGTATCCCGGAGCCGACATCGCCACATCAAGCCAGAGGCACTACCGCCCATCTCGCCTTGCAACGACTCTTCGACGAGGCTGTCGACCAGAGAACCCCCGATCGACTCTTCGACCTGTTCCGTCAGGCCTGGACCGAGATTCGGGGTGAGGAGGAGTTCAAGGACCTCTTCAGCACCCTCGAAGAGGAACGTGTCTGGGGTCTCGAGTCCCTCGACCTTCTTGCCAACTACTTCTCGATCGAAGATCCGTCGACCTTCGAACCCGAAGGTCGGGAGCTCGACCTGCTCGAACCGATGGACGGGATCACCATCAGGGGCATCCTCGACCGGATGGACCGGACCCCGGAAGGCAAGCTGGTGATAACCGACTACAAGACGGGTAAGGCCCCACCCGAAAGGTATGCCCTGTCGGCGTTCTTCGCCCTCAAAATCTATGCACTCCTGATCCGCAACAGGACCGGTGAGACACCCGCCGAAGTGCGTCTTCTCTATCTGAACGGCCCCACCATGTACCGACTCGAGGTGAACGACCGACAGCTCGATGCCATGGACTCCCAACTCCGGGCGCTCTGGGATGCCATCGACAGGGCTATCGAGAGCGAGAACTTCCCACCCCGACCCGGTGTCTTGTGTGACTGGTGCTCCTACAAGGAGATCTGTCCGGCGTGGGGCGGCACCGGGCAACCGGTCACGGAAACACTCCTCTGACCAGTTTGGCGTCCGCCACACGGCGAATTCCCTTGATCAGTGCGGCCGTCCTCATGTCGACATCCTCCGCAATCGCGATGGAGTGGACCTCGTCGAATGCCCGGGTCATGATCTCGCGTAGCCGCGCCACCACCTCGTTCTCGGTCCAGAAATACTTCTGGACGTCCTGGACCCATTCGAAGTAGGAGACGGTCACCCCGCCGGCGTTGGCCAGGATGTCGGGAATGATGAATATCCCCCGTTCCCTCAAGCTGTCATCGGCTTCGAGAGTGGTTGGATTGTTGGCGCCCTCGATGACCAGCTTGGCCTTCACCTGGTCGGCGTTGTCCTTGGTCAGCACACCCTGGATGGCTGCGGGAACCAGGACATCCACGTCGAGGCCGAACACCGCGTCACTGGCCAGATGGTCGGCATCGGGGTATCCCTCCAACACTCGGTTCTGGTCGACCCACTTCTGGACTGCGGGCACATCGAGTCCGTCGGGGTTGTAGACCGAACCGGAAATGTCTGATACAGCCACGACCTTCAGTCCCATCTGGTCGCCGGCGATAGCGGCGTACAGACCAACGTTGCCGAAACCGTGGATGGCTACCGTCGCCCCCTCGGGGTCGAAATCTGCGATCCGGGCGGCCTGCGGGACCAGGAACATGAGTCCACGGCCGGTCGCCTCTCGCCGGGCCACGCTGCCACCAAGGGCAGGTGGCTTGCCGGTGACCACGGCTGGCACGGCATGTCCGACATGCTGTGAATAGGTGTCCATCAACCAGGCCATGACCTGCTCATTGGTCCCCAGGTCGGGGGCCGGGATGTCTGTTTCGGGCCCGATGACATGGATGATTTCCATGGTGTAACGCCGGGTGACCCGCTGGAGCTCGGCCCGGGAGAGAACCATTGGGTCGATCCGGACCCCTCCCTTGGCACCACCGAAGGGGAGACCCACGATCGCGCATTTCCATGTCATCAGCATTGCCAGGGCGCTCACCTCTCCGAGGTCCACGTCTGGTGCGAATCGGATGCCCCCCTTGGTCGGGCCCATCGTGGTCAGGTGCTGGACCCGGTATCCGAAGATGGTTTCAACCTTCGAGTAGTTGTCCCGTCGGAACGGAAAGCTGACCACCGTCGACTTCTGGGGCACCCTGAGCCGGTCGGCGATGTTGGCGTCGAGTCCGATCAAGCTGGCGACCCGATCGAACTGGCCGACCGCTTCGTGATACATCGGTGAGTCGAATTCGTGACCTACCTGCAAGTTCTCCTCCAATGGCTCATCGCATCCTATTTGGCACCCGATACGAACGCGCGTCAAAGATCTGTCACATGCGTCCCGTATGTTCTGAGTATGTCCAGTTTCACTCCAACACCCATCGGTCCCACGACCTCTGTCCTGCCTGTCTTCGACGATCCGGTCGC
Organism: Acidimicrobiia bacterium; assembly: GCA_041747855.1. GTDB lineage: Bacteria > Actinomycetota > Acidimicrobiia > Spongiisociales > ZC4RG35 > ZC4RG35. The sequence continues at coordinate 100,751 of JBGTEJ010000050.1, read as the reverse complement.
CTTCTTCGACAGACTCGGTCTCACTGTCGAACTGGTCCCGGTCATTGACAGCTTCCCAAAAGCGGCTTAGTACCTACGATCGGGCCGTGACCACAAACGAGTTGCGTGTCGGGCCGGGTGACTGGCCATCCGCAATCGCTGACACTGAGGGATATCAGGTGGTGGTCGCCGGGCCCGGCACCGGAAAGACCGAGTTTCTGGTCCGACGTGTCACCCACCTGATCGAATCGGAGAAAGCAAGACGCGATGAGATAGCGGTCCTCTGCTTCTCCCGAAGGTCGGCGGCCTCTCTCCGCCGTCGCGTCGAAGCGGCGACGGGGGGCAACGGGATCCCACTCGAAGTCTCGACATTCCACTCGCTGGCACTGAGACTCGGAGAAGAACTCGCCGGTGGGCCGATCCCATCTCCGCTGACCACCCCCGAACAGGTCAACCTGGTGGCGCGGGTGGCTGCCCGAGAGGATCCCGCCGACTGGCCGATGACCTACCGGGGCATCCTCGACTCACCGGCCTTCGCCACCGAACTGGCCGACTTCCTCATGAGGTGTTCCGAACGATTGATGACACCCGAAGACCTCAGCCTCCTTGCCGAGGCCAGAGCCGACTGGCGTGGCCTCCCGGGACTCTACGAACGGTATCTCGGCGAGCTTCGAAACCTCGGGCGGACCGACTACGCGGTCCTCATCACCAACACCGTTGCGTCACTCGAGGAATCAGGGAGCGAAGGGGTCCCGGCGAGATACCGTTATGTCCTTGTCGACGAGTACCAGGACACGACACCAGCCCAGGCTCGACTGACAACCCTCCTCGCCCGGGTGCATGGCAATCTCACGGTCACCGGCGATCCGTATCAGTCGATCTACTCGTTCCGTGGGGCGGAGCTGCGCAACATCGCCAACTTCTCCGACGACCACCCCGGCGCTCGCAGGATCGTGCTGACCCAGAGCCACAGGGTGCCGGAGCAGATCATGTCCGCCGCACTCCGGGTGGTGTCCTCAGGATCGCTGCCTGGTGCGGCGGGGCCCGTGATCCCGGCCCCACACACCGGCCGTAGCGAGGCGTATGTATTCGACCAGGAGACCGCGGAGGCCGAATGGATTGCCGAACAGGTCCAGCATGCAATTGTCGTCGAAGGTGTGGAGCCATCCAAGATCGCAGTCCTGTTGCGCTCCAAGCGAGAGCTCATCTCCGAGCTGTCGAGGGCGTTGGACCGCCGGGGCGTCCCACACGACCCGCCTCAATCGCGTCTCGTCGACCACCCGGCGGCGGTCCTGGTGCGTGATCTGGTCACGGTCGCCACACTCGGTGGATCACTCCGTAACCACAGCCGATCGGAGGCTGCCGTCGCCGACCGCTCGATGCGGAGAGTCCTCCTCGGACCCCTGTTCGCGATGGCGATAGGAAGGGAGAGGGCGCTCACCAAGACCCGCCTGAGGACCTGGGAGCCGTGGTCGCGGATCGTCGACGAGCGTCTTCCTGAGGCACCGGGCATGGCCGAGCTGCTCACCGAAACTACTTGGGCCACTCAGATGACGGCAGCTGACGGATTCTGGCATCTCTGGTCGAAGCTGGACGGTCTGGGGCCGATGGTCACCGACCCTGACAGAACCGACTGGCGACGGGCCTGGTCATCCCTGGCCCAGGCCCTCACCCGTCAGGCCGAAAGAGACCCTTCGATCGATCTCTCCACATATTTCGCCATGACCGACGAGGAGGACTTCGAGGCCGAGCCGATGCTCACTTTCCAGGGAGAAGAGAGTCGGGTCGCCCTGACCACCCTTCATCAGGCCAAAGGTCTGGAGTTCGACGTGGTGTTCATATCGAACGCTTCTGAAGGTGTCTTCCCCGACCTTCGTCGAAGTCGGCGCATGCTCCGCCCGGAGCTTCTATCACCGGAGCGCACCTCCGATCCGGGTGCACAGCACTTGTTCCAGGTGCAGGAAGAGATGCGGTTGGCCTACACCGCAATGACCAGAGCGCGGAATCGGGTGGTATGGACCGCCACATCGGCCGGGGCGGATCAGAGTGAACGAAGACCCTCTCGATTCTTGCTGGCCGCGGCAGGCGCCAACCTCGATGAAGTCGGGCCTCCTGAGGATGTCGATCGCGACCCGGTCACACTTGCCGAAGCTGAGACGATGCTGAGACGTTGGCTCATGGACCCATTCACATCAGCGGTGCGTCGACTGGCCTCGGCAACGACACTGGCACGACACGCCGGGACATTCTGGAACCCGATCCGGTTCGCTGGAGTAGCGGCGCCGGGACTCGACTCTCCCCTTCTCCCCGAGACCTTCAGTCTCTCCCCGAGTCAGGCGGACGCCTACCGCACCTGCCCCAGAAGGTATGCCCTCGAACGTCGGCTCCGTCTGGGCAGCTCGGAATCGCCTTATCTGACTTTCGGGTTACTGATCCATGAGGTCCTGGAGCGCTCCGAAGGCGAGATCATCGGTACCGACTCACGACACAACACTCTGAAACGGACCATGGAAATCCTCGACGAGACCTGGCAGACAGCAGATTTCGGCTCGCCTGAGCTCAACAGTGCCCACCTGGAGCGGGCTAGGAAGACCATCAAGCGTCTCTATGAGAACTGGCCCGGGAAAGGCGCACCAGTGACCCTCGAGAGGCATGTTCAAACCACACTGGGTGGGGTCACGTGGAATGGCTACATCGATCGGGTCGAGAAGCGGGAAGACGGAGTGGCGGTGGTGGACTACAAGACGACTGCCACCGTGCCAACCGTTGATGACGTCTCCACCTCTTTGCAATTGTCGTTCTATGCACTGGCCTGGGACGGCGATCAGGACGTCGTCAACGCCGAGTTCTGGTACCCGAGAAGCTCCGGCAAATCGGTCGCGACCCGCCGCCTCGACCTTTTCAGGCTCGCCGAGAATCGAACCCAGATGGAGGAGATCACCCGGGCAATCCAGGAGGAGAATTGGGCACCACGGGTGGGTAACCACTGTTCCGGCTGCGTTTTCCGGCGCTCCTGCCCGGCGTGGCCCGAGGGTCGGGGTGCGTTCCTCCCATGACCACCGCATCAGGGATCGAACCCTCAGCCGAACAGAAGGCGATACTCGATTTGGGTCTGACCTCGATCAAGGTCAGGGCCGGGGCAGGCACCGGTAAGACCACCACCGTTGCGATGGTCATCGCCAACCTGGTAGCCAATCACGACGTGGAGCCCGAACAAGTTTTGGGCATGACCTTCACCAACAAGGCCGCAGGCGAGCTCGCCGACCGGGTTCGACAGATGATTGGTGGAGACGAACCGGGCCGGCAGGCCGAAGTCCACACCTATCACGGGTTCGCAGCCCAGATACTGGCCGAGTTCGCCCCATTGGCGGGGGTGGATAAACGGGTCAGGGTGATCACTCCGACTTTCGCCAGACAACTCCTCGAAGACGCTTTCCGTCACCAGACCTACAAGCACCTGGACATAACCTGGCGTGGGAGTCTCGAACCGATTCTCAAACTGGGAGACCGGCTAGGCGATCATCTCAAGACCCCCGACGAAATCCTCCGATCAGAACCCCGTGGCGAGATCCAGGAGAAGCGGTTCGAGATGGCCGAAGTCCTTTCCCGCTACAACGAGGACAAGAGACAACTGGGTGTCGTCGACTACTCGGACCTGATCATCCTGGCCGCAGGGATAGTCGCACAGCACCCACATCTCGCCGAGATGATTCGTGGTCGCTATCGAGTGGTAGTGCTCGACGAGTATCAAGACACCAACCCGGCGCAAAGAGTCCTCCTCGAAGCCATCTTCGGGAACGGTTTCCCGGTGATCGCGGTGGGGGACGAGGACCAGACCATATATGAGTGGCGTGGTGCCTCTACCGAGAACTTCGAAAAGTTCGAAGAGCAGTTCCGCACCCCTGAGGGGGGCCCCGCCCACCTCCTCGGTCTCACCCTCAATCGACGGTCCACCCAGCCGATCCTCGACATAGCCAACAGCGTCCGAGGATGGGCATCAGACGATGCCCATCCTCTCGTCTCGGCCACTGAAGACGCCACCGGCACCGAGGTGGTCACCTACTGGGCAGCCGATGCGATCGCAGAGGCCGAGTGGATCGCCACCAGCTTCGAACGACTCCATGACGAGGGGGTGCCATGGAGAGACATGGCGGTGTTGTTCAGGAAGAACAGTCACTTCCCGGTGATCGTCGACACCCTGAGCAAACATGACATCCCGATCGAAGTGGCCAACGTCGGGGGTCTTCTGTCCGTGCCTGAGGTCGCCGAACTGGTGGCGTGGCTGAGAATTGTCGAGCACCCCGATGACTCGACCGCCCTGACCCAGATCCTGTTCGGGAGTCGCTACCGCCTCGGCATGGCAGATCTCGCCCCACTGGTCAGGTCGGCGGCACCTGGTCGTCTCTCTGCGGACGATTCCGATTATCCGGACCCTCTGACACTCATCGAGACCCTCGAAGATCTCGACCGGGTAGACGGGCTTCGGACTGGAGCACGGGAGGCCCTGGAACACTTTCACGACATCTACCGGCAAGTCCTACTCGATTCTCAGGGTCTCAATCTGGTCGAGGTCTGTCGGCTGATCCTCGACCTGACCGGCGCCTGGCGGGACACCGAGGCACTGCCGTCCAATGCCAGGCTCACGGCTCGACTCAACCTCTACCGGATGTTGGACCTCGCCGGGGACTGGAGTCCCCTCCGGGGTCGAACTTCATTGGGTGCCTTCCTCGACTATCTCCACGACATGGAGGACGATTCGATCGATGAACTGGATGCCGCCCGCCTCTCTGGGGCCGACGCCGTCACCCTGGTCACGGTTCACAGGGCCAAGGGACTCGAGTGGGAGAACGTGGCGATTCCGGCGTTGACCAAGGGCGACTTCCCGAGCAGTGTCCGGGTCCTCGAGGACCCCGACACCAAGGCCCAGTTCCTACCTGGAGACCTCCGAATCGACAATCTGTTCTCAGGTATGCCCCCCTCAGGCTCACACAGGGACGCATTCCTCCGTCAGCGTCACGATCGACAGGAGTGGCGGGTGGCCTATGTGGCGGTCACCAGGGCAGGCAAACGTCTTTTCGTGTCGGGGTCGTATTGGTACGGTCGGCCCGAACCCACGAAGCATCCAAAACAGCCATCCGAGTTGTGGCATCTGATCAACGAGCACCCGAACTCGATCAGTCAAGGCTTCGCCGACCCGGTGGAGCGGCCCGAAGTGCTCGGGGCATGGACCGAAGGCCCGACGCCGGATCCGATCTTTCCTGGAGGCTGGGACAATGCCCTCCGCATGGCGATGGATGACCCCAACAGCATCGAAGCATTGGCCAGTGCTCTCGGGGTAGCAGAGGAGTATCGAGGGTTGGTGGAGGAGACGGAGGGCCGGCTGTTCGCACTCAACACCCCCGGTCTGGAGCTGGTCGAGGATGACACATCAGCCGTCTCCGTGACCGGCTTGGTCACCTATGCGCAGTGCCCGAAACGTTTCTATTGGAGCGACATCGACCCCTTGCCACGCCGACGGAACCTCGCCGCCGCAAGAGGAACTGACATCCATCGGCGGATCGAGCTACATCAACGTGGCCAGGCCTCACTAGACCTCGTCGACGGCAGCCTCTATGACATGAGTCAGGAAGAGATCACTGACACTCCGGTGGGCCCGGCGCCTTTCGACAACTACATCGCATCGCGTTTCTCGGAGCGGAAGGCTTCGATGGTCGAGACCCCGTTCTCACTCGACCTGCCCACCGGCTACAAGTTGCGGGGTCGAATCGATGCGGTCTATATAGATGGCCGCCACTGGGAGGTTGTCGACTTCAAGTCGGGGCGGGTCAGCAGTGACCCCTCGCGGGTCGTCCAGTTGCAGGCATATGCGGTCGCGGTCGCCGACGTCGATTTCGGTTGGCCGACTCCCGAAGTAGTCGATGTCACTTTCTCGTATCTCGGTGGGGGCGGCGACGAGGTGACCTACCGTGCAGACCATGACTGGATCACAACAGCCAGAGGATCGATGAACCAGATCACGGCGGACATCTCTGCCGGAAACTTCAGCGAACGACCCGGGCCCTGGTGCGCAAACTGCGATTTCCTCAGGTTTTGCGAACCCGGCAGGAGGGAGATTGGCAGGTGAGCCTGATGCTTGCCGGACTGATCGGATACCTGATCGGCATCATTCCCACTGCCGGTCTGCTGGCCGCCAGGTCGGGTATCGACCTGCGAAGGCAGGGTTCCGGAAACCCGGGGGCCAACAACGCCTTCCAGCTCGGCGGAGCCAGTCTTGGCATCTCGGTCCTGGCTGTGGAGATGGCGAAAGGCGCTGCCGCCGCGCTCGCGGGCAACGTCTTAGGTGGTGAGCTGGGCATGGTCGTCGGTGGACTGACCGCATGCGCTGGCAACCTCTACAACGTCATCTATCGATTCCGGGGAGGGAAGGGACTCGGGATCACAGCCGGAGTACTGCTCGTCGCATGGCCGCTGATCGTGGTGCCGATCCTCCTGATCATCGGCCTGGCGGTGTGGGCAACCCACTCCTCAGATGGGGCCACACTGATCACACTCTCGATCCTGATCGTGATGTCCCTGGCATGGCACTTCAACCTGGATCTTCCCGATGGATGGGGACTCACCGACGGACGACTCAACATCCTGTTGAGTGTCGGGTTGGGAATCCTGATAGCCCCCAAGCATCAGGCCAACGTGAGATTCAGACGACAACCTTCCCCTGCCTGACATCGAGCAGAAGGGTCACCGGACCATCATTGACAAGTTCGACCTTCATACTTGCCCCGAACACTCCTGAGGCGGTCCGGACCCCAAGGGCCTCCAGATGATGAATGAGTTCGGCGACAACGGGTTCCGCTACTTCGGGAGGGGCTGCCTTCGTGAAAGAGGGTCTGCGTCCCCTGGTGGCATCCCCGAGCAGGGTGAACTGGCTCACCACTAGGACCTCCCCACCAACCTGGTCCACTGACAGATTCATCTTCCCGTCTGCGTCGGGAAACAACCTCAAACCGAAGATCTTGGCGGCGGCGACCCGAACGTCCTCGGCACCGTCATCCTCTTCGACACCGACCAATAGCAGAAGTCCCAGAGCGATTCTGGCGATCTCCGATCCTCCTACTTCAACACTGGCCCGGGACACTCTTTGGATGACGACACGCACAGACCGGATTCTGGCAGGGCTATAGAGTGCTCCGATGCCCCGGTATGGCACATCCCTCATGTCCGATCTCGCCGGCCCCGGAGATAGGCCGGTGGTCTACCTGCTCGATGTCGTGGGGAGCATGGAGCCGAGGATCCTCGAGAAGTGGATCCGCGACGAGAACGGCATGTCCGGGGACCTGATCAGGATCGCCTCTTCCCGACGGGGCCGAGGAGGTGAGTCAGAGACTCTGACAGAACGTCTCACCCGGGGGGATGACCCTTGGGTGATTCCGCTCCGGGTGGTCTGGATGGCCCCGGAGCGACGCGGTCGACGGTCTGTAGGCTGGTCCGACGTGTTCAAACCGGGGGATCCGAGAGACCCCCTACCCCTGCGAGCCAGGTGGATCAGGGTCTTCCATCCTGGGCGAGTGGTGTTGCTGGCAGGAACCGGGGCCGGAGCGTCCGACCTGGTAAACGATCATGAGAAGGGCGCCGAAGTCGACGGGCTCACCAACTTCGTCACCAGGAGGGCGTGGCTCAGCCTGGACTACGGGGAGAGACAACTCAGGGGCAACCGATACAAGGTCCCACGCTTCGTCGACCAGACCATCCTCTCCCGTCGCAGCTTCATCGAGATCGTCAACGAGTTCGCGGCGGGATCCGGAGAGGACCCGGAGCGAGCCCTCAACCGGGCCAGTCGATACCTCCGCGAGATCGCGGCGACACACAGCCCCTATGTGATCGACATGCTGGCCAACGGGATCCACTACCTGTACCGGCAAGGCTACGGAAGGATCGAGTACCTCCCCGAGCAAGTCGAGACCATCGCCACTCTGGGTCAATCCCACCCGGTGGTCTTTCTCCCCGCACACCGCTCGAATCTCGACCGACTGAGCATCCAGTTCTTGCTCTGGGAGAACGACCTTCCCCCCAACCACACCGCCGGAGGGATAAACATGAACTTCTTCCCCATCGGCCCCCTTCTCCGCCGATCAGGTGTCTTCTTCATCCGCAGGACCTTCAAGGACAACGAGTTGTACAAGATCGTCCTCAGGACCTACATCGACTTCCTGATCGAGAAGCGGTTCCCGATGGAGTGGTATCTCGAAGGGGGACGATCGAGATCGGGGAAACTGGGTGCGCCTCGCTATGGCCTCCTCCACTACGTGGTCGACGCCCTGCAGCGAGGCAAAGCCGAGGACATCATGGTGGTACCGGTGTCGATCGTCTACGACCAGATTCAGGATGTCCCCGACTACACCCGGGAAGCCCAAGGAAAGGGCAAGGAGAAGGAGTCCCTGGGTTGGCTGCTTCGGGCGATCCGGTCACTCCGCCGCCGCTACGGGAACATCCATGTCCGTTTTGGCGAACCTCTGTCGATCGCCAAAGTGATGACGGAGGACGGCGAGAGCCACGAAGAGTCGATCGGACTTCGCAAACTGGCTTTCGAGGCGATGCATCGGATCGGCAAGGTCACCGCCATCACACCCCTGGCCGTCGTGAGCATCGCTCTCCTTGCCGCTCGAGGCAAGGCGCAAACAGCCGACGACCTGGCAGGGACATGCTCCCGGCTGATGCGGTTCATTCGAGCCAGAGACTTGGAGATGACCGAGGACTCCGACCTGGCCAATCCCGCGGTCGTCTCAGCGGCCCTTGCTTGGCTCAAAGAGAACAGCGCCGTGTCCAGCCACGAAGCCATAGGGCGAACTGTCTACTGGCTGAACGACGATCAGATGATCCAGGCGTCGTACTACCGAAACGTGGTCGTCCATTACTTCGTCCCAAGGGCGATCGCCGAAATGGCACTTACGGAGGGTCACGAGGCAGAAAGCCGGAGTCCGGAGCCGATCGAAGAGTCGATGCTGGCAATTCGCGACCTCCTCAAGTTCGAGTTCTTCTTCGCCGAGAGGGACCAGTTCCTCGCCGAACTCGATGCAGACATCGCGATAGACGTTCCCGATTGGCGCGACCTGGTCTCCGCCTCAGGTCCTGGGGAGGTCCTGTCCGGATTCGGCCCACCAATCGCGTGGTGGGCACTGCTCCCGTTTCTGGACGCCTATCAAGTGGTGGGCGACGAACTGGAGGTCATGGACGACAGCTATTCGGAGAAGAGCTTTCTCAAGTCCTCCCTTGCCAGGGCACGTATGTACCGGATTGAGGAACGTCTCATATCCGGGGAGAGCGCCAGCCAGGTCCTCTTCAAATCGGCATTGGCACTCGCCGAGAACCGAGGCTTGCTTGCAGACGGAAATCAGGCTGAGAGGGTCGTGTTCGCGACCGAGATACGGAGAGCGCGTCGGATCGCAGCCAGTGGACTGTGACTAGGGAGTCTTGCGGTTGAGCCGTCGCTTGGCGTCAGCGATCATCTCCTCGGATGACCTGGGTTTGACACCGTCTTTGACCGGCATGACCGGGGCCTCCAGCGCCCGAGACCGTTGAACCATCGCATCGGATTGCGACCCATGAGCTATCGGAGCCGGAGTTGATGTCTTGCCAACAGCCTGGCCCGCAGTCTCGGCGGGGGGTTTGGGTACCGGCTTGACCGATGGGACGGGAGTGGGTGAAGGCACCGGCCGGATGACAGTCGCCGGCCGGGGTATCACCGGAGCAGGTTTGGGGCGAAGCGTCTCACTCAAGGTGGGAAGTCGCCCCTCGTTCATCCAGGACGGATTATCGGACACACTGGTTGGCTTGGTGGCCGCACTTGCCCGCCTCTCCCTTCTTTGCATCGAGCGCCCCACGAAGATGAGGATCAAAGGCAAGAAGACCAGGCTCTCCAAGAGGTCGGAGATCGGATTCCGCGGGAGCCCCAGCATCGGCCCAAAGATGGCTAGAGCGAAGAGGAAGAAGCCCACCGTGACGAGGACTCGCCCTCTCACCGGTCTTCTCTCCTCAGTCATATGACGCATTCAACCAGATCAGGCCCTGGTAATTGCCACCCGGAGTCTCCAGGTGGCCAGAGCGAGGAGCGCAACCGCCATGGCGGCAAGCACGCCGAGCTGGGGCAGGATGTCCAGGATCGTCCCGTCATGACGGATCAACTCTGAGAATCCATCGATGGCCCATGCGTGAGGCGTGATGAGCGCCACTCTCTGCATGGTCGGTGGGAAGAACTCGATCGCCATCATCCCACCACCCAGTGCGGCGAGGCCGAGGCTGAGGATCACCGAAACCCCTCCAGCCTGCTGAACGTTCTTGAAGACAGAGCCGAGGAGCATGGCTCCACCCGCTCCCACCGCAGAGAGGACAATGAGAATCGCGGCGACCCCGATCGGATCACCCCAGTTGACACCGAAGGCGATGAGCGTCACCGCCACGATATAGACGCCCTGGACGATGGCCACCCCGAATCGCCCCAGCGACTCCCCTAGCAGGATGGTGGACACCGAGGTGGGTGTGGAGAGCATCCTTCGACTCAGGCCGAGCTGCCGGGTGAGGATCAGTGCCGCCGATCCCGTCAGCCCGGTGAGAAAGGTGAAGAGGACGAGCTGCTGGGGGGCTCCCAAGTCGAACCGCCCCATCGACGCCGGGAACACCGCGTCCCCGACGGATCGAACGGTGATCTCGAACCCCGGGTCCGAGGCGGCTAGGCGTTGCGCCAAGGGAAGCGCAAGTTCGAAACCCACACCAGTCTCGGCGTTGACGAACCTTGCCGCACCTACCGGCTTCATCACCTCGGCTATGACCGAACCGACCACCGACTGGAGCTCCGATCCGAATCCGTCGGGGCGGGCGACGAACTCGAAAGGCACCTGGGATCCCGACGCCACGACCTGGTCGGTCTCCGGCGGGAGGAACAGCCCGGCGTTCACCTGGCCCCGCTCCACGGCTCGAAGCAGACCGGCGCGATCTTCGTAGACCGCGACGTCGATCGCGTCAGAGGCAGCGAGACCCTCCATCACCGCTGACGCCACCCGGTCGCCATCGGGGCTATAGACCCCGACCAGGGGGGTGAATCCACCACCGAACTGGGCACCGATCAACAGGATCAGGGCGAGCGGGAAGATGAAGACGAAAAAGATGTTGGAGCGCTCGCGAAACATCCGCTTGACGTTGGCTCCTGCGATGGCCAGGACCTTCATCGGCTCAACCTCTTGCTGAACGCCCAGGCGGAAACGGCGCCCGAGACCACCGCGAAGCCGAGGAGCACCGATGCCGGGCCAAGAGCGTCGGTCCAGCTCCCTCCGCCGGCCATGTCTCCGAGTCCCCTGAGGAACCAGGCGTGAGGTGTGATCAGGCTCGCCCTGGCGAGGAGATCGTCGCCCTGGCCGAGGGGGAAGAAGACACCACCGAGCAGGCCGAGCACCACTGCCACGATCGATCCGAGATTGCCCGCCCCTTCAGGCGTCCGAGCGAACGCCCCTCCGATCCCCATCAGGCCGACTCCAGCTGCGACCGCGGCCACTATGAGCAAGGCGACACCACCCACCGGGCCCCAGTCCGCTCCCATGAGCGTGGTCGTCGCCGCCGCCAGCACCAACATCGAGACCACACCGAGCAACAGGGACATCAGTGCCTTACCTGCCACCACGGACCCGCGTCTGATCGGCGCTGCCAGCAGACGGTACATGGTGCCCTCCCTCTCCTCTTCGAGAAGTCCGATAACCCCGTATTGCACGGTGAAGAACATGAAAAAGACGGCCATTCCCGCAGAGAAGTAGGTCGATGCGTTCAGTTGCCGGACCGGTGCCGTCGCCCCGATGAGGCTGTAACTCGTCGCCGCGCTCGCTGGATCGCCGGTCAGTTGTCCGACCACCACCTCAGGTGGGGACATCATGATCTCGGCCGTCGCGAGAACGGCGAGCCGGGCAGCCTCGACACCGGTTCCGAACTGCCGGGCTATCGATGCTGCGATCTGGGTGGCATTGGGGCTGTCCGCGTCTCCGACAACAGCCACCGAGGGAGCTCCACCGGTCTCGACGGCAACGCCGAACCCGGGAGGGATGCCGAAGAAGGCCCTTACCTCCCCGGCCTCGAGGGCGGCCTCGGCGGCGGCGAGGTCCTGGAAGCGCTCCAGTGTGATGATGTCGGCGTCTTCCAGGCTGGCGAGGACTTCCCCGAAGACCAACGACATCTGAGAGCCATCGCCGTCGACCAGACCATAATCGAGCCCGGGCCCGTCACCGGAAAGGGCGCCCCCAAGGATGAGATTGAAGATGAAGGCGAGAGTCATAGGAGCGATCAACCCGAGGATGAAGGCCGACCTGTCCCGAATGCGTAGTTTGAGGTCTTTGAGGGCGATTCGGACAGCGGCGCGCATCTCAGTCCCGAAGGGCTTTGCCGGTCAGATGAAGGAAGACCGCTTCCAGGTTGGGCTCGACCACCTCGACACCTGAGATGGTGGCTCCGGAGGCACTGATCGCCGCCAGCAACCCGGGAAGGGCGGCACCGGCGTTCTCGACCAGGATGTCGATACGGTGGTCGCCCGTGGAAACACCGGAGACCCCGGGGAAATTCGCCACCGCCTCCGGTGCTCCGGCGAGATCACCGGTGACGCCGATGCGGTCCTTCTGGCCCACCAATGAGACCAGCTCGCGTCTGGTGCCCTCGGCCTTGATCCGACCCTCATCGATGATGGCGACACGGTCGCAAAGTCTCTCCGCCTCCTCCATGTAGTGGGTGGTATAGAGGACCGCCATGCCCTCGGATGAGAGACTCTCCACCGCCTCGAGGATGGCATTCCGCGACTGGGGGTCGACTCCCACAGTCGGCTCGTCGAGGATGAGGAGCTTCGGCCTGTGTAGGAGACCGATCCCGATGTTCAGCCTTCGCTTCATCCCTCCGGAGAACTCACTCGTCCGATCTGAGGCCCGGTCCCCGAGCCCGATGACCTCCAGCACGTCGTCGATCCGATTCGCAAGGGATGTGCCATCCATCCCATACAACCGGCCGAAGAACCTCAGGTTCTCCACCGCGGTCAGATCGGGGTAGATCGCCAACTCCTGCGGGACCAGCCCGATAGCCTGCTTGGATGCCACCGAGCGGGTAGTGACAGGTTCCCCGTCGACCTCCACGGTCCCACGGTCCCGCTCCAGAAGGCCGGCGATCATCGATATGGATGTGGTCTTGCCCGCGCCGTTGGGCCCGAGGAGGCCAAATGTCTCGCCCTCGCCGATGACGAAGCTGACACCGTCGACGGCGACATGGTCGCCGAACTTCTTGGCCAGATCCGTGGCGACGAGAACGTTGTCCATCAGTGAGTCTTCATCCTGTTTCGGGTTGCCGGTGTGCGAGGTTACCTTTAACCACAGTGAGTAGATACGCCAACACCGCATCGGGGATCCTCCACTGGGTGGACCACGGTGGCGAGGGCGCCCCGATAGTCCTCGTCCACGGGCTGGGTGGCTCGACGGTCAACTGGGACGCGGTCGGAAGCCGGTTCGCCCGATTCGGCAGGACGGTGGCCCTCGACCTCCCCGGCTTCGGACTTTCTCCGGTCCGGACCGACTGGAGTACGGAGACGAATGCGGAGGCGTTGCGCGATTTCCTGCTGACACTCGACCACCCCGTCACTCTCGTGGGGAACTCGATGGGCGGACTGGTGTCGGAGATGGTGGCGGCAGGCAGCCCCGACCTGGTTCGAGCCCTCGTCCTGGTCTCCCCGGCTACCCCTCCCCGCTTCCCCGACCCGAACCTGCAATGGCCGACGGCGACCCGGCTGATGATGCAGGCGACACCAGTCCTGGGCCGAGTGGTCGCCCGCTACTACCGCCACAAGTACAGTCCCCAAGAGATCGTCAAGATCGGTCTCGAGCGCATCACCCACAGACCGTCCCGCGTTCCTCCCGACGTTATTCGCGACCTGGTGAGGGTCGCCGAAACCCGGTACCAGCTGCCGTGGGCGGTCGATGCAATCCCGGGTGGTGCCAGGGCGGTGGCCTCCCTCTGGCTGAAGCGCAGCAGCTTCGTGGCCATGATCCGGGAAATAACATGTCCCACTCTCGTGGTCCAGGGTGAGCACGATCCGATCGTGTCACCGACAACAGTGGATTGGCTCTGCTCCCTGCGGTCGGACTGGGATCAGATTCGGATGCCGGACACAGGGCACACACCTCAGCTCGACGCGCCGGTCCGGTTCTTCGACACCATTACGCCTTGGCTGGAAGAGCACCTCAACGATCAGTCATTACCCTCCCAGCATGCCCAATAAGCGCGGGGAGACCATCGGTGAGGACTTCGTACGGCAACTGGTCGACACTGACCCGGTCGAGACCCAAGAGTGGATCGAGTCACTCGATGCCATAGCCGAGGAGAAGGGACCGATGCGTGCCAGGTACCTCCTCGCCCGACTCCAGCAGAGGGCCCACGAGACCCGGCTTGGCGTCCCGGGTGTGGTGACCACCCCGTACGTCAACACCATCCCGGTAGACGAGCAACCCGAGTTCCCTGGTGACGCAGATCTCGAGCAACGGATCAGAAGATTCGTACGATGGAATGCGGCGGTGATGGTGGTCAAGGCAAACCATCGTGAGAAGGGCATCGGGGGCCATCTCTCTACTTTCGCCTCGTCTGCCGCCCTTTACGAAGTCGGGTTCAACCACTTCTTCCGAGGACGCGACGATCCAGGAGGCGGGGATCACATCTACTTCCAGGGTCATGCCGCACCCGGCATTTACGCCAGAGCCTTTCTCGAAGGCCGACTCTCAGAGGAGCATCTCGACCGATTCAGGGCCGAGATCGGGGGTGGTGGACTCTCCTCCTATCCCCACCCGCGACTGATGCCCGAGTTCTGGGAGTTCCCCACAGTCTCCATGGGACTCGGCCCGATCAACTCGATCTACCACGCCCGATTCAACCGTTACCTCCAGAACCGCGGCCTCGCCGACACCTCACAATCGAAGGTCTGGTGCTTCATCGGGGACGGCGAGACGGATGAGCCCGAGAGTCTCGGGGCGATCTCCCTGGCGACCCGAGAAGGATTGGACAATCTCATATGGGTGATCAACTGCAACCTGCAACGGCTCGACGGGCCGGTGAGAGGGAACGGTCAGATAATCACCGAATTGGAGGCGGTCTTCCGTGGGGCGGGCTGGAACGTGATCAAGGTGGTCTGGGGCAGCGGTTGGGACGACCTCCTGGCCAAAGACACCGACGGTGCCCTGGTCAGTGTGATGGGGTCCACGGTGGACGGCGAATACCAGCGGTACAAGGCCGAGAACGGCGCCTACGTGAGGGAGCACTTCTTTGGCAAGGACCCCCGGACCAAGGAAATGGTCGATGACTGGACGGACGACGAGATCTGGGCGCTCCGTCGTGGTGGTCTCGACTTTAGAAAGGTCTATGCCGGGTTCAAGGTGGCCACCGAACTCGACAACGGAAGACCCACGGTCATCCTGGCGAAGACCATCAAGGGTTGGACCCTGGGACCGGACGTGGAGGGCAGGAACGCCACCCACCAGATCAAGGAACTGACCAACAAGCAGCTGCTCGGCCTTCGCGACACCCTCCATCTCCACGAGGAGATCCCGGACGAGGCACTTGCCGCCGATGCCGAGCCGCCCTACTTCCGACCCGGTCCGGGGACACCCGAATACGAGTATCTGATGTCGCGCCGACAGACCCTCGGCGGATTCGTCCCCCGAAGGGTCGTGGACCCGGTCAGCCTGCCCCTCCCGTCCTCTGAGACTTATGCCGAGGTCTATGCCGGCTCGGGCAAGGTCGAGGCTTCGACGACATCGGCTTTCACCCGTCTCATCCGATCTCTCAGCCGGGTGGAAGGGTTCGGGAGCCACGTGGTTCCAATCGTCCCGGACGAGGCGCGCACTTTCGGGATGGACTCACTGTTCCGGGAGTTGAAGATATACGCCTCCCGGGGTCAGTTGTACGAGCCCGTGGACGCCTCGATGCTTCTGTCCTACACCGAATCGCAAGACGGACAGATCCTCGAGGAGGGAATCACCGAGGCCGGGTCCCTGGCCTCATGGACGGCAGCGGCCACATCGTACGCGACCCGTGGTGTGCCCATGGTCCCCTTCTTCATCTTCTATTCGATGTTCGGATTCCAGAGAGTCGGAGATCTGATCTGGTCGGCCAGCGATGCCCGGGCCAAGGGGTTCTTGCTGGGGGCGACCGCCGGAAGAACCACTCTCGCTGGCGAAGGACTCCAACATCAAGACGGTCACAGTCTGGTGTTGTCCTCGACCGTTCCCGTCTGCCAGTCCTATGACCCGTCATTTGCCTACGAGCTCGGCACGATCGTCGAAGACGGAATCCGGCGCATGTACGGACCCGATCCGGAGGACATCTTCTACTACCTGACTCTCTACAACGAGAACTACGCACAACCAGCCAAGCCGGAGGGAGTTGACCGGGGAATCCTCGACGGCCTCTATCTCTGGGCGGCAGCACCTGAAGGGACATCGAGCGACGTCAAGATCCTGTTCTCGGGAACGGCCCATCTGGCGGCGAGGGCTGCCGCCGCGGACCTCGCCGAACACTACGGCGTCGGCGCCGAGTTGTGGTCGGCGACCTCGTACAAGAGACTCCGCGAAGAAGCTCTCCACGTCGACCGGTGGAACAGACTCCACCCCGAACAGGATGTCAGGGTCCCCCTGGTCACCCGACTTCTCTCATCGGCCGACGGGCCCACCGTGGCAGTCACCGACTTCATGACCATGGTGCCCGACCAAGTGGCGCGGTGGGTTCCAGGTGAGTTCATCACTCTTGGAACCGACGGTTACGGAAGGTCGGACTCTCGCCAGGCTCTGCGTCGCTTCTTCGAAACCGACACCGGACATGTGGTCGCCGCCACTCTGGCGACACTCGCCAGAATCGGCAGAGTGGACTCCTCAGCCGTCGAGGATGCGTTCAGGCGATATCAGATCGACCCGGAAGCCAACGACCCGGCCCGCTCGCACTAGCCCCACTGACGGGGGTCGACGCTGAAACCTCCGCGGAGGATCCAGACGTGGACCACCAACACCACGCCCAGGAAGATGAGCAACCCCCACGGGAACCGGGTCATCCGCTCCTCGTCGGGCCCCTGAACCGTCGTGGTCCCGGGTGCCGCGGCGAGGGTGGCGAGGAACATGATCGGGGTGAATGGCAACATCCTCACCACCAAGCTCTCGGCGTCCGGCATGAAGAACGGGATCGCCAGGAAGGCCGCAGCCACTGCCGGGATCAGGATCACCCAAAGCGCGAAGGTCAGACGCTTCTTGCCAGTTGACACCACTTTGCGGTGTGGTGCGAACGCGAGGAAGGCGGCGGCCGCCGACAGGGCGATGAGAAGGAGCCCTATCGCCCCACCCGCCGCGATGACGACGTCAAGACCTCCAGGGGCCTCGAGCGTGGCATAAGCCCTGGCCAGACGACTGGTTTCGTCCATGGGAAGGTTGATCGCCGCGGTCATGGCCTGACGCAATGTGTGCAACAGCACCCAGAGGAAAACCAACCTACCGGCACCGCGATCACGGAGGTTGGGATAGGCGATCAGACAACTGAAGCCTACGATGAGACAGAGAAGGAAACCCCCGGCCCATGCGAGATCGGATACGCCTTCGAGCTCGACGCGATTGTTGAATACCACCGCATCGCCGCCCATGATCTCGGCAAGCAGCCCCACCCCGAGATTGTCCAAAAACTGTGCCACGAGGATGCCCAGCGTGGAGCCGAGCACCGACACCAAAATGAGGGAAGTGCCAACCCTGGGCACCGCCCTCGGTGCCGTATCGGTTGTTGTCATCTCACCAGTCACAGATTCAAATCCTATACCCAAAGGTCAGGTCAACCCGGCTACGGAACCTACTTGTCGGAGCCATGCAGCCATATCGGCAGCCGAAACGTGGGTATTTAGCCCGCTTGGGTTGGGGATCACCCAGAGTTCTGATGCGCCTATGCCCTCCGTTTGGGGTCCCAGAGCCGCCTTGGGGCGTCCAAAGGCAGTCCTATACGCCGTGACGCCAGCAACCGCCACCACCTTCGGGCGGACTTCTGAAGCCAAGAGGGTGAGACGTGTCGCACCGGTCTTCAGCTCGTCGGCATCCAGTTCGTCGGCCCGGGCGGTGGCCCGATTCACCAGGTTGGTGATCGCGATCCCCTTGTCGATGAGTGAGGCCCTCTGTTGGATGGTCAAGCCAGAGGTCGGGTCCAGGTCCCACTCGATCATGCCGGCCAAGCGGAGCGCCGGATAGAAACGGTTGGTGGGATGACAGAAGTGAGTGTTGGTTGCGGCCGTCCACAGGCCGGGATTGATGCCGACCACCATGAGCCGGGCCCCATCGCCGATCAGATCATCGACGGGTCGGTTCTTGTAAGCGGCCAGATCCTCACGGGTGAAGCCGGCCATGTTTCAGACGTGCGGAATCAGTGGTTGTGACCCGAATGGTCCTGGACGGCCCCAGCCGCGGCGTAATAGGGGTTCTCCCCGGAGAGATGGTCGGTGACGTCGACCACGCTGGTCAACTCCTCGATGGCGTCGAGCAATGCCCTCTCGATGCCTTGACGGAGTGTCACTTGGGCCATTCCACAGCCCTGGCACCCGCCATGGAGCCGGAGATAGGCGACGGTTCCATCCACACCCACCAGTTCGGCACCACCGCCGTGGGATGCGATGAACGGGTTGATCTGTTCTTCGAGAACCTGCTGAACCTGCTCGGCCAATGGCCCCGAAAGCTCACCGGTCATTCCCGGTATGGACGGCGACGACGGGGTGTTGGGGTTGTTCATCGCCAACCCGCTGTCGGTCAGTTCCAGGGCGGCACCATCCAGCTTCTCGACATTCGAGACGGGGAAGATGACGGCAAGCTCGGCATGACGTTCGAGAACCCAGTCCTCGGCTTTGTCGGAAAGCGGCACGAATGCGAGCTCGTAGGAGAACTGGAGGCCGGTCAGCCCGGTCACCTCGATGGAGAGGGCGAATTCTTCTTCACCCGGCTCGTTGTCGCGGAGCTGGATGATCATGTCGAGGGCGTCCGGTGCAATGGTGAGAACTTTGGAATCAATCATCTGCCACCATGGTAACTCTCACGGGAAGGTACTTATGCCCAAAAACTCAATGTCTGCTCAGCAGCCAACCCTAAACCTCTACTTGACGGTCACCTCTTACCCGCGCATCTGCGCGTAAGACGATTTTGTCATTTGACTCGTTTGGCATGATCGACACAGTCATCATCTTCGGTGCCGGTGAGACCCCTCCCCACTCGATCCTCGACGGACTACCGCGGGCCGAGCTGGTGGTCGCCGCCAATGGTGGTTATGACGTCGCCACCAGACTGGGAGTATCAGTCGACGTGATAGTCGGAGACCTCGACTCGATCGCAACCGTCCCTGAAAGCATCACAGTCGAGGAACACCCGGAGGACAAGGACGCCACCGACCTGGAACTGGCCCTCGAGCATGCGGTCAAGCTTCAGCCACGCCGGATAGTCGTGGTTGGCGGGACCGGAGGGCGACACGACCACGAACTCGCCCTCGCCACCCTCCTCACAGCCTCCAAATGGAGTGCGGTCGAGGAGATCGACTGGATCTCGGCACGTGGTCGAGCCCACGTGATCCGCGGTCACCGCATCATCCAGGGTCAGAGAGGGTCTCTGCTGAGCCTGATACCGATGCACGGCCCGGCATCGGGCGTGGTGACCACCGGGCTGGCTTGGAACCTCAACGGCGATTACCTGGATCCGGGGACCACCCGCGGGGTCTCCAACCGTTTCGACTCCAACCAGGCGGGGATATCGGTCGATGGCGGAGTCGTACTCGTCGTCCTACCACTCGAAGAGGTGTGATCATCCACCCAAACCGCCGGTGACCACCGGATTGAGGTCCGGATAGCCAGCAAGGTACTCCGCCCGCTCCTTCTTGAGACGGGCCACGATGGCCTCATATTCGCCGGCTCGACCGGTCCGTTCGTAGAGGAGACGGGGATTTAGCAGTTCGGTGTCCTCCACCCCGGCGACAAACACCGCGGTGTCATAGCCAAAGTCGGGGTCGGGTGCCCACTCGATCGAGCCATCGACTATGCCCTGCACGATCGCCGAAGAGTCGGGGATCCCGATCTTCTTGGAGTCGTCCCCCTCCCCACCTATCCGCCCGGTGTTGAGGACGAAGGCCTCCAGGTCGGGCATTGTTTCGAGCAGATCCACCAGACGGTTGCCTTGCATCGCATCATCGTTGAAGAAGAAGGGGTTGGTACCTGGCACCCGGAGGCTCTTCCCTGCCTCGGCAGCCCCACCTGCTGAGGTTCCCTTGGACTCGCCGAGCATGAAGTAAGCCGCGATCTGGGCGCGATCGAGTCGCGCCACCGCTGGTATCACATGGTCAGAGCGATTCAGGATCAGGAGGTACCTGGCCCGCGGGACATCCCTCGGATCCCGATGCCGGATGTTGGCGAGAGGAAAGGTGCATCTTCCGTTCGCCGTATAGGAAGTGTCGAAGAAGTCGACCCTGCCGTCCTCGTCGACGGAGACGTTCTCCAGCCAGGCGTCGTGCCGTGTTGTCCCGCCGTAGATGGTGGGCTCGTCGTCAGGGTCCAAACCGAATGTCTTGGCGAAACAGCCGGCTTCCGTGGTATGAACCTCCCCGCCGGACATGAGGGCCACGAAGTCATCCTGGACCGGAAGAGAACCCAACTGCTGACGAAACGTTGTCGTTGTCTTCCCAGTGCCCGACAGCCCGATGATCAGCATCGACTCTTCTTCGCCACTTCGAGTCGACTCCGCAGGGAACGTCTTCAACCCGGCGTGAAGGGCCAAACCCCCCCGGTCGAACACCAGCTTGTTCCACATCCTGAGACCACCCATCTTCGACTCCCCGAAATAGTCGGAGCCGAAGACCCTGGTCACCCAGTTGTCGAGATCGATGAGAATCAGACAGTCGTTCGGCATCCCTTCTCCGGGCAGACCCGGGGTGTAGATGACGGTGAACTCCGCTTTCCACTCATCATCAGGCGGGAAGTAGAGGTGTTTCTGCATCCCCGGGATGTTCGGCTGACTGGCCTCCATGTATAAACGGGTCCCGGTGCGGAACCCGGGGTCGGGCCCGATGTAGCCCTCCACCAAGAGCATGTCCGCATTCTTTATGTATTCGTCCTGAAGGGCAGCCCACTTGTCGGCATCGGCCCGGGACATCCGCTTCTTGGGGATCTCTTCATCGGCCACAAAGAAGGTCGAATTGTTCAACCGGGCGGTGATCCTCGCCCGAAAGTTCAAGTTTCCGAACTCAGTTTCGGTGATCCGCGGGTCCCCCATCGCGAGTTCACGGAGTCTCGCCTGACTCGGATTCTTCTCGACGGACCGTGCCTCGGGTAGCTGGAACATGCTGATTGTTCTGACCTCACACAACTAAGGGGACAGGTGAGCGTAATCGCGACACGGTTGAGAGGAAGAATACGCCTAGCTTCTCAACGCGGTTCGTTCCACGACCGATATACCCTTGAGATGATGAAGACCCGGATCGTGTTGTCGATCCTCGCCGTTTCTCTACTGCCACTGGCTGCTGGCATCCTGCCCGCGCTCGCCGCGAGCCCCTCGACCGCCGCCCCGCTCGCCGTCGAAGCCGGTTACCGCTTCCAATCCGGGATCGCCGAAGGCTCCACACTCGTCGCCTTGATCACCGCCGACGTAGAGGTCTACCGCAATCCGGGAGACGACCAAGCCTTCATGGTCCAGAAGGGAGTGTCAGTCATCGGCAACACCACAGTCCTCGTCGCGGTCGCTGAGCCGGTGGACGGGTGGGTCGAGGTGATGCTCCCGAAGCGGCCGAACGGTTCCACGGGCTGGATCCGCACCGACGATGACGTCCACTTCTATGTGGCCGGAGGAAAGATCGTCATCGACCTGAGTGATCGTGAGCTGGTGTATCACCAGGATGGAGTCGAGATGTTCAGGGCAACGGTAGCAATCGGAACGGCTCGCAATCCGACCCCGACGGGTACCTTCTTCGTCACCGACAATGTGCGCGTCAGCCGTTCGGGTGGCCCCTTTGGCCCGTACGCCCTCGCCCTCTCGGGACGATCCGACACGATCAGCGAGTTCAACGGTGGAGACGGGATCATCGGGATCCACGGTACGAACCGACCTGAGACGATCGGGACCTCGGCATCGCTGGGCTGTGTGAGACTCCGCAACCAACACGTGACCCGTCTCGCCGCCATGGTGCCCGTGGGCACCCCCGTCGAGATCCGACCCTAGTTTCGGCCTGAGACCACGACCGCGGCGTTGGACAACACTGGTAGGCCACGCTCAGCGGTAGTCGTCGAGACGACGGCTCCACCGTCGGTCTCCCAAATCGAAGTCACCAGTGTCTCACCCGGAAAAACATGACCCGAGAATCGGGCGGTGAATCTCCCAAATCGTGACGGGTCGGTCTCGAGAACCGTGTCGGTCACCACCTTGGCCACCATCCCGTATGTGCACAACCCGTGCAGGATGGGCCGGTCGTAACCGGCGAAAGCGGCGAAGCCCGGATCGGCATGAAGTGGGTTTCGATCACCAGACGCCTGTCTGTAGAGCAAGGCCTGTTGGGGCAGTGTCACCGACTCGATGACGAGGTCGGGTTCCCGGGACGGCGGCTGATTCGAGGCGGGAGGCCCGGATTCCCCGCCGAAACCACCCTCACCCCGGACATAGATCCCCGAGCGGTTGGTGAACAACGGCTCGCCCGACCTGTCCAGGACGGACACCACTTCGAAAACCACAAGTGCCCCCTTGCCTTTGTCGTAGACGTCCGTGATGCGACCGGACTGGGTCACCGAGCCGGACGTGGGAATCGGACCGTGAACGGTCAGGTCCTGATCGCCGTGGAGTATCTGGGTGAGGCTGATCTCCATACCGTCGGCGGAGACCAGACCCATCATCATGCTGAAGGGGGGAATCGTCCCGAACCCGGGAAGGACCACCAGGTCGCCTTCGAAGGTGTAACGCAGCTCGCGCGACTCGGTAGGTGGCACCCCCGCACCCACCGCCAGGTTGTAGAGGATCACATCCTTCTCATCCCATGCGTATGCGAGACCCGGGATCTCAGCGGCCAACGCCCTCTCGACGTCGATCGGCATCAGCCAGCGAGCATCTCACCGATGAGCATGATCTCCTCGGTGCTGTTGGCGGGAACCAGGTACTCCTCGATGTCTCTGATCGTCTCCATGCTGGCGGCGACCTCCTCGACAGTAGGCACCACCCCGGCTCCGGCGAACCAGCCCCGATTCGTCCCCACGAACACTCTCCCGTAGCGACCCCCACCCACCGTGAAGACCTCATGGGTGTAGGGGTTTGCCTCGGAGCAGAGGAAGACGACGAGTGGCGCCACCTGCTCGGCGGCGAACGAGTCGGCCAGCGGCCCCAGCAACTCCTGGGTCATCCTCGTTCCGGCGATCGGGGCGACGGCATTGGACTTGATGTTGTACTTGGCCCCTTCGATGGCGAGAACGTTGCTGAGACCTACCAGACCCATCTTGGCCGCCCCGTAGTTGGCCTGCCCGAAGTTTCCGAACAGACCGGAACCCGAGGAGGCGAAGACGAACCGACCGTATCCGCTGGCCTTCATGATCTTGAAGGCGGGTTGGGAGACATTGAATCCGCCCCGGAGGTGGACTTCGACGACCGAGGAGATCTCCTCCGCAGTGAGGTTCGCATAGGACTTGTCACGCAGTATCCCGGCGTTGCTGACCACGATGTCGACCGTCCCGAAGGCGTCTACTGCGGACTGGATGATCGCCTCTCCCCCATCGGGCGACGAGACCGAGTCATAGTTGGCCACCGCCTCCCCCCCGGCCCCGGTTATCTCTGACACCACCTTGTCGGCAGGCGATGAGCTTGCGCCGGAACCATCGACCGCCCCACCCAGGTCGTTCACCACTACCCGCGCCCCACGACGGGCCAGTTCGAGGGCATAGGTGCGGCCCAGTCCTCCCCCGGCCCCGGTGACGACCGCCACCCGGCCGTCGAACGCTATCGGTTCGGTCATACCCCGCTGTACATCTTCTCGATGTCGTCGGCGTACTTTTCGAGGACCACCCGTCGTTTCAGCTTGAGCGAGGGCGTCACTTCACCCGAGTCCGGTGTCCATTCGTGGGGGACGACAACCCACTTCTTGATCTGTTCGACTGATGCCACGGTCTGGTTGGCCGCATTGACCGCCGCTTCTATCTCGGCCCGGACCTCGGGCAACTCAGAGAAGCTGGCGAGATCGGTGAACGGAATCCCCTTCACCTCAGCCCATGCCGGGGCCTCCTCGGGGTCGAGCGCGATGATCATGGTGAGGAACTTCCGACCGTCGCCGATCATGGCCGCCTTGGAGATGATCGGATGGTTTCCGAGCATGGTCTCCAAGTGCGCCGGGGCGATGTTCTTGCCGGCAGCGGTGATGATGATCTCCTTCTTACGGCCCACGATCCAGACGAATCCGTCCTCGTCGATCCTGGCCAGGTCGCCTGAGTACAACCATCCGTCCATCCCGAAGCTCTCCCGGGTCGCGTCATCGAGCTTGTAGTAGCCCTTGGTGATGACACCGCCACGCATGAGGAGCTCACCGTCATCGAGGGTCTTCACCTCGACTCCGGGTATCGGCCTCCCGACCGATCCGATCCGGAAAGCCCCCGGAAGGTTGGTGGTGGCCGGACCGGTCGTCTCCGACATCCCGAAGAGCTCGTAGAGAGGGATTCCGATGGTCATGAAGAACTTCACCAGGTCGGGGCTGATCGGTGCCGCCGCGGTGATCGCAATCTGCACCTGATCCATCCCGAGGCCTTCCCTGACCTTGGAGAGGACGATCTTGTCCAGGATGCCGGCTAGTGCCGGGCCCTTCTTGCCGACCGCCTCGGCATCCACCCGCTTGGCGTTGGTGGACAGCGCCTTGGAGAGCAGGAACTTCTTGGCCCCTTCGGCCTCGGCGAACCGGGCCTGGAGACGGGCATGGAACTTCTCGTAAACCCTGGGCACACCAACGAACACTGTCGGCCTGGCCTCCTGGATGTACTCGAGAACACCGGCGAGATTCGGGCAATACCAGACCTCACCCACGAGGTAGGTCCCCATGTAGTGGGTGGAGAGTCGCTCGGCGATATGCGCCAACGGGAGATAAGACACCATCCGGGGACCGATGTCGAGGTCGGCAGCACGACGTAGTGACTCGAGAGTCCATGCCACGTTCGCCTGGGTGATCATGACCCCCTTGGGTTGTCCCGTTGTCCCCGACGTGTAGATCAGGGTCGCCAGCGCGTCAGGGCCGACCCGGGAGGCCGAACGGACCACCGAGTCCGGGTCTTCCTGAAGACGCATCTTCCCTCGCCGGAGCAGATCGTCCCAGCTGAGAACCCAGTCGAGGGTGTCGTAGTTCTCGGCGCCGGACATGAGGACCACGTAACGGAGATTGGGGAGGTCGGCCTTGATTTCCTCCCATCGCTTCATGAACTCCAGGTCCTCGAGAATCGCCACGGTGGCGTTGCAGTTGTCAGCGATGTATTGCACCTGAGGCGAGGTCAGGGTCGAGTAGATGGTGACCGGTGTCGCCCCGGTGTGCACCACGCCGTAATCGGCGATGACATGCTCGGGCCGGTTCCCGGCCATGATGGCGACGAATTCACCCTGACCGACTCCCAGGGTCTGAAGCCCGGCGGCGGCCTCGTGCACCGCCTGGCGGTACTGGGACCAGGTGAGGCCCTGCCACCCGTTCTCATCTTTCCAATGGATGGCATCCCGATCCGGGTGGGATTCGGCATTCCTGTCCATATAGGTGACGAGGGTCTGACCCTCGGCTATGGCATCAATTTCGGCTCGCTCGGCGAGCACTGCGGCGTCGGTCACGACTCCTCCTAGACGATTGTTCGGGACTCCCTGAGCTTACAGATCTCGTCCGGGCTATAACCGAGGGAGTTGAGGACCTGTTCCGTGTCCTGTCCAGACACAGGCTGGACACCGGCCACGAGGGGGGTTTCGGAGAATCTCGGGGCGGGTGCCGGCTGGGTGGAGTCACCATCTCGCAGGAAGGTTCGTCTCGAGACATTGTGGGGATGGTCGACCGCCTCGAGCATGTCGAGCACCGGGGCCACACAGGCATCTGTACCGGCGAACCGGACCGCCCACTCATCCCGGGTACGTGTCATGAACCTGTCGGCCAGGGCCTCCCGCAGCACTGGCCAGCCAGTCCGATCATGCTGTGGAGGCAGCTGATCGGGGTCGAGTTCGAGGCCTGCCAACAAGGCGGCGTAGAACTGAGGCTCCAAGGCCCCCACCGCCATGTGGCCACCATCCGAGGTCTGATAGGTCGTATAGAACGGGGCCGACCCGTCCAACAAATTCTCCTGTCTTCGGGGACTCCACCAACCTTCGGCAACGAGCCCATGGAACGGCGCCATCAAGAGGGCCGAACCGTCGACCATCGCACAGTCGACCACCTGGCCGACCCCGGTCGTCTTCGCAGACAAGACCGCGGCGAGGAGCCCGAGGGCGAGAAGCATGCCCCCTCCCCCGTAGTCGCCCACCAGGTTCAAAGGGACGACCGGATGGGCGTCCGGGCCGATCGAGGCGAGGACACCGGAAAGGGCGATGTAATCGATGTCGTGTCCGGCGTCGCCCGAGAGGGGGCCATCCTGACCCCATCCCGTCATCCGGGCGTATACCAATGCCGGGTTGCGGACGTGGCAATCGGAGGGCCCGAGCCCGAGCCTCTCGGCGACACCCGGGCGGAACCCCTCGACCAGGGCGTCTGCTCTCTCAGTCATACGGAGGACGATTTCGACCCCTCCAGGATCCTTGATGTCCACACGCAGCGATTTCTTGCCCCGACCGGTGACATCGTGCTTACCGGAATCCCCTATAGGCATCGGGGACTGGCCAATCCGATCGACCCGAGTGACCTCGGCCCCCAGATCAGCCAGCAACATCCCACAGAAGGGCACCGGTCCCAGGGCAGCCAACTCGACGACGCGCATCCCCTCGAGGGGACCACTCATCGAGTGCTCCTGACGATGACTTCGACACTGTCGACCAGCACCGGCACGTATTCCATCTCGGGTGTCACCCGGAAGGCCCCCAGATACAAGACCCTCACGATCATCTGTGTGGTGTCATCGGCCAGCATCGCCGTCAGGGAAGCGGGCATCCTCTCGATTGCGACGGCGACTTCTGACATCCCGGTCCAAGCGCCGACGTTCCATAGATCCCCCCACCACGGATTGGCCTCGGGGCCCACGAGCTCGTCTGCCCAGGCCAGCAGGGACGGGCGTTGGTACAACGGGATCATGGCAACGTCGTCGAGAAACATACGGTCCGCCTGGTTGAGGACCCGGGCTCGCTCCGCCGGATCCAGGATGCCCCTCGCTGACAACACCAGGTCTTCGACTTCTTCGCTGCAGTAGCGGGCGGCGTTGAGCAACCCCATTCCGTGAGGGCCATCGCCGGCACAGGTATAGAGGGTCTCGGCGAGGAACGGATCGGCCCCGGCCTTCCATGCGAAGCTCATCATCTGCCAGACACTGGCGTTTCCGAAGAAGATGGGAGTCGAGAAGAGGACCGACGGTGCCAGCGTCCAGACCGAGACTTCTATACCGGCGGTGGCGAGCATCTCGGCCGCTCGGGTCAGCTGCTCACTGCGAAAGGAGTCGCCGACAGTTGTGGCCCAGACGAACGAGACCCGGCTACCAGCACACACGAATACCCCATCGCCACCACGCTCGCAACCGTTGTCGGTGAGGATCGACACCGCACGGTCAGGATCATGCCGGTGATCGAAGTTGTCCTGATGGTTCATCGATCCGATCATCCACATGGTGTTGCCGAGCGCCCCGGCTCCTGGATCGAGCTTCCGAACCGTGGCATCCAGGATTCCCTCGCGGTCGAGGGCCGCGGCGATGGCTTCCCTCACGAAAGATTGAGTGAGGAGCCCGTCGTCGTGATTGAAGGTGATGTGCTCCCAATAAGCGCCAGGGGTGAGGTCATGGACCACATCCGATGAGGCCTCCAGGTCCTCGAGCATCCAGTCCTGTGGCGCCGGGTTTATCACCTGGTAGTCACCGCTGAGCAGACCCGACACCACTTCCCTGACCCCATCGGCGACGACAAAACGGAGCTCCTGCAGATCTCCAGGACTGCCCGGTCCGGTATATCGGGGATTGCGGGCGAGGATCAGATCCCCGTCATCTACCCAACTACCCAGCAGGAAAGGACCACTGGTGGGGCCGGGCAGGATGGGGTCGGTCTCGGCGTGGGCCGGGTAGACCACTTCGAAGAGTGTCCTCCATGGTGCGAACACCTCTGACATCGAAACCAGCAGGGTCCTTTCACCGATCACCTCGTGATCGGTGATCAGGTCGTATCCCGGGTTGCCTGAGTCAAGACCGTCGGGTCCGGTCAACAGCTCCAAGGTGTGGACGAAGTCATCGACCGTCACGGCCACCCCGTCGGACCAGAACCACCCTTCTGAGACTGTGTAGACCAGACAGAAGACGTCCGGGCACAGTTCGGGCTCGGTGGTCGTCGTAGAGGGGGCGGTGGTGCCGGGGGATGGGGCCAGGGTTGTCGTAGTGCTGGTCGTGGTGCACGCGCCCAGGGCAACGACCAGTGAAAGCGCGACCGTTCGGAGCATCAACTCACTCCGTGACGGCGGAGTCTGGAAACGCGGTCACGTCAGATCCCTCAGAGTGTTCGTCGTCGAGGATGGTGTCGTATGACCTGCGGGACTCCGATATGAGGGCCTGGATGATCCCGGTCATCGGCAGTGCCAGGACCACACCAATGCCACCCATGAGAGAGGCCCCGGCCAGGATTGCGCCCACCGATACCGCAGGATGGATCTCCATGGTCTTTTTGGTGATGAACGGGGCGAAGAGATAGTTTTCCACCTGCTGGTATGCGACAAAGACCACCACGACCCAGATCGTTGTGGTCAGACCGCCGGTGGTGAGCGAGACGATGATGGGAAGCACCATCGCCAGATAGGTTCCCACGACCGGTATGAACTGGCTGAGCACACCGACCCAGATACCCAGGGAGAGGGCAAAGGGGACCCCGAGGATACTCAATGCCCCCCAAGCGACCACACCGGAGAGAACTGCCAGCACCAACCTGGAATAGATGTAGGAGCCCATCTGATCGACGGCCACATTCCAAGCATGGAGCGCCCGGTGTTGCCGGTTCTCCGGCATCGTGGAAAGGACGGTTCGCTGCATCTTTGGAAGCTCGGCAACCATGAAGAACGAAAACAAGGCCACCGTGGTGGCGAAGACCAGAAATCCGAAGACGGACCCGGCAACACCGACGACACCCCCAACGACACCCCCACCGAAGTTCTCGAGGGCGGCCGCGATCT
The DNA here is from genome assembly GCA_041747855.1 of Acidimicrobiia bacterium. Taxonomy (GTDB): domain Bacteria; phylum Actinomycetota; class Acidimicrobiia; order Spongiisociales; family ZC4RG35; genus ZC4RG35. The sequence goes on along the minus strand of JBGTEJ010000050.1, from coordinate 71,399 downwards.
GACCGCCCAACTCCTCGGGATCCCAGTCGATGTCAAAGCCGAGTCGCTGGAGCCATGCGACGAAGGCCTCGACATATCCGGGCACCCCCTCGATGAGTTGCTGAACCTGTTCGACGAACAAAGGGGCCAGGGCCCAGCCGAACCCCACCACGAGAAGGAAACCGGCGAGGAAGACGACACCAGTGGCGAGTCCCCGTTTCATTCCCCGTCTCTCCAACCATTGGACCGGAGGGGCGACTGCCACCGCCACGAAGAGGGAGACAAAGACCATGAACAACAGGCTCCGGAGCTGACTCGCCAGCCACAAGACCGCAATTGCAGCAAGCACGATCACGACCACCGTGATGACCTTGTGACGGAACTCCCTCTGGGCGGCCAGATCCGCCTTGGATCGCATTTCGACAGCTTAGGTTGGCTTAGACCGGACGGCTGTTCTCCGATACCCTCAGCGACCGTCATGGAAAAGCACGAGATCGTATGGCGACCGGAGGCCGCGTACGCAGAAGCAACCAACACCGCGAGGTTCATGCGTGCCCACAGCATCGCTTCATACCCGGACCTTGTGGAGAGATCGGTCCAGGACCCGGAGTGGTTTTGGTCCGCGGTTGTGGGCTTCCTCGGTCTCCCCTTCGACCGTCCCGCCTCGATCGTCCGTGACACTTCGCGAGGTCATGCCTGGGCGACCTGGTTCGTCGACGGGCAGTTCAATCTCTCTCGCGCCTGTGTCGACCGCTGGGCCGACACCGACGGGGACCGTCTGGCGGTACGCTCGCTGAAGGAGTCCGGAGAGATGCGGGAGACGACCTTCGGGGAGTTGTCCCGGCTCGTCTCGGCACTGGCCGGTGGACTCACCAGCCTGGGAGTCCAAAAGGGCGACTCAGTCGCGGTCTATCTGCCGATGTCGACTGAGGCGGTCATCTCCTTCCTGGCAGTGGCCAGGATCGGGGCCATCTTCATCCCGGTGTTCTCCGGATACGCCTCCGAAGCCGTCTCCAGCCGTCTCGCAGATCCCAAGCCCAAGGTCTTGATCTGCGCCAACACCTTCATGAGACGGGGGAAGGTGGTGAGGATGAAGGAGGTCGCCGATCAAGCCATTGTCAGCGCCGGAGGGCTGGCCAATGTAGTGGTCGTCGACTACACCGCCGGGTTCGACACGCCCATGATCGAAGAACGCGACATCTGGTGGGACGAACTGTTGACCGGAGCCACCACCGCGGCCGCGATCAGGACCTACGCCGAAGACCCGGTCATGATCGCCTACACCTCGGGCACGACTGGAAGACCCAAAGGGGCGGTCCATGTCCATGCCGGTCTCACGGTGAAGCTTGCCGCCGAAGGCGCCTTTCAACTCGATGTGAGACCGGACGATGTCCTCATGTGGTTCACCGACATGGGCTGGATCATGGGTCCATGGATGGTGGTCGCAGGACTGGCCAACGGGTCCGCCATCGCCACTTACGACGGGGCACCCGACCATCCTGGTCCAGACCGAATCTGGGAGGTGGTCGACAGCCTCGGGGTGACCATCTTCGGTGTCTCCCCGACATTGATCCGTTCCCTGCAACCACATGGATCGGCGCTGACTGAGGCCCACGACCTGTCCCGGGTCCGGATCTTCGGCTCAACGGGAGAGCCCTGGAACACCGGCCCTTGGCTATGGCTGTTCAACGAGGTCGGGGACGGAAGGATACCGATCGTTAACATTTCCGGCGGGACCGAGATAGGGGCGTGCATCCTCTCGGCGAACCTGTTGCAGGGTCTGAAGCCGACATCCCTCGGCGGGAGAGCCCTGGGGATGGACGCAGACGTCTACGACAACACCGGTGACTCGATCAGAGGCGGTGTGGGCGAACTCGTCATCCGGGGATCCTGGCCGGGAATGACCCGCGGATTCTGGGGCGAGCCGGACCGTTACATCGAGACCTACTGGTCGCGATTCCCCGATACCTGGGTGCATGGAGACTGGGCGAGCATCGACGAAGACGGGTTCTGGTATCTCCACGGCAGATCCGACGACACTCTGAATATCGCCGGGAAACGCGTCGGGCCCGCCGAGATCGAGAGTGTCGTGGTCGCACTGGACCGGGTCATGATGGCCGCCGCCATCGGCGTTCCCGACCAGGTCAAGGGAGAGGCGATCGCCCTCTATGTGGTGCCGGCCCCCGGTGTGGTGCCCGACGCCGACCTGGAGCTCGAGGTGATCGGAGCGGTGACCTCGACTCTTGGGAAGGCATTCAAGCCCTCATTCGTTGCCTGGGTGGATGATCTTCCCCGGACTCGGTCACAGAAGATCATGCGTCGGGTTGTGAAGGCGATGGCCCTCGGTCTCGAACCCGGCGACCTGACCAGTCTGGAGAACCCTGATTCGCTGGGTGGCATCCCAAGGTTGAGATGACTGTTCTACTTGGGGGGCATCCTCGCGGCAGCATCGAACCGGATGACCTCACCGTTGAGCATCTCGTTCTCCACGATCGCTTGCACAATTCGGGCAAAGTCCGCTGGGGTCCCGAGCCTTTGCGGGAACACACTGAGCCGCGCCAGCGAGTCTTTCAATTCTTGTGGGGCCGCTTCGAGCAGAGGGGTGTCCATTATTCCCGGGGCCACGGTCATCACCCTGATCCCCACACTCCCCAGGTCCCGGGCCAGTGGCAGGGTCATCCCCACCACGCCACCCTTGGAAGCAGAGTAGGCGGCCTGTCCGATCTGGCCCTCGAAGGCGGCTATCGAGGCCACGTTGATGATCACCCCACGCTCACCGGTCGGTCCCGGCTCGTTTCTCGCCATTACCGTGGCGACACTCCTGATCATGTCGAACATACCGATCAGATTGATCCCGATCGTCACCTTGAAGAGTTCCAGGTCGTGTGGTGACCCCTCCCGGGACAGGACACGCTGCGCCGGGGCTATGCCCGCCGCATTGACCAGGATGTCGATGGTCCCGAACGCCTCGGCAGCACCGTCCACGGCGGCCTGCACATTGTCGGGGTCGGCTACATCGCAGGCGATGAACCGGGACATCGGACCCAACTCGGTGGCAGCCAGTGCGCCTTTGGCCTCGTTCATGTCGAGCATGACCACCGAACCACCAAGGGCGACGAAATGCCGGGCCGTGCCCAGACCCAACCCGGAAGCCCCGCCGGTGACCAATGCGACCTTGCCTGCTATCTGCATACGTCCGATCGACGCTACCACCCAACACCCACCCGAAATGGTGAGATAGAAGCATGATCGGTGTCTTCGACTCCGGTGTTGGCGGTCTCTCGGTCCTGCGACAGATAAGGATCGAGATCCCCGACGCCGACCTCTTGTATGTTGCTGATCGTGGCCGGGCGCCCTACGGTCTCCGTCCCCTGTCCGAGGTTCGAGCGTTCTCGCACGAGATCGCCGAGTGGCTCCTCGCCAGGGGGGCTTCAACCCTGGTGGTCGCCTGTAATACGGCGTCGGCAGCTGCCCTCGACGATCTCCGCTCGACACACCACGAGGTTCCGATCGTGGGGATGGAGCCAGCGGTCAAACCGGCGGCCCTCTCCACAAAGAGTCGGGTGATCGCGGTGTTCGCCACCGCGGCCACCTTCCAGGGACGACTCTTCGAGTCGGTGGTGAGCCGTTTCACCGAGGGTGTGGAAGTGATCCCTCGCGCCTGTCCCAAGTGGGTGGAGATCGTCGAAGATGGCCAGACCGAAGGCGAAGATGTCATGGCCCTTCTCGAATCGGACATCAGGCCTGTGCTGGAGATGGGTGCTGACACCGTCGTTCTCGGCTGTACTCACTTCTCCTTCCTCCGGCCCGCCATCGAGGTACTAGTTGGACCGGAGGTCACCGTGATCGACCCGGCCAACGCGGTCGCCCGTCAAACCGCCCGGGTCGCTCCGACTTCGAATGGGGCAGGCAGCCTCATGCTGGCCGCTTCAGGCGATCTCGCCGAGTTCACCGAACTGGCGCGACGTCTGGCGGACATCGAGGGGGACGATGTGGGTGTGTTCCCATGAGTCCGCTCTACTGGTCATCCCCGTCGGGTTCGATAGCCGGGGGCGGAGCCACCATCACACACAACCCGGGCACCGGCGATGACCGATACCGGCGCGCCGCCGATTGGCTGACCACAAGTCCGGGTCTGCTGGCGTTCGCTTCGTTCACATTCGACCCGGAGGACCCCTTCTCGGTGGTGATGACACCAGAACTGTTCGACCGCAACTGGCAGCCCTCGGCCAACACCCTGCCCCGGGGTCGTATCGTCGATGATGGCCGTGCCGTCTGGTCCGAAGGTTTCGACCAGGCCCGGGCAGCCCTCGACCAGAAGCGAGTCGAAAAGGTCGTCCTCGCCCGTCAGGTACGTCTCGAGTTCGACTCCGAGGTCCCAGTCGAGGCGGTGCTCGCCCGTTTGATCTCCTACAACGTCTCTTCTCACGTGTTCTCCCTGGACGGACTGATCGGGGCCAGCCCCGAACTACTGGTGAGAGTCGTCAAGGGCAGAGTGACGTCCCTGGTCCTGGCCGGGACCGCACCCGATGTCGACGGACTCGACAGCCCCTTGATCTCGGAAGAACATGCCTTCGCCGCCGACTCCGTCAGGGCGGCCCTCGGACCACTCACCAGCAAATTGAACGGCGAGCAGTCGCCTCTGGTCTTCGGCAAGATCAGCCACCTCGCAACCCGGTTCGAGGCGACAGCCTTGCCCGGTGTCGGCGTCCTCGACCTGGTCGGGGCCCTCCATCCGACGGCAGCGGTGGGAGGGACACCGAGTGATGAGGCACTGAGGCTGATAAGGGCGATGGAGCCCAGGTCCCGGGGCAGATATGCCGGACCCATCGGATGGTTCGACGGAGATGGAAATGGTGAGTTCGCTCTGGCCCTCCGATGCGGACAGATCCTCGGGGACCAGGTGACGTTGTACGCCGGGGGTGGTCTGGTTCTCGGCGCCGACCACGACCGGGAGTGGGAGGAGACCGAGATGAAACTGGGTCCGATGCTGCGTGGCTTAGATGTTGGCCACGACTGACCCGGCGACCTCGTCGAGTTGTGTCCACATGTCGAGATCGTCGTTCCGGTCGACTGGCACCTCGATCAAGGACAGTCCTCCGCTTTCCGTGCTCGACGTCACTACGTCGGCCAGCTCCCCCAAATCCGTCACCCGCTCATAGGCAATGTTGTGGAAGGCGGCAAGGACACCCAGGTCACGATCCTGGCGGGCCACGAACAAGCGCTCGTAGTCGGGGGCGTGGACCCGCTGTGGGAGCAGGTCGAACAGTCCTCCTCCCCCATTGTTCATGACCACGGTGGTGAGATCGAAGTCACCGTCGTTCAAGAAGCCGTTGTCGTCATGGAGGAGTGATAGGTCCCCGGCCAGAGCAACGGTCCGTTGAAACGATGAAGCGACACCAAGCGCGGTCGACACGAAACCATCGATGCCCGAGGCCCCCCGGTTGCCGACCACCGGTCCGGACGTGGAAAGATGTGCATCGATGGCGCGTATAGGGAGCGACGAGGCCACCACCAAAGCTCCCCTTGGGACTCCGTCGATCACTCTGGCCACACCCGCTGAGGTGATCGGGTCGGATTCGTCGAGCAGGTTGGCGATCTTCTCTCCAACTCTGAGGTCGGTCTGGGTCCAGGCAACTCCCCAACCCTGGTCCGGGTGAGGCTGGAACCCTTTGAGGTACAACAACGGATCGGCGGTCAAACGGTGGGTGGCGTTCCGGGCCGGGTCGATCGGACGACCCCACAAGTCGATCCGAACCCGGATCGATGACCGAGCGATCAGCTTCTCGAGTCGCTCGCTGGGGCCGATGGCACCAAAGGCTACGACGAGGTCCGGCACCAGGGACGGGTGGATCACGCCGGCAAGGAGGTAGTGGTAGTTCCTGACCACATCCATGCCCCTCATTCCCGAAAGGGCGGTGGCGAGGACTGGCCAGCCGAGACGTGATGCCTCGTTCAATAGACCCACCCGGTCGTACTCGCCGTCGCCTGCGATGAGCAGACCCTTTGGGTGATAAGCAGGCATTCGATCGATGTCGGGGACTGGCGCTGTAGGCCTCGAACCCGATCCCCGGAGCTCGGCCCCGTCAATCGGATGAGCGTAGGAATCAGCGCTGGACCGCCCGTCGTCACCGACCGGGACAGTCGGCTCACGGAACGAGAGGTTGAGGTGCGAGGGGCCCGGAATGTGTCCGCCACCCATGGCGGCCGAGAATGCGTCGTTGACCGCGGTACGCCAGCTTCCCGCCTGGTCGGTCCCGTCGGGGGCTGGTATGTCGGCGAAGAATCTCACCTTGTTGCCGTACATCCCGACCTGGTCGATGGTCTGGTTGGCGCCAACCCCGCGTAACTCTTCGGGTCGGTCGGCAGTGAGGAGAATCAGGGGTGTTCCCGAGGCGTCCGCTTCCACCACCGCCGGGTACCAGTTGGCGGTGGCAGTGCCCGAAGTGCAAAGGACCGCCGCAGGGACCCCGGTGGCCTTGGACCTGCCCAGCGCAAAGAAGGCAGCCGACCGCTCATCTAGAAACACCACCGTCACCAAGTCGGGATGCTGGCTGGCGGCGATCGCGATTGCGCCAGAACGAGAACCAGGCGACAACGCCAGGAGACGGGTTCCCCGGCTGACCAGGGAGTCGATCACAGTCCTGGCCAATGCCGTGCTCGGATTCGGGATACTCAAGCCAGCAGCTCCGCAGCGGCCCTCGTCCGTCTGAGCAACGACGCGACGAGATCGCGCTCGGGCCTCCACTTCTCGAGAAGCTCCGGGTCCGGGATCGGTCGTCTCACCTCGAGAAAGCCGCCCGAAGGCAACAGCGGGTCAGGTGTGGGGTCCCCGGCGAGGAGAGCGACCGTTCCCAGCCCGAATGCGTAGGGCGAGTCGATCAGCGATCCAGCCAGAAGTCCACCGTACATCCCCACCGAAGTCTCCAGCGCCGAAGAAATGACAACCGGGACCGGACACCGGCTGGCCAGGTCGAGCACCCTCGAGACTCCACCCATCGGCTGGACTTTCATCACCACCACATCGGCGGCACCCTCCTCGATGACCCGCAAGGGGTCGGGGCTTTGACGAAAGACCTCGTCGGCAGCAATTGGAATGGGGATCCTCCGCCGAAGCTCTTTCATGTCTTCAACGGTGGCCACGGGCTGCTCGACATACTCGAGATTGAAAGGAAGGAGTCTCTCCAGGCGGGTTGTAGCGGTCTCGAGGTCCCAGGAAGCGTTCACGTCGACACGGATCCGACCACTTGGGCCCAACACCGCGGCAACGGCCTCGATCCGTGCCAGATCGCTCGTCTCGTCATCGCCAGGATCGGCGATCTTGACCTTGGCGGTGGTGGCACCTGAAGCCGAGACGAGGCCAGCCGCAGTCTCCGGGTCGACCGCGGGAACCGTCACATTGCATGCCACGCGGTTCGTTCCCGGTTCCGGGAGAGCCGCGCAGGCGAGCTCGAGTGCTGCGGCCAACCATCTCGCAGTGATCGTCGTCGGGTAGTCGGGGAACGGAGAGAACTCCCCCCATCCGTTCGGGCCCTCTATGAGGACGACATCCCGGTGTTCCACCCTCCGGAATCGATGACGCATCGGAATACGCAAGGGGTGGAGCTTCAGTGCCTCGAGGGGGGCGCTCAACCCGACTGGACCTCACGGATGTACGACACGACGTCGAGGATTTGCTGCTCGGTCAGCGTGGTGCGAAAAGAAGGCATGCGTCCACGTCCGTGGGTGATCGTGGTTATCAAGAACTCATCCGGCTGGTTCGCCGAGTTGGAACCGGGACCCAATGCCGGCCCGATCCCACCAGAGAAGTCGGCGGAATGACAGGTTGCGCATACCTGTGTGTAGACCTGGGATCCGGACGCATTGGACGGTGGGCCACCATTGCAGGCAGAGATGACCAGAGCCAGCAGAAGGGGGACAAGACGCCTCATCTTTGCCTGATGGTATGCCCGGACACGGGTCAACCTTCAAACCGCCGTGCCCTCTCGGCGAGACCGCGGACATCCTGAGAGCGGTCAATGGGCAACACCAGGACGGCATCTTCGGTCTCGATCACAACGACGTCCGAAATCCCGGCTACAGCCACTATCCGCGAGCCGGCCCTGACATAAGACCCGCTGACACCGTCGAGGATCACTTTCCCGGAGACCACGTTGCCGTGCTCATCCTTGACCTCAGAGGCGTAGAGAGCGAGGAACGATCCGATGTCGCTCCATCCGACATCGATCGGTAGCACCACGCCACGATCGGTCCGCTCCATCACGGCATGGTCGAACGAGATCCCTTCGGCCCTACCGAAGTCTGCTCCGAGACGGATCAACCGGTCTACCGCGGCGGCGGTCAACGCGTGACGGACCGGGCCGATGACCGTCGGGCAGTGCTCGTCCATCTCGTCGATGACAGTTCCGGCCCGGGCCACGAACATCCCTGAGTTCCACAAGTGGAGCCCGTCTCCCATCATCGACTCTGCCTCTTCGGGTCCGGGTTTCTCCTTGAAGCGGGTGAGCCTGAGTCCGGACCCGACCGGATCCCCCGTCTCGATATAGCCGTAACCGGTCTCGGGTCGAACGGGAACCACCCCGAACGTGACGATGTGCCCAGTTTCAGCTAACCCGACGGCATCCATCAGACGGGCCCGGAACCCCTCGACGTCGACGATCAAGTGGTCGGCCGGGAGGATGACCATGACGTCGTCGGGCTGACTGGTCAGGGCGGCGGCAGCGATCGCCGGTGCGGTGTTCCTGCCTTCCGGTTCGATCACCACCAACCCAGGACTCCGCCCCATCTTCACGAAGCACTCGCGGATTTGACCGAGATGATCGGCGCCAGCAACGACAGTCGGATCGAGAGCACCTGCTAGGCCATCGACCCGCCTCACAGTCGCCTCGAAGAGGGAGCCCGATCCAACCAGGGGGGCGAACTGCTTCGGCTGATTGATCGTGGACAGTGGCCAGAGACGTGTGCCTGAGCCACCTGAGAGAATCACCGGACGGATAACGGTCACGATGGGCAAGAGGGTAACCTCCCCGCCCTTGGGTCCCGTGATAGAGGTATGCGATCTGGTCAAGACCCACGGGCCGGACCCCTTCGCTACTTCCGGAGGGATCCCAAGGAGAAGTGGCAGAAGGCCAGGACGTCATTCTCCCTGACTGCGCTCTCAGTCTTGAGCTGCGCCGATTGACACGTAGCCACACTCGCTACAAATAGACCTGGTCAGACCGAGAGTCGCCGGCGCACTGACGAAGATGTGCTCATGCTCCTTGCCGTCACGCAGGAAGGCCGACCTCACCGAGCCAACCAAACCACCCCTCTTCCTGTCACCCGCGGCGGCTTCCTTGAGCGGCGCTGGGGTGACAGTCGCTGGGTTGCGTAGCGCGGCGGCATCCACCAATTCGACAGCCACCACTTCAACCACCTCAGCCGAAGCAAGCTCCTCAGCAACCTCGATCGATTCAGCGTCGGCGGATTCTTCAGAGACCTCGGCGGCGTGCCCTTCCTCGGAAGGGGGATCTGCGATTTGGGCCCCGTCATCGTCGGACAGGTCAGTCTGGCTCTCCTCGGGAGGGGGATCTGCGATCGTCTCGTCCACCGGCGACGCGACTTCCTCCTCCATGAAGGGATTCACCTCGTCCTGCCGGTCCGCTTGACCGGCGTCAGCACGGTCGAGGAGAACCATCTCCGCCTTGATCCGCTCCATCTCCCTTCGATGTGACTGCCATCTAGCGGCTTCCCGGCGCTCGAGTTCGGTGCGTTTGACCTCGAACGAATGTAACTTTCTGACTGCATCGAGATTGGATTGTTCGAGACTGTGGCGGTGAGTCTCGATTTGCTCAATCGCGATGTGGAGTGCTTCGAGACCGGCAGTGTCACCCTTCGCCAGCCCCGCCTCCCTTTCCTTGAGCACACGCATCTCGGTCTTGAGACGTTCCAGTTCGGTGGCGCGATTCGTCTGATACTCCGCGGCGACGCGTTCTGCCTCAGACCTCTCGGCCTCGAGCTTGGCCATCTCGGCCCGGAAGGCCTCGATCCGCTTGTTGTCCCTCTCTACGGCTTCCTGGCGAAGAGCGTCCAACCGCTTCCTGGCATCGATCTCGTCACGACGTTTTGCACTCCTAACCGATGCCACCGATGTCCCGGGCTGAGTCTCTGTCGTCGGTTGAACCGGGACCTCATCCGGGTCTTTGAACACAGAAGACGGTTGGGCCGGTCGTCGGTTGGGTGGTGGTACCGAAGGAGTCGCTTCCACCGCCGGCTCTACCTTCGGGGCAGGACGTGCATTTCTTTGGGCTGCAAGGTTGGCCTCCATGGCGGCACGCAGCTCGGAGACGCGGGACGGGGTCGCCCTCGAACGTGATCGACGGACCGCAAGCATCCGTTGGGGACCACGCATGGTCTTGAACTGGGCCCAGACCTGGGCCATCCTCTCCACGCCTCGATAGGCGAAATCGACCGGTTCCTCGGACAAGAACGTGACATCCTCGCCGGCCAGATCGAGGGCGAACGCCTTGGAGATCAGTCTCCGGGCACGCACGTCGTACAACGACCATTTCCCCAAGGACTCACCATCGAGAACGATCTCGATATGCGTGTCGTCGATGACGACTGCCGCCGGAATCCCCGGGTGGTCGATGTCGGGGATACGTAATTCCCCGGCGAATTTCACCGTCGCCCTCTCATGTCGCCCATTCTTCCCGGATTGTCGGTCTTAAACGATCCCACTACACCCGCTCTCGGTCAAGAGCTTGAAGTGTATGACTCCAGGGGAGGACATGAGCAAACCAGGTTCCGATCCCCACCCGGACCGTCGATCCGCCCGACCGGAGGCCAATATTTGACCGCCCTCAACGAGGACAAGGGGTAGGCGGCCTCTTCTCGGGTGTAGGGCCGATCCCAGTCGTCATCCACCACGTCCTCGGCGGTATGAGGTGCGTTGACGAGGGGGTTGTCATCCCTTGGCCATTCACCGCGCCCGACCCGATCGGCCTCCTCACGGATGGCGATCATGGCGGCACAGAACCGTTCCAGTTCTTCCAGGCTCTCCGACTCGGTGGGTTCGATCATCAGTGTTCCCGGCACCGGGAAAGACAAGGTCGGGGAATGAAAGCCGTAATCGGCGAGACGCTTGGCCACATCTTCGGCCGTGACCCCGGTTTCCCGGCTGAGCGGTCTGACATCGAGGATGCACTCATGTGCCACCCTTCCACCCTGTCCGGTGTAGAGCACGGGGAAGTATGGATCCAGCCTCCGAGCCAGATAGTTGGCCGACAGTATCGCCACCGACGAGGCGCGTCGCAGACCTTCGGCACCCATCAGCCTGATGTATGCGTACGGGATGGGCAGGATTCCTGCCGAACCGAACGGGGCGCCGGAGATCGGCCCGATCCCGGTGTCAGGCCCTGCGTCTTCGACCAACGGGTGGTTGGGGAGGAACGGGGCAAGATGACGCTTGACGCCGATCGGTCCCATCCCCGGGCCCCCACCCCCGTGAGGAATGGTGAAAGTCTTGTGAAGGTTGAGATGCCCGCAGTCCGCCCCGAAATCGCCTGGCTTGGCCAGACCGACCAAAGCGTTCAGGTTGGCACCATCCACATACACCTGACCTCCGTATTCGTGAACTATGTCGGCGAGCCGTCTGATCCCCGGTTCGAAGACACCGTGTGTGGACGGATAAGTGACCATCGCCGCGGCAAGACGATCGCGATTGTCGACCGCCTTTTTCTCCAGGTCCTCCAGATCGATGTTCCCCGACGAGTCCGTGGCCACGACGACAACTTCCATCCCGGCCATCACCGCCGACGCCGCATTCGTCCCGTGGGCCGAGGCCGGGATGAGACACACCCGTCGATGACCCTCGTCCCGGGAGTGGTGATAGGCGGCGATGGCGAGCAGTCCCGCCAGTTCACCCTGGGAACCGGCATTGGGTTGCAGCGAGACCCGGTCGTACCCGGTGATCTCGACCAGATAGTCCTCCAGCTCCCGGATCAGCTCCATGTAGCCGGCGGCCTGATCAATTGGCGCATAGGGATGGAGTCCGGAGAACTGACGCCAGGTCATCGGAACCATCTCCGAGGTGGCATTCAACTTCATGGTGCAGGAACCGAGCGGGATCATGGTCCGATCGAGGGCGAGGTCCTTGTCGGCAAGTTTCCGCAGATAACGGAGCATCTCGTGCTCCGAGTGGTACATGTCGAAGACCGGGTGGGTCATGAAGGGACTATTACGGGACATCGACGCTGGAATCCCCTCCGCCGCCCCGTCAGGGGCGATGCCGAGGACTTCTAGAAGTGTGTCGACCACCCCGTCGTCACATGTCTCGTCGAACGCCACACGAACATGGTCGCTGTCGGGTCGACCGAGATTGAAACCCCGGCCCAGGGCTGAGGTGAGCACATCATCGGCCCTTCCCGGGACCGACACGGTCAGTGTGTCGAACCACGTCTCATTGACTTCGAGACCGGCCGACTTGGCTGCCGCCGCCAACCGCCCTGTCAAGCGATTGACTTCGCTGGCGATCGTCTTCAGACCATCGGCACCGTGCCAGCACCCGTACAACCCCGAGACCACGGCCAGTAACACCTGGGCGGTACACACATTGGAAGTGGCCTTCTCGCGACGGATGTGCTGCTCGCGTGTCTGAAGCGCCAGACGGTAAGCCATCCTGCCCGCGGTATCGGTCGAGACTCCGACGAGACGACCGGGCAACGCCCTCACGTGAGCGTTCCGACAGGCAATGAACCCGGCATGGGGTCCGCCATAACCCATAGGGACACCAAAACGCTGAGCCGAACCGACCGCTATGTCGGCACCAAGTTCCCCGGGCGGGGTGATCAGGGTCGTGGCCAGGAGGTCCGTGGTGACCAGAACAAGGGCACCAGCCTCCTTGAATCTGGAGATGGTGTCGGTGTGATCGACCAGTGCCCCTGAACTACCGGGGTAGGCCAGCAGCACGCCAAAAGCTACCTCTGGTTCAGAGTCGTCGGCCAGGACCCTGATCTCCACCCCCACGGCTCCGGCACGGGTCCGCACCACTTCGCGTGTCGCCGGATGACAGTCCGGGTCGATGTAGAAGACCCCTCGATCACCCCTGTGCAACCGGTTGGCCATACTCATACCCTCCGCAGCCGCCGTCGGCCCGTCGAGGAGAGATGCATTCGCAACATCCATCCCGGTCAGGTCTGAGACCATCGTCTGGAAATTGAGCAACGCCTCGAGACGCCCCTGCGATATCTCCGGCTGGTAGGGCGTATACGCGGTGTACCAAGCCGGGTCTTCCAACACGTTGCGGGCTATCACGGGCGGCGTATGGGTGTCGTGATAGCCAAGGCCGATCAGCGATCGGAGAATCTGGTTCTTCGAGGCGAGGACTCCCATGTGGTCCATCAGTTCCGGTTCACTCAGAGGCGCGGGGAGTTCGAGTGACCGGTCGAGGATGGATGCGGGCACGGTCGATGCGACCAGGTCGTCCAAGGACTCGGCGCCGACAGTGGCCAACATCTTCTCCAAATCGGCATGCCTGGGACCGATATGGCGGTCTACGAAACTGGGTTGAGGTGGTGCAAACATCTGGTCTCCGTAGGGTCTGTCGCCCTTCCCAGCTGTCGTCACCTTCAGCGTGCCTCTGCCGATCGGTCCGCTGCGCCTGAGAGTTTCCGGGAAGGTGTTGCCCCTTCGGCGCCTCCGACGAGGCTCTCCCGACGGCATCTATGGCAAGGTGATTGTACCTGCGGAGCCGCTAGACGTTGAAACGGAACTCGACAACGTCGTTGGGCTTCATCACGTAACCCTTTCCCTCGGACCGCACCAGGCCCCCGGCCCGAGCCGCGTTCCACGACCCCGCAGCTACCAGACGGTCGAAGTCGACCACCTCGGCGGCGATGAAGCCACGCTGAAAGTCCGTGTGGATCTCCCCAGCAGCCTCGGGAGCGGTAGCACCCGCCCTGATCGTCCAGGCGCGTGTTTCTTTCGGCCCGGTAGTGAGGTAACTCTGCAGACCCAATGTGCGGTAAGCACTCCGAACCACCTGACTGAGACCGGGCTCCCCCATACCCGACTCTTGAAGCAACTCTTCCCTCTCCGACCGGGTCATGCCGGCGAGCTCGGCTTCCAGCTGGCCGTCGAGGAACAACGCCTCTGCGGGGGCCACCAGATCTCTGAGCTGGGTCATGCGCTCCTCGTCGTCGAGCAACTCTTGATCGGCGTTGAACACATAGATGATCGGCTTGGCGGTCAAGAGATGGAGGTCGGCGAACTCGTCGGTCCGGGCCATCAGGGGTGGTCGGGAGCTCACCATTCGACCAGATGCCACTAGGTCCCTGAGCTCGCGGTATAAGGACACCTGCGCTTGGAGTGTCTTGTCGATCGTGGCCTCCTTCTCGAGTCGTGCCAGACGACGCTCGACTGTGTCCAGGTCAGCTAGGGCCAATTCGGTCTCGACGATGGAGATGTCACGCTCGGGGTCAACCGACTCCTCGACATGGGTCACCTGTGATGACCCGAAAGCACGGACCACGTGGCAGATCGCACTCACGTCACGGATGTTGCCCAGGAACTGATTCCCCAAACCTTCACCCTGACTGGCACCCTGCACCAGTCCGGCGATGTCGACAAACCGGACCGTGGCCGGGGTCACCCGAGGCGACCCGAACATACCGGCGAGTACTGCCAGACGCTCATCCGGGATGGGCACCACACCGACGTTCGGCTCGATAGTGGCGAACGGATAGTTGGCCGCAAGGGCCCCGGCACTGGTCAGGGCGTTGAACAGTGTGGACTTGCCGACATTGGGCAACCCGACAATACCGATGGAGAGACTCACGATCGGTCGAGGTTAGGGATGCCGCCGTTCTACCTTGGGCTAGCGTTTCGCCCATGGAGAAGGTGGCGGTCGTCGGTGCGGGGTCGTGGGGCACCATGGTGGCGGCGTTGTGTGCCGAACGGACAGATACCACGCTGTGGGCTCGTCGGCCGGAGTTGGTCACAGAGATCAGGTCTACCGGTTCCAATTCCCAATATCTCCCTGGACGAACCCTCCCCGACCGGCTGAGTGCGACGTCGTCCCTCGAGGAAGCCGTCGACGGGGCAAGTGCTGTGGTCATCGCGGTCCCTTCACATGGATTTCGTCAGGTCTACTCCCTGTTGGCCCCCCTGATTGCGAGGGACACCGCGGTGGTCTCGCTCACCAAGGGCATCGAGTTGGAGACACTCGCAACCATGACGGGTGTGATCCTCGATGAGTCCCCCGACCACAACCCTGGGGTCGTGGGGGTGCTCACCGGCCCGAATCTCGCATCGGAGGTCGCCGCCGGTCAGCCAACGGCATCGGTGGTGGCGATGATCGACAACAGGGCGGCTCTGGCGGTTCAAGCCGCCCTCATGGGGCCGACTTTCCGGGTGTACACCAACGACGATGTCACCGGCTGCGAGCTGGGTGGGGCGCTCAAGAACGTCATGGCCATCGCGGCAGGGATGTCCGATGGTCTCGGATTCGGGGACAACACCAGGGCCACCCTCATCACCAGGGCACTGGCCGAACTGACCCGTCTCGGAACCTCTCTCGGGGGCCGACCTTCCACCTTCGCCGGTCTCGCTGGCATGGGAGACCTCATTGCCACATGCATTTCACCACGGAGCCGGAACCATCAGGTCGGCTTCCATCTCGCCAAAGGCAGGAGTCTCGAAGACATCATTTCCGAGATGCGTATGGTCGCCGAGGGGGTGAAGACCACCACATCAGTTCTCGGGTTGGCCGAGCGAGTTGGTGTCGAGATGCCCATCGCCGAGCATGTATCGATGGTGTTGAACGAAGGTGTTCACCCGAAGGACGCGGTCCTGAGCCTGATGACCCGTCAAGCCAAATCTGAAACCTGAAAAGCGCGGACTAATCCTTGCGTCGGCGTGGTTGCTCGTGTGCCCCACGACGACCAAGAACAAACGATGACAGCCAACCGAATATTGTCTACTTCCAGAGGGACCAACGTCGGTTCGTTCGCCCCGATGGACTGGCTCACCTTCATTGCCGTCGCTTCGATCTGGGGTTCTTCCTTTCTCCTGATGGCCATCGGACTCGACTCTTTCAGCCCGGGGCTCGTGACCTTCCTCCGTCTCGCGTCGGCATCGGTCTTTTTCGCCTGTCTGCCCGCGGTCAAGAGGACCAGGATCGACCGGGAGGACTGGCCACGAATCTTTGCTCTGTCGGTCACCTGGGCAGCCCTTCCGTTCACACTCTTCCCGATCGCCCAGCAGTGGATCGACTCCGGCGTGGCCGGGATGCTCAACGGGACAGTCCCCATTTTCGCCGCGATCATCACCGCAGTACTGCTCCGGAGCCTCCCCGGCAAGGTCCAGGTCATGGGGATCGTCGTAGGGTTCATCGGTGTGGCCCTGATCACATCCCCGACCGCTGACGACGGCTCGAACGCCGCTCTCGGAATCGCACTCGGATTGATCGCTTCGGCCTTCTACGGTCTCTCGGTGACCATCGCAGTGCCCGTCCTTCAGAAATACGGAGCACTTCCCGTGATGGGCAGGATGATATGGGTGGCCACCCTCATCACCTTCCCATTGGGCGTGCTGGCCCTCGGTGAATCGTCGTTCTCATGGCCATCTCTGACCGCCACCGTGGCCGTCGGGCTCTTAGGCACGGGTCTGGCGTTCATCCTCGCCGGCAGGCTCGCCAGCAGGGTCGGGTCGACTCGGGGGGCCTTCGTGGCATATGTGATTCCGGTGGTGGCCCTGGTGTTGGGGGTGATCGTCCGCGACGAGTTGGTGGCACCACTGTCCCTGGCCGGTGTGGTCATGGTCCTGGCCGGCGCTTTCCTGGCTTCACGCCGGGAAGCCTGAACCTGTGCCACCATTGACCGGTGAGTCTTGTCGTATTCCCGTTCAAATCTGAGCCAACGTCACTAATCGCGGCCAACCTGGCCATCGCCACGGCTCACGAACGGGTTTCCGAAGTGTGGGCGGTGGCCGCCGAAGAAGACCAGGTGATGAGATCGGTCGAGCCGATTGCAGTCTCCATTTCCGCCACTCATGGGAAGCCGGTAAGTGTCTTTGCCCAGAACCGGATCGGCACTTTCAGATCAGGCAAAGGGGACGCGATCAACACTGCGCTCAAGAAGGCACGAGAAATCGGGTTTGAACGGGTCCACTTCTACGACGCCGACATCACCAACTTCGATCACAGCTGGATCGATGGGGCGGAGCAGAAGGGGGACGATGGCTATGAGGTGGTCCGACATCGATTCCCCCGCGCCGCCACCGACGCCATGATCACTTGGATGATCACCCGCCCTGCCCTCGCCATGCTCTTCCCCGGAAGTGCCCTGGCCCGAATCGGGCAACCCCTGGGTGGGGAGCTGATGTTGAGTGACCGAACAGTTGTTGAGATGGTGAAGGACCCCCTGGTCACGGCGAGGTCTGACTGGGGAATCGACACTGTGCTCACCTATTCCACTGCGATGTCGGCCCGACCCCTGTATGAACATCATGTCGCGTCAGGCAAGCGTCACGCCCTCTATGGCGCCCTCGACGAGCTGAGGACGATGGTGGTCGAGTGTCTGGACGCGGTCTCCTCGTTGGCCGGACTCCCCGACCCGGGCCCCGACCTCGATGCCGACGCACCGAGCCCGGTCCCCGACGACCTGAAGCGAATCGTCGGATACGACCGCGACCGGACCACGAGACTGCTCGCTACCGGATGGACTCCCGATGAGATCGACCTTGCCAGGGAGCTTCCCGATGTAGGCGTTGAAGTCCTGGTGAACCGTGAGCGGCCGAACTTCGGGTTCATGAATGGGGCGACCTGGGGGATGACTCTGAAACATCTTCTGAGGAACTTCCGCCTTGGAGACCCGGCATGGGAGGCCCTCGCCTTCCGTCTCTGGCTGATGAGAGTGCTGGCGTACACGACAGCTCACGCCAGTCAGGGCTACGACCACGCCATCGACTATCTGGAAGAGACCATCAGGGGTTACGAGTCCAGCTGACAGCCTTTGGCGCAAATGTGTCCCTGCCCGTCTGTATGTTGGCCACCGATGAAGATCGTCCACTTCTCAGACCTACATCTCGACTCCAAGTTCGCCTGGGCCGGGGCCTCCGGCGACGTCGCCCGTCGTCGACGTCAAGCACTTCGTGAGACTCTCCTTCGTATCGTCGATCTGACCCGCGAAGTTGGCGCCGATGCCCTGTTCTGTGGTGGCGACCTCTATGAACACGAGCGGGTGACCGCCGACACCGCCGAATTCCTCCGCGCCACCTTCGCCTCGCTCGGGTCCACAAGGGTTTTCATCGCACCAGGAAATCACGACCACTTCAGTCCTGGCTCGCTCTATGCCCACACCACCTGGCCCGACAATGTGCATGTCTTCGATCAGCCGGCCCTGCAACCAGTGGCGCTCGACCAAAGCATCACATTGTGGGGTGCGGCGCATCGCGTCCCCGCCAACACTCCCAACTTCCTCGACGACTTCTCGACCGCCGGCGAAGGTGTCCACATCGCACTCTTCCACGGGTCCGATCGCACCTGGTGGTCGGAACAGGACGACGGTGTCAAACAACCACATGCCCCCTTCGATGAGCACCAGATCCGGGATGCCGGTCTCACCCACGCCTTCCTGGGCCACTACCACAGTCCCAAGGACGCCCCCCATCACACCTATCCGGGCAATCCGGAGCCGCTCGAGTTCGGTGAGCGTGGTGAGCGTGGTGCAGTTGTGGTCACCGTCGACAGCACTGGGACTATCACCCGGGAGCGTCACCGGGTGGCAGTCACCACGGCCCATGACTTGAGTCTCGAGATCACCGGATGCACCAATCAGCAGCAAGTTCGCGACAAACTGGTTTTGATGACTGCCGGTCTGGTCGGTCTGGCCCGGCTGACGGTCATCGGAGAGCTCGACCCGAACGTCGAACTTGCAGTCACCGATCTCGGCGACATCCTCGACACGGTCTTCGATGCCCACCGCATCCAGTTCGGCGAGATTCACACCACCTACGACATCGAGACGTTGCGCGCCGAACCCACCGTCAGGGGCCGGTTCGTCAACGACGTGCTCGCCGCCGCCCTAACGCCCGATGAGGAGCGACGTGTGCTCGTGACCGGTCTCCACGCCCTCGATGGACGCTCCGATCTGGAGGTCCTCTAGTGCGTTTCGAGAAGGTCCTCGCCCATGACTTCGGACCATTCCGCGACCGATCGCTCGATCTTCGCCCCGGTCTGAACGTGATCTACGGACCCAACGAGTCGGGCAAGTCGACCTGGCATGCCGCGTTGTTCGCCGGTCTGTGCGGTCTGAGAAGGGGTGCCGGTCGATCAGCCTTCAACGAGGCATTCGCGGCGCGCCATCGCCCGTGGGACGACGAACAATCGTGGCGGGTTGGCTCGGTGATCGTCCTCGCCGATGGTCGTCGTGTGGAGTTGAGTCACGACCTCGCCAACCGAGTGGACTCTTCGGCAAGAGACGCCGACCTGGCCGGGCGGGACTACTCCGACGAGATCCTCTTCGAAGGGGCCCCCGATGGATCCCGATGGTTGGGACTCAATCGAAACACTTTCCTCTCCACGGCCTGTATCCGCCAGACCCAGGTGCTCGGTGTGCTCGAGGACGCCACCTCGCTGCAGCAAGACCTCCAGAAGGCCGCCTCGACTGCTGGTGACGCCACCGCCAAAGCGGCCCTCGACTTGATCGACAAGTTTCGCAGTGAGGTGGTCGGGAGCGATCGGGCGCCGACCAAGCCGCTCCGATCGACCGCAGCCATGCTGGAGAGGGCCACTCTCGACCTGAAGGAAGCTGAAAGGTCACAGCACGACTATCTCGAGCGTCTCGCCGGGATAGAGCGTTTGAGCCAGGAACTGAGCGTGCTCACCACCGAGGAAGCGGTTACCAAGGCGATCCTCACCGACCAACAGGCGGCTGACGCATGGGCGCGTCTGGAGCGTGTCAATGAGCTGGCCGCCAGGTTCCGGGAGGGGCCGCCGCATCATTCCGCCGATGAAGAGACCCTCTCCAATCAGATCGCAACCGCCCTACAGAAGTGGCAGACCCGACCCCGCGTCCCGGCATTGGCAGGCGAGTCGATACCCGAGCTGGAGGTCCGGTTGAAAGGGGTCGAAGAGCAGCTTGTGGTGGCGCACGAAGCAGGGCCCCCTCGCCGTCAGCGCACCCGGGCCCTGCTGGTCGCTGGCCTCGGCTCAGCGGCCATCGGGGGCGTTGGCCTGGGTCTGGTCGACCCGCCGTTCGTCGGTGGGGGTCTCCTCGCACTGGCCGCGGGACTTCTCGCCGGATGGTTCTTCAGCGGGTCGACACCCCAAAGCCAGACCGACATCCAGGCCCAGCTGTCCCGTCTGCATACCGAGCGAGACCACATCCAACACCTGATCGATGATCGACAGAGTGCCGAAGTCGTGCATGAAGAGGCCGTCCAACGCGAGCAGCTCGCAGTCACAGCCATAGCCGAAGCTGCTACCGCGATCGGCCAACCCGGAACCGATACCGACCATCTGGCGGAGGCCCTGTTCTCTTGGCAGAAAGAGCGGAGAAAGCGCCTCGACCGGCTGGCCCTCCACCAAGTGGAGTGGGACACATACCAAAACCTTCTCGGACTCCAGACCCTCGACGAGATCGATCTCGAGGCGCACCGTCTCCGCAACGAGGCGGAATCCGCGATGGCCGGGTGTCATCCGGACCTGATAGAGCGGTTCGGGTCCAATGGCGTTACCGGGGACGACCTCGAGAAGTTGCATGAGCGCTCACAGAGCATCAGGGACGAGATTCACACCCTGAACGGAGAACTGCGTCAGTTCAGCGGCACCTTCCGTGGGGTCCCCGAGGCCGAAGAGGCCCTCGAGGCTGCCCGACAGGAGCACGCCAGGGTCAGAGAACTCGACGCAGTCCTGGCCAGGACGATCGAATTCCTCGAGACGGCCGAAGAGGAGGTCAACAGGAGTCTGGCCCCGGTCCTCAGAGACACGGTGGAGACCTGGCTGGGCACGATAACCGGTGGCAGGTACACCGAGTGCAAGGTCGATCCGGAATCACTCCAGGTCGAAGTGCGTGGGCCGGGGATCACATGGCGCCGCGCCGATCTTCTCTCTCATGGGACCCGTGAGCAGGTCTACTTGCTGCTCCGCCTCGCCCTCGCCCGTCATCTGACGACACCCGGGGAGAGCTGCCCTCTGATCCTGGACGACGTCGTTGCCAGTTTCGATCACGAGCGGCGTGACGCCGTGCTGGATACGCTCCACACTCTCAGCAGCGAAGTCCAGGTGGTCCTCTTCACCCACGACATCGGGGTGGCCGATTGGGCTCGATCACGATTCAACGCCGCCAACGACAACCTGACGGAGCTCGATCGGGTCGTCAGCTAGAGCAGGAACCGACAACCTCCACCAAAGTCAGGGTCCACCAAAGTCAGGGTCCACCCGACCAACATTGGACGATGGCTATATGGTTTGTTGTCCTGGCGGGTGTGGCCGGTGGTCTCGCCGGTGCTCTCCAATCTCAGTTCCTGGGCATCATGGAGGGCAAGGCGGGGACCCTTGCCTCAACCTTCATCACCTACGGTGGTGGGGGCATGGCAATCGGGCTGTTGATGCTCGCCTTCGGTGGAGGACGTTGGGCCGACATGCGGGAGATCCCCTGGTGGGCTTTCACCGCCGGCCTGATGGGACTGATGATCGTGGCCACACTCGGTATCACCGTCTCCCGTCTGGGTCTAGGGGCGGGTATAACCCTCTTCACTGGCGCCACCCTCATCTTTGGCGCGGTGATCGATCATTTCGGGTGGTTCTCGAACGCCCACCAGATCGACCCCAGAAGACTGGCCGGTATGGCGCTCGTCATCCTGGGCACATGGCTGGTTGTTGGTGGGAGCAACGCGGTGTGACCCGGTAGGCGCCCATCGGGCGTCAGCTTGCTTTCGCCTCGTCCTCATCGATCAGTTGGGTCCGGGAGAGTTCGGCGTAAAGACCTCCGCTTTGGATGAGTTCGTCATGCGTCCCACGCTCCACGATCGAGCCATCGTCTATCACCAGTATCTGGTCAGCCCGTCGGACCGTCGAGAGCCGGTGGGCGATCACTATCGAGGTTCGACCATCCAAAGCAGTGGCCAACGCCCGTTGCACCAACGACTCGGACTCTGAATCGAGATGCGCTGTGGCCTCGTCGAGGACCACGATCCGGGGATCCTTGAGAAGTAGCCGGGCGATCGCCAAACGCTGCTTCTCGCCGCCCGAGAGTCGATAGCCGTGATCCCCGACGACGGTGTCCAATCCGTCGGCGAGCTGCTCGACCAGCGGCCATATCTGAGCCGCCCGGAGCGCATCCTCCATCTCGGCCTCGGTTGCGTCAGGTCGGGCGTAAGCCAGGTTGACCCGCAAGGTGTCGTGGAAGAGATGGGCATCCTGGGAGACCACTCCAACGGTGGCTGCCAATGACCCCAAACGGATGTCGCGAACGTCAATCCCACCGACCAGGACTGCTCCCTCGGTTACGTCGTAGAGTCGGGAGATCAGGCCGGCAGTTGTCGTTTTGCCAGCGCCGGAAGGGCCAACCAGTGCCACCATCTGACCCGGCTCCACTCTCAGTGAGATCCCGTCCAGGACCGGCTGACCGACGTCGTCAGACAAGGACTTCACCGACTCGAGTGAGGCCAGTGAGACCTCTGACGGTGCCGGGTAGGTGAATCCGACCCGGTCGAAGACCACGCCCACCGGGCCGGGTGGAACCTCGACAGCTCCAGGAAGGTCGACAATTGTCGGGGCGAGGTCGAGGACTTCAAGGACCCTCTCGAAGCTGACCAGGGTGGTCATCACGTCCACCTGGACGTTCGACAGTGAGGTCAGGGGCCCGTAGAGCCGATTCAGGTAGGCGCCGAGAGCGACCAAGGTCCCCAAACCGAGGCTTCCGGCGATCACCATCACCCCGCCCAACCCGTAGACGAAAGCGGTGGCTACCGCCGCAACCACTCCCAGGGTGCTGAACAGGACGCGCGAGTACATCGCCGAACGGACCCCAATGTCTCGAACCCTTCCGGCCCGGGTGGCGAAGACCTCGGATTCCTCCTCTGGCCGCCCGAAGAGCTTCACCAGAAGTGCCCCGGGAACACTGAAGCGATCGGTCATGGTCTGACCCATTGCCGCATTCAGTTCATAACGCTCGCGGGTGATCGATGCCAGCCGTTTGCCAACGAACCGGGCCGGGACCAGGAACACCGGCAGGAGGACCAGGGCGGTAAGGGTGATCTGCCAGGAGAGGGCGAACATCACAGCAAGAGTGGCGGCCACCGCCACCAGGTTGCCGACCACGTTGGACAACGTCGAGGTGAAGGCCTGCTGGGCCCCCTGCACGTCCGAGTTGAGCCGGGACACGAGGGCCCCGGTCTGAGTCCGGGCGAAGAAGGCGACCGGCATCGTCTGCACATGATCGAACACCTGGGTCCGGAGATCGAACACCAGTCCTTCACCGATACGCGACGAGAGCCACCTCTGGACCAGGCCGAGCCCGGCCCCCGCCAGGGCAAGCCCCACAAGAGAAGATGCCAGAAGTATGACCAGAGACCTGTCGCCTCCGATGATCCCGTCGTCAATGATCGCCATATAGACCAGTGGCGGAACCGCACTTAGCAGCCCTTCGAGGATGACCACTGTGAGGAACGCCATGATCAACCTCCGATACGGTCCGGCGAACCCGGCGATCCTGCGCAGCGTCCCGGCCTTGAGCTTCTTGCCGATCACATCACGGTCACCGGCCATCGCTCTCATCGCACGACCGCCGTGGCTACCGTGAGCGGGCATGATCAGGTCCGATCTGGGCCCCCGAAAACTTCCCGGGGACCAGTAAGGGGGAATAACTCATATTGAGGTAAACTCCTCTTATGCCCGATCCTATTCCCGGACCCTTGAACGATTCCGAAGCTGTCGGCGATCTGGTCCTCGAGATGGCCAGGGATTTGAGACGTTCGGTGATAGATCGACTCGATCTCCCTGGTGTCACACCGGGCCGTCTGCGAGCACTCCGTCAACTGGCGGGATCGGCCGGACCGGTGAGGATTGGCGAGCTCGCCGAAGCCCTAGGGGTGGTCCCCCGATCCGCTACGACGGTGGTCGATGAGCTGTCTATGGCAGGTCTGGTGAGGAGACGCCCCGACCCGATGGACCGGAGGGCGACACTCGTGGAAATGACCTCGAAAGGTGAAGAGCTTCTCTACCAGGCAAGAGAGGTGAGGCGTAAAGTGGTCGCCGAGGCATTCGCCGATCTGTCCGAGCTCGATATATCCCGGCTCAAGGAATTGCTGGAGAAGGCTCGGGCTACCCGATCATCCCAGAGTTATCAGGCCTAGTGAGATCAAAGCGAGCAGCAACCCAACCATCTGGCGGTATCTGAGCTTCTCCTTGTCGACCAGCGAAGCGAGGGCCACCGTCACCGCCGGGGACATCGCGGCAACCACCGATACCAGGGCCAACGGACCGGCCCTGAGGCCGATCAGGAAGGTCACATTGCCGGTCACATCGAACAACCCGTTGGCGAAGATCAGACCCAACGGAACATTGGCAACGGGTGCGATCACCCAAACTCTGCCCAACGCCAGCACCAGGATGAGGACGATCGTCGCGGCGCGGGCCGGGATCAAAGGGAGGAGATTGGACGCCTCGCCGGTCCTGCTGATCAGCACGACGTAGGCACCGAAACCGACCCCGGCCGCCAGCCCGTACGGGAGCCCCCCGAATCTGATGTCACCGTCACGGGTGGCCCAACTGCAGAGGATGATCGCCGGGACTGCCAGCGCCACACCTGCCCATGCCAGACCTGACGGGCGCTCCCCGAGGATCAGGGCCACCGTGACCGGGAAGACCGCCATGACCGCGGCCGCCGAAGGGGCCACCGCGGCGGCCCTTCCCCGGGCCAGGCCGGCGAACAGGAACACCAGACCGGCCGCACCGAGCAGACCTGCGACGGCGCCGAAGACCCAGTCCGAAGCCATGGCGGTGCCGCCGACGGCGATTGCGGCAACGGTGATCAAGGGGAAGGAGACCAGACCACCCCAGAGAACGACTGTCGATGAGGGGACCCTCATCGACGCCTTGCCCCCTAGGAAGTCTCCGACGCCATAAAGCAGCGCACTGAGTCCCCCGAGGATGACACCCATGTCAGTCGGTTGCTCCGAGCGCTCCCTTGCGGCTGAGTACGTAACGGATCGAGCCGGCGGCGTCCTCCAGGTCGGCGCGGTCGACCGAGGTGGCGGCCTTGGCGAAGTCGAGGTCGTCGATCGCGTCGATTGGCACAAGATGTATGTGAAGGTGTGGCACCTCCAGGCCGGCGATCACGACACCCACTCTCTCTGGCCCGAAGACGGACTTGATCGCCTCCCCGATCTGTGAAGCAACTCCCATCAGATGGCCCATCAGGTCGGGCGGGCAGTCCAGCCAATGGTCGACCTCCTCCCGGGGGACCACCAGGGTGTGGCCACGTCGGATCGGGTTGATCGACATGAATGCGACACAACGTTCGTCCCTCCAGACGAAGGTGCCGGGAATCTCACCCTCGATGATCCTGGTGAAGATCGACGGCATCAGCTATCCCCGGACCACCTTGTGGACCGCGTTGTTGGTCAGGACGTACATCTCACCTGAACCGTCGAGACCGAACGAGGAGACGTTTCCGGGTCGTCCCACTTGAGAGGTCCAGTTCGTCGAGTTGGAGACCGATCCGGTCCACCGGAAGCTCCTCAGATAGCCGCCACACCAGTCGGAGTAGAAATAGTGACCGTTGATCTCTGGGATCGACCCCCGGTAGACGACACCACCGGTGATCGAGCAGGTGCTCTGGTTCCCGTGGTTGACGACGACGACGGGAATCACCAGACCGGTCTGATCACAGCCCGACATCGGCTGGTGACACGCCTGACCTTCCATGATCGGCCAGCCGAAGTTGCGACCCGATGCCATGCCGACCACGTTGACCTCTTCGAAACGGTTCTGACCGACGTCGGCGAGGAAGAGGTTGGAACCGTCGATCCAGAACCTCCACGGGTTGCGCAAACCCATGTTGTACAAGGTCGGGTTGGGGTTGCCGTCTACGGAGAGTGACACCAACCCGCCCAGCAAGGTATTCGCATTCTGTCCATGCCCGAATTGGTCGTTCGAACCTCCTCCATCACCGAGACCGACGTACAAGAGACCGCCGGGACCGAACTGGATCATGCCACCGTTGTGATTCGAAGCGGGTTGGTCGTGGGTGAAGATGATCCTCTCGCTGCCCGAGTCGATAGCTGTTGCTCCGGTCATGGTGTACTCAGAGACAACCGTGTCCCCAGATGGGTTGGTGTAGTGCAGGAAGATGCGGCTCGTGTTGGTCGGATGCAGGGCAATGGCGAGTAGTCCCTGTTCGCTTCCGCCACTCACTTTTCCCGAGATGTTGAGTATCGGGCCGCTCACCGTGTTCCCGTCGTAGACATGGATCTGGCCACCTTTGGTGGCGATGTAGGAGATCGCTGCACCCGGTCGGGCGACCATGTGGATCGGGAAACTCATGCTCGCCACCTGCTGGTAGGCGAGGCTGAACGCTGCCGGCGGACTGGTGGTGGTTGTGGGTGGTTGCGTGGTGGTCGTGGTCGGGGCCATCGTCGTAGTGGTCGGAGCCACGGTCGTGGAAGTCGTCAGTTGGCTGGTGGTGGTCTGGAGCACCGTGGTGGTGGTCTGGGACACCGTGGTAGTGGTCGACGATGTCGGACCAACCGAAGTGGTCGTGCCCGCCAGCGAGGAGGTCACCGCATCGGGGACAGAAGTAGTCGAAGAGTCGGGCGCAGTGCTGCTGACACAGGCAGACACCAGGAGCAACAGAACAAAGGTGCTTCGACGCATCAACACAGGTTATGTCTAAGTTGGCGCTGAGTGGACACTCTGACAGGATTTCGGGTCGTTGCGATACTGGCCCTGGTCGGTTGTCTCCCCGCCGACACCATCATCGAGACCACCACACCTCCGGCCGAGGGTGTGGCGGCAACCGTGACCCGAGTCGTCGACGGCGACTCCATCGAGGCTGAGTGGCGGGGAAGAGAAACCAGGATCAGGATCGACGGGATCAACGCACCGGACCTCGGAGAGTGCTATTTCGAGCAGGCCACCCAAAAGCTCATCTCGCTGCTCGACTCGGGGTCAGTGATGGTCATCTCGAACGGAACTGACCAGTTCGGTCGGGTTCTCGCCGAACTCCGGTCTGACGGAGTCCAGATCAATCTCGAGCTGGTGGCAACCGGGCATGCCATCGCAACCACACCACTAACCACCGAGATGTCGCTGGCCGAAGCCGGTGCGAGATCGGCCGGGTTGGGGCTCTGGGCTCGGGATACCTGCGGAGCAGGTGAGATTCCCCCGATTGTCATCGACTCACAGGGGTCGGAGTTCAACCCGCCGGGCCCCGATGAAGTCAACCTCGATCAGGAGAGGGTCGTCTTGTTCAATCCCGGCCCACGACAAGAGGACATCGGGGGATGGACACTCAGAGATGAGTCATCGCTGCATCGTTATCGCTTCCCCGCCGGGACGACCCTGGCTCCTGGTGGGTCCATAACGATCACCAGCGCCAATCCCCTTTGGGAGCCCGGAGATAGCCCCGTCTGGAACAACGACGGTGACATCGTGATCCTTATGGACATGGCGGGGCGGGTGGTGGCTGCGCACCGCTACTGACCGATGCGGTACTGTTGCCCCTCCCCCTGAAAGGAAGACGAACGTGGGACTGCTCGACACGATCAAGGGCTGGTTCGGTGGCGCCAAGGAGGCGACCTCGGAAGTAGTCGACAAGGCTGGCGACAAGGCCGGCGAAGCATGGGACAAGACCAAGCACATGGCCGGTGATGTCGCCGAGAAGTCCAAAGATGTTGCCGGAGACCTGGCCGGGAAGGCGAAAGATGTCGCCGGTGAGGTGGCAGAGAAAACCGGCGAAGCATGGGACAAGACCAAGGACATGGCCGGGGACATGGCCGAGAAGGCCAAAGGGGCGATGGCGGGCGCAGCTGACAAGGCAGAAGATGCAGCAGATCAAGCCCGGCATTCCGCATCAGAGGCCGCCGATGCCGCAGGAGATGCCGCTAGCGACATGGCGGACACCGCCAAGGACGCCATGGACGGAGATCACCAGTCCTGAATCGCGGGGATATCGGGGCCAGACCCTAATCTGCGCCCCCTGATGTCCGGACGCGTCTCAGACCGACTCCGTGGTCTGCCAGGGTCAGCCACACTGGCCGTGGCGCAGCGCGCCCGGGAGATGCAGGCGGAGGGTCGCCACGTGATCTCGTTCGCCGCCGGCGAACCTGACTTTCCTACGCCTGAGCACATTCTCGCTGCGGCCAGTCGGGCCGTGCATGACCCGACCAACCACCATTACACCCCCAACGCTGGCCTCGGCCCTCTCAGGGAGGCGATCGCCTCAAACACCCGCACCTACTCTGGCATCGAAGTCGATCCGAGCCAGGTCCTGGTGACCAACGGGGCCAAGCAGGCGATCTTCAACGTATTCGCGGCTCTACTCGACCCCGGAGACGAGGTTTTGGTGCCCCAGCCCTACTGGGTCACTTATCCGGCATCGATCGCCCTGGCTGGCGGTGTGCCCAAACCAGTGGCGACCGGTCCCGAGAATGGATTCAAGATATCGGTCGAAAACCTCCAGCAGGCATTGACCTCCCGCACCAAGGCCCTGGTGCTGGTCTCACCCCACAATCCGACGGGTTCGGTTCACACCTTGGAGGAGCTGAAATCCATAGCCAGGTGGGCCAAGGAGACCGGGGTCTGGGTGATATCGGACGAGATCTACCAAAGGCTGACCTACACAGAAGCGGTGGCGCCCTCGATAGCCGACACCGGCCAGGGACTGGAGAAGCTGGTCTTGATCAATGGAGTGGCAAAGAGCTATGCCATGACCGGATGGCGGGTGGGATGGCTGGTCGGACCTGAAGACGTGATCGACGCCGCGGCCCGACACCAGTCGCACGCTACCGGCAACGTTTCCAACGTGTCCCAGCTGGCCGCCGTCGCCGCTCTCAACGGCCCGCAAGACCAAGTGTCCATGATGCGCGAGTCGTTCGATCGCCGAAGGAGGCTGATGCACTCGAGGGTGGCTGCTCTCCCGGGTGTCATCTGCCATGAACCGGAGGGGGCGTTCTATGTCTTCCCCGATGTGACCCGACTTCTGGGCGATCGTTATGCGACCTCGGAAGATCTGGCTGTCGCAATCCTCGATGAGACCGCGGTGGCCACTGTCGCCGGAGAGTCCTTCGGCGCACCCGGTTTCATTCGCTTCTCCTACGCACTCGGCGAGGATGACATCGATCGGGGCCTCTCTCGCATCGCCTCGTTTATAGAGTCGATTTAGAGCCTGTTTACACTCGCCACCAATGGATACAACCGCCCGGGCCATGATGCTGGTCGAGCCGAGACAGTTCTCCCCGACCGTCGTCCACGCCGGTGGCATAGAAGACGGGGGATGGCTGGCAGTAGAGGCCACCGGGATATCCGGTAACGACGTCCAGGTTTGGAAGGGCGAGGTGCAAGACCTGATCTACCCCCTGGTACCCGGCCACGAAGTGGTCGGACGGGTCGCCGTCCAAGGGCCGAACGTGCCTTTCCCTGTCGGTACCCGAGTGGTTGTCGAACCACGGATCCGCTGTGGGGTCTGTGCCCGATGCAAATCGAACCTGGCCACATGCGTCAGTCGTCGTCCCTCCAACTCCTACGGGATGATCCCGTCCATCGAACCACCCGGACTCTGGGGCGGTCTTGCCGAGCTCCTCTACCTGGATCCCAACGCCCGGCTCCATGTGGTGACAGACGATGTCCCTGCCGAGGTAGCCACCTTCGTCCACCCCCTCGCGTCCGGGCACACCTGGGCGGTCGAGCTCCCCGCCCTGCAACCCGGTGAGGGTGTACTCATCCTCGGACCGGGCCCACGTGGCCTGGCGTGTCTCATCGCGGCCAAGGCAGCAGGGGCTGGTTGGGTCGGGATCACCGGTCTATCGCACGACCGCGACCGGCTCGAGTTGGCCCGCAGCCTCGGAGCAGACTTGGCGATCGATGCGGAGCATGCGGATGTCGCCGGGGAGATCGCCAACAGTCTTGGTCGACGCCCCGACGTAGTGGTCGACGTGACGTCGGACGACCCGGAAGCGGTGTTCACCGCCCTCGATCTTGTCCGCAGCGGGGGCCGGGTGATCCTGGCATCGACCAAGGGGAACCGCGCCTTCCACTTTCTATCCGATGTGATCGTCGCCAAGCAACTGACCCTGAAAGGCGCCATGGGTGCCTCGAGTGTCGGCTACCAATGGGCCACCGCCCAGCTCGAGACCGACCCCCGGATCGACGACCTGGTCTCCCACCAGTTCCCACTTGGTGAGGCATCTCGCGCCCTGCAGGCGGCGGCCGGCATGCTGGGGCGCGACGAACTGATCTCGGTAGCCGTCACGTTCTGAGTAAGGCGATGGAGTCCTCCACTCCACGACGGATCCAGGTCTCATCCTGGGTCCTCTATGACCTGGCCAACACCATCTTCGCCCTGGGGGTGATCGGCTACTACTTCCCCCGCTGGCTCGACGAACTAGAGCTCGCCGACAGTGTGCTGGCCGGGGTCCAGGTCACCGCGGCCGTCGTGGTGGTGTTTCTCGCACCATGGTCCGGGGCGCGGACCGATGCTTCTGGAGTCCGGATGCCCACCCTCATAGTTACCACCTTGGTCGCAGTGGTGGCAACCGGGTTTCTCGCCACCGGGCCGGTGTTCATGACGGTGGCCCTCCTCTGGCTCGCCGTCATCGCGGTCAACACCGGGTCAGTCGTCTACGACGCTCTGTTGCCGAATGTGAGCACCCCTGAGAACCGCGGATGGATATCGGGTCTCGGGATAGGGATCGGGTATCTCGGCTCTTTCGTGGGCCTCGCCATCGGTTATGTCGCATTCGAGATCCTGGGCTGGGGTTATGCAGGGACCTTCCGGACGATGGCAGTCGCCTTCCTCCTGTTCGCTATTCCCTGCTTCTTTTTTGTTCCCGAGCCGCCTCAGGTGCGGGAGAATCCACTCCCGTTCAGAGACGTCCTCGCCCGTTTGCTCGCATCCTGGCGTCTGGCCTCGAGACATCGAGGGGTGGTCAGATTCCTGGTCGGGCGGTTCTTCTACACAGATGCCATAAACACCCTGGTAGGCGGTTTCCTCACCATCTTCGTCATCAGGGAGCTCGGGTTCACCGATGACGAGCTGACCATCCTCCTCGCCATCACCATTGCGGCGGCCATGGTGGGGGGTCTCGGAGCCGGACTCATCCTCAAACGCATCCCTCCTCTGCCACTTCTCAGGGTGGTGCTCGTGGCCTGGATCGTTTCACTCTGCGCCGGCGTCGTCGCCAACGTGACCGGGGTCACCTCGATTGCCTGGGCCGTCGGCATCCTCGGAGGCACGGCCTTGGGGGCCACGTGGGCGGCGGACCGGATGGTGATGTACAGGATTTCACCACCACGGCATCTCGGAGAGTTCTACGGTCTGTACGCCACAGTGGGAAGGTTCGCCACCATCGCAGGCCCACTCACCTGGGCAATAATCGTTGACGTGCTGGGTCTGGGAAGGAACGTGGCGATGATCTCACTCGCCGGCTTCGTCGCAGTCGGCCTGTGGATATTGCGGAGCGTGGATGACACCCCGCGAGACTGGTCAGCTGAGGACCTGGTCCAGCCTATGCGAAGCCCGGACGTGGACCGTACATGAGGTGGTGTTCGACGGCATAAGGAATGGGGAGGTCTTCGGTCTGATCGGGCCCCCTGACCAATCGTCGGCCGATCTCGGCGAACCAGGTGT
This sequence comes from Acidimicrobiia bacterium, assembly GCA_041747855.1. Taxonomy (GTDB): domain Bacteria; phylum Actinomycetota; class Acidimicrobiia; order Spongiisociales; family ZC4RG35; genus ZC4RG35. The sequence continues at coordinate 39,591 of JBGTEJ010000050.1, read as the reverse complement.
CGTTGGCGAACGCCCAGGGCCAGCCCTTGATCCCGATCCGGGCACCGATCACCGCACCTGCGAATGCTCCGAGTGAACTGCCGCCGATCCGGGCGCTCTGCTCCACGGCAAGATGGAAGCGCTCGCTGGCCGGGGCGGCCAGAAGAAGGGCCGCCTGCACCGCCTGAACCGGGTCTGATGCCTGCCCCCCGACCACGGCCAACGCCTCCTCGCCGACGGTTACCCCGACGTTGGCGATCATCTGACTGAACCTCCGGGAAAGACCGTCCAACCGCTCTTCACCAGTGACATGTGGCCCGAGGTGTTCGACGACCGGTAGTACCGCCTCAGCGACACCGGCTATCAGGTCGCGACCAGTTTGGGCATAGCACGATGCGGCGGACGCGGTAGAGGCGATCAGTGTGGCTACCAGACTGGAGGCATCACGATCGAACATCCTGCCCAGAGCAACGGTCTCGGAGATCAGCAGGTCAGGATTCTTCCTGAAGGCCACTCCGACCACGGGTGCCCGGGCAACACCGTCGAGGTTGGGTCGGTCGCTGATCTGAGGGGACCCGGCCTTCATCCCCACGAGCCAGGTGCGGAAGGAATCGGTCTCGGACCGATATACGGGCTCCTCATCGCGGGACCCGTCCAGCTCCATGAGCGCGGCCTGGAGACTTCCGGGATCGATGCGCCGATGTTGGATCAACTCGTAGGCGATCACAGTGGCCTGTTCGGTCACCGCGGAGTAGCCCAACTCCCAAGCTCCCCCGGCGGCATCGCCGGCAGCCATCCCGAGGAGGAAACCGTCACCCTCGCCCGAGATCAGGGTGAACAAGGGTTCCAGTTCGCTCTTCGATGTCGCGACACCTTGATCTACCCGGTCTTCCACAGACAACCAGCGTACCGCTGTAGCCTCCGGCGTTGTGGTTCGTGTCGTAGTCATCTCCAATCCGGTCGCTTCACAGTTCACCGGAGGCGCACATCGAGACGTCATGTCCGTCCTCTCCACCCACAGTGACGTCGAAGCGATGTGGCCGGCGTCGGCCGGCGAGGCGACCGAGGCTGCCGCCGAAGCCGTCTCCCGGGAGATCGATGTCGTGGTGGCCATGGGTGGGGATGGGATGGTCCACCATGTGGGCAACGGTTTGGTCGGATCAGCGACTGCGTTGGGCATCATCCCCGCAGGTACCACCAATGTGATCGCACGCCTGCTGGATGTTCCCTCCCGGCCGGCGCGGGCCGCGAAGCTGATCTCCAGTAATCCGGAGCCAGCCTCGATAGGGGTAGCCACTCTCGTGCTCCGCAGGGGCAGCCTGGCCACCACCCACCACGCCCTCTTCGCGGCCGGGTTCGGACTGGACGCCGAAGTCGTGTCACGCGCCGATCAGGAGCCGTACCGCAAGTACCGATTCGGCTCGATCCACTACGCCCGGACCGCTTTCGGAGTGGCCATGGGAAAGTACGCCTCCAAGAAGCCCCACGTTGACATGCGTATGGAAGGCGGACACGGGAAGGTGTCGGCGGCGATGGTCCAGTTCCGGGAGATCTACACCTACTTCGGGAAGATACCGCTCCGGTTGGGTCCTGAAACCCCCGATCCGATGACTGTGCTGACAGTCGAGCGCCTGAAACGGAGAAGGGTTCCAAGGATCGCCGCCACGGTCATGTTTGGTCGCAAACTGGCGAAAGTGCCGGGTATCGACCTGTGGGAAGGTGTCTCAGCTTTCGAATTCTCCGCCGATCCCCCGATCGCAGTCCAGGCCGACGGGGAGGCCCTCGGCATGGTCGATAGTGGCCATGTGAGCTGGACCCCAGGGGCGCTACGTGTCCTGACCGGGCCGGAGACGACCATCTGAGACTGGGTCTCGGTTGGCGCGGTGAGTGGTGAGTCGAGGGAACGGAATCTCGATGCCCTCCAAGTCCAGCCGCGCCGCCATCGTCTCAGGTCACCGGTCGGATTTGGCCGCCACCGAACTGGCCACGATGACGAGATCCGTGGCGGCTGCGATCGCCCTGGCTCGTCGCTCCATGACACTCCCGACCGGTGCGATCAGATCGGATATTCGCGAGACATATTCGGGAACCGGGTCGGAAACCACCTCGGGCTGGCGATCCCACCATCGCCGACGGACCGGAACGGGTCGTAATTCCTCGGCCATCTCCACGACCGCCTCGGGCAGAGAGGCCGCAGTCCCCCGGATCTCGTCCGCTGCGTCTCCGCCGACTTCGGTTGCAAGCTCCTCCAGGAACCACGTCAGATCGGCAACCGCCTCCGAGACTCCAGCGGCAGCCAACTTGTCCGAAGAACTTCGCACGACCGTTTCGGCTGGCCCGCGGTACGGAATTGATGGCCCGAGCGAGATGCCGAGGTCCAATCCCGCCGTCTCCAGATCGGTGAGAAGCTTGGTATAGAGAATCTCGGGATCTTCGATCATCGAGACCAGGACTGACTCCAGTTCTTCCATGCCAACAGGCGGTCCGGACACTGGCGACGCCGCCGTGGGGACCAGGGGCACGTCTCCCAAACCATCGTCGATCAGCGCCTGACGGAGATCGGCGAGTACCGGGGCAACATCTTCTGGTCCGAGCTTGTCGATCTGATTGAGGACGAGGACAAGTTGTGGGGCGTAGTCGACCAACGGCTTGAGATACCTGTGGTGAAGCGCAGCGTCGCGGTACTTCTCAGGATCAACCACCCATACCATTGCATCCACTCTTGGGAGCACACTCTCCACTCGGTGACGATGGTCCAGTTCGACACTGTCGGTATCGGGGAGATCGATGAGGCACATGCCGGCCCACCGATCAACCTCGATGGTCCGGTCGACACCGATCTCAGCCAGGAACCGCCCCATGGCGACTGCGTGGCGGGTTGGGACCGAGGCCAGGGGTGTGGAGGTGACCGGACGCGTCACACCCACTTCCGCAGCGTCGGTGGCAGTGAGAGCGTTGAAGATGGACGACTTGCCCGAACCGGTGCCACCGGCGAGGGCGACCACCTTCACCTCTTCGGGGTAGTGGAGTCGGACCCTGCCATTTGCGACCACAGTGGCGATCCTGTCGAGCTGTTCTGGTTCGACGAAACCCCGGGAGGCCGAGACGGCCAGTTCTGCCCGCTCCAGCAGGTCGGTCAGGGGCTCATGCATCAGCGAACTGGTAGGCGGTCATCACCGCGGCGAGCCTCCCAGCCACTTCATCCACCGCTGGATCCCCGACCGAGTGACGCCATGCCTCGACGAGTCGGACAACGAGATGACCGAACACCACATCCAGCCTCTCCTGAAGGTCCTTTCTCACAGCAGAAATCGCCGGGTCCGGGCCGAGCACGATTGCCACCTGGTGCCCGTTGCCCGTGAGGGCCGCAGAGGTGAGACTTGCCGAGGCCAGTCGCGGATGAGGAAGGGCTTTGGCACGTTCGTGGGTTTGTTCCACCCATCCATCGACGGCTTCTTCCAAAAGAGCCCGTGCGTCCGCCAGGACGGCCGTCACCGCCCTGGGGTTGACACCCCTCACCGGTCCTGCGTGATGACGGATCGCCTCCATGAGTCGAGTGTGCAACTCGGCAACGAGACGGGCTTCCACCTGGCCTTCCCAGACCCCCAACTCCAACTCCTTCGGATCACTCTTCTTCATCCATTGCCTGGCCCTTCGTCTGCCCTCCGGACATGGCGGCAGCGGGAAGGAGGCCCAGGGACGGTTTCGCTCGGGGAGGTTGGCGGCCTCAGTTATTCCGGTTGCAACTGCCGACTCGATCGCGTCCAACTCGGCGGCCAGCGAGGTCACACTGGCGGTGAGGGTCCGTATTTGGTTGCTGGTGGAGTTGAGCACCCTGTTGACCACTGCCCTCTGATGCCTGGATCTGTCCCTGGCCACGGCATAGAGACGCTTCTTGAGTTCGCGGACGGCCAGAGAGGGGACCTTTGTCGCACCCTCGCCGAGATGATGCTCGGGAACACGGACCGGATGGTCGTCAAGACCGGCGTCGCCCAGACGACGCCCGAAGTCATGGGCGGCCGCCGACCCGTCAGGGCCTACCCTGTTCAGGACCGGGATGACCACTGCGCCACGGGACCTCGCCCTTCGCAAGACCTCCCACGGGACCTGATCGGCATAACGGATCGCTGACGTGACGAACACCACGACATCGGCATGGTCGACGAGGGTCTCCGCCATCTCCCTATGTCTCGATGCCGTGGAGTCGATATCCGGCGTATCGACCAGACTCATGTGCTTCAGGATCGGGGCTTTGCCCACCGCCACCCTGCAGTCCACACCACCCACGCTCACTTCAGACGTCGACGGGTCGGTCCCGGTGAGGATGAGCGGGGACCTGGTCGTGGGGCGAACCGCACCGGTATCGGCCAGATTCATCCCGGCGAGACTGTTGACCAAGGTTGACTTTCCCGATCCTGTGGGTCCGGCGACCACCACCAGAAACGGGGCGTCGGGATTCTCGACACGGGGAATCAGATAGGACCGGATAGTCCTGGTGAGCCGATCGCGCTCCCTGTCGGCATCCTTACCGAGAAAGGGGGCGGACTTCAGGTCCATGTCCTCCAAAGCAGAGGCGAGACGGGCTAGATCATCCCCAAATCCCGAAGTGAGCCTGACTGCTACCACTCAGGGGATTCTGGCACGGGGTGGTCGAAGTCCCTGGAATTGGCCCGGGAAGGGCATCCCCGGCCCGACCGGTGTCTAGCCGGTCCAGCCGTCTTGCGGACGGTCGAACCAGACATGGACCTGACCCGTCCCGGTGGCATTCTCATAGTCGGAGTACAACTCGCCCCTGGCGATGCAGTCGGCACCACCGATGGCCCCGAGCATCATGAGATAGTGGCCGAAATTGCCTTCGGGTGCGTATCGGTAGTAATCCTCCATCCCGTCGACGACCCTCCGATGGTCCCCCGCCTTCATCCATTCCAGTCGGGTCTCGTCTGCTTCCCTCGCTTCAGGTGTGAAGATGTGGACCGGGTCCGAGGCCTCGTGTTTCGTGATCTGTTTGAGCGGCCAGAATGTGTGGCTCATTCCTCCCGAGGCGAGTACCACCACACGCCGATCGAGACGACTCACGGCTTCACCGATGGCCTCTCCCATCGTCAGGAAGTCGTCGGGTTCACCCGTCTGGACAACAGATACCGAGACCACTTTCTCACCGGTCCTCAGGTAGTGGACCAGGTTGACTGTGGCGTAGTAAACGGGCAGGTGCTCGTCGACGGTGGCATGGGTTGGGGTGCCCAACTCCTCCCCGAGCGTCGCGGCCAGCAAGGCCAATTCCGGATCACCCTGGTAGTCGTACGGGACCGCGGCCATCCCACGTGGCAGTTCGGAGGAGGTCATATGACCCGCCCGGCCGGCATGGGCCGATATGACATGCTCGATGGTGGTGAACCAGTGCGAGTCGACGATGACCATCGTATCGGCAGCCAGAGGGGCCAACACGTCCTCCCGCAACCGGTTCAAACCTGGCACGAGGCTGATTTCCTTGCCGTCGTTGAGCTCGTAGCGGACGTTCTCGTCGAGCATGATGGTTGGAGCGTGGCTGATCAGCCCTGCCCCGACGATCTCACCCATAAGTTCTCCTCGTTCAGGTTCCTGGAGCACCAGCCTAACCGCACCGGGTTTATCCTGGGTCTCCGCAACCGCAAGACCCGAGGAGACCTTCCTGATGCCTTCGACCCGTGCCGAGATCACCTCGGTGGCCGTCTCCCCGGACCACTACATCGGGGGCCAAAGGGTCCCGTCAGCCAAGCGGTTCGAGGTGCGTTCCCCACTCGACTGGGACTGGAAGCTCGCAGAAGTAGCTAGAGGCGATGCACTCACTGCCGATGTCGCGGTCACCGCTGCGGTGAAGGCGTTCCCGGATTGGGCCGCGAAGCGTGCGGACTCACGGGCGGCCATCCTCCACCAACTGGCCGACCTGATCGACGACAACATCTCCGATCTGGCGATCGTCGAATGTGTCGACATGGCGATGCTCCTGGAGAGTCTCGAGGCCAGGGTGATCCATCGTGGTGCCGAGAACTTTCGCAACTATGCGGACCTGGCAGTGGGGCACGAGGAGAGGCGATGGAGCTCCAAAGGCACCGCCAACCGGGTGATCCGTATGCCTGCCGGTCCCGCGGTGATCATCACCCCGTGGAACGCCCCATGGATTCTCTCGACCTGGAAGATCGCACCCGCGTTGGCGGCCGGCAACACGGTGATACTCAAACCGGCCGAATGGTCTCCTCTGAGTGCCTCCCTGCTCGCCGACCTGGCCGAGGAGGCGGGGATGCCACCGGGTGTCCTCAACATCGTTCAGGGGATCGGCGAAGAGGTTGGTGCCGCCCTGGTGAATGACCGGAGGGTTCGGAGAATTTCACTCACCGGCTCGCCCGAGACCGCCCGACATGTCGGTGAGGCGGCAGCGAGGAACATCGTCCCGTTCACAGCCGAACTCGGCGGCAAGGGGCCATTCATGGTCTTCTCCGATGCCGACCTCGACGCGGCAGCCAGGAAGGCCGCGGTCATGTACGACGATGGCGGGCAGGTCTGCCTGGCCGGCACACGACTCATCGTGGAGGAGACCGCCGGCCCGGAGTTCCTCGAGCTGTTCCACCACTACACCGACAAGCACGTGGTCGGAGACAGTCGCTCCCCGGCCACCACCATCTCCCCCCTGATTCATCCCCAACACCTGAAACGGGTCGAAGGGTTTGTCGAACGCGCCCGTGAGTCGGGCGACAGGGTGGTGCGTGGTGGGGAACGTTGGAAGGAAGACGGCCTGTGGTATCTGCCCACCTTGATCGAGCCCGAGTCGAATCACTCCGAAATTGTCCAACGCGAGGTGTTCGGACCGGTCCTCACCTACCAGACGTTCTCCGATGAGGCCCAGGCCATCGAACTGGCCAACTCCACCCGTTATGGGCTATCGGGGATCATCTACACCGGGTCGGAGGCGAGGGCCAACCGGGTTGGTGAGGCAGTGCGCGCCGGCACAACTTGGGTCAACACCTTCCTGGTCCGCGACCTGACCGCACCCTTCGGCGGGATCGGGATATCCGGGATCGGCAGAGAGGGTGGCGACTACGCCCTCGAATTCCACTCCGACCTCAAGACCCTCCAGATCGCCGAGAACACGGTGTCCCCCCACGAAGGTGGGGGGACCGCAGGGACGTAGTCGTCAACGGGGTGACAGAGTCCTACCAGCCCTCCAGGACACTCCCACCTTGTGGTAGTAGCCGCCAATGATCTCGATCGGCTCGAGAAGCGACATCTCCTCCGTCGGTGACTCGAAGAGGCTCAGCTCGGCATCCCCCGCCCAGACGTCGGCGACCTCCCCGTCGTATCCACGCATCGTCACCAACTCGTCCATCGAGGCGGTCCCATCGGACTCGATCGCCGGCCAGTAGCGGTTGTGGAGCATGGGATGACCGTTGACGAAACCGGCAGACTCGGCGGGACCGGTCAGTGTGACCCTGGCCTCGGCCAGTCTCCTCCCCGAGGCCGACAGGGTGGCTCCGAACCGGCCCCCAGACTCCAACCTGGGCCCGGCGCGGCCCACAGTGACCGGTCGTGTCATCCAGATATCGCCGAGCTTCTTTGGATAGCCCTGGTGATAGCCACGGACCAATGCGAAATCCTTGTCCACCCAGATGTACGGGCAGCGTGACCAGGTGGCCTCATCCCATTCGCATCTGATGACCACGAAGCACTCCTTGTACTGCCCGCGCACAGGGTCGAGTGTCTCCTCGAAGGTGTCGCCACAACTCTGCCAGTCGGCCCAGATCAGGGCCACCGCACCTGGATCGTCGGAGGCCAACTTTACGCCCTCAGGGAGCAACTCGGCGACCCGTTCGGGGTCGGTGCGGTACTCGACGGTGAGCATCTCACCGGAGTAGTGCCACGGCGGCTCCGGTATCAGTGATGACCGGCCCGATGATGTCCGGGGGAACAGGAAGCCACTCATCACAGGAACGGGAAGTACTCGTTGAATTCCCAGTCTGTGGTCCAGCGCTGGTAACGGTCCCATTCGGCCCGCTTCACCGTGACGAAGCCGTCGATGAATTCGGCGCCGAAGGCCTCCACGAAGGTCTGGTCGGCCACCAGTTCGTCGAGCGCATGGGACAGTGAGGTCGGGGCGACGATATCGGTCCCCGCCTTCTCGATGCAGTCGAGGACCTCGACCGGAGGCAACTCGTAGCCCTTCTCATGACCGAGCAGACCGGCGGTAAGGACCGCTGCGATGCCTTGATGTGGTGTCACCGACCCGTCGGCTAGCCGATGCTCGAGTCGGGTGCCTTCTCCGCGCGCCGGGGGGATCCTGACCGTCACCCCACGATGGTCGTAACCCCAGTTGGCCCAGTAACCGCACAAAGAGCCGGGCTGTAGACGCTTGTATGCGTTGACTGTTGGGGCCAGGACCGCGGCCATCCCGACATGATGCTTCATCATCCCGGCGATGTTGGCCTTGGCCAGCTCGCTGAGACCGTCCTCAGCACTCTCGTCACTGAAGACGTTGTGACCATCTCCGTCACGCATCGACAGGTTGACATGAAACCCAGAACCTCCCCGACCGTTGATCGGTTTGCCTAGGAAGGTGAGGCGGAGACCTTTCTTTGCTGCGATCTCCCTGGCCATGACCTTGAAGAGGAAGGCATCGTCGGCCGCCCTCATCGCATCGGTGTAAGCGAGGGTGAGTTCGAACTGGCCGTTGTCATACTCGCTGTTGACCGATTCCAGGGGGATCCCCACCCGATCGGATGTTTCCATGATCTCGTCGATGACCCCTGTGGGGTCGACCGACATCCCGGTCCCGTACACGTATGCACCGGGTGTCGTGATCGGTCTCCACCCACCCTGGTCGTCGGGTTCGAAGAGAAAACCCTCGAGTTCGATGCCGACCATGGGTTGGTACCCGTGAGACTTCCACTTCTCGATGGCCTCTGCCAGCACCTGCCGCGGAGCGAGCCGTACCGGACGATGGTTTCGTTCGATGTCGGGAACGACCACTGCGGTGCCCTTCTCCCACCCGGGCCGGACCGCGGCCGGATCGAACCTGGCCTCACAATCCGGCAGACCCTGCCAGAAGAGACCGCCATCGTGGGGGATCATCTCACGGTCGAATCCGAGGGTGAACAGTGAGATGCAGTGGGCGGTCCCCTTCTCAGCCTTGTCTTTGGTCAGGTATTTTCCCCGCGCCAGACCGAGATGATCGGGCCAGAGCAACCGCAGACGATCGTATTTCACATCCCTCCTCGAATTGTTGTTCCGATCGTAGAGCGGAGACGATTACCTTGGAGTTCGATGACCGACCACCTCGATCCCGATGGGGCAACACGCGAAGAATGGACCGGGGTGGTGGCCCGGTTCCTCGAGTCCTGGTTCGACGGGATTCCCTATATGGATGCTTCCGGTGTCGACCTGCAAGAAGGGGACCTCTTCGGTCTCCAGACGGCTCCCGGTGAGTCGGGACGAGACCTGGAGTCGATCCTCGGCGATCTGGACATGGCGGGACGGGCAGGGATCATTCACCCTTCGGGGGGGCACATGTCTTACATCCCCAACGGTGGGCTCTATTCGGCCGCCCTTGGAGACTTCCTCGCCGCAGCCCTCAACCGATATACCGGCGTAGCCGGGGCGGCTCCCGGTTTCAGCGCCATCGAGCACGGTGTCGTGAACTGGATGGCTTCACTCTTCGATCTCGGCCCGGACTCCTCCGGGCTTCTTCTTTCAGGAGGCTCCATGGCCAACTTCACCGCCATGGTGGCGGCCCGGACCGCCCGGATCGGTGATGACTTCGGTGAGGGAGTGATTTATGTGAGTCCTCACACCCACCATTCCGTCGCCAAGTCGGCCCGACTCGCTGGCTTCAGGACCGACCAGATCGTGGCGATCGATGTCGACGATCGTCTCCGTCTCGACCCGGAAGCCCTCCGTACCCGGGTCAGGGCCGACAGGGACGAGGGCAAGCGCCCTTTCCTGGTGGTGGGCTCCGCCGGGACCACCGATACCGGTACGGTCGACCATCTCGACCAGATCGCCGATGTTGTGGCGGATGAGGATCTTTGGCTCCATGTCGACGCCGCGTACGGAGGGTTCTTCCAGTTGACGGAAAGGGGTAGAGACCGGCTGACCGGCATAGGCCGTGCTGACTCCATAGCCCTCGACCCCCACAAGGGCCTGTCGATACCTTTCGGGGTCGGAGCGCTCGTCGTCCGGGATGAGGCCTCTCTGGTCGACGCACATCAGGGCAGAGGCGCCTATCTGAGAGCCGAGGACAGCTATCAGGGAGTGAGGGACATCGCATCTCTGGGACCTGAGCTGAGCCGGCCCTTCCGTGGTCTCTCCGTGTGGCTGCCCCTACAGCTCCACGGTGTGGCGCCGTTCCGCGATGCCCTCGACAGGTCACTCGATCTGGCCGAACACGCCTATCAACGGCTGAGCGGGATCGGGACCATCACCATCTACAGACCCGACCTCTCGGTGGTCGCCTTCATGTTCGAAGACGACGATGCCGGGCGGACGGCCATGGAAGCGGTGAACGCTGATCGAACCGCACACATGAGCCACACCATGGTGGATGGTCGTTTCGTCCTCCGCTTGGCCATCCTCAACAGACGCACCACCCGTGAGCATGTCGACCACACCATCGACATCATCGAGAAGACGCTGATCGGCTGAGGTCCTTCAGCCGATCTCGATCTCGAGGTGTTTGACACCCCGGATGAAGTTGGAGCGGAGACGGTCGGGGGGCCCCACGTGGTATTCCGCCACTCTCGAGAAGAACTCCTCGAGAAAGACCCTCACTTCGAGTCTGGCAAGGGCGGCGCCGAGGCAGACGTGTCGACCGGTCCCAAAGGTGACGTGCGGGTTCGGGTCACGACGGAGGTCGAGGACGTAGGGGTCCTTGAACACCTCCCCGTCGTAGTTCGCTGAGGTGTACCAGAGGACCACCTTGTCTCCCTTGGCGATCGGTATCCCTCGCACTTGCGTGTCTTCTGAGGCGGTGCGTCTGAAGTGCATGGTCACCCCCGAGGCCCGGAGGATCTCCTCGGTCGCCCGCTCCAGTGTCCCCCCACGAGTGGGGGGACCGCCCGCAGCCGCAGGCGAGGGCGAGGGGGGCGTGAGCCCCGAAGGGGTGAACTCGTCTCTCAGGCAGCTTCGCAGCAGTTCTTGTTGGTCGGCGAAGTCCTGGAGGAACATCAGGGCGTAGCTGATGGTGTGTCTGGTGGTCTCGTTGCCCGCCACCATCATCAGGGTGAAGAAGTTCTTGAACTCGAGGTCGGTGAGCGGCTCCCCGTCAGGCTCGGCAGTGAGGAGGACAGTGAGAATGTCGTCCCTCGGATCGCCCCTGCGTTCGATGGCGATCTCCTCGGCGTAACGGAAGACCTCGAGGGCTGCCGGAGACCGGAATGGGAGGAGGCGATACTCCTCGGAGTCGACCTTGTCGATGATGACGGGGGTGTACTCCGGATCGGCGTTGGAGATCATCTGGTCGCCCCAGGCCACCATCCGCCCGGCATCGGCCTCGGGGACACCGAGCAACCGGCACAGCATCCGTATCGGCAACTCCCTGGCGATCTCGGTCACGAAGTCGAACTGACGCATCTCGAGGACCTTGTCGAGGACCTGTCCGGTGAGGGCCCTGAAAGCGTTCTCGTATGTTGCGACCACTTTTGGGGTGAAGCCGGGCTGGACGAGACGCCGGAGACGGGTGTGTTCAGGGGGATCCAGCTCCATCATGGTGCGGCGGGCCTCCAACTCGTCGGCCTCCATCTCCTCCATACGGATCCCGCGGGCAGCTGTGAAACGGTGATAGTCACGACTCACCTCGATCACGTCGGCGTGCTTGGTGACCGCCCAGAAACCGGAGCCGTCCGACTCTTCCACCCAGGCGACCGGATCGTTGTCCCTCATCTCCTGGAACACGGTGTGGGGAAACCCACTGAGGTAAGTGTCATGAGACGTGATGTCTGTGTCCAAGGGATCGGGCACCCGGTCGAGAAGGCTTGGTGTCATCGCTGGTTGTGGAACTTAGCGGTGGCAGCACCTTCCAGGGGCGGAGTGAGGAACAGAAGTACCGAGCGACTACGTTTCACCAGACAATGGTCCTGCCGGACACCCCCGAACGGGAACGTCCCACGAGCTACCGGCTCCCCGCTTTGAGCGCCGTTGCCCTGGTCAGTGTGACCATGGCTCTGGTCCTTGGCCGGTTCACATCGCCCCCGGATCCATTCGACCCGTCGGACGCCGTCATGATTCCTGATCCGACTACGACAACCGTCCTTAGCGAGCCGGAGGTCGTAGAACACTTCACCGAGCAGGGACATCCGCTGCTTTGGGAGACCGTGGCCAACATCGGTGACCACAGCCCGGTCGCCATCGTTGAGGTCGAAGGTGAGGCATTGGTATTCACGGCTCCGTCCGCGACCCCGTCCGGTGACCACGGCCAGATCTTGCTCGATAACCCCGCCCGGTACGGTGGTCTGTTCCTTTGGGATCCCGGACAGACCCCCGCCGCGTTGTCGGCCAGGGTCATCCCGAGTGGAAACAGAATTCACGCGGTGGAGAACACTTCGTTCGGTCTGATCGCGCTGGGAACGGACGTAGCCACAGGTGAGCCCTCGACGTGGGCTTCTGATGACGGGCGGGAGTGGGGCCGTCTCGACTTGCGGGACCCGTCCGGGCAACCCCTCCACGTCTACGAGTCGCATAGTCACGGCGAGACCACCATCTTGCTGGCTTCGACCTGGGTCGAGGACGGCTTGGGTCGTGCCAGACGGGAGGCCATCGAGCAACATGGCAATGCTGCCGTCTCGCTCTTGTACCTGTCGCCCCGGTACCACGGGGTGTTTGGTGTCCTCGGCATTCACCTCGGAGTGATCAGAGACGACATCCCAGCCAATGTCCAGTCCCGTTCTTACGTCTTGAGGACCGGCGATGGGGTCAGCTGGGAGATGACCGACCTGGAGGAGTTGATCCGGGTCGGGGTGCGAATGAGCAACCTGGTCACCTCTCCGGAGGGCGCGATCTGGGGACTCGTCTACGAGTCGGACGGCCCCGTCGTCTACCAGTACCATGGGGAGGGCTCCGGGTGGGGGCGCCTGCAGGATCGAAGCCTCACCAGGCCAGGAGGGATGTATTTCCACCTGATGGTCGCCCAGCCCTGGTCAGGTGCACACCTGGCACTCCCCTTCGACGCTCAGGGAAGTCCCACATTGGTCGTGTCCGAGGATCTTCGGGAGTGGGATGAGATCTTCGACTTCGCCACGATCCTGGACCTCGAGTCCAGTGACAATTGGGCCGTTCAGGCCTGGGACACAGGGCCCAACGACATAGTCATGGCGGTGCATTGGTTCGGGCTGGCGCTCGGCCTTCAACCCGAGGAGCCGGCCAGGACCCTGCACAAGGATGGCTTCGACCTCGAAGTCACGAGACACAGCATCCGGCTGTTGGGGCCTGATGCTGATATCACCGTGAGCCGCTACTACTCCCACCCACACTCCCGCGTCGAAATCGACCCCGATGACCACTCGATTGTCTTCCTGGACACCGTCGGCTCTGAGCTGATCAGATTCGGACAAGCCGAACTGGCTGCCGTCGATGTTCGCCCAACTTCGGCGGTGACCCCGGCGTCCATGACTCAGGCCTTCCTCCACAGCACCGATGGTGAGACCTGGACGATCCAGGACATATCTGCCCTCACCAGGGGAGCCTGGGTAGCGCAGCTCGCTGTCATCGGTGACCGGGTCTACCTCGTGACCGGTTCACACTCTCACGGCCGATACCAGCCCCGGAACGATCAGGGCAAGATCCTGACGGCGAGGATTCCCTGAAACCATATGGTCTTTCCTGAAACTCCTGACCCCCACGACGGCAACTCGGGTAGAAGTCTTCGCCTCCTCGGCACATTGGGTGCGCTGATCCTGATCGTCTCCGCCGTGTTCATACTGGGGCGTCTCACCACACCTCCCCCGCCGTCCGCCGAACCGGAACCATCCACGACAAGCACCACAATCCTCAGGGCACCAACCACGACGTCGCCCTTTCCGGAGCAGGGTGTCCCGTTCCAATGGCTCCAGGTTGTAGAACTCGAACACCCGCCGATCGCCGTGCATGACATGGATGGCCGGACTCTTGTCTACGGACACGGGACATTCGGTCAGGGTGTCGAGCTGTGGTCAAGCGACCCGAGGTATTGGGGTCTGACCGTCATCGATTCCGACCACTACGTGCAGTCGTTCATCGAAACCTGGTTCGGACTGCTGGCAGTCGGATCAGAAGTGGAATCCGGGGCACCGGTGGTATGGAGATCTACCGACGGGATCACCTGGGACAAGACTGCACTCCCCACGGACGGAATCGACAACCTGCAACTGAGCCATATAGCCGCGCAAGCGTCCAATGACCTGATCACCGTCCACGGCCAGATGAGAGCTGGCGACAACCACGACTCGCTGTATAGGCAGGCCGAGGGTGTCATGAAAGAGAGGTTCGGGGACCTACTCGAGTTCTTCTACTGGGAAGTGGCGGGACCGGAAGTCCGATTCAACGCATTCGGGCCGTTCGGTTTGGTACTCGGTTGGTCGACAGCGCAACAACTGGGACTAGACGCGAGCGAGTACACGAACGGAGACGATCCAGAGATAGCGGTCATCTGGGCCTCCCACGATGGTACGGATTGGTCCACCCATGTGTTAGACCTTCCTCTCTACCTCGGCGAGACCTTCATTGGGCCTAGCGGAGGCCTCTGGGCTCTGGGACAGAACGGATTCCTGACGACCACCGACGGAGTGCACTGGAAGCGGATACCCACCACCCGAACAGTGAACCGACCTATCAGTTGGGGCAACACGATCGTTGCCTTCTCCTGGAACATCGGCCATATCGTTATCTCGAGCGACGGGTCCAATTGGGAAACCATCGATGGCCCGGACCGACGGTTCGTTCCCGCTCAAGGCGACACTCCGGAGCGGTACACGATGGCGGCCGGGCCGTATGGGCTAGCCATACTCATCACACGGCCAAGCGAGGATCCGATAACCGCCCCCCTGCTCCGATCCTCGTCAAGCGGGAAGGAACCGTGGAATTGTGGGTCGAGGACCAGTTGCTCGTCGTTCGTCGCCAAGGCGAAGTCGTCGTATCTCTGGAACCGTGGACTCCGCACACTTTCGCCCGCTTCATAGACCTCGACTCCGGAACTCTGACCTTCATGGCCCCAGCCGACGAGGCTGTCTTGATCGTCGTGACGGCCGAAGAATTGAGGGCGGTCAATCGTGACGAGCCTTCCGAATGGCAGTGGCAGCCTGGCAGCGAACAGCGAGCACTGCTCTTCACACCGGACCTGACCGATTGGACGGTCCAGGATCTCGCGGTATTTGACGACCGGCAGATCTATGGGATGCATGTCTTCGAGAACCGGGTGGTACTGGTAACCGCTGATAGTGACGGTTATAAGGTGCTCGAGTCGTTCAGACCGTGAGACGCTCCAAACTCGCATCCAGAGTCAAATCTATGTTTACCTTGATGCCATGACCGAGACGCGGCGGATACTTCTCGACGGGTCCCCGACCATAGTGAGACGGGAAGGAGACCAGCTGCTGACGGCGGAAGGAGCCTCTGTCTCCTTAGACACCGCGGTCCACCTGCCACCGGTGGAGCCTTCGAAGATCCTCTGTGTCCATCTCAATTACCGGAGCCGGGTCGAGGAGTTCATGACCAAGCTGCCCACCGCCCCCACCTATTTCCAAAAACCGACGACGGCCCTCAACGCACACAACGGAGACGTGATCCGGCCCTTGGGCTGCCGATACCTCAACTACGAGGGCGAGATCGCGATCGTGATCGGGAGACCGGCCTTCAACATCTCCACGGATCAAGCCACTGACTACATCGCCGGATACACCATCGCCAACGACTACGGGCTCCACGACTTCAGGGACACCGACGCCGGCTCGATGTTGCGGGTCAAGGGATCGGACACTCTTTGTCCCATCGGACCGGGATTAGTCACCGACTGGGACTTCAGGGGCAAGTCCATCCGTACCCTGGTCAACGGTCAAGTGCATCAGGAGGGGAACACCTCCGAGATGAAGTGGGACATGCACTATCTGGTGGCCGATCTGGCCCGGACCATCACTCTCCTGCCAGGAGACATCATCCTCAGCGGCACCCCCGCTGGTTCCAGACCGGTTGAGCCTGGTGATGTGGTGTCCGTCGAGGTCGAAGGTTTGGGTGCTCTGACCAATACAATCATCGAAGGCGACTTCGAGGTGAGTACCGATATAGGTGCTCAACCGACAGAATCCGAAGAGGTGGTCTCCACGGCCTTCGGAGGTGACTGGGAGTACCGTGGCATCAGAACGCCCCGGAGCGCGAAACACTACGAATCGGAAGTGGAATGACAAGACCATTGGTTGGTGTGACCGCCTGGAGGAGGACCCTCGACACCTTTTATGGTCCGGACCGTCTCCACACCCTGGCCACCTTCTACGCCGACTCGATCATCGAAGCCGGCATGACCCCCGTGATGTTTCCGGGAGGTCAGTCGCCGGAAGACGCCGAACGTCTCATCACCGCTGTCGACGGGCTGCTCCTGTCCGGTGGCGACGATGTCGATCCGGAGACATACGGCGAGGAGAACTCGGCCAGCAAACACTCCAGCACCGATGTCGACCTCTTCGAGATCGCACTGATAAAGGCGGCCCGGGAACAGGGCAAGCCGGTGCTCGGGATATGTCGGGGACTCCAGATCCTCAACGTCGCCCTGGGAGGCACCCTCACCCAGGAGATAACCGGTGAGGGCGAGACCCACGAGCCGTTCATCTCGGGGACCGACCCCTCGATCTGGGAGGAGAGGCGACATGTGGTCCGGTTCCAGAACGACTCGATCGTTGCCAGGGCCTACGGGATCGACGAGGCGAAGGTCAACACCCTCCACCACCAAGGTGTGGAGGATCTCGCACCCGACCTCATCGTCGAAGCCGTAGCCGATGACGGTCTCATCGAAGCGGCCCGATGCCGGGGTGACTGGTGGGCGCTGGGTGTGCAATGGCATCCAGAGCGCATGGATGGGGAGCACCGCAACCTGTTCCAAATCTTCCGGGAGGCGGTTCAGGCCAGGATGGCCTCCACAGCCTGACCTTCCGGGCACTCTGCCAATACCGGGCAGTAGCGACACCAGGGTCCAGCCCTTCGCTCCACCCCGGCTTGGACCAGCCAGGCCGTCCGGAGCTCGGAAGCCATCGCCGCAACTTCGTCGGCAATCCGCTGGATGTCGACTTCGGAGGGCCGGGCCCGATGGCTCTCCCCGGTGGATACCGATACCGCTTCGAGCAACGCCGGCATCTCACCTCTCTCCAACACCCAAAGCAAGGCGTAGAAGCTCAATTGGTCATCGACGTCCTCGAGACTCGAGCCCGTCTTCCAGTCGACCAATCGGCTGCCCTCTAGCTCTTCACGGAAGACGGCGTCGACTGTGCCTATCAGGGTCAAGCCGCCACCCGCATCGTGGGCAAGTTCGAGCTCTGCGGTCTCGAATCCTTCGCCGGGGAATCTGATGAATCTCTGATAGAGGGATCGGACCTCTTCGATGATGCCGTTCAGAGCCGACATGTTGATTCCCAGACCGCCCATCTTGTGATTCAGGTTGGACTTCCCGATCTCCTCCCTACACGCCTGGGCGAACTCATCATCGGCGATCGGCCCCCCGCTGAAGTGCCGGCTGAAGAGCTTGTGGGCAAGGCCACCTACGAATGCGGGGCGGGAATCAGGCCCGTATAAGCCACGAAAGCGTGCATTTGCGGTCTCCGGGCACTTTTTCCAAGCCACGAACGTCGAACCAGATATGCGAAGCGGCTCACCGGGGACCACAGGGGGAAGCACAACAGCCACGTCGATGAGCTTACGGATGTCTCCAGATAGGCGGTACCATTGCCATCCCGGGCGGGGAAGGGCGACCTCTTACCGGCCATGTCGTTGAAATGAAAAAGGACCTCCAACTCCCCACGCACCCTTTAGTCGCGTCCCTGCTCATCGTGGCCGCGACCTTTGTGCTGCTCTTTTCGCTGTTCGGGCTGACCCGATGGGTGTCGCAAGGCCAGGTCCTCGGAAATGTCGAAGTGGCGGGTGTGGCCCTCGGCGGACTCACCGAGGCTGAGGCTCGAACCGCGATCCTCGACATTCAGCAGCTTCGCCAGTCCAGACGGGTCAACTTCAACATCGATGGTCAAGCCGTGGAATTGCTCGGAGCGGAGACCGGATTCACGTTGGACGTCCCCGAACTCCTCGGACGTGCGATGGCGATGGGACGAGAGGGCAATACCCCTAACCAATTCCTATGGTGGTTCACCCGTATTTTCAAGACCGAGCACATCAGTCTGACCGGGTCGACTGATCCCACAGCCATGGGCGTCATCTTCGACGATTGGGACGAACGCGTGCTGGCCAATCCCGGCCATCACGGGACGGTCGAGGTGGTCGAAGGTCAACTGGTGGCCGTCCATCCGAGAACGGGTACGGCAGTCGACCGGAATCTGGCGCGGCGCACCGTGGAGGAGAATCTGCTTGCGATTGAACCGGTCATGGCCAACGTCCCCACCTCGGTGGTCATCCCACGACTCACCGCGGGGGACATCGATCAGGCCCTGGCCCAGGCCGAGGCGCTCACCGCCAACCCAATCTCGCTGGTCAATGGTGACAGCGCGGTGACTATCACCCCGACTCAGTTGGTGGAAGCTTACGTGGCGACCACTGTCGTCGACGATGCTCCCAGGGTCGAGCATCGCTTCGACCCTGGCGTAATCGACACCTTCCTGACCCCTGTGAGGTCACAGTACGAGGCGGCACCGGTCAATGCCCGGTTCAGGATCGAGGGAGACCAGATTTCCATCATCTCCGGACGTCGTGGCACGCGCATCGACGAGATCATCGCCGCCGAGGAACTGTTGCGGGTGGCTAGTGCGGGTGGGCAGAGAGGTGATCTTCCCATCGTCGAGCACTCCGATCCTCAGGTGACCACCGCCCACCTTGAGAACATGGGCATCAGACACCTGGTGAGTTCCTTCACCACCTACTACGACTGCTGCCAGAACCGGGTGGTCAACATTCGTCTCATGGCCGACGAGGTGAGCATGGCCGTCGTGACACCGGGGGGAACTTTCGACCTCAATGCGTACGTGGGGCCGAGAACCGAGGCCAAGGGATACCTGCCCGCCGGGACCATCATCCAGTTCCAACTGGTCGACACCATCGGCGGGGGCGTCAGCCAGTTCGCCACCACCCTCTACAACGCCGTCTTCTGGGGCGGTTACGACGACGTCGACCACAGACCGCACACACAGTGGTTCAGCCGCTACCCGGAAGGGATCGAAGCCACGGTGAACTGGGGTGGCCCCGAGCTCATCTTCCGGAACAACACAGACAAGCACATCCTCATCCACACTCTCCACACGGGGACCTCGGTGACCGTACGTATCTTCGGGGACAATGACGGTCGGATCGTCAAGGGCGAGCAGAGAGGTGGCACCACCCGTATGAATGTGGTTGCCGCCGGTGGGCCCAACGCCCGTCACATAGAAGGCAAAGTCTCGGAGCGCTTCAACCTGGTTGAACCCCAACCCCCGATCTATGAGACCGACGCGACACATGCCGTAGGCCAGACGACCGTCAAGCAATCGGAACGAACCGGTTGGAGTGTCACCGTCAGCCGTCGGATCACCAGGGGCGGAGAGCAAGTTGGTTATCGCGAGTGGCTGGTCAGATATGTCGCACAGAGGGCGATCTATGTCGTCCATCCGTGCATGGTCCCCGGGCAGGAACACACCTGTCCCACTACCACGACCACTACCACCACCACCACCACCACGATCCCCGAGGAGGGCGAAGGCGGCTGACCTTGCGGGGACTACTCCTCTTCGTCGTAGAAGCGGAGGAACGAGGCCGTGACACCGACGACCCTTTCGGCCGATTCGGCGTCCCAACCCCCCGGTCGACGGACCGTCACCGCGTTCTGCTGAACAAAAACGTGGTCGATGCCTATCCCGAGACCAAACAGCTCGGCGGAGAGAATCCCCGGAACACCCCCGCCAGGAACCCCCGGAGCGGCAGATTCACCATCCTGGCCGGTGAAGCTGCGGTCGGTGTCGAGGACGAGGACATCCCCGACGGCCACCGAACTCTTGATCTGGACTGTCTGACCCATGGGTGGATCGTAACTCAACCCCCGAGATGGCCCAACGGGTCACCCACCCGGTGAACCTTGACCAGGTTCGTGGAAGCTTGGACGTTGGGTGGCACCCCGGCAACCATCACCAAACGCTCCCCCGGTCCCACTTCACCTTCGGATGCCAGTGTCTCCGAGGCCACGGCCATCTCCTCGTCGGTCGACTCGCTCCGCTTGAATTCCCTGGGGGTGACCCCCCAGAGCATGGCCATGCGACGCAATGTCCCCACTTCATGGGTGAAGGCCACGACTCTCTGCTCGGGCCGGTACTTGGAGATGAGTCGTGCCGTGTTCCCACTCTCGGTGAAGGCAACAATCAAGCTGGCGTCGACATTCATCGCGATCTGGGTGGCGGCCTGCGCCACTGCCGAGGCCACGTAGTTGTCGTCGAACACGAACTCGACCGGGTGATCGCCCCGCTGGGCCAGAGTTCCCTCTTCGACCGTCTGGCAGATCCTGGCCATCGCCCTCACGGTCTCCTCCGGATAGAGGCCAACCGCGGTCTCACCGGAGAGCATCACTGCGTCGGTCCCACCCATGACTGCGGTGGCCACGTCGGTCACTTCCGCCCGGGTCGGACGTGGACTGTGGGTCATCGACTCGAGCATCTCGGTGGCGGTGATGGTGATCCGTCCCGCGGCATTGCCCCTCGACAGGATGTCAGCCTGAACCAGCGGGAGACGTTCTAACGGGACCTGGACTCCCAGATCTCCCCTGGCGACCATCACCCCATAGGACGAGGCGATCACCTCATCGAGGTTCTCCAGGGCCCGGGCAAGTTCGATCTTGGCGATGATCGGGGCCGAGCCGGCCAGGGCCTTCACCGCCTCCACGTCGTCTCTGGTCCGGACAAAAGATGCTGCCACGAAGTCGACCCCGAGTTCACGGCCCAGTTCCAGGTCGGCCTCGTCCTTGACAGTCACGTTGCTCGTCGAAAGCCGACTGTCAGGCACCGAAACACCCTTGTGATCACCGAGTGTTCCCGGGACCAACACCCGTGCCCGCAACGAAGACTCGGCTCTCTCTGTGACCTCCAGGACGATGAGACCGTCGGCCAAGAGGACTCGATGACCGGGCTTCACGTCGTCGAGCAGTCGCTCGTAGCCGATCGGAATCACCGAGGGCCCTCCTTCCCAGGTGTCAGGTGGGACCAGGTCGACCTCCATGCCCCTGGTCAGGGAGATCTCCCCGTCAGGGAAAACCCCCACCCGGAGCTTCGGGCCTTGAATGTCCTGCATCACGGCTACGGGTCGCCCAACCTTGCTGGAGGCATCCCTCACCCAGTGGTACAGATCGGTCAGTTCGTCATGCGTGCCGTGTGAGAAGTTGAGGCGGGCCACGTCCATTCCTGCCTCGACCAGGCCGATCACACCTTCGAGACTGGCGACCGCAGGCCCCAGAGTGGCGATGATCTTGGTGTGGCGCGACATCCTGACAAGGTAACCGGGTGGTGTGTCCGGGCGAGGACTAACCGGTGATCGTCTCCCTCAGGATCTCGTTCACGAGCCGGGGGTCGGCCCTCCCCTTCGTCTCCCTCATGACCTGACCGACGAGGTAGCCAAGTACCTTTCCTTCGCCGTTCCGGAAACCCTCCACGGCCTCAGGGTTGGCGTCGAGAACCCTCGCCACCGCCTCAGCAAGGACGCCCTTGTCGGACACCTGGATCAGATCGCGGGCCTCTGCCACCTGACGCGGATCGCCTTCACCCGATAGGACGCCTTCCAGGACTTCCTTGGCTGCGGACGACGAGAGATCGCCCTGCTCAGCCATGGCTACCAACTCAGCCAACTGGGAGCCGGTGACCTGGGGGGTTTCCGATCCAGTTCGCTTCAAGTACCCGGCTATCTCACCGGTGACCCAGTTGGCCACTGGACCTGAAGGACCGCCGGCGGCCACTGATTCATCGAACAGCTGTCGCAGGGATGGAACCATCGCCGACAGGACCCCGGACTGGGCGGTGTCCAGCCCCAGGGTCCCATATCGCGCTCTCCGCGAAGCAGGCAACTCGGGGAGGCCGGAACGGACCTTATCCACCCAATCGCTGTCGAAAACCATGGGCACTAGATCGGGTTCGGTGAAATAGCGATAATCCGAGGACCCTTCCTTGGTCCTCATCGACCTGGTCACACCGCTCTCCTCATCCCAGTGACGGGTCTCCTGGGTAATCCCACCACCGGAGTCGAGCACCCCGATCTGACGGTCGATCTCGAACTCGATGGCCCGTTCCAGCGATCGGAAGGAGTTCATGTTCTTGATCTCGACCTTGGTCCCCAATGCTTCGGTGCCGGAGGGACGTACTGAGACATTGGCGTCGAATCGGAGCGACCCCTCTTCGAGACGGGCGTCGGAAACACCCAGTTCGGCCACCACCGCCCGTAGCTCCTGGGCGTAAGCGCGGGCCTCGGCGGCACTTCTGATGTCTGGCTTGGAAACGATCTCGACCAGGGGAACACCCGAGCGGTTGAAGTCGAGAAGTGTTGCCGAGGCGTCGTGGATCCGTCCACCCTCTCCGACATGGCTCGACTTCCCGGTGTCCTCCTCCATGTGGGCGCGTTCGATCCCGATCGTCCGAACCTCACCTTCGACCTCGACTTCGAGATGACCACCGGTGCACACCGGGACGTCGAACTGGGAGATCTGGTAATTCTTGGGGAGGTCGGCGTAGAAGTAGTTCTTCCGGTGGAACACCGAACGTGGCGACACCTCACAGTTGAGGGCGAGACCGATCGCCATGATGTGTTCGATCGCCTTCCGGTTAGGCACAGGAAGTGCCCCGGGGAGGGCCAGGCACACCGGACAAGTCAGGGTGTTGGAGGCGGCACCGAAGTCGACGGCGCACCCGCAGAACATCTTGGATTCTGTGTTCAGCTCGACATGGACCTCGATCCCGATCACCGGCTCCCACCCGTCGCGGCCGGTCATCGGGCCACCACCTCGATCTCGGGCCGGGCCTTGAACCCGGCAAGACGTTCCACTTCGGCGGCTACCTGAAACAGCATCCGTTCCCCGAGTGACGGGGCCATCACCTGAAAGCCGATGGGAAGCCCCTGACGGTCGAGACCGATCGGGACTGATATGGCGGGGTCTCCTGAGAGGTCGGCGGGAATAGTGCAGATGTCTGATAGGTACATGGCAAGGGGGTCGGCGGTCCTGGCACCGGCTTCGAAGGCGACTGTCGGACTGGTCGGCGACACCAACACGTCGACGTCGCGATAGACCGCTGCCAGTTCGGCCACGATGGCTGCCCGGACCTTCTGGGCCTGCCCGTAGAAGGCGTCGTAGTAGCCGGCGGAGAGGGCATAGGTCCCGAGGAGGATCCTCCTTGTCACTTCGGGCCCGAACCCTTCGGCCCGGGTCCTCGCCATCAGTGCTTCGGTGGTGTCGCCCGGAACTCTGAGCCCGTATCTGATCCCGTCGAATCGGGCCAGGTTTGCCGAAGCCTCGGCGGGGGCGATCAGGTAGTAGGCGGATAGGGCGAGTTTGAAGGAGGGCAGCGAGACCTCGACGATCTCAGCCCCGGCCTGACGCAGACGGTCGACCATCCCGGTCACAGCCGACTCGACATCCGGTTCGTAGCCCTCTCCGGCGAACTCTTTGACCACACCGACCCTCAGCCCCTCTACACCTTTGTCCAGGTCGGCTCGGACCTCCGGATAGACACCCGGATAGGAGGTCGCATCCATCGGGTCGTGGCCCCAGATGGACTCGAGCATGAGGGCGTTGTCCTCGACGGTCCTGGTCAGCGGGCCGATCTGGTCGAGCGACGAGGCGAAGGCGATCAACCCGTATCTGCTCACCGAGCCATAGGTCGGTTTGAGTCCGACGATCCCGGTCAAAGATGCCGGCTGTCGGATCGATCCCCCGGTGTCCGAACCTAGGGCTCCCAAGGCCGACCCCACCGAGACGGCTGCTGCTGAGCCGCCCGAGGAGCCACCGG
The DNA here is from genome assembly GCA_041747855.1 of Acidimicrobiia bacterium. GTDB lineage: Bacteria > Actinomycetota > Acidimicrobiia > Spongiisociales > ZC4RG35 > ZC4RG35. The sequence continues at coordinate 15,466 of JBGTEJ010000050.1, read as the reverse complement.
GGATCCGACTGATGTCCCACGGGTTGTACGTGGTCCCGTAGGCACTGTTCTCAGTCGACGAGCCCATGGCGAACTCGTCGAGATTGGTCTTGCCGATGATCACCGCACCCGCCTCCCGCAAACGGGCCACCACCGTGGCGTCGTAGGGAGGTACCCACCCGGCGAGTATCTGCGAGGAGGCCGTGGTCTCCATCCCCCTGGTGCACATGTTGTCCTTCAATGCGACGGGGACCCCGTGCATGGGGCCCCGGTCGATGCCGTCGGCGAGGTCGGCGTCGGCCTGGCCAGCTGCCTCCAGGGCCTTGTCCCGGTCGATGGTGAGATAGGCGTGGATCTGGGATTCGGTCAGATGGGCGACGCCGAGGGTCTGCTCGGTGAGCTCGACTGCGGTGATCTGACCGGCACGGAGCATCCGACCCGCTTCTGCGATGGTGGGTGTGCTCATGTTTCGAGGGCCGGTGGGGTCACGAAATACCCATCGCGGACTTCAGGTGCGACCGCGAAGACCTCGTCGCGGTCGAGCGACGGCCGGACCACGTCGTCGCGGTAGACACTCTCCAGACCGAGGTTGTGAGCGCCTTCCACGAGCGGGTCACCCTCCAGTTCCTGGACCCTGGCGGCATGGTCGAGGATCAAACCGAGCTGGTCGCGGTACATCTCCAGCTCCTCGTCAGTCAGGTCGAGACGGGCGAGACGGGCGACATGGGCGATGTCGATGTCGACGGGCATCGTGGGATTGTACGACGAGCGGCAAGGTGCCGGTCTGGTCATCCGTCCCGTGGTTCTGCTACGAATCACGCACATGAACCGAACCGTCGCGCCCACAACCCGTCTCCGTTGGTACAACCTGGCCATGGGTTTCCTACATGCCGCCCAAGCCGCGGTCGTGTTGTTCCTGGCGAACGACTTCGCCACCCCGATCACCGCCACCTATCTGACCGGGCCTCCGGGTAGCCCTGCCGGGCAACCAACCCAACTTCTGGAGCTTCGTTTCGCCTACGGTGTCGCCCTGTTCCTGGGCCTGTCAGCGCTCTTCCACTGGCTGATCATCAGCCCGCCGTTCTATGGCCGCTACATGAAGGGGCTCAGGGAGCGCCGGAACAACTTCAGATGGGTCGAATACTCGCTGTCATCGAGCCTCATGATCCTGCTCATAGCCGCCCTCACCGGGATCACCGATGTCTCGGCGATGATCGCCCTGTTCGGGGTCAATGCCGCCATGATCTTCCTCGGTGCGGTGCAGGAGAGATACGAGCGGCCTGGCGGATCGCTGACACCGTTCTGGCTGGGGTGCATCGTCGGGATCGTGCCCTGGATCGCCATTGGGCTCTACCTGCTCAGCCCCGGCAGCGACCTGAGCCCTCCCGGGTTCGTGTACGGGATCTACGTGTCGTTGTTCCTGTTCTTCAACGTGTTCGCACTCAACCAGTGGTTGCAGTACCGGCGCATCGGTCGCTGGTCCGACTATCTCTACGGTGAGAAGGCCTACATACTCCTCAGCCTGGTGGCCAAGTCCGCCCTCGCATGGCAGGTGTTCGCCGGGACCCTCGCCGTCTAGGGTTCCAGAACGGCGCTCAGGGCCTGATAGGCCCAGTCGAGGTCGGAGATTCGAACGAACTCGCCCGGTTTGTGGGCCACCAGCGGGTCTCCGGGCCCGAAGTTGACCGCAGGAACGCCCCGCTCCTGGAGTTGGGCGACGTCGGTCCAGCCCTGCTTGTGCCCCGGGGCGGCCTCGGCCGCCTCTGCCAGCGCCGTGAACAGCGGGTGGGACGACTGAGGGTAGGCGGGCGGTGAGGCGTCGTTGACCTCGAATCGGTCGGCGCCGGCACACACCTCGGCGAGACGCTGTTTGGCCTCCTCGACGGTCCGGTCCGGAGAGAACCGATAGTTGACATTGAGCTCGAATGAGGCCGGGATGATGTTGGGGGCGACCCCACCCCTGGCCATGGTCACCGAGATGACTTCTTTGAACTCGAAACCCTCGATGAGGTGAACCTCCGGTTGGAGGCCACCCATCATCTCCAGGAACCCTCCGGCACGGGTGATCGCATTCACACCGACCCAGGGACGGGCGGAGTGGGCCGCCTCACCATCGAAAGTGACCCTGGCGTTGACCGACCCCTGGCACCCGTAGTGGATCTCACGGTCGGTCGGCTCCATCACGATCCCCGCATCGACCTCCAGCAGACCGGGGACGGCATCGAGGATCGCACCCAACTGGTTCCCCGAGAGCGGGCCCTCCTCACCGGCGTAGAAGACCCCCACGGCCCGATCGGTCCCCAGGTCCTCGAGGAGGTGCACCATCACTGCCAGACCGCCCTTCATGTCGGTAGAGCCAAGACCATGGAGTAGGTCGCCTTCGACTCTGGTACCGACATGGCCCTGCAAAGGAACGGTGTCGGTGTGGCCAACCAGGGCCACCTTGCCCGGGCCAGGGCTTCCGACGACCAGGGAGTCCTCCACTGCGACCAAGTCGAACTGTGACAATCGCTCGGCCAACGCCTTCTGAATCGCTTGCTCGTTGCCGGTCTGGGACGGAATGTCGACCAGCCAGGAAAGGGTGTCTACCAGGGATCCCACCTCAGGTGGCCAAACGTGCCGCGGTCAGGAACACGCGTGCGTCGGGATAGTCCTCGCAGTAGTTGTAGAGATAGGCCACCCGGATGGTCCCTGTAGTGTCGACCACGAATTCGCCGGACTGCATCCACGGGTCGTCCACCAGGTTGTTGCCCTGACTGCGACGGTCTGCCTGGAATGCGGCGCCGACCTCGGCCCCGTGCTCGCAGAATTCGGAGGGAGCGTCATAGAGCACCTGCTCCACCGACCAATGCCCGAGCCCGAATGCCTTGTGCGCGAAATACTCCCCGTCGGCCAAAGCTGTCACATCGAGCCGATTGCGCTCGACATAGCGGTTGACCCGCTCCGGCTCGCCGGGTGCGACCACCACGACTTCGAGTCCTTCGGCCCGGTAGTCCTCGATCTCGTCGATCAGACGCTTGGCCCGGGCTCGACCACAGCCACAGCCGAGATGTCGCCACAGGAGGATCAGTGCCGGCTTCTCCTTCCAGGTGGAGCTGAGGTGAACTTCGGAACCGTCGCCTCCAAGCAGGGTGACATCGGGAGCACGATCTCCCCGTCGGAGAGGTCTCCCTTCGATGGTGGGGCCGGCGATCCAGCCTTGCATCCAGCGGTTCTCGGCGGACATGACCAGCGCCATCACATCTCGATCAGACATGAGGTGACTGTACCGGCGGTCAGCCCTGGCAGGCGTTCCGGACGCAGGTCAAAGCTGGACGCCCAGTTCCCTCAGGAAGTCGTTGAGCCCGGTCTTCTCGTCGGTGGCCTCGGTCCGTTTGCCGATGATGAGGGCGCATGACAGGTCGTAGGTTCCCGCCGGAAACTGCTTCGGTCTGGTACCGGGGACTACCACCGACCCGGCGGGGACCCGACCCCGCATCTCGACCGGCTCGGGACCGGTCACGTCGATGATCGGTGTAGATGCAGTGATGACGGTGTTGGCGCCGAGGACGGCGCGTTCCTCCACGATCACCCCTTCCACCACGATGGAGCGGCTTCCTATGAAGGCACCATCTTCGATGATGACCGGCCGTGAGCCGGGTGGCTCGAGGACCCCCCCGATGCCGACGCCACCGGAGAGATGGACACCCTTCCCGACCTGGGCACAGGAGCCGACGGTGGCCCAGGTATCGACCATGGTCCCGGCCCCCACGTACGCACCGATGTTGACGAAGCCGGGCATTACCACCACTCCCGGTTCGCAGTGGGCGCCGTACCGGACCGATCCTGGAGGCACCACCCGCACGCCTTGACCGGCGAGGTCCCTCTTGAGAGGAATCTTGTCGTGATACTCGATACCTGACACCTCGATGGTCTCCATCTGACGGAGACGGAAGTAGAGGAGGATCGCCTCCATCACCCAGGTGTTGACCTTCCACTCCCCCGTGGTCTTCTCGGCGACGCGGAGACGGCCCTTGTCCAATGCCTCGAGGGCGGCCTCGACGTCGGCGCGGGCGTCCTCGAGTGGGGTCTCACCGGCGAAAGCTGCAGAAATCAGGATCTGGTCAGGCATATCGGATGTGAATCTCATTGGAAGATGGCTATGGCCAAGGTGAATACAGCGGTGAGGCCGACCATAGAACTGACCACGGCCACAACCTGGTGCCGGCCCTGGGATGCCACCATCTCAGTCAAACGATCGACCCGATCCGAGAGCCCTTGGATCTGGCCGCTGACGGCGACCTTCAGATCGGCTAGGTCGGACTTGGTCGCCAGCTCATTCAGGTGGATCACCAGCGTCTCCGCATGTTCTTCGCCGAGGACTTCACCGAGCCGATTGTACAGGCCGAGCCATCGTGCTTCTGGAGTACTCACAGGCATGTATCTACGGGACACACGAGACCGTTTCAAGGGCTTCGCACGGATTCGGTCAATCCCGAGCCGCGGCTACGGTTTCTGTCCTATGCCCTACAGGTTGATCTACATCGGACTGGCGCTGATCGCGATCGCAGCCGTGGCTCTGGCCGTGGCCTTCAACCCCGAGGGAGAACCTGTCGAGCTGCCCGACCCGATCGAATCGGTATCTCCCCAGCCCGGAGACATGGTGCCGCCTCAGAGTGTCCTCGAGATCGACATGCCGGTCGGCTACCGACTGGAGATCTTCGTCAACGGCTGGCCGATCACCGACGCCACCCTCGTCGAGGCGACCGGGGTCTACCGATGGGCGCCGTCACCGAGCCACCCCACGATTCAGGCTTGGCCACCCGGAGAGCAGACGATCGAGATCCGCTGGGACACCAGCACCGGCCTGCCAGATCCCGGCACCTTCAGCTGGACCTTCCGGGTTCGTTGAGATTGGCTGGGCGGGGGAAGTATTGCCCTAGGGTCTTCGGGCGAGAACAGGACGATCGGCTGGCTGGAATCGGACACGACCACTGGCTCCGATAACTGGCTCGAAACCTCTTTCGTGGATGACAACGTGGTGATGGAACCAGCACAGGATGATCAGGTTCTCCTGATCCGTGGTCCCGCCCCGGGACCAGGGGATCACATGGTGGGCCTGCAATCGGTTACGGGAATCACATCCGAAGACCGCACAGGCGCCCCGGTACTTATTCAGCAGGGCTCGATGCAGGGCAGGCGTCACGGTCCTCCGTCGTCGCCCGTAGTCCATGTATCTCCCGGACCCATCCCGGGCAGTGACCTCGAGTACCGAGTCACAGAGGATCGCCTCCATTGCCTCCCTGGCAACGGCAGGCCCGGCATCGAGCACGACCCCGGTCTGACCATTCGTAGCGGCGGCTTGACTCGCCTCGACGAAGATGGTCACCTGAGCCGGAACCGGCATATCCGAAACGCAAAGCTCGACGAGAGCGGTCGCCTTGCTCCAGGCGGGATCGGGTTGGAAACCATCGGACCGGGTCGACATCTCCTCCGCCATGCCTGTCAGGACCTTGTCGACGAGAGCTCCCGAGACCCCGTCGAGTCCGCCCCAAAGCTTCCACCATCCCTCGTCGAGCGAAGGCTGAATGACCAGGAACCGGTCGTCGCCGGTCTTGAACTCGTCACCCTTGGATCCCGAGCGGATCGCCGCCTCGCGACGGATCCGTCCGACATCGATGCCCTCCCACAAACCGACCCTCTCGGCGGTCCTGCCAAGAGCCTCGACGCGATCGAAGGAGACACCGTCGGCCAGCGCATCACGGAGATCGTTCCTGTCTGCGCTCTGATGAGCCACCCTCACCAGGGAACGAGCGGTGTCCTGACCCAAGTCCAGACGCCATGCCACCCACTCAGCCAGGCTCCGGCATCCATCCGTTGAAGCCACCTGACGACGGTCCAACTCCTCCAGAACCCGCATCTGTCTGGATCGGGCCTGGTTGATCGTTGCTTCGTCGTGACACAGCTGTGTCTCGAGTTGATCGGTGGAGAATCCTTCAAAATCCCTCATGAACGTCAATCTATATGACCGGTATGACAGATTTGCATTGATTAAGGAGTTACAAGAATATTTTGCGGACAGTGAGCGAGATAATCAGTCGAGGGCGAGCGGACCCTCATCGAGCAGTCTCCTGAATCCTTCTCCGTCGATGATGGGGATCCCGAGCTCTTCGGCCTTCTTGGTCTTCGACGCGCCCGGTGACTCCCCGACGATCAATGCCGTGGTCTTGCCTGACACCGAACCCGCCGCCTTACCGCCCCGGGCCTCGATGGCGGCCGCAGCCTCCTCCCGACTGAAACCCTCGATGGTCCCCGAGACCACGAAGGTGAGACCGGCGAGCAGGTCCGAGACCGCGCCCTCCTCCCTGACGTCTTCCAGTCTGACTCCGGCGGCACCGAGCTTTTCCACCAGGGCGCGGTTGTCAGGGTCGCTCGACCAGGCTCTGACCTCGCCTGCGATCACCTGACCGATCCCCTCGACCTCGGCGATCTCTTCCTCGGTGGCGTCCATGAGGGCTGGCAGGCTCCCGAAGTGACGGGTGAGGACCCGGGCCACCGTCCCACCGACATGACGTATCCCCAGGGCAGTGAGGAGTCTCGCCACCGGGCGGTCCCTGGCGGCATCGATCGCCGCGGCCAGGTTGTTGACCGATGTCCCCTTCCACCCGGGCATCTCGAGGAGACGGCCGGTATCGAAGGTGAAGATGTCGGCGGGGTCGGAGATCAGCCCTTCGCTGAGGAGCAGGTCGATCGTCTTGTATCCGAGATGCTCTATGTCCATCCCGCCACGCCCGGCAAAGTGGGACAACCATTCCCTCACTCTCGACGGACAAGCGAACCCTCCTGTGCACCGGGCCACTGCCTCACCTTCGGCCCGGACGATCGGATTCCCGCAGAACGGACATGTGGTGGGCATCGCCCACACCTTCTCCTTGCCGGTCCTCACCCCGACAACCGGACCGACCACCTCGGGGATGACATCACCGGCGCGGCGGACGATCACCTTGTCTCCGATACGGACGTCCTTGAGAGCGACCTGGTCCTGGTTGTGGAGTGTCGCCATCCCCACCGTGGCACCCCCGACGAACACCGGCTCCAGCACCGCATACGGCGTGGCGGCGCCGGTCCGTCCGATGTTGATCCTGATGTCCCGGAGGGTGGTCACCTGCTCTTCTGGTGGGAACTTGTAGGCGATCGCCCATCGGGGAGCCTTAGAGGTGTACCCCAACCCACCCTGCTCGGTCAGGGAATCGACCTTGATCACCACACCATCGGTCTGATACCCGTTGGCGTGACGACCCTCCTCGGCGGCCTTCACATATCGGTACACGTCCTCGATGGTGGGGAGAACGTTGGTGGCGGGATTGGTCCGCAAACCAAGGCCCCGCAGGTACTCCAGGGTCTCTGCATGGGTGGCGAAGGACGGGCCTCCTTCCACCAGCCCCAACTGGTAGACCCAGATATCGATGTTCCGGGAGGCGGTCACGTTGGGGTCTTTCTGCCTGACCGCCCCGGCGGCGGCGTTGCGTGGATTGGCGAAGATCGGCTTTCCTTCCTCCTGCTGTCGACTGTTCAGGTCTTCGAATGCGGTGTCCGACATGTAGACCTCGCCCCGCACCTCCAGCACCGATGGCACGTCGTCGCCGAACAGCCTCAATGGCACCGACTTGATGGTCCGCAGGTTGGCGGTGACGTCCTCCCCGGTGGTCCCGTCACCCCTGGTAGCACCGGTCGCCAGGAGACCGTCCCGGTAGGTGAGCACCACCGCCAGACCGTCGATCTTCAGCTCACACACATACCCGGCGGGCGCAGACCCGAGTTGTCGGACCATCCTCGCCTCCCATGCATCGAGGTTCTCCCTGCTCTCGGCGTTGTCCAGCGAGAACATGGGACGGAGATGGGTGACAGGTTTGAACAGGTCGGACACCGGGCCGCCAACCCGTTGGGTCGGGCTGTCGGGGGTGATAAGCTCGGGATGGGCTGCCTCGAGGGCCTTGAGCTCGCGGACCAGGGCGTCGTACTGGGCATCGGATACCACGGGGTCGTCGAGGACGAAGTATTGGTAGACATGTGTTCGGATCTCGGCGCGAAGCTCCTCGATGCGCTGCTCGATCTCGGTCACACCGGGCTCCGGTCAGTGGTGGCGATGATCCCCCCTCCGAGCACCACGTCCCCTTCGTAGAAGGCGATGGTCTGACCCGGCGCGACCCCCTCCTGGGGTTCGTCGAAACTGAGCATCCCGTCGGACAGGGTCGCTCCGACAGGATCCCCGTGGGCCCGGTACTGGGCCGCCACCCGGCCTCGGAGGGGCACTCCCTCGACCGAAGTGAGATCGACTATCTCGACCGAGTCGACCCTGAGATCCCGCCGTCGGCCGATCACCACGGTCGAAGTGGAGGGCTGTATCTCGACCACGTACCTGGGCTCACCGACCGCTACCCCCAAGCCACGCCGCTGCCCCACGGTGAATCCGGCGATCCCGTCATGTGAGCCCACCTCGACCCCTGCGGTGTCCACCATTGGGCCCGGGGTGAACGCCTCAGGGGCATGGCCCCTCAAGAAGCTCCGATAATCCCGCTGCCCTACGAAACAGATGTCCATCGACTCCGGCTTGTTCGCCGTCCTCAGATCGAGCGATCTGGCGATCTCACGGACGGCGTCCTTGGTCATCTCTCCCACAGGAAGCCGGGTCCGGGACAACTCGGCCTGCCCGAGCATGGATAGGACATAAGACTGGTCCTTGGCCCTGTCGGTGCCACGCATGAGACGCCAGTTCCCGTCGACCTCGACATTCCGGGCGTGATGACCGGTGACCAACACCTCGCAATCGAATCCGTCGAGACTCCGGAGTAGTCGGTCGAACTTGACGGTGCGGTTGCACTCGATGCATGGATTCGGGGTCCTCCCGGTGGCGTACTCGGCGACGAACCTGTCGACCACGCCACCCTCGAACTCCTCGGTGTAGTCGAGCACGTAGTACGGGATGTCCAGGGTTGCCGCCACCCGTCTGGCATCCTCGGCATCGGAGAGAGTGCAGCAACCGGCTGTCGGGGCCTCACCGTTGGGGCCTGACCAAAGCTTCAGGGTGACCCCGACCACCTGGTGCCCCTGCTCTTTCATGATGGCGGCAGCGACACTCGAATCCACTCCGCCCGACATCGCGACCAGGGCCCTCATAGGAGTTCACCCACCAGGTCTACGAGAATCTCGGCAGCGGTAGACCCGTCTTCCGGTGTCGAGTCCCAGCCAAAGCTGAAGCGCACCGTCTCCCGGGCCTGTTCCGGCGTCAGACCCATCGACTCGAGAACATGAGACACCTTGGCCGCACCGGACTGACATGCCGACCCTGCCGAGGCTGCAACTCCGGCCTGGTCAAGTCTCATCAAGAGCACCTGGTTGCGCACACCGGGTACCCGAAGGTTGAGATGCTGGGGAGTGCGGACCGCTTCCTCCCCGTTGACCACGGCACCATCGATCCCGGCCAGGGCGCGTTTCTCGAAGTCGTCCCGGATCGCTGCGACCACCATCCGAAAGCGCTCCCGGTCTGCCACGGCAAGCTCCATGGCGGTTGCCATCCCCACCGCCCCGGCAATATTCTGAGTCCCCGAGCGACGTCCCAACTCGTGACCGCCACCGTGGAGGACCGGTTCGAGGTGGAGACCTTCCCGGACATAGAGCAGCCCCGAGCCCTTTGGTCCACCGAGCTTGTGTCCGGCTAGCGAGATCATGTCCATGTGACCGGTTGCGACATCCTCGGAGTTGAAGGCCTGAACCGCATCTGTGTGGAAGAGAACCTGCGGATGCTGCTCCTTCACGGCCGACGCAAGCTGGGCGACGTCGGCCAGAACTCCGGTCTCGCTGTTGGCGGTCATGACCGAGACCACGGCGGTCTGCTCGGTGATCGCCGCCACCAGATCCTCTGGCGAGACCATTCCGGAGCCATCGACCCCGACCAGGCTCACCTCATGTCCTTGACGTCGCAGGAAGTAGGCGGTCTCGAGAACGGCGTCATGCTCGGTCGCAACAGTGACCAACCCGGACCGTGCCGTGTTGTTGTAGACCGCACCCTTCAGGGCCAGATTGTCCGACTCCGTGCCACCCGAGGTGAACACGATCTCCATCGGTCGAGCCCCGAGGACTGCGGCGATCCTCTCCCGTGCCTCCTCTAGGGCATTCTTGGCGCGGCGGGACACCTCGTGGACACCCGAGGGATTGCCGAACTCCCCGACCAGGAAAGGCCCCATGTCCTCCAGGACTCCCGGTCGCATCGGCGTGGTCGCGGCGTGATCGAGATAGATCATCACCCCTCATTCTCGCAGGAGACCCGGGTGTACCGTGTGCCGGTGCCCAGCATCGAAGTCACCCATCGGATCCCACGGCCACGCCACGAAGTCTGGCCTGCCCTGGCTGACCTGAGCAGTCATGTGACCTGGATGCAGGACGCCGAGTCACTCCGGTTCGTCGGAGAGCACACGACGGGCGTCGGGACCCGGATGGAAGTCAAAACACGGGTCGGCCCGTTTCGCACCCTCGATTCGATCGAAGTGACCGACTGGGATGAGGGTTCGGCTATCGGCGTGGCGCATCGTGGATTGGTTCGTGGCAGAGGGGGGCTCTCCCTCAGATCTGACGGTGACGAGACGATTGTCGTCTGGGCGGAGGATTTGACCTTCCCGTGGTGGTTGGGTGGCCCGATCGTCGGATGGCTGGCCAAGCCGATGCTCGCCCGGATCTGGAAGGGGAACTTGGCGCGGTTCGCCGCCTCTCTCAGCGACCTTTGAAGTCGGCCTGACGCTTGTCGACGAAGGCGTTGACTCCTTCGACCGCATCTTCCGAGGCGAACGATTTCTGGAAACCTGCTGCTTCCATGGCCATAGCTTCCGAAAACGGGACTCCCCGTCCCCCTGCCATGGCCTTCTTGGCGGCGGCGATCGCAACCGTCGCCTTTGTCGCCCATTCCGCGGCGTCGGTGAGGGCCATGTCGAGCACGGTGTCGGTGGGGAGAACTTTGTCGGCGTAGCCGATGGCGAGGGCCTCAGCGGCATCGATATGTCTGCCACTGAAGACCATTTCCTTGGCCTTCTGAAATCCGACCAGTCTCTGGAGACGCTGGGTTCCCCCCGCTCCCGGGATGATCCCCAGGAGGACCTCGGGCTGACCGATCCTTGCGTCCTCGGCGACATACCTGAAGTCACAACCCATTGAGAGCTCACAACCGCCTCCCAGGGCGAATCCGTGGACAGCTGCGATGGTTGGCTTCTCCAGGTCCTCCAACACCGCGATGGCTTCGACGAGCAGGTTGGCACTTCGCTCTTTGGACCCCGAGTCGAGCGTCTCCTTGAAGGCCTTAATGTCGGCCCCGGCCGCAAAATGCGGTTGCCCCGTGACCACTACGGCACGGATTGCCGGATCCTGACAGGAGACAAAAGCCTCTTTCAATTCGGCTGCAAGCTGGGCTGAAAGGGCATTGACCGGCGGCCGGTCGAGTCGGACCAGGGCGACGGCGTTTTCCACGGTGACGGATACGAATTCCATGACCGTTGACGGTAGTGGAAGAACTATGCCGAGGGACGTGGTCGGGCGGCAGCGAGGTCAAGCATGGTGGGACGTCGGGAGGGTGGCAAAGGGCTGATCCTCATCCGGGCGTCCACCACACAGACCCCTTCTCCCGGCGCCAGGACCTTCACCGGGTTCAGGTCCATCTCGACCAGTTCGGGGATGGCGCTGATCATCCCGGAGACTCTCAACAGGGCAGATTCGAGGGCGGCGACATCGCCCTCGGGCTGATTCCGGTATCCCTCCAAGAGTTTGAAACCCTTGGTCTCTCTGATCATCTCGACAACGTCGACATCGGTCAGGGGGTGGATCCGGAAGGCGACATCCCTGAGCAGTTCCACATAGACCCCGCCCAGCCCGAACACCACCAAGGGACCGAAGTTCGGATCCTGGGCCATACCGATCAACACTTCATGGCCACCGGGGACATACTCCTGGACCAGGACTCCGTCGGGCTCGAAGACGACACCGCTCACCTGTTCGAAGGCTCGCCGGACGTCCTCTTCTCCGGACACACCGAGGACCACCCCACCGACATCAGACTTGTGGATGGCACGATCGGAGACCACTTTCAAGACCAGCGGGCCGTCGACCCCCCGGGCTACTTCGAGGGCCTGATCGACGTGGGTGGTCATCCGGGTCAAGGGTGTCCGCAATCCGGCTGCCCTGAGCACACCATCTACTCGTTCGGGCCCCAACCAACCACCGGCCTCCGTCATACCGGCCAACGCGTCGTCGACGATCCGGCGGATCTCGACGATCTGGTCATCCTCCAGCCGTACCTCGATACCCGGGTCGCGCAGTCTCCACTCCCAATGCTCGGCGGCACGGGCAAGTGCGAGTGACGCCATCTCGGGGAAGGAGTAGGTGGGGATCGTCCTACCCCCGCCCGTACCCAGCAGATGGTCCCGGGATGACCCGGAGTCCATGAACACCGAGAGCATGGTGACCTGTCCCTCATGGGCGTCCTGACACCTGCGAAGTGCTGCGGCCACTGCTTCGGCACCTTCAGAAGTGACCGGCACGTAAATGACCATCACTGCGTCCACCTCACCGGATTCCAGCAAAGCGCCGGTGGCATGCTCGAACTCAGCCGGACCGCCAGAAGCGATCAGGTCAACCGGGTTCCGGGTCGAGGCCTCGGCCGGCAACATCGACGCGATTACTTCCTGCAGCCCGGCCGACAACTCGGGAATCACCAGACCGTTGGACTCCATGGCATCGGAGGCGAGTATGCCGGGACCCCCGGCGTTGGTCACGACTCCGACACGACGCCCGGCGGGCACGGGTTGACTGGCGAGGAGGCTGGCCACGGCGAAGAGCTCCTCGATGGTGGTCACCCTCATCACACCGGCTTGTCGGAAGAGGGTGTCGACGGCGACATCGGAGGACGCCAGGGCCCCAGTGTGAGATGCGGCTGCCCGACTCCCGGCCGCACTGCGACCGGATTTGACCGCCACGATCGGTTTCTTGCGACCGATCCGCCGGGCGATCCGGGAGAACTTCTTCGGATTGCCAAACGACTCGACATACATGGTGATCACATCGGTCTGGGGATCGTCCTCCCACGCCAGGAGGAGGTCATTCCCACTGACGTCGGCCTTGTTCCCCACCGACACGAACTGTGAGATCCCGATGCTGGCCTTGGTGGCGTAGTCGAGGATGGCGATCCCCAAGGCGCCGGACTGGCTCGACATGGCCACATTCCCCGGCGGTGGGTAAACCGGTGCAAACGTACCGTTGAGACGCACCGCGTCGGCGGTGTTGAGCAACCCCATGCAGTTGGGGCCGACCATGCGCATCCCACTACTCCTCACCAGGGCAAGCAGTTCCGCTTCGAGCGCCGCACCCTCGGGACCGACCTCCGAGAAACCCGCCGATATGACGACAAGACCCCTGACCCCCTTCTCGGCGCACTCACGGGCCACTCCCATCACCAGTCGCTGTGGCACCACTATGTAGGCGAGATCGATCTCGTCGGGCACGTCGAGAACCGAGGGGTATGACTTCACGGAACGGACCACCTTTGAGGTCGGGTTGACCGGATAGAGGGGACCGGTAAACCCGGCGCTGAGAAGGTTGGTGAACAGCTTGCCGCCTATCGAATCGGCATTGTTCGACGCCCCGATCACCGCAACCGAACGTGGGAAGAAGAGGGGTAAGAGCGATGCCGCGACCGCCCTCTTCTCGTGTTCGGCCTCGGCCCCCATCGAACCTTCACTCACCTCGACAGGGAAGTCGACCGTGTAGACCCCTTGGTCCATGGTCCTGGTCAACTCGTACCCGGAGTTCCGGAACACCCTCATCATCTGACGGTTCTCCCCCAGGACATAAGCACGGAATGAACGGACCCCGTTGTTCCTGGCGTAGTTCGTCAGGAGTTCGAGAAGACGGGTCCCGATCCCTTTTCCCTGATGGTCGTCGACGACGGCGAAGGCTACCTCGGCGGTCTCCGGGTCTTCGAGGTCGTATCGGCCCACCGCGATGATGTCGTCGCCAGCCAGCGCAACGAGGGCCATCCTGTCGTGATAGTCGACTTCGGAAAACGCTGACACTTCCTCGTCGGTCAGCGTCTGTTTGACATTGAAGAACCGGAAATACCGGGACTCGGGGCCGAGCTTCTCGAAGAATGCCCGGGCCTGGGCGGCATCCTCAGGTTTGATCGGCCTGACCCGTGCCACGCTCCCATCCCGCAGGACGATGTCGAGTTCGTATTCGGCTGGATAATCGGCCATGCCGGAGAGAAGGTAGTCCGCAGAACCGACCCGGGACTACACTGCAGCCTGTCGGGATCGCAAGCGGGAGAGCGCAACGGAGGGTCCAGGGAGAGGTAGTTCACCAGTCGATTATCTGACACTTCGTGGGGCCCGGGCCCGGTTCCTCTCCCCTCCCCCACCCACCGGCCCGGGTCCCGCGACCTTTCTTACGGTCGCCGGTTTTGGCTGTGGCTATCCCATGCCCCATGAGTCCACTTTCCGCAACCGCGATCGGATCTGGATGGGCGTGGTGGGAACTCCTTCACTCCACTGATGTCCTGACATGACTAGTGCTTTTTGGTGGAGTCAGAAGGGTTTTCAAGGTCGCTTCCAGCGGGTCGATAAATCCTTTGATGACATGGTGTCGTAGCGACTTGGGCGCCGCCCATTCGGCGATGTCGCGACGCCGAGCGAAGGCGGGTTCGAGCCGCCTCGTCCGCGCCTCGCTCTTGCTCGTCATGGCCGGAAGCGCTCTCTACCTCGCGAGTTCGGCGAACGCTGCGTCGGTCACCTGGACTGGTGGCGGCAGCACCAACGACTGGTCCGATGGCCTGAACTGGTCTACCGGCGCAGCGCCCGGGTCCAGCGACATCGCGATCCTCGATGGAACGTCGAGCAAAGACGCGTTCATCAACGTGGCGGTCAACGTCGCTGGTATCCAGATCACCGACGGCTATTCCGGCACGATCACGCAAACATCTGTGACAACCACTGTGGGCGCCTCCGGATTCAGCCAGGCGGGCGGGACGTTCGTCGGGAGCACCTCGGCCCTCACCGTCAACGGAGGGTTCACCCTCACCGGGGGGAATTTCACAAGTACGACTGGAATCCTCTCAGTGGCGGGGGACTTCATCCATTCCGGCGGAGTGTTCGCGCCCAACGACGGCACCGTCACCTTCATCGGCGGCGCTGCCACCGTCGATGTCCCGGGCACAGAGACGTTTAACAACCTCACGTTCGCCCCTAAGACCGCAGGGGCAGTTAAGACCATCACCAGCGGGACCACACTTGTCGCTCAGGGGACGCTCACCCTGACGGAGGGTGCGATTGGGGTTGGCAGTGTCTCCGCTCGAGGTGCGATCACCCAGGCCTCCACCTTCGACGGGGGAACCGGCCTGCTCATCATCAACGGGACCAGCGACCAGACCTTCACCGGCAACGCCACCACCACCGCCGGCACCCTCCCCAACCTCGAA
>JBGTEJ010000049.1:0-4705 GCA_041747855.1 Acidimicrobiia bacterium | reverse complement strand
GACAACCATCATGGTTCCGAGTGCCTTCTGGGTGTGTCCGTTCATGATCTCTCGCTCCATCGGGGTGTGTGACGATCACACAGTATCCAGTGCGGCGACCAATCTATGACATAACGCCCATAAGTGACGTTATGTCAAGTTGCTTGGAGATGACCCACCATCGCACGCAGGTCCTGGGATCTCACCGCTCCCCCTGTCGGCGAACATCAGGGTGATGAGGATCGCGAGGATTAGCCCGAGCGCCGCCGTACCGACTGAAAGAGTCGGTCCGGAGTAACAGGTGACGAGTGTGTCCATTGGCCCAACACTTTCTCGAAGACAGATCTGGCCGCCCGCACTGAAGACCCACCCCAATCCGATGCCCAGGGCGACAAATGCCGCCGACACTGCCCGCATCGGCGTCGCGGCGGATCTGAACCACCGGGCATACCAGGCCCCCGCTATAGGCGTCTGAAGGAGGGTGACGATGGCGTGGACGGTTAGGAGTGCCCAGGGCCCGAACATCGGGCTGGTCCCGTCATTCCCGAATAGTTGGCCTCCCAGTTGCTCGACCAAGATCATGACCGTGAGAAGGATGGCTACCAGAGTTGCTAGGGCAAACACGAGACGGTCCGTGCGGGTCGTCATCCCCGACCGGGGTGTGCGGGTCGACCCCAAGTGGTGTCACCACTCCCCTACCTACTCGAGTATCGGGTCGACGCATTCACTCTGGCTGAGTCCCATCCTGGGTGTCCGGACCCGACCCGCCGCCCATCCCGAGCCGGGCTCGTCTGTGAAGAGGTATGCGTGGACCGCGTCGACTATCGATCGGGCGGCGGCCTGCACATAGGCGTCCGTTGCGAATAGCTGCGCTTCAGGGGCGTGTGAGAGCCGCCCGAACTCGAGCAATGCGGTCGGAGTCGTGGGATGTCGGAGAATCCCATAGGCGTCGGCCCCGGAAGGGAGCCGGACGGTCATCACGCCAGCCCCCGCAGTCGAGGACCATTGAATGTCGAACTGGGACAGGGCTGCCATCGAGTATTGGTAGAGGAGCCCACCGAGTCGTCGCGACTTGTCGGAGCCGGTCTGGATGTAGACCTCGTTCCCCGGCTTCGAAGAGGGAGGCGGGGTCGGAGCATTGTGGTGGATAGACACCATGATCTCAGCCCGCACCGCATCCGCGAACCGGGCCCGGGCACTGAGAATGCTGGCGTAGTCGGAAGTGCGGGTGAGGACGTTGCTGATTTTTCGTTCGTTGAGGATCCTCTGCGCCTCCTTGGCGATGCGCAGGTTGACCACCTTCTCCTCCAGGCCGTTGGGCCCCGTCGCCCCGATATCGATGCTCCCGCCGTGACCTGGGTCGAGTACGACGGTGGTCTGGTAGATCGGGGTGCCTCCACGGACCCAGAGGTCGTAGCCGCATGGTGTGACCACCAGCCACATGTCGTCCTGCGTTGCTTTGAGACGGACCGGAACCCCTGTGGGGCTGACCAACCCCACGATTCCATCCGGGTGGGCCGTGGTCGTCGTCGAGGGCTGGGTGGTCGTCGTACTCGGAGGCCGGGTGGTGGTGGTCGTGGTTGGTGCAGTTGTCGTGGTGATCGACGGAGCCGTGGCTGAGGACGTGAACGTCGCGGTTGGCCCGGCAGTAGACGATGGCTGTCTGGTGACATGCGTGCTGGTGACATGCGTGGTCGGCTGACCGGTCGTGGTGGTGGGCAAACTGGTCGTCGTCGTCGAACTGGTCGTTGTCGAACCCACTACTTCTACCAGCGGCGAGTCAGGGATTATCACGGCGGCAGTGGCAACAGCGACTGCGAGGAGCGACAACGTGGCGATTGCGACCCGGGCCGCAGTTCTCAATGATGGATTCTTCGGGCCGGACGGCACGCTCTGGAGATTAGAGCCTGTTTCCTCCACACCGGTCGCGGACCTTGTTTACTCGAGGTCGGGTTCGTCGCACTGTGCCGGGGTCAATCCGGCCTGGGCGGTGAAGGTCCTGCTTCCCGACCAACCCGAACCGGGTTCATCAGTGGTGAGATATGCCTCGATGGCGTCGGCCACCCCTACGGCCATCTTCTCGAGATACTCGTCGGTGGCGAAGAGAACGGCTTCGGCGGGGTTGTGGAGGTAACCGATCTCCAGCAAGGCGGGCGTCGTGACGGGCAGACGGACTATTCCGTAGGTGTCGCGCCCTTGAGGATTGAGCACGGTCAGGGCGCCGGCGTCGGGAGCTGCCGTCCAGGCGATATCCCATTGGAGGAGAGTGTTGTATGTGTACTCGTAGAGGAGCCCGGCCAGTCGGCGTGACTCCTCGGAATCGCTCTTGTAGAAGACCTCGGTCCCTGGAGTTGGCGAAAAGGCGGGGGCCGGTGCGTTGTGATGGATCGACACGAGGACATCGGCCTGGAGCATGTCAGCGAGCCGAGTCCTCATGGTGATGGTGGTGCCGTAGTCGGCGGTGCGCGTGAGAACGGTCGAAATCCCTCTGTCCTCGAGTACACGCTGAATCTCGAAAGAGAGATCGAGGTTCAGCACCTTCTCGGGAAGGCCGTTGCTCCCTTGTGTGCCGATCGATCGTGCGCCACCGTGGCCGGGATCGAGCACCACGGAGGTTCGATAGATGGGCTCACCACCGCTGACACGTGCCACGGCGCCGCACGGCGTGTTGACCAGGTATCCGTCACCGTCCGTGATGAGCACCGCTACCGGCACTCCCGTCGGAGTGATCAGCCCGAGGACAGGCCCGGGGTCCGTGGTTGTGGTCGTCGCAGGTGTTGTCGTGGTCGCTGCCATCGAGGTGGTTGTCGTGCTCGAAGTGGTGGTGAGAACGAGTGTCGTGGTCGTTGTTGATGGGTTCGCGATGAGGGTGCAGCCCACCGTCACCGCGGCTGAAGTGAGGAGGGCGAAGATATGTCTCAGAGACGGAGCGACTTTCCGAGAACCTGCGCAACGGCTCTGGCCTTGGTCATCAGCATCTCGTGCTGGATGCTAGGAGTCTCACCCAGTTCTTCGGTGAGGTCCACATAGATCTTCAGCTTGGGTTCCGTCCCGCTTGGTCTGACCAGGATTCTCCCCCGCTTCCCTAAGGAGAGCTCAATCAGATCCTGGGCGCCCAGCCAGAATGGTCGGGTCGCGGCGTTCAACCGGTAGTCGACGACAGACTCCACCTCGATTTCGTCCACGACCCGAGGCGGATTCGTGGCTAGAGCTTCGACCGATCGACGCAAGACATCGACAGTCCCCCCAATCGACATTTGGGTGCTCACCCATACTCCGACCTCGCCCCACAGTGCGGTCAGGTGGTCACCTACTGTTTTTCCCTGTTCTCGAAGGATGGCAACAAGGTCGCAGAACATGAGCGCAGCCGACATTCCGTCCTTGTCTCTGACCACTCTCCCGACGCTGTAACCGAGGGCCTCCTCGTATCCGAACACGAACCGTCCCTCCCCCGCTTCTTCCAGGGCGAGACCGGCATTGATGATCCACTTGAACCCGGTGAGTGTCGACTCGTGTCTGGCGCCCCTGATCGTTGCCAAACGGCCCAGCATCGGACTTGAAACGATCGAGCTGATGACCATCGGGGTCTGTGTCCCGTTGTAACCCCTGAGCATGTAGTCCGCAAGGAGACAACCTAGGTCGTTGCCGCTGAGGGCTGTCCACTCCTCTGCTTCCCGGACAGCCGCGGCCAACCGGTCGGCGTCAGGGTCGTTGGCTATGACCAGGTCGGCATCCGTTTTGCGTGCCAGGTCCATGGCCATGTCGAGAGCCCCAGGTTCCTCCGGATTGGGGAAGGCAACGGTGGGAAAGGTACCGTCAGGCTCGAACTGTTCGGGCACCACCGTCACGTCTCGGTGTCCGTTCGTTTCGAGCAGTCGAATCAGGGCTGCTCCGCCTACACCGTGAAGGGGCGTGTATACGATTCTCAAGTCCCCCTCCACTCGCTGTGGACGTGTCTCGCCAACCTCGGCCATGTAGCGGTCGAAGAGATCGTCGGGTATCAACGACACCAGCTCACTCGTACTCCCAAACACCCCTTCAAGTCGGGGCACTTCCATGGCCGAAGGCGCAGCACGGATCAGGTCTTCGATCTCACGATCGAGGGGCGGGATGATCTGGGCGGCGTTGGCTCCATAGACCTTGTACCCGTTGTCCGCCGGCGGATTGTGCGACGCCGTGATCACTACCGCTGCAGCAGCGTCATAGATCCGGGCCGCGAAGGCCACGAGAGGAGTGGGCGTGGGGTGGGGAAAGTATAAGACACTGAAGCCCGAAGCCGCGAGCACACCAGCTGTGTCTTCGGCGAACTGCCGACTTGTCGGACGGGCGTCAAAACCAACCACGACAAGCTGATTGGCCTGATTGGCGAGACATTCCGCCAGCCCGTATGTGGTCCTGATGACCACCGCCCGGTTCATCCGGGCCGGACCGGCTCCGACCATGCCTCGGATGCCAGCTGTTCCGAAGACCAGCTCAGGGCTGAAACGCATCTCCAACGACGCTACATCACCCGCTTGTGCCAACCCCTCGATCTCGGACTTGGTCGCAGGGTCGGGATCCGAACCGGCCCAGTTGAGCGCCCTTTCAATGAGGTCTTTCACTTCCTTTGTTGCCAGCGCCAGGAGTCGGCGCACATAGCGAGGAGGTCCCGGGTGGCCGTCCATCCCAACTCACGTTCCGCCTTGGCGACATCTGCCCACGAAGCGGCGACATCTCCTGGCCGACG
>JBGTEJ010000048.1:0-84937 GCA_041747855.1 Acidimicrobiia bacterium | reverse complement strand
GCGATTCCGGTCTGAGTGTCTGCCCAAATCGTTGGCCGCTCGATTGTGGGAAACTTACTCTAGATAAGTCGAGTTAAGGGTTGACAACGTTACTTGCGATGCATTAGGATCGTACACATGTTCGATTCGGATTCCATCGATCATCTCAGCCAGGTTTTCGCAAAGGTCTGGGAAGAGAAGACGGTCAGGGAAGAGAGGAAGTACGAGCTTGCCGATTTCCGTCGCCCCGGAGGCGTTCCTTCGGACTCCTCGACGGGTGGCTGGCTCGATCCATTCAATCCCACCCCGGATCGTTCCATGCCCCTTCCTCCCCTGGAGGAGCTTTCCCCGGGATCGGGCCTCGCCCGGCTACTCGAGGGCATCGACCGGTCACGGACATCGGGTTATGACCTGGTGCACATGATCCAGGCACTGTGGCGCCAGATCACCCACTATCAGGGCCTCTTCTATTCGGCGGTGGCGGAACTTGCCACCCTGGATCAGCCCGAACCTGACTCTCAGGGCGCCGCAGAGTTGGCCGCGGCTCTCCACCTGACCCGGGCGGCTTCTGAGACCGAGTACTGGCTCGCGGTGGCGCTCTCCCAACACCCCGATCTGCTCGAGGGTCTTCTCTCCGGAAGCATCGACTTGAGGCGGGTGAAGGTGATCCTCGATCACATTGAGTCCCTCGAGCCTGATCAAGGCAGGGACGTTGTCGTTCAGGTTCTTCCCTCCGCCCCGGAGCTGACCACGGGCCAACTCCGGTCGCGACTCCGGCGCATGGTGGCCAACATCGACCCTGCCGCGGCCCGAGCCAGGTATCAGGCCCGGCTTGAGGACCGTCGACTGGTGGTCGAAGCCAACCCCGACGGCACCGCGAATCTCCTCGTGATGAACGCCCAACCCGACCTAGTGACTGCGGCACGGGCGCGAATCGAGGAGCTGGTCCGGTCGCTCCGAGGTCCTGATGATGTCCGGACGATCGACCAACTTCGAGCCGATCTTGTCCTCGACATCCTCAACGGTGGCACCGGGGTTGGCGACGGGCGGGCTGTTGTCGATATCGTCGTCGACCTGCCGACCCTGATCGGGCTTTCCGAGACCCCGGGCGAGATTCCCGGCTTTGGACCCGTCATCGCGGAGGTGGCCAGAAAGACAGTCCTCGATCAGCCAGACTGCAGATGGGAGTTCACCGTGACGGACCAGGGTCAGCCGGTCGCCACCGGTACCATCTCCCGCCGGCCCACCCGGGGCCTGGGAAGACAGATCAGGGCCCGGTACCACACATGCGTCTTCCCTGGTTGCAGACACCCGGCCCGAAGGTCCGATCTCGATCACACCAAGGCGTGGGTCGACAACGGTTCCACGAGTACCGGCAATCTGGCCCCGCTCTGTCGATACCACCATCGACTCAAGGACCGCGGGTGGTTCTATGGGAGAGACCCCGACGGCTCGATCGTCTGGACCAGTCCGACCGGGCATGTCTATCCCACGACAACCCTGCCGCCGTAGGTCGGAGCAACTTCCCCTAACCTGTCACTCGTATGACAGACACCATCGAGAGGCGCGTGGACACTGTCGTCGACGAGCTCTTGGCGACCCACCCACCTGCCACCACTTCGGACCAGGAGCTGTGGGGCGCTCAATACGACCTCGGGGTGGCATGGGTATGGCATCCCGAAGGGTTCGGGGGCTTGGGGTTGCCACGCAAGTACCAGAACCAGGTGAACCGTCGGCTCACCGACGCCGGGGCGAGTGTCCTCAACAGGTATCAGAATCTGCTCGGAGTCGGGATGGGAGCGGGAGTCCTCGCCGCCCATGGCACCGACGATCAGAAGCGTCGATGGCTCCGGCCCATGTTCACCATGGAGGACATGTGGTGCCAGATGTTTTCCGAACCTGGGGCGGGGTCCGATGTGGCCGGTCTCGCCACCTCGGCTGTCAGAGACGGTGAGGAGTGGGTCGTCAACGGGCAAAAGGCCTGGACCACTCTCGCCCATGTAGCTAAGTGGGGTCTCCTGATAGCCCGAACCGACCCGAGTGCGGTCAAACACGAAGGCCTCACCTACTTCGTCATCGACATGAACAGCGAGGGTGTCGACGTAAGACCTCTATATCAGATCACGGGTGAGGCGGAGTTCAATGAGGTGTTCTTCAACGATGCCCGGGTGCCGGACGAGAACCGGATCGATGCGGTCGGTGCCGGATGGAGGGTGGCGCTGACCACCCTCATGAATGAGCGGGTAGCCATCGGGGGCAACACCGTTCCCCGTGGTTCCGGGCGCATATCGGAGGCAATCGACATCTGGAGGGAGAGCGGAGAAGACGACCCGGTCCTTCGTGACGAACTCGTCCATCTCTGGGCCGAAGTGGAGGCCGCCCGGCTGACCGCGATCCGGGCCAACGAGATGGCCGATGCGGGGATCCCCGGCCCGGAAGGATCTACCGGCAAGCTGGCGTGGGCCAGCCACAACAAGGAGATCGCCTCGTTCATCCTCGACATGATGGGTCTGGATGGGACGCTGTATCCGGGTGGGTACGAACTTGTCCGTCCGACCAGCTTCGACCAGCGAACACCCCAGGCGTCCTTTCTCCGCACCAGGGCCAATTCCATCGAGGGTGGTACCTCGGAGATAATGCTCAACATCCTGGCTGAGAGAGTGTTGGGGCTCCCCAGCGAGCCACGGACGGACAAGGGTCTCCCATGGAACGAGGTCCCCCGTGGCTGAAGTCACCTACGCCCCGACCGAGGACCTCGACCTGATCCGTTCCACGACTCGACAGTTCCTGGAGGAGAAGGCAGATCTCGGAGTCGTCCGGCGGGTGATGATGACCGACGATGGGCACGACAGAGGACTCTGGTCGGGCTTCTCAGAAATGGGCTGGACTGGTCTTCTCGTCCCCGAGGACTACGGCGGCGCCGGACTCGGATATCTGGAACTGTCGGTGGTGCTCGATGAGATGGGCCGTCTGGTGACGCCGGGCCCATTCTTCGCCAGTGCAGTGGTGGCCACCACTGCCATGATCGAGCTCGGTTCAAGCGACCAGCAAGAGCGGTGGTTGCCTGCGATGGCTTCTGGTGAGAAAGTCGCCACTCTTGGCGTGTTCGAGAAAGCGCGCGACTGGGGTCTGGAACATCTGCGGACCTCCGCTGTCGAGGAAGCCGGTGTTTGGAAGCTTTCCGGCACGAAACGATATGTGCTCGACGGTCATGTAGCGGATCTCTTGTTCGTTGTCGCCAAAGTCGGAGACGGGCTCGGCGTTTTCGTGGTCGAAGCCGATTCGCCGGGTCTGACCGTGAGTCAGGTCCCTGTTCTGGATCCGACTCGCCGACAGGCGGTGGTGGAACTCGACAACGTGGTTGCTGCCGCCCGTCTTCAAGGTGGGTCCTCCGGTCTCGCCCGGGTGCTGCGTCTCGGTTCCGTAGCACTGGCATGTGAACAAGTCGGAGGAGCCCAAAGGGTGCTCGAGTCCACGGTTGCCTACGCCCGGACGCGGCACCAGTTTGGTCGCCCGATCGGTTCCTTCCAGGCCGTGAAACACAGGTGCGCCGAGATGCTGATGAAAGTAGAACACGCCAAGTCGGTCGCCTATCACGCGGCCCGAGTCACAGACGATCTCGATGAACTGGACATCGCCTCGCCATTGGCGGCCTCGGTCAGTTCTGAGGCCTACCTATGGGCAGCGGGGGAGAGCATCCAGATCCACGGAGGGATCGGGTTCACCTGGGAACATGAAGCCCATCTCTATCTGAAGCGGGCGAAGTCGGCTTCGCTTCTCCTTGGCGACCCGCGGTTCCACAGGTCATTGCTGGCCGAGGCCCTGTCCCTCTGACTCCTACGTAGACGCGATCAGAGTTTGGCGCAGACCGGGCAAAGCCCGGTGACCACCAGGTCGATCTGTTCGGGAACGAACCCGTGGTCCTCTTGGAGATGCGATCGGACCCTGTCGACCAGGTCACCGTGATGATGTTCGACCTTCCCGCAAGACCGGCACTTGAGATGGAAGCTGTCGTCCGGGTGGGCCAATTCCCAGTGGGCCGGGCCACCGCTCTGGATGCTGGTACCCCGTACCAGGCCCAACTCCTCGAAGAGTCCCAGTGACCGATAGACCGATGACAGGTTGACATCCGGATTGAGGTGAGAGACCTCGATGGCGACTTCGTCTGCGGTCAGATGCCCATC
The DNA here is from genome assembly GCA_041747855.1 of Acidimicrobiia bacterium. GTDB lineage: Bacteria > Actinomycetota > Acidimicrobiia > Spongiisociales > ZC4RG35 > ZC4RG35. The sequence goes on along the minus strand of JBGTEJ010000048.1, from coordinate 80,774 downwards.
GGAGCCGGATAGAACGTTCCACACTGCTCTCCGCGCTGTGGTCATGCGATGACCGGCACCGGAAAGGGCCGTTTCGAGCTCGTTTGATGGCCGTTTCACCCTCGCTATGGTAGTTATTGCGAGGGATTCGCAATTGCGATAGGGTTGCCCGATGCACGCACCCGATGGGTTTCTCAATACCGGAACGGCCTTTGCGACAGCCGGGATAGGTGTCGGGACGCTGGGCATCGCCTTGCGTCAGCTGAAACAGACCGTCAACGAGAAGGTGATCCCGCTTGCCGGTGTTGTCGCCGCCTTTGTCTTTGCAGCTCAGATGTTCAACTTCCCGGTGGCCGCCGGTACTACCGGCCATCTCATGGGGGGTGCACTGGCCGCCATTCTCCTTGGCCCCCATCTCGGTGCGGTCGTGGTCGCCGTCGTCGTCCTGGTCCAGGCGGTGTTCTTCGCGGACGGTGGGTTGACCGCCCTCGGGTACAACATCTTCAATATGGCGATCGTGCCCGCCTACGGTGGCTGGGCGGCCTTCACTATTTTCCGCAAGTGGTCACCGGCGACCCGCGGAGGTGTGATGGGTGCGACCGCACTTGCCGCCTGGCTCTCCGTCGTTCTCTCCGCGGCCGCATTCTCGATCCAGTGGCTCTTCGGGGCCACGGCACCGGTGCCGTTCACGCAAGTGTTCGCCGCCATGGTGGGAGTCCACGCTCTGATCGGACTCGGTGAAGCGGTGATCAGTTCCCTCGCGGTGGGCGCGGTGCTGGTCTCGAGACCAGACCTCGTACATGGAGCCCAGGATCTCGACCGCGCCGCCCTGGCAAACGAAAGCAAAGTCCCGATGCGGACCTTCCTGATCGGCGGTCTACTTGTGGCCCTCGTCATTGCCGCCATCGTCAGTCAGTTCGCAGTGGACAATCCCGACGGTCTGGAGTGGGTGGCAGAGGAGCAGGGATTCATAGACAGTGGCCGTGACCACCGGTTCGGCGATTCCATCTTCGCCGACTACGCCACCAGAGGCATCGAGAACGAGACTCTCAGTCTGGCCATTGCCGGCATCGTGGGCTCAATCATCACGTTGCTGGTCGCGTTGGGAATCTTCCAGGCGATCAGGGACAAACCCAAGTCCCCAGCGAGGGTGTGACCCACATGGGTGTCGGCCACGCTCACGCCCTCTATGTCCACGAACACAGTCCGATCCACGATCTCGCCCCGGAGACCAAGGTGGCGGCAGTCCTCCTTTTCGTGCTATCCGTGGCCGTCACTCCAGGTCAGGCGGTCTGGGCGTTCGCTTTGTACACGACCATCGCGGTCGGCGTGCTGTGGTTGAGTCGGATCCCGCTCCGATTTCTGACGCTGAGACTTGCGGGCATCCTTCCGTTCATCCTGTTTGCCTTCTTCATCCCCTTCATCGGATCGGGGGAACGGATCGACTTCCTGTGGTTCACGGTGTCGGTCGACGGAGCCTGGGCGGCTTGGGGCATCGTGGCCAAGGCGACGCTCGGGGCGACCGCCAGCATCCTCCTCGTGGCGACCACGGAGGTTCCCGGGATCCTGCGTGGCCTGGCGAAACTGAAAGTGCCGGTGATCGTGGTCACCATCGCCGGGTTCATGATCCGCTACCTGGAGTTGATCGTTGACGAAGTCCAACGGATGCGACAGGCGATGGCGTCGCGGGCATACGAACCTCGCTGGATGGGGCACGTCCGCCCGATCGCAACCGGGGCGGGATCACTCTTCATCAGGTCTTACGAGAGGGGAGAGCGGGTGCACTCGGCCATGGTCTCCCGTGGTTACGACGGAACGATGCCGGTATTGAGTGATGTGCGGCTGAGCGGGCTCGATTGGGCCAAGGCGCTGGGCCTCCCGCTCATGGCGGCCATCGCGGCGACCGTTGCGCTGGTAGTCGGATGACCTTTCCGGCACTCGAAGTCACCGGTCTCGAGTTCTTCTACCCCGACGGGCGTCATGCACTAGCCGGTGTCGACCTGAGCATTGCTGCGGGGGAGAGAGTGGCGCTGCTCGGGCCCAACGGTGCAGGCAAGACAACCCTGGCACTCCACCTGAACGGCATCTATCGGCCCCACGCCGGAAAGGTGGTCGTCGGCGGGGTCGAGGTCGATGACCACACGCTGGCCTCGATTCGGCGTCGGGTGGGCATGGTGTTCCAGGACCCGAATGACCAGTTGTTCATGCCGACCGTCGGGGAGGACGTCGCATTTGGGCCGGCCAATCTGGGTTTGAAGGGAGAGCACCTCGACGAGAAGGTGGAGCTTGCCCTGGGAATGGTCGGTGCCGCCAACCTCTCTTCGAGGGTTCCCCATCATCTGAGTGGTGGGGAGAAGCGTCTGGCCGCGATAGCGACGGTCCTGGCAATGGAACCGGAGGTGGTAGTTCTTGACGAGCCCGGTTCCGGGCTGGACCCGGCCGGACGTCGGGAACTCATCTCGACCTTGGCCGGTCTGGAGGTGACCCTGATCGTGATCACCCACGACCTTCCCCTCGCTCTCGAACTGTGTCCCCGATCGGTGATCATGGACGGTGGCCGCGTAGTCGCTGACACTTCGACACGCGGCTTACTCAGCGATCCGGACCTGCTCGCCCGTCATCGTCTCGAGACCCCCTTCGGGTTCGAGATGGCGGATCCTCTCGATCAATGAAGCTCGGAGGGGTCTGACTCGGTGTGAATCACCCGATCCTGATGGGTATGGACCGTATCTGTGGGCATGTGGGCGGCATCGTCGAGAAACACCCGTCCCTCTTCGACGTGGAGCAGAGCCGAGCCGTATGCCTGACGCAGATTGCCTGTGGTCAGGACATCGGCGGGTGCTCCGGAGGCGACGACCCGTCCCGAGACGAGGATGACGTGGTCAGCGGCGAAGGCCTCCGACAGGTCGTGTGTGCTGAGCACAACGGCGCACCCTTCTTCGACTTCTTCGTGGATCACTTGGTCGATGGCCAGGGCGGTAGTCACGTCGATACCGGTCAACGGCTCGTCGAGTAGGAGGATTTGGTGGTCTTGGGCCAGGCCCTGGGCCACGAAGGCCCGCTGTCGTTGTCCGCCGGAGAGCTTCGAGAGGTGCTCATCGGCGATGGCCGTGATCCCGAGGCGCTCCATCGCCCGGTCAACCGCCTCGCGGTCAATGGCGGTGAGTCGGCGGTGGGGGCCGGTGGTGGCGTACCGCCCCATGGTCACAACCTCGCGGACCGAGATGGGTAGGGCATCACTCACCTTCGTTGATTGCATCACATAAGCGATCCGACGTCGGTCGCCTGAGATCTGGATCTCGCCCGCCACAGGAGCCAACAGACCGGCGATGGCGTTGAGAAGAGTGGACTTCCCCGAACCGTTGGGACCGATCACGGCGGTGATCTGACCGAAAGGGATGTGGAAGTCGGATTGGGCGACCACAACCTTGGGTCCGTAGGCCATCACCAGGTCTGTGGCGGTCACCGCTTTCACCCGTGTCTCCCGCAAGTTCCTTCGATCTCGAGCGAGTGGTCTGAGGGGGAGAAAGTGGTCATCGATCCGATCTCCTCAACCAGGGCGGTGATCCGCTTCTCCAGGTGCTCAGGGAGTTCGACGTCGTCGACGGTGCCGCACTCCAGGCAAACCAGATGATGATGATGACCCGCCAGCCACTCGGCGAGCTCGTATCTGGACACCGCCTGGCCGAAGTGGGGGATCAGCACTCCTACTTCCTCCAATACCGCCAGCGAGCGGTAAAGGGACGATAGGGGCACCGAAGGCCGGATCAGCTCGTGGAGCTCCGCTGCCGAGAGGGGGCCGTCGGCACGGGCCAGGGCGGAAGTGACCGCCTTCCGGCCTCTCGTGTACCTGACCCCGCGATCCGCCAGACGCTGCTCGATTTCCCTGTCCAGGGTGGTGTTTGTCATAGGAATCGGCGACCTGTAGTGTAATTAGGAATGATTCTCATTATAGAAAAGAAACTGAGAGGAAGCAAATGAAACATCGTTTGACCATTCTGGCCGTCGCGATGTCGCTGATGTTGGTGGCCTGCGATCAAGCCAACGACACGACCGAGAAGCTCCAGATCGTGGTCACCACAAACATCCTCGGGGATGTGGTCTCCAACATCGTTGGCGAGAATGCCTCGGTCGAGGTCTTGATGCCGATCGGAGCCGATTCCCACGACTTTCAAGCTTCTTCCGCTCAGGTGGCCCGTATCAATGCCGCTGACCTGGTCATCGTCAACGGTCTCGGTCTCGAAGAGGGTCTCGTTGGAGTCCTCGCCACCGCGGTCGGGGATGGAGTGCGGGTACTAGAGATAGCACCGTTGCTCGAGCCGATCCGATTCGACGGTCCTGGGCATGACCATCACGACGATGATGATGACCATCACGATGACGAGGATGATGATGACCATCACGATGATGATGAACAGGGCTACGACCCCCATGTGTGGATGGACCCCGTCCGCATGGCCGACGCAGCGCGGCTGATCGCCGCCGAGCTTGCCCTGGTCGCTCCCGGTATCGACTGGGCTGGGAGGGCGGAAGCCTATGCCACGGAACTGATGTCAGCTCATGGTGAGATCGAGTCGATCCTGGACGCGGTGCCACCTTCGGATCGGCAGATGGTGACCAATCACGATGTGTTCGGCTACTTCGCCGATCGCTATGGGTGGGAAGTCGTGGGGACCGTGATCCCCGGTGGCACAACACTCGGATCTCCAAGTGCTGCAGATCTCGCAGATCTGATAGAAGCCATACGTCACGAGGGGGTCAAGGCCATTTTTGTCGAGACATCCAGCCCCGACGCAATCGCCCGGGTGGTGGCAGAGGAGGTCGGGGCCCAGGTCGAAGTGGTCACCCTCCACACCGAGTCCCTTGGTGAACCGGGTTCAGAAGCGGGCACTCTGATCGGCATGTTGCTCGACAATGCCCGACGGATAGCCGGGGCAATGACAGGAAGCGGGTAGCGTCTCGGCCATGGAATGGATCATCGAACCGTTCCAATATGCATTTCAGCAGAGGGCCTTGCTCGGCGGCGCCCTCGCTGCCGTTGCCCTCGCCTTGGTCGGCACATGGGTCGTCATACGGGGCATGACCTTCCTCGGGGACGCCCTGGTTCACGGGGTCATTCCGGGGATAGCGCTTGCCGTGATCTTCGACTTCAACGTGCTGCTCGGAGCGGCGATAGCCGCTCTCGTGATGATCGCAGGAATCAACCTGGTCCACCGACAGACCACTTTCTCTGAAGACACCGGCATCGGACTCCTGTTTGTGGGGATGCTTGCCCTGGGAGTGATCCTCATCTCAACCACCGCTTCGTACTCAGGCAGCTTGACCGCAATTCTCTTCGGTGATGTGCTGGGCGTCTCCAGTTCTGACTTGTTGGTCCTCTCCGCGGTCGCAGCCGTCTCGCTCGTCGCAACCTTGCTGCTCCACAGGTCCTTCCTGGTCCTCTCGTTCAATGAGCAGAAAGCTCGATTGCTGGGACTGCGCCCGAGGTTCGCTCACTTTGCGATGCTTGCGTTGATCACTTTGGTGATCGTGGGGTCCTTTCAGACGGTGGGAACACTGCTTGTGTTCGGGTTCCTGGTCGGCCCTCCGGCAACGGCGGCGTTACTGGTGCGAAGGGTGCCGGTGATAATGCTGATGGCCGCTCTCATTGGGGTCGGGTCCGTCGTTGTGGGTCTGGTGGTCAGCTATCACGTCGGGACGGCGGGCTCCGCAACCATGGCCCTCATCCCCATCATCCTGTTCTTCCTGGTCCTGACGCTTCGGGCCCTGTTTGATCGGACCCGCCCGGTGTCAGCCGTCTGAACGGCCCCGCGGTTGATGCTCGAGGAAGTAGTAGAGGATCGCCCCCAGACCGGTCAGGAAGAGGAGGACCAACACCCAGATCAGCTGGTTCCCGTTTCTGTAGCCTTGCTCGTCACTGTGCTGGAGGACCTGGATGAATGCCCAGATCCAGAAGACGAAGAAGCCGATTCCAATGGCGAAGGCCAGGATGAAGAAAGGCACGAATATCAGTTCCAAAACAACCCCTCCGGTCGCTGGCGACGAGAGTAGACGTCAATCCCCGGGCTCGGTGAATATTGCTCTCACGGTCCTCAACATGATTCGGGTGTCCATACGCGGTGAACGATTCCTCACATACTCCTCGTCGAGACGAGTCCGCTCATCGAGGGTGATGGTGTCCCGACCATAGACCTGGGCCAGACCCGTGATCCCCGGCTTCACCTCGAATCGTGGATTGTCCAGACCGATGAGCTCGGCCTCGGCAGGGACCAGGGGTCGGGGCCCGACGAGTGACATCGACCCACGCAGCACGTTCCAGAAGTTGGGGAGCTCATCGATGGACGTCTTTCTCAGAATTCGACCCACAGGAGTTATGCGGTAATCGTCGGTGATTCGGATGGCCTTGGGGGTGTCAGAGTGTTTAGCCGCCTCGAGTTTGGCCAGGTGCTCGGCGAATACGGTTTCGTCGGCGTTTGCCTCCATCGTCCTGATCTTGATGAGGCCAAAGGGTCGTCCCCCTTTACCCAGACGTCTTTGCTTGAAGAAGACCGGTCCTGGTGACGTGAGACGAACGACGACTCCCACCAGGAGGACCAGAGGAAAGGAGAGGACGAGGACGACCAGGGAAATCGCGATGTCCACGGTTCGCTTCGAGAGCACGTATGCACTCTGAATGCCCACTTCCCCCTTGCTGGTGGTAACCGCTCCGACCACGAGACCTACCAGCGAGACCACTGCGCCGGTCACGAATCCGAAGGCGACCCGCGTTATCGGGTTGACTGCGGGATTGGAGACGATCATGGCGATCGCACCGACCAGTCCGCCGAACCAGGCGAGGGCGAGACTGCCGGACCGCCCCCTGGCTACCAGGATCTGACCGACGAAGAGACCTGCCCCGGCGAAGATCACCCCCACAGCGATGACCGCCGAATCGAGGCTCGTGGCCTGAAAGCCCTCTCCGAACACTGCCGTAACCCAAGGTCCGAGGAACCACCCCATGAGTCCGGCGACAGCGCTCAACCCGACCGCCGCCCAGGCCATGCCCCGGGCCCACGCCCTCAGTTCGTCGCGTTCTCCGCGGGCGGCCATCTCAGTGAACGGAGGCAGGACGCGTGCGAGAAGGTTGTAGCCGAACACCAGTGGAGCGCGGCCGAGGGTGAAGGCGGCAAAAGCGATGCTTTGCTCGGTCGGACTCCCGCCCAACAGCCCGACCACTACCGGGCCGGAGAGGAGGAGGGCCTGTGTGGAGGCGGCGGCAAGGACCAGTCCCCGGAGAAGACCGCGATCATCAATGGTCTCCCGGGCGTCCGCGTCTAGTTCCGGCCGGTCGACGGCGACCGGGCGGAAAGGTTTCCAGAGAGCCACCACTAGAGGCCCGAGGATCAGGCCTAGGGCGAAGCCAGACGCGGAAGGACGAATGAGGGTGATTACGAGGGCTATCCCCAGTCGCGCCACCGAGGCCAGGGCAGAGGATGTCCCATACACCCTGAACCTTCGCCATCCTGCAAAGTGGCCCCGGGCTACGACGAACAGGAAGTGGGTGGCCACGGTGAGGGTGGTGAAGAAGATGAAGCGGTGATCACCATTCAGGAATCGCTCGACACCCAACGCTGCCACCAGGGTGGCAGTCGCCGTGACGACTGCGGCCAACCAGTAGACGGACCGGGGGAGCCCGATCCTGGTCCGGTCGAGGGTGAGACGTCTGATCACGAGCTGCTCGATGGGCATCAGGATCACGATGAGCACCAGGAAGTGGATCGACAGCAGGAAGGACACCGGGGCGAAGTCGTGAGTGCCGAGGGTCTGCCCGCCGAGGAACTGGTAGGCATAGGCGGCCAAACCGGCGATGGCGCTGCCCGCGACGATGTAGGCGGTGCCATCGCTGCGGAGATTGGCATATCGGGTTTGGGGGCCGTCTCGGCCGTTCTTGTCGTTCTTGCTTGGGTCTTGACTCATCGGATGTCGAACGTCGCCGGGTCAGGTTATTTGTGGCGGAGGTCTTTCCCCGACTTCATCCCCGGAACCTATGTGAAATGACCGACGTCGTAGGATCAATGTCGGAGATGCCCTCCCCTGATCCCAATCATCCCAGGTCTGGCTGGCGCGGGTCTCTGGCCGCACTTCTCTCGGCTGTCATCCCGGGTCTCGGGCACGCCTACGTTTCTCGGACCCGCATGGCATATGTTCTCTTTGTGGTCGATGTCGTGGTGGTCGCATCGCTCTTCTTCCTCGCTGGCTCCCAACTCGACCTGATCAAAATCTCGCTGGACCCCCGGGCCCTGCTGATCGTGCTGGTGGTGAATCTGCTCCTCCTGGGGTATCGCGCCTTTGCCGTGACCAGTGCATACAGGTCGTCGCCCCCGGAACGTCCCAGTATGTCCGCAGGTGCGTTACTGGTCGGGGCGACACTGCTGCTCGTCGCTCCACATCTGGTCGTGGGATATACGGCCTGGACCCAGTATGACCTCTTGACCACAGTGTTCGCACCGACACCTCCGATCGCTGCTGACACGACTACGACGACCACCAACTCAGTGTCAACCTCGGTCACCGGGCCGACCACGACCACAGTTCCACCCACGACTACCACCACCCAGCCACCACGGATCTGGGATGGTCTGGATCGTCTCAATGTGGCGTTGTTGGGTTCGGACATGCGCCCCAATCAGGAGACACTCGATCCCAACGACCGGCGATACGTGGGCCACCGGACCGATGTGATGATCGTTGTCAGCATCAATCCGGCACCTCCCTTCGATGTCGCAGTCCTGTCCGTGCCCAGGTTCCTTTCGAACTTCGAGATGCCCGAGGGAATGGGTGTGCCCCGGACCCTCGACGACTGGGACTGGATCGGCCATGTCTACCGTCGGGCCGAGGACATCAGACCAGAGCGCTATCCGGGCCCCGGGACGCCGGGAGAGAATGCGGTGAAAGCCGCCCTTGGAGAATTGTTCGGAATTCCGATCCACTATTACGCCCTGATCACAGTCGGCGGCTTCATCGACCTGATCGACGCTCTTGGCGGTGTCACCCTCGACGTTCCCCGTCGTATCGTCGACCGGAACTACGACACTGCCGACAATCACCATGGAGCGACCAGAACCACGGTCGTGATCGACGCCGGACCCCAGAAGCTCGACGGTTTCCATGCCCTCGCCTACTCCCGTATCCGATCGCAGTCCCACGAGTTCGCCCGGATGCAACGTCAGCGATGTGTCCTTGCAGCTTTGGTCGAACAGACCAATCCGCTGACGATCCTGCTCAACCTGGGCTCCGTCTCCGAAGCGATCAAGTCGAATCTGAAGACTGACATCCCTGTGGAGAGACTCGTCGACTTCGTCGACTTGCTACCCAACTTGAAAACCGAGAACTTCACCACCCTGAACATCGCCCGGTCGGCATACGAGATCCCGGCACCCAACCCGAGTATCCGTTACTTCGACATCGCCCAGATCAAGGCCGATGCCCAGTTCCTGATGCGTGATCCGGAAGGTGCCAGGGCCGCACTCGGGCTGACCGGTCTCGATTCGACCTGTGATGAGTCGCTCGACCCGTGAAATCGTCATGCTGCGCCTGTGGTGAAAGTGTCACCCGTCAGACCCGTCCATTACGTCTAAGTGACATGGCGAGTTTGCGGCCGTCTCACAAGTGGTGATCTAGATGTCGACCGTCCCGGGTGCCGAACGGCGACAGCCGGGCGCCGCCGCGGCCGCACTGTTCTCGGCCATCGTCCCCGGATGGGGTCAGGTGTATGTCGGCCTGAGCCGGATCGCATACGCGTTGTTCGTCGTGAACATGCTGCTGTTCACCGGGCTGGTACTCCTTCTGGGTCCGCTCCAACTCGAAGCGGTGAAGCTTTGGGTGAGTCCGAACGCCCTTCTCGCCATCATGGGGTTCAACATCGCGGTCCTGGTTTATCGAACCTTCGCCGTGGCGGGTGCGTATCGGGCGGCAACAGTGGGGCCTCGAGGGTGGGCTGATGGCATCGGCATGGTGGCCGCAGTGGGTCTGTTGGTAATACCGCATCTGGTGCTCGGGTTGTTCGCCTGGACCCAGTACGACCTGATCCGTTCGGTCTTCTCACCCAAAACTCCCGTGGTCGCCGATACCACGACGACGAGCAGCACGACACCGGAGTCGACTACGACGCTTCCCGGTTCGACGACGAGTCAGCCCGATAGCACCACGACTACCACCATCCCCACGACCACGATTCCTCCTGTCTGGGATGGGTTGGACCGCCTCAACATCGTCCTGTTGGGGGCCGATGCCGGTGTCGGGCGGACCGGAGTACGGACCGATACCACCATCGTGGTCAGCATCGATCCGAGTAACGGAGAGGTGGCGATGATCTCGGTGCCCCGGAACCTCTCGAATGTCCCACTTCCGATGGGCATGGGGACCTGGGACTGCAACTGCTTCCCCGACCTCTTGACTCACTTGTACGACGCTGCCGAACGCAACCCGTCGGCGTTCCCTGGACCCAACGAGCCGTGGTTCAACGCCATCAAAGGCGCACTCGGGGAGCTCCTCGGGATACCCATCCATTACTACGCCATGGTCACCCTCGATGGCTTCGTGGGGGTGGTCGACGCCCTGGGTGGGGTGACAATCGATGTCCCCAAGACCATCATCGACCCCACCTACCCTCACGAGAATGGCTCGACGGTCAGGGTCGAGATCCAGGCTGGCCGTCAGCACCTCGACGGGCACATGGCCCTTGCATACGCCCGGATCAGACGACCATCCGACGACTTCGCCAGGATGCATCGTCAGAGGTGCGTACTGGGGGCGGTCATCGAACAGTCCAGCCCGCTGGAGATACTCCTCAACTTCCCCAAGCTGGCTACCGCAGTCAAGTCGAGTGTCACCACCGACATCCCCCAGGATCGTCTGGTCGATTTCGTCGATCTGCTCCCCAAGATCAGCACCGACAGGATCGGCTCCCTGCGAATCGACCGCTCCTACGTCGTATCGACAGCCCCCGGACGTACCTACTACGACCTCGTCAGGATCAAGAGTGAAGCCACTCTCTTGATGGAGGATCCGGTCGCCGCCCGGGACCGTCTGGGTCTGGGGTCGCTCGATGCGGCCTGCGACCAATCATTTGATTGAGCCTGTCACCCAATCCGTCGGTTGGCTCCGTCTCAGGGGCATGATCATCGCAACACGCGTGATGAACAACGAAGACATTTACCGGCTCTACGCCAAGGAGCTAACCGCATACGCAACGACCCTGGTGGGGCCCTTCGACGCCGCCGACGTGGTGACCGACTCTTGTCTTCGAGTGTTCACCAGCAAGGGGTGGCCGGAAGTGGCGAACCAGCGCGCCTATCTGTACCGGGCGGTCCTCTCGGTAGCCAACGATCACCATCGGAGCACCCTGGCCCGACGGCTCAGGGAGGCAAAGGTTGCTGAACGCGAGGCCGTCCAGCCGATCGAGATCGACTTCGAGGTGCTCGAGGCAGTGAACCGGCTCTCGATACAACAGCGCTCTGCGGTCTATCTCACGTACTGGGAGGACCTCAGGCCGGAAGAGGTTGCCGAACGGATGGGAGTGTCGCCGGGAGCTGTGAAGAAGCACCTGGCAAGGGCCAGGAAGAGACTTGGAGAGTGGTTGTCATGAGTGACCGGAACAAGATCAAAGACCTTCTCAACCGGATGGTGGCGATGTCCCCTGAGGCACCCGTCTACCCGGATGACATCCCGACGGTCCAACCAGTACGGCCCCGTCGTAGTGGGGCGTGGGTCTTCGCTGCAGCCGGATTGACCGTGGTCGCCCTCGCACTCCCGTTCGTGCTGTGGCAGGGGGGTGGAGACCCGCTGGCCGGCGAAACCACCACCACCACGTCGATGCCTTCGAGCACGACTTCTTCAGATACGAACCAGCCTGCGCCCACGGCCTGGGCCCCCTGGCCGGTGTTCCTGGTGCAGTCCCCGACTGGGAGTTATACGGGAAACCCTGCCATCGTTGCTTTCTACCTGGGCTTGGCCCCCGGCGGCGATCCCGCGGTTCTCGACTCGATTCGAGCGCCAGAGGATGTCCTGTTCAACCTGCATGATCTTCCGCTCTCGTTGCCGCCCGGCTTTGCCAACGCAGTTCCCGACGGTGTCAAGATCCTCAGGAAGTCCTTCGAGACCACTGGAGAGGGCCTGACCCGGGTGACACTCGACATGAGCCCTGAGTTCCTGGCCGGTGCCGGTGGGTTGCTGGCCGATGTGACGATGTTGAACCAGATCATCTTCACCACGCTCCAATTCGAAGTCCACGAGGTGTTGTTCACGGTCGAGGGCAGCCCGGTCGAGGCGTTCGGATTGGAGGGCATATCCCTCCTCGACCCTGTGAACACGCTGTCCTTCATCGACGAGCTGAACCCGATCATCATCACCGAACCTGTGGTCATCGACTCCGATGGGATCTTGACCGTCCGTGGCTGGGCGAATGTGTTCGAAGCAGCGTTGTCCTGGCAGGTCTACGACGGTCCTGTGGCCTTACCCGCCCACTCCGGTCATGTCACCGCCAGCTGTGGGACCGGATGCTGGGGGACCTTCGAGATCACGGCCGACCTGAGCGGTCGGGAGGGCGACTGGAGCTCATATGAGCTCTGGGTCTATTCCGACTCGGCGCTCGACGGCTCTCCGACCATGGTCGTCAGGGTGCCCTTCTCCGCCATCCGCGTTCTGACCAACTGATCTTCAGTTGAGCACCGGTATGACCTCTCTGGCGAAAAGATCCAGGCTCGACGTGTCGTAGGCGATGTCGGGGAAGAATCCGATGAAGTATTTCATCCCCGCCTTTTCCCATTCCGACAGCCGCTCCACCACCTGTTCCGGTGTTCCCGACATGGTGTCGTAGAGGGCCACCTGTCGTTGGGCGCGCTCCTCGGGCATGTGGGCCTTGAAGTGGTCGACCAGCCAGGACTTCTTGGCCTCGACCTCGACCTCGGTCTCGGCGACCATGATGTTGAAGTTGGCTGACCGGGTGATCGAGTCGAAGTCGGTCCCAAGGTCGCCACAGTGCTCGGCGAGGAGGCGCGACTTCTTCTTGAAGTTGTCGAGATCGACCCCGAAGTTCGAGTAGGTGGCGTGCTGGGCGGCGATTCGCAACGTCACCTTCTCGCCACCACCCGCCACCCAGAGAGGGATGTGTGGTTTCTGGACCGGTTTTGGTTGACAGATGGCCCCCTTCAGGTTGTAGAACTTCCCCTCGTAGGTGACCTCGTCCTCGGTCCACATGGCCTTCATGATCTCGACACCCTCACGGAGCATTCCCAGCCTCGGGCCGGGCGGGAGAAACGGGTAGCCGTACCCGTCGTGCTCCTCCTCGTACCAGCCGGCTCCGATCCCCATCTCCAGGCGTCCGCCCGAGATGACGTCGATCGAGACGGCCACCTTGGCCAGGTAGGAGGGTGGTCGGTAGGTGTTGCAGGTGCACATCTGACCGAGACGGACGGTGTCGGTCGTCGCTGCCAGTGCTGCCATCAGGGTCCAAGCCTCGTAGGTCACCTCCTGGGTGGGCAGCGGGACGGTGTGGAAGTGGTCGTAAACCCACAACGACTCGAATCCCGATTCCTCGATCCGCCGGGCGGAGGCCAGCATCACCTCCCAGTGCTCTGTCGTGGGGATGCTAGCCAGGTCGAGACGCCAGCCTTGAGGTACAAATGCGCCAAATCTCATCGGACAACGGTACCTGCTGGCAAAGACGGTTGAGACCGAGTGTCCCATTACCCGGGTGAGAGTCGACCGGTTTCTACTCTGGCCGCTACATGGCTCTAGTTCTCGACCTCCTCTTCATATTCGTACTCCGTGCCCTCGACGTCGGTATGGCCACGGTCCGCATCGTCCTGCTCTCCAGGGGCCGGAAAGGGACGGCCTCGCTCATCGGGTTCTTCGAAGCCTTGATCTGGGTGGTGGCGGTTGCCCGGGTGCTGACCGCATTGGACGATCCAATTCGGATGGTGGCTTTTGCGGCGGGCTTTGCGGCCGGGACCTACTTGGGTTCGATGGTCGAGGAGTGGCTAGCCATAGGACAGTCGATGGTGAGGATCGTGACACCGACGAATGCTCCTGCAGTGGCTCCGCTGCTCAGAGAGCGTGGGTTCGGAGCGACGGTACTCAATGGTGATGGCATGAACGGGGAGGTCCAGGTCACCTTCACCGTGCTCCCCAGAAAGAGTCTCGACGCGGTGCTCGACATGGTCAGGGAAGTGTCACCTGAGGCATATGTGACCATCGACAACACCGCCTCCATCGACCTCCACATGAGACAGGAGCGGACCGTCCGCAAGTAGCTGCCCGGCAATTAGGGTCTCCTGGATGGCAAACGCATTCGATCTGGCGCACCGATATGTGGAGGAAGCCGCTGAGATCAGTCCGGTGATGGCAACCTTCCTAGGAATTCCCGGGAAGAACCACGAGTGGGGGGAGGCCTTGTCGCTCGCCGGTGTGGAAGCGATGGCCGAACTGTCGAGACAATACCGGTCACAGTTCGCGGAGCACCTTGCGAATCCCGACCGTCGGCAGAGTCTCGCCGCCCGGGTGACCATCGGCAGTATCGACGAACGGTTGGCCAGCTATGAGGCGGGAGACCACTTCCTAGATCTGAGACACCTCGGATCGTCTTTCCACCAGATCCCGAGAGTGTTCGACATGATGCCCACCTCGACAGGTGAGCAATGGTCGGCAATCGTCTCCCGACTCGCCACCATCGACAAGCCGTTTGACGATTACCGGCACAGACTCGACGAAGGTCGACGGAGGGGTATCACCGTTTCCAAACGTCAAGTGCGTTCGGTGGCCGAGCAGGCCGGGCACTTGGCCGGTGAGGCCTCTGCATTCCTGGAGTTGTTGGCCAAGGCTGGAGACCACCGGGACAGAACACTCGAGGACGCCGTGGATCATGCTCGCAGTGAGGCCGCAGGGTTCTCCCGGTGGCTGGTGGAGATCTATCTGCCCGACGCCGGCGATGCGGATGGAGTTGGCGAGGATGTCTACCGTCGGGAGGCGGACAGGCTGGTGGGGTTGTCCGTCGATCCAGCCGAGGCCTACGAATGGGGTTGGGAGGAGTTGGGCAGGCTGTTTTCCGAGATGGAGCGGATCGGGCAGGAGATCCTCCCTGGTGCTCCTCTTTCAGAGGTCAGGCATCATCTGGAGACGGACCCGAGTGGGCTGGTCGACTCCCACGAGGGGCTCGTGGAGTTCGTGACCGGAGTTTTGGCTCGGGCGGTGGATGAACTTGCCGGGCATCACTTCGATGTCCCCGACCAGATCCGCCCGCTCACGGTCCAGATCGCACCCGCCGGTAGTCCATTAGGGGCCTACTACACGCCGCCATCGGAGGACTTCAGCCGTCCCGGTGGGGTGTGGTACTCGGTGGGGGATGAGAAGGTCTTCCCGACTTACAAGCACGTCTCGACCGCCTACCACGAGGGTTTCCCCGGGCATCATCTCCAGATCGCCACCGTGAAGCATCGGAAGGACGACTTGAGCAGGACCCAGCGCTCGATGACCTGGTACCCGGGATACTCCGAAGGTTGGGGGATGTATGCCGAAGTGCTCATGGGAGAACTGGGGTACCTGGAGAATCCGGCCCACTATTTCGGGATGCTCACCAAGCAGGCGTATCGCGCCGCCCGGGTCGTGGTGGACATCGGTATCCATCTCGGACTCCGGGTCCCCAACAACGCTGTGGTCGCTCCAGGCGAGAAGTGGCGTTTCGAGACTGCGGTCGAGGCGATGCAGGAGTACGGGTTCCAGTCGCCGGCGCAGGCAGAAGCGGAAGTACTGCGATACCTCGGCTGGCCCGCACAGGCCATCTCGTACAAGCTGGGAGAGCGTGAGATCTTGTCGATCCGGGAAGCTGAGAGGAGTCGCCTCGGGGCCGCCTTCGACCTTCGCGCCTTCCACTCGGCCATCATCAACAACGGCTCGATGCGCCTGGACCTCCTCCGTGAGGTGGTCAGCGAGAGCACCTGAATCCCTTTTGCGAACCTCAGGTTGTGAGGTACCCAAAAGGGACCCATCCTCTCTCAAGTTTACGGAAGTCCACTCAGGCATCGCGACCTTGAGGCCGAGAGATACCCAAAAGGGACCCTGGATACCTGAGGTTTGCGGGTTGGGTCTTGTCAATAGGCGGGTCGCGCCGATATCCTGTGGAGCAGAAACGCTCATCTAGAGCGGCTGAGGGATCAGGCCCTTTGACGCCGCGGCAACCGACAGAGCCACAGGGCCGAGCACGGTGCCAATGCCTGGGACGATGAGTTACCTTGGGCTCAGGCTCACGGTTCTCTCTCAAGCGTTTCATGTGAGACAAAGGAGCAGAACCATGACCGGGTCATCCGGCGCTAACCGAGCACCATCATGAGCGGCTATCTCGATGCCGTTTCCAAGGGCGTCGTCGTGTTCGATGGTGCGACCGGGACCAACCTCCAACGACTGAATCTGTCATTGGACGATTACGGCGGTCCTCAGTTCGAGGGTTGCACCGACATCCTCAGTGTGACTCGACCCGATGTCATCCATGACCTTCATGCTTCCTTCCTCGATGTCGGGGTGGATGTGGTCGAGACCAACAGCTTCGGTGCCTTTGCAATACCGCTGGGGGAGTACGACATCGCCGACCGCGCCTATGAGATCTCGGCAGCTTCGGCCTCCATCGCCCGTGGCGTGGTTGACCGGTATATCGCCGACGATGGACGAGAGAGATTCGTGGCCGGCTCGATCGGGCCCGGCACCAAGTTCATCACACTTGGCCAGGTCGCCTTCTCCGACCTTTCTGACGCCTACCGGGTCCAGAGCCAGGGGCTCATCGACGGTGGTGCCGACCTCCTCATCATCGAAACCCAGTTCGATCTGCTCGGCGCCAAGGCGGCGATCATAGGGGCCCGTCAAGCGATGACAGATCTGAACCAGGACCTTCCGATCCAGGTGCAGGTGACGATCGAACAGACCGGGAGGATGCTTCCAGGTACCGAGATGGGAGCGGCCCTCACCGCCCTCGCCGCCATGAGACCTGATGTGATCGGACTGAATTGCGCCACCGGCCCGTTGGAGATGTGGGAGCCATTGCGGCATCTCACCCGACATTCATCGGTGCCGATCTCTGCAATCCCCAATGCCGGTCTCCCGAAGGTGATCGATGGGGAGATGGCCTACGACCTGTCCCCGAGCGAACTCGCCGATCACCTGGCCCAATTTGTCACCGAACTCGGTGTCGGTGTGATCGGAGGATGTTGTGGGACCACACCCGAGCATCTGGCCGCTGTGATCGAGAAGGTGCGACCACTGACCGTCAAGACCCGCTCCCCCCAACCGGTCGCCGCAGCCGCCTCCATCTACTCCCAGGTCTCATTCGATCAGGACACGTCGTTTCTCATGATCGGTGAGCGCGCCAACACCAACGGTTCCAAGGCCTTTCGTGACGCCCTTCTCGACGGAAACCTGGAACGGTGTGTCGGAATCGGCCAGAGCCAGATCCAGGAGGGGGCCCACATGGTCGATCTCTGTGTCGACTATGTCGCTCGTGACGGTGTGGCTGACATGTCGCGGCTGGCGATGGCCTTTGCGACCGATGTTGCTGTCCCCGTGGTCCTCGACTCGACCGAACCCGAAGTGATGGAAGCGGGTCTGCAACGGTTGGGGGGTCGGTGCGTCCTCAATAGTGCCAACCTCGAGGACGGGGAGGGTGAAGGTTCTCGTCTCGACAGGGTCTTCAAGCTCGCCCGGAAGTACGGCGCTGCGGTGATTTGTCTCTTGATCGACGAGGAGGGTCAGGCCCGGACGGTCGACTGGAAGCTCCGCATCGCTCACCGGATCAATGACTTGGCGGTGAACCGCTACGGACTTTCCACCTCCGATCTCATCTTTGACACCCTTACCTTTCCACTGTCGACCGGGGACAACGACTTGCGGGGCGATGCCATTGAGACGTTGGAGGCAATCCGTCGGATCAAGAAGGAGTTGCCCGGGTCGCGAACCGTCTTGGGTGTCTCCAACATCTCCTTCGGTCTCAACCCGTCGTCCCGACGTGTTTTGAACTCCGTCTTTCTCCACGAGGCGGTTGAAGCTGGCTTGGACGCCGCCATCGTCCATGCCGGAAAGATCGAATCTCTGGCAAAGGTCGACCCGGAGCATCGCCAGGTATGCCTGGACCTGATCTACGACCGGCGGTCGGAGGGATACGACCCGTTGGAGCGGCTCATCGATCTGTTCGCCGATATCAGCGACGAGGATGACACCGTCGACCGCTACGAGGGTCTGGATGTGGGTGAACGGCTCGCCCGTCGGATCGTCGACGGGGATCAGAGGAACATCGTCGAAGACCTCGAGATCGCCCTCTCCGATGGGCAGCCCCCGCTGGACATCATCAATGTCCATCTTCTCGCCGGAATGAAAGTGGTGGGAGAACTATTCGCCTCCGGGGAGATGCAGTTGCCCTTCGTGCTCAAATCTGCGGAGACAATGAAGAAGGCCGTGGCCCATCTCGAGCCGAAGATGGAGAAGGCCGACACCGGAAGCCGGGGACGGGTCGTCCTCGCCACGGTGTCCGGCGATGTCCACGACATAGGGAAAAACCTCGTCGACATCATCCTGAGCAACAACGGATATGAGGTTCGCAATCTCGGCATCAAGGTTGGGATCAATGAGATGATCCAGGCATACGAGGAGAGCCAGGCAGATGCGATTGGCATGAGTGGGCTACTGGTCAAGAGCACCCTCATCATGAGGGACAACCTCGCCGAACTGGAACGCAGAGGTCTGGGGAAGGTGCCGGTGCTCCTTGGTGGGGCTGCTCTGACCCGGAGTTATGTCGAGTCTGATCTTCGGTCCCGCTACCAGGGGCCTTTGTACTACGGGAAAGATGCGTTCGCCGGGTTGGACGCCATGGCCAGGATCGTGTCCGGCGAGCCGGCCCCGAGCCCCGAAGCTCCACGGGTGCGTCACCGCCCGGAATCCGGAGGCGGCTCGGTTCCGGACAGGGCGCCGTCGGTGGTGTCCGACAACCATGTCTTCAAACCGCCGTTCATAGGTTCCCGGGTGGTCAAGGGCATTGCCATCGATGACATCGTTCCTTTCATCAATCGCACGGCGCTGTTCCGAAACCAATGGCAGTTCCGCCCGGAACCCGGCGAGAACGATCGTGACTTCAAAGAACGACTCGGGCATCGGCTTCGAGAACAGCTCGCCGACGCCAGGAGGGCCGAGCTGCTCGTTCCCCAACTTGTTTACGGCTACTTCCCTGCGAACGGCGACGGTGACGACCTGATCATCTGGGAAGACGAGACCCGCACCTCTCAACTCGCCACACTGAGCTTTCCCCGGCAGCAGGAAGACCCTTACTACTGCATAGCCGACTTCTTCCGGCCAGCCGACTCAGGGGAACTGGATTATGCGGCTTTTCATATCGTCACGATGGGAGGCGTGGTTTCGGAGCGAACTAAAGAGCTCTTCGACTCCGACCGCTATCAGGATTACCTGCTCCTCCACGGATTGGGAGTGGAGATGGCCGAAGCCCTGGCCGAGTACTGGCATCACCGGATCAGGACTGAGTGGGGCTTCGTCTCCGAGGATGGTCCTAATCTGACAGGCTTGTTCCGACAGAAGTATCGCGGTGGCAGGTACTCCTGGGGCTATCCAGCCTGTCCCGACTTGGAGGACAACGAGACAGTGGCACGTATTCTTGGAGCAGAACGAATCGGGATCACGGTCGGGGAGGAAACTGGCTATCAGTACCAACCCGAACAGACCACATCGGCACTCATCTGTCATCACCCCCAGGCCAAGTACTTCGTGGCGAGGGCGCCCCGCCAGGGGCGAACCGATCCGGTTTAGTCCTTGCCCGCACGTCGGGTGTCGTTTCCGGTACTTTTAGGGGAATGTTCGACACGGCTGAGTCCAATCGGAATCTGAGGATTCTGTTTGGGGCCCTCATCTTCGTCTTGGGGGCTCAGTCGATGCGGTTCTTGTTCGCTTCGCTCGCCTGGTACCTGAGGGACACGGTTGGGGTCGGTGTCCTCGATCTGATCCCGCTCGCCCTCGCACCTTTCGTGTTGGGTGCGATCCTCCCGATCCTCTCCAAGCTTCTCACCGTTCGGGGGGCCATCTGGGTCGGTCTGATAATTCTCGTGGTGGCAAGGGTTGGGAACCAGATCTCGACCGACCCGAATCTCGACCTTTGGACTTCGGGTATCGCCACGTTCGCCTTCGTCGGAATCCTACCCCTCCTGCTCAGCATGGGCCGGTCGACCCTGGTTGGGGGGGTGCTGCTCGGAATAGCGCTCGATTCGGCGATCAAAGGCATGGGTCTGAGTTTCGACCTTGCCTTCCAGGACCACATTGCGGCCACTGCGGCCGTGATCGTGATCGGTGTTGCCAGCCTCTATGTCTTCTGGGCGTGTCCCGCATTCGAGAGGCAAGGGGTGCCCATCGCCACCGGGTGGCTCCTGATCGGGTTGGGCCCCTATCTCTTCTTTCAGTCGTTGATCCTCCAGAACCAGGGGTGGGTGTCCGAGCTCACCGGTCTGGGCGGGGCCCAGGCGCAACTGGTCATTGCCTTGTTGAATGTCGTCGCACTGGTCGCAGTACTCAGATTCGAACAGGTGCGACTGATGACCGTCCTGGCGGCTGTCACGCTGGCCCTGGCCATTTTCGCTGCTGAGGGGCCGGATATGCTCTTCACCCTGGCGTTCGTCTTTGCCATCCCGGCGGCGGGCCTGGTCTGGGCCTCACTGGTCCCCGAAGTCCACGAGAGAGGTCTCGGCGCATCCGGCGTGTTCCTCACCACCGGCATGACCTTGTTTGTGATCCTCGGACTGGCCTACTACGTGCCTCTCGATCTCAGCCTTGGATTCGGCCAGTCACAAGCCCGATTAGGCACCCTGGCACTGTTGTCCCTGTTCATGCTCGGGGCCATAGCCCTCGGTCAGTCCACCAGGCCGGGAACCGCTCCTCAAACCTGGGCGTTTGCGGCGGTTGGAGCGCTCCTTCCTCTGGTCGGTCTGCTGACCGCCGGGGGTCCAGCTGCTCCAGATATCAACAGCGGTCCGCTGCGGGTCATGGCTTTCAACATCCACTCCGGCTTCGACACCCAAGGCCGCTTCTCCATCGACGAGTTGGCGGACGTGATCGCCGCTTCCGAGGCGACCATCGTGGGTCTTCAGGAGGTGTCCCGCGGTCAGCTGATAACTGGATCAACCGACCAATTGACCCTGCTTCAGCAGAGGCTGGGCTTCGAGTATGCAGTGTTCTTCGGGACGACCGATCCCGCATGGGGAAATGCGATCCTCAGCCGGTTCCCGATCGTGACCGTGGAGAGGGAATACCTGCCGATGGTTGGAACGCCCTTCCGTCGGGGATACCTGGGTGCGATGATCGAAGTGGGGAGCGAGGAGATCCTGTTCATCAGCACCCATCTCCAACACATCAACGACTCCTCCATGCACGACCAGGACCCCGAAGCCGATCTCTATCCGGTCCATCATGAGCAGATCGCGACCATCCTCGAGCAATGGGGGGGCCGTCGGCCCGCCATCCTGGTCGGCGACTTCAATGCCCGGCCCGATTGGAGGCAGATGGCGGAATTACGCGACGCCGGCTGGCTGGATGCATGGGACCAAGCGGGCCAGGGAAGCGGGTACACCGCCAACTCCTCCGATCTTCGATACCGGATCGACTACGTGTTCCACACCAACGACCTCCAGACCATGGATGTAGGGAACATCATCAGCCAGGCATCCGACCATCTGTCGGTCGTGGCCGATATCGGCAAGCCCTAGCCGGCACTCGACGGCTTGGGTCGCTGGACCCACATGGGTTCTGCAGCGAAATTCCGATGATTCTCTATGGGCAAGGAGGGCAGAGCCCCGATCTGGACCGGCCACCGACGGGTCGCCGCTGCGATCAGTGTCTCCCTGGTCGTGGTCCTCGTGGGAGCCGGGATCGCGTTTGCCAACTCCGTAAGTGCCTCCAAGGTGGCTGTCAATGCTGCCTCACTCCACTGGGCCAACGCCGCCTCGGGATCAGCCGCCCTTACCCGTGCGGCGTTGGCGCAGGCGCTTACCTTCGCTCAGCTTCATAGCCGGGGTGAGGCCTCCGCTGACGATCTCCAGTTCGCGCTCGACCATGTCGCCGGATCCTTGGCAGAACTGGTGGAGCTCGAGGCTGGAAGCGGGCACAGCAGCTCGCAAGGGTTCCTCGCCGTCTTCGTATCCTCCGCCGAGGCGACCCGCGAAGCCCTCGGAGCCTCCGATTTGATTGCTGCCAGGACCGCAATCGAGGCTCTCGACGGACACTTCACGGACCTGATCGAATCCCTACGGCTCGAACAGGACGATATTCAGGAGGCCATCGCGCTCAATACAGAGATGGGTCAGAGAGTCAACGGTCTCATTCTCTTTGCCATGACCCTCGTGCTCCCCGCTGCCGCGGTGACCCTCTACTGGTGGATCGCAAGACGGCAGATCGTCCAGCAGAAGGAGAACTCACGACTCGAGCTGGAAGCTGAACGAAAAGTGAGCAGGGCAAAGGACCAGTTCATCGCCGGCCTCTCCCACGAGCTACGGACACCGCTCACCTCGATCTATGGCTTCGCCGAGATACTGGCCGACAGCACTGACGGTGGCGCCGACACCCAGTCCAGGGAACTCGCCGGCATCATCGCCAACGAGGCTGCCGAACTTTCCAGGATGGTCGATGACTTGATTGTGGCGTCCCGCCTCGATAGCACCGGGGTCGAAATGGAAGTTCTTCCCACCCGTATCGCCTCGGTCGTCGAAAGTGCCATTGCCCCGTTCGAGAGAGCGGGCCTCGAAGTCAAGCGACAGCTGAACGGCACAGTGGCGCAGGTCGACGCGGCCCGACTCAGGCACATTCTCGTCAACCTCATCTCCAATGCCGCACGGCACGGGGGCGGCCGGATTGGTATCGAGGTCACCGCCGAGGGTGACGCCGTCGACATCGAGGTCTGGGATGACGGGCCGGGCGTACCCGAGGAAAGGGTGCCGCATCTGTTCGCCCCCTATGCCAACAGTGGGTCGAGTCCGCTGGTAGCCGGAAGCGTCGGCTTGGGTCTCGCGGTGGCTTCCCGGCTTGCAGACCGTATGAACGGACAGATTAAGTATCAGAGGTTCGCCGGCAAGTCCTACTTCGTTCTCTCGGTTCCCGGGTTCGACCCAACCGCGCGGACGGAGACACCCGTCATGGCTGGACCGTCGTCGTGAAGAAGGCGGCCGTGTCGATTGCGGTAGTCATGCTGGTGGCTTCGGCCACCGTGGTGGCCCATGCCGCCTCGCCTGGCTACTACAAAGACGAATTCAAGACGATCAGCTTCTCGGGCAACGACGGGAGCCTCACCTGGTCGGGACCCTGGACCGAGTGGAATGACGGCGGCGGGGCCGCTCTTGGCGATGTCTCGGTAGCCCTGAATTCGACCTGCCCTGATGGGCTCTGTCTTCAACTGGCGGCACCGCTCGGTTCTCATGCCGTCGGAGCTGTCCGCTGGGCCGATGTCGCCAGGTTCAACATGGCCGAGGTCAGCTTCCAGGTGGCTGGCACCAAGCTTGCACTCATTGATGGTGGTGCGACCCTGTGCCTGGAGATCTCATTCGACGGGGAGGAATGGATCAAGGTTCACACGGAGCCGGTAGAAGATCTGATTGGAAAGGGATCGCGGCATCGCTTTCTCTCTGTTGAGACCGGGGGGGCCGAAGAGATGGCAGTGAGGTTCTCCGTTGAAGGGACCCTCGGCTTCCAGGCCCTCGTCGACACTGTCAAGGTCCTGGAGAAAGGTGAATCGACAACCACCACCGTCGCCGGGACGACGACGACCACCAAGCCCACGTCGAGCACATCAACGACCTCGACCACGATCCCTGCCCAGTCGACAACCACAACGCCCGAGCCCACCACAACTGCGCCGCGCACCACCTCCACCACCGCGGTCGAAAGGGTCACCACTACCTCTGCTCCCGCTTCCGAGCCACCAGACGGTGGAGACGTGGGAGCGTCCGCCGGTGGTGGTTCCGACGGTTCGGGCGGTATGCGGTTCTCGGCTTCGGGTGTTCAGGCCGGATTTGCCGCAAGCATCTTCGGTGACTCGGATGTCTTCATGCCCGTGGCGATAGAGGCGGACTATCGGATGGCGGTCGAGATGGTGGAGTCCTCGGCTGTCTGGCTGCTTTTGCTCGCAGGAGTGATCGTTGCCGCACTGGCAAGCATCGTTCGCAGGCGCATGAAGAATCCCGCAGACCCCTCAGCCGACTGAGTCTGCCGACCTCCAGAAGCTGCTCCGAGCAGCCACTAACCTGCCGGCGATGATCATGGAGAAGGCTGGCGTGGCCGAGGCTCTGGATGCGGCGCTTGTTGGCTTCCTGACCACCGTGAGCCGGGAGGGACAGCCTCAGACATCGACGGTTTGGTTCTTTCGTCAGGGTGAGGACTTGATCGTATACAGCCGCCCGGATTCTCTCCGCATGGGCAACATCGAGGCCAACGAACGGGTGGCCTTCAACTTGCGTGCCGATCCATCCGGTGCGGGATGCTTGAGCCTCGAGGGCCGCGCCGTGGTTGACCCGACGCTCCCATCGGCCGACTCGCTTTCCGGCTATGTCGAGAAGTACCTGGATGCGATCAGGGATCTGGGCTACACCCCCGCCAGTTTCGCCGCCGACTACTCGAGTGGAATCCGGATCGAAATCACCAGGATGCGTGTCTTTGGAGTGCGATATCTGAAGGAATCGTGAACCGGGCGGGGAATGAATCGTTTCTCCGGCGTCTGTAAATGAGACGGAAGGAGAAACATGTCAACCAGAACCCGAATCGCCTCACTGCTCACCGCTCTGGTGGTCCTTGTCCCATTGGCGGTACCGGCCCTCGCGGTGGCTACCGACGACGCAGACCGCGGGTCTCCCGCTCTATGTGAACGAATGCCGGAACTGCCGCGATGTCAGCAGAGTCGGCCCCCGGAGGACCCCTGTGATAGCCGGCCCGAACTCCCCCGGTGTCAGCAGGTGGACTGCGAACAGACCCCGGATGATCCGAAATGCCAGGAGCCTGTGGATCGGTGTGAGGTCCGTCCCGAGCACCCCCGTTGTCAGGATCGGGTGGATCGATGCGGGGCGGAGACCGATAATCATCCGAGATGTCCGAGCAAGCCCAACTACAGGCAATTGTTCTGGAGGATCGTCAACGCAGGCGACTGGAAGATGCTGATCCGTCTGTTGGTCCACCTGGGCCTTCTCTAACCGGCGGCATGGGATGTCTGTCAGCGCTCTCCCGCAGACAGCCTCATCGGGGGTGTGGATCACGAGTGTGACCCACACCCCGCCGCATCCGCTCGACGTCCATATCGACGGTATTCGGGCCAGATCGAACACTGCCTTTGCGGCCGTTTATCACGCCACCGTCGATGACCTCGCCTCGTTCGCATTTGCGATGGTGGGGGACCGACGTACTGCCGAGGACATTGTCCAGCAGACGTTCGTGGAACTGGTCAAGGCAGCGCCCAAACTCAAGGGAGATGGCCGGTCTCTGCGGTCCTGGCTGTTTCGCTCGGTCCGATTCGGATGTCTGGACGAGTACCGTCGCCGGTCGAGGAACCGGGAAGTGCCACACCACAGTGTTCCCGACATCTCGGTAGAAGACGACCCCTTGCAGAACCAACTCGGTCCAGAACTCGAGACCGCTTTGTCGATGCTGGGCAGTAGGCAACGGGCGGCTGTCCTGCTTGCCAACGTGGTCGGCCTTACCGGCGAAGAGATAGCGACAGTGCTGGGCACGACACGACGGGCCGCCTATAGCCTCGTCGAACGGGGCGAGAGCCGGCTGAGGGAGATCCTGGGGGATGACTCATGAGATGGCGTGAGCACCTCGGTCGGGCCCGTATCGAAGTTGATGCCGCCACCAGAGAGCGTCATCTCGACACGATTGATCGTGTTCTGGGGGAGGCGCGCTCTCATCGGACTCGACCCGGACGGATCCTGGCCGTAGCCGTCTCGCTCGTCCTCCTGCTTCCGGTTGTCGCATTTGCCGCCGAGCGTTCGGCTCCCGGAGATCTTCTCTATCCGGTGCGCCAGGCCATGGAGCGTGTCAACATCAGACTTCCCGAACTCGACTCGGCCAGCTTCGATAGTCAGCTCGATGAAGGGTCCGGATCGTCGGGGACGATCCCCACGACCGACCAGAGACCGAACCCCACCACGACCACGGAGCCGGAGAGGGATGGGGAGGGTCACCGAAGCCCCACAACCAGCACCACTGTCCCCGGGCGAACCGAAACCACATTGCCCCGGCCGCCACCGACCCTTCCACCTACAACGACCACCATCCCCGAACGACCGCCACCGACCAGACCCGGCTGATGAGACGGGCTACCGTTGGATGGTATGAAGCAGATTCAGCACTGGATCGGCGGGGCTCCGACACCCGGTGGATCCACCCGCCACGGGCCGGTATTCAACCCGGCCACTGGTGAGCAAACCGGAGAGGTAGCGCTAGCCACCCCGGCGGACGTCGACCTGGCAGTCGGAACCGCCGCCCGGGCCTTCGAAACCTGGCGGGTCACCTCGCTCACACAGAGGCAGAACATTATGTTTGCCTACCGGGAACTAGTCGCGGCCCGTCGTCGGGACATAGCCGCGCAGCTGACCGCGGAGCATGGAAAAACCCTCGATGACGCTCTCGGAGAAGTCCAGAGGGGTCTCGAAGTCGTCGAGTTTGCCTGCAATATCGCCCATCTTCAGAAGGGAGAGTTCTCAGAACAGGTCACAACGGGTGTCGACACCTACACCATGCGACAGCCGCTTGGTGTGGTGGTGGGGATCACTCCGTTCAACTTCCCGGCGATGGTGCCTATGTGGATGTACCCATTGGCCATCGCGACCGGCAACACCTTCATTCTCAAGCCTTCGGAGAGAGATCCTTCCGTCTCTCTTATGGCCGCCGAGATGCTGGCGGAGGCGGGACTTCCCGGCGGAGTGTTCAACGTCGTCAACGGAGATCGCGAGGCGGTTGAAGCCTTGATCACCCACCCCGGTGTGGCTGCAATCTCTTTCGTCGGGTCGACCCCGATCGCTCGGCACATATACGAGACCGGTACCAGTCACGGGAAACGTGTGCAGGCTCTCGGTGGGGCCAAGAACCACATGATCGTTCTGCCGGACGCCGACATAGATCTGGCGGCCGACGCGGCGGTGTCAGCCGGGTTCGGGTCGGCCGGGGAGCGGTGCATGGCTATATCGGCGCTGGTGACCGTCGGAGAGGCGGGCGATCGTCTTCTGGACGGAATACAGGCTCGAATGGAAAAGATCGAAGTAGGTCCTGGAGACCGGCCCGGAGTTGACATGGGTCCTCTGATCACCAAGGAGCATCTCGACAGGGTGCGTGGATACATCGGGTCTGGTGTCGAGCAGGGTGCCCACCTGTTGGCCGACGGGCGGAGCCTGAAAGTCGACGGTCATGAGGATGGCTACTTCCTCGGCCCGACTCTTTTCGATCAGGTGACGCCCGAAATGTCGATTTACCAGGACGAGATCTTCGGACCGGTCCTGTCGACGGTGCGCATGGAGCACTTCGACCAGGCGATCGCGCTGATCAACTCCAACCGATACGGAAATGGCACTGCCGTCTTCACCAACGACGGCGGTGCGGCTCGGAAGTTCGCCAGCGAGATCCAGGTCGGGATGGTGGGCATCAATGTTCCGATTCCGGTGCCCCTCGCCTTCTATTCATTCGGTGGCTGGAAGGACTCCATCTTCGGGAGTCATGCAATCTACGGCCCGGAAGGGGTCCACTTCTACACCCGTCAGAAGGTTGTGATCTCGAGGTGGGCTGACCCGATCCACCGAGGTGTCGATCTTGGGTTCCCGGCGAACCGATAGCGTCCTTGCCTGCGTACTGTGCTCGAAGAGCTGAGATGAGGAGAACTGATGCGTAGGTCGATTGTGATTGCCTGTGTTCTGGCACTGGTCACTGGATGTGGTGGAACGGCCGGGACCACGACGAGCAGCCTGCCCACCACCACGATCAGCCAACCAATCACCACCACCGGGAGCACCGACACTTCGTCGACGGTCGCAGGTTCGACCACGACGATTCCGGATGACGCGGACCATGAACTCAGGATCGAGGGATTCGCGTTCTCCGGGCCTGACACGGTCGGTGTTGGGGACACGATTCTGGTCACCAATGATGACAGTCTCCCTCACACCTGGACCTCGACCGAAGGTGGTTGGAACAGCGGGACTCTCACGGGCCAAAGCTTCTTCTACACCTTCGAGCGGGCCGGGACCTTCGAGTACTTCTGCGGTATCCACGCCGAGATGAGGGGCAACATCACCGTCGAAGACTGACCGTCGAAACCTCCTGAATCGGGTAGGGTCGGTGGCTCAACAAGACGATCGGAGCAGCAATGAAGAGCACCGCGCAGACCCATTGGGAAGGCGACCTGTTCAGTGGAAGCGGAGTGACCAGTTTCGCAAGTGGCGCCGTCGGGCCACTCCCGGTGAACTGGAAGGCTCGTGCCGAAGGTGAGGAGGCCACCACCACCCCCGAGGAGTTGATCGCTGGTGCCCATGCATCCTGCTTCTCGATGGCTTTCTCCAACATCCTGGCCAAGAACCAAACTCCCGCTACGAGTCTCGATGTGGAAGCCACCGCAACCTTCGTTCCCGGAACCGGTATCACCACCATGGAGCTGTCGGTTGTGGGGGTCGTCGACGGCATATCTGAAGAGCAGTTTGTCGAGTTGGCGGAGACGGCCAAGGTCAACTGCCCGGTCTCGAAAGCCCTGGCCGGAAATGTGGACATATCACTCTCCGCATCTCTCGGCTGACCTCAGCCATGCCCGACATCGAATCGGCGGCGGATCGAATCATCAGAGAGGCGATGGAGCGAGGCGAGTTCGATGACCTCCCCGGTCAGGGAAGACCGATACCGGGTGCTGGGGAGAAGGACGATGAGCTTTGGTGGGTGAGTGCCTGGGCCCAGCGCAACGCAGAGTCCGAAGGCGAAAAGGGATCTGAAAACAAGTGAGGCCGGTGCCTGAGCACCAGCCTCACTCTTCGGTCCGAGGTGAACCCCCCACGGACCTCGATCTCGAACCTGCTCACCCGGCCAGGGTTTTCGACCCTGGCCAGTTGCCATCTTCAGTTGCGGGCACCAGCCTTGTCGAGTCCCGGTTCAGATGCCGCTGAGAGCCCCTCTTTGCCAGGCGCGACCCGATGACGTCGGACCGGGCCCTCGAGACCATCCTGGAAGCTGAAACTCACATGACCGCACTGCTCGCATGCCAATCGCTCCACCCCTGCGGCCGTCACCGAGATG
Organism: Acidimicrobiia bacterium; assembly: GCA_041747855.1. Classification (GTDB taxonomy): domain Bacteria; phylum Actinomycetota; class Acidimicrobiia; order Spongiisociales; family ZC4RG35; genus ZC4RG35. The sequence continues at coordinate 51,479 of JBGTEJ010000048.1, read as the reverse complement.
CGCTGTGTGTGTTCACAGCGTTCCTGCTTCATCCGCTTCTTACGACTCCATCCCATTCGGTTACCTCCCTTTGTTCCCTCGGTAGGGAGACTGCCGCACGTAGAGCCCCGTGTCTATAAGTCACACGGCCCATGGGACGGACTGAAACCAATTGCTGCGGAGTCGTGTCCAAGGTCCAACTGAGAAAAGGAGTTAGGCCCAGATGGGCGAGTCATTTGCCCACGCCCGGAACCGCTTCATGGCTCACGACCTGATCGTCGGGATACTTGCCGGTGTTGGTGGGTGTATTCGCTGGGATGTTCTTTGCAGCGCGGGTCAATGACAGCCCAATAGGGATAGCTGTGGGAGCGGTACTTGGAGCGATCCTCGGAGTGGCCGCATTGAGGGCCTCCCACCGCACCAGTGACCGTCTGCTCAACCCGGTGGTCGTCATGGCCTGGGTTCTCGGTGCTGTCGGCTGGCTGATGGTGATCGGCGTGATAGCCGCCATCAACAACCTCACCTAGAGAGGTCTAGTAGGTTCCCTTCTACCAGGACGAGGAGTACACCATGAACAACATTGTCCGCGCCGCGTTGGTACAGACCTCCTGGACCGGCGACAAGGAGTCGATGGTCGAGAAGAACGTCGGATACGCCCATCAGGCGGCCGAACAGGGAGCGCGGGTTATGTGCTTCCAGGAGCTCTTCAACGCCCCCTACTTCTGCCAGGTGCAGGAAGACGACCACAAGGACACTGCAGAGCCGATTCCCGATGGGCCGACGATGCGTCGCATGGTCCAGGTGGCCAAAGAAACCGGCATGGTGCTGGTGGTGCCGATGTATGAGAAGGAGGATGACGGCTTCCTCTACAACACCGCAGGAGTCATCGACGCCGACGGAACCTACCTCGGGAAGTACCGCAAAACCCACATACCCCATGTGAACGGTTTCTGGGAGAAGTTCTACTTCCGGCCCGGGAACACCGGTTATCCCGTGTTCGACACCGCGGTGGGGAGGATCGGGGTCTACATCTGTTTCGACCGGCACTTCCCCGAGGGGTGGAGGGCGCTGGGCCTCGCCGGGGCCAAGATCGTTTTCAATCCGTCGGCCACCAGCCGGGGTCTGTCCATGTACCTCTGGAAGCTCGAGCAGCCGGCGTCGGCGGTTGCCAACGAGTACTTCATCGGGGCGATCAACCGTGTAGGGAAGGAAGAGTTCGGTGACAACGACTTCTACGGCTCCTCCTACTTCGTGAACCCAAGGGGCCAGTTTGTGGGGGAGCCTGCCTCCGACACCGAGGAGGAGCTGGTGGTCCGCGACCTGGAGATGGATATGGTCGAAGAGGTCCGCAAGGTCTGGGCGTTCTATCGGGACCGCCGGCCCGATGCATACGGTCCGCTGGTCGAGCCATGAGGCCAACCCGGACTCCCGGAGGTAGGCGTATCAGTCGCTGAGGCCGATGGTCCCAAGGTGGGTGTGTGTGAAGTCGTCGCCATACTTCAACCCGTAGCCGAACATCCGGTCCATTCCGATGTGGGATAGCCAGATGGCACCGGTGGCGAACGCCACGTCGGGCCCCCCTGCCCACGACCAAGCGAACAGCAGGACCGGGCCGAGCATCGAATGGCCGATGTTGTAAATCGTTGCACCGAGCCCAGGATCTTGGAGATAACCAATCATCGAGACGTCGGGAACCAGTAAGAACAAGGCGAACCACCACCACGAGACGTCGGCGAGGGTGAAGGCGTAGATCCCGATCCCAAGTAGGGCCAAGCCCTCCAACCGGAGGACCGGAACCGGCGCCGTCAGAGACCTGAACACGGATTGCCACGTTAGCCGTGGCCACGTCAAGGAACCGCCCCGACCACTACTCTCAGGGGCAGAGAGGAGACCACGCCCATATGCCCACGCACGCAGAACTCCTTGCCCGTCATCGCAAAGTTCTTCCCGACTGGATGATCCTGTATTACGACCAACCCATCGCACTGGTCGATGGTGACGGCAGACATGTGACCGATGCCGAGGGGAACACCTACCTCGACTTCTTCGGTGGGATCCTGGTCACTATGTCCGGCCATCGACTACCGGCGGTGGTCGAGGCCATCAAGGCACAAGCCGATCGGATGCTGCACACCTCCACCCTCTATCTGATCGAGCAACAGATCGAGTTGGCCGAGAAGATCGCCGAACTCAGCGGCATTCCTGACGCCAAGGTGTTTTTCACCAACTCCGGGACCGAGGCCAACGATGCTGCGCTGATGATTGCCACCCAGTACACCAGCTCGAATCAGGTCCTCGCCTTCCGTGGCAGCTACCACGGAAAGTCTCATTCCACGGTCGCAGTCACCGGCCAACGCTCATGGTCGGCGACTTCGAATAGCCCCTTCAACGTGACCTATGTCCACGGGGGCAACCGGCTGCGGGGCCCGTTCAAGCATCTGTCTGAAGAGGAGTTCGTCGCAGCCTGTGTCGCCGATCTCGAGAACATGCTCGAAGTGGCGACCTCCGGCAGGGTTGCCGCGATGATCGCCGAGCCGATTCAGGGTGTCGCCGGCTTCGTCACCCCTCCGGACGGTTTGCTGGGTGCCATGAAGACAGTCCTCGACCGAAACCAGATCCTTTTCATCTCTGACGAGGTACAGACCGGTTGGGGACGGACCGGGGAGAACTTCTGGGGATATCAGGCTCACGGCATCGTCCCCGACATGCTCACCTTTGCCAAGGGGATCGGGAACGGTCTTGCTCTGGGAGGAGTGGTGGCCCGCGCCGAGCTCATGGACTCCCTCCAGGCGAACTCGATATCCACCTTCGGTGGCAATCCGCTGGCGACGGCCGGGGCGATGGCCAACCTCGAGTACATCCTCGCCAATGATCTCCAGACCAACGCCCTGAAGGTGGGCAACCGCTTGAAGAACGGACTCGACCAGATATCCGATGAAGTCCCGGAGATCGTCGAGGTGAGAGGGAGAGGTCTGATGTTGGCGATTGAGTTCGCCGATCCCGAAACGCTTGCCCCTGACCGAGAGTTGACGGCGGCGGCCATGGAAGAAGCGAGGGTGGAAGGGCTCCTGGTCGGGAAGGGGGGTCTGTACGGCAACTCGCTGAGAATCGCCCCGGCCTTGAACCTGACGGAACAAGAAGCCGACGACGGATTGGAACGTTTGAGGACCGCCATCCTCAGGGCCAGAGACAGATGAGGAGATGGAAATGACGAGAACCCTGATCAAGAACGGCACTGTCGTGACCGCCGTCGAGACGATGACCGCCGACGTATTGGTGAACGCCGGCAAGGTGGAGGCTCTGCTCGCCCCCGGATCTTTGGATGTCGGCGAGGCCGAGGTGATCGACGCCGCGGGCAGACTGGTCTTACCAGGAGGGATCGATGTCCATACCCACATGGAACTCCCATTCGGCGGGACCTCGGCCGCCGACACGTTCGAGACAGGCACCAGGGCGGCGGCCTTCGGCGGTACCACCACCATCATCGACTTCGCGGTGCAGGCAAAAGGGGATTCTGCGATGGAGGGATGGGAGACCTGGATGGAGAAGGCCCGGGGCAACTGCGCCATCGATTACGGCTTTCACATGATCACGGGAGACATCAACGACCAGACCTTGAAGGAGATGGAACAGTTGGTGAGGGAGGGGGTCACCAGCTTCAAGATGTTCATGGCCTACCCGGGTGTGTTCTACTCCGATGACGGTCAGATTGTCAGGGCGATGCAGAAGGCCGCTGAGGACGGTGCGACAATCTGCATGCACGCCGAGAACGGGATCGCCATCGACGTCCTGGCTCAACAAGCCCTCGACCGGGGCGAGACCGACCCGATCTACCACGGGATCGTCCGGAGGTCCCTGCTCGAAGGGGAGGCTGCCCATCGGGCGATAAAGCTGGCCGAGCTCACCGGGGTCCAGTTGTACATCGTCCATCTGACAGCCAAGGAGGCACTCGACGAGGTGATCGAGGCCCGTGACCGGGGGTTGAACGTATACGCCGAAACCTGCCCTCAGTATCTCCTTCTGAACCTCGATCACCTGGGGGATGGTTTCGAAGGCGCCAAGTACGTGTGCTCACCGCCTCTCCGGGACGAGGCTGCCGGTCATCAAGATCGTCTTTGGCAGGGTCTGCGCACCAACGATCTGCAAGTGGTGTCCACCGACCACTGCCCGTTCTGTATGGGCGACCATCCGCAGTTCGGCACTCAGAAGCAGCTCGGACAGGGCGATTTCACCAAGATCCCCAATGGGATGCCCGGGGTCGAGGATCGGATGGAGCTGATCTTCAATGCTGGTGTCTCGGAGGGGCGGATCGGTCTGAATCGCTTCGTCGAGATCATGGCGACAACCCCCGCCAAGATGTTCGGCCTGTATCCGAAGAAGGGGACCATCGCCGTCGGGTCAGACGCCGACATAGTGATCCTGGACCCGAATTCGACCCGGACCATCTCAGCCGATACCCACCACATGGCGGTCGACTACTCCGCTTACGAGGGATGGGAGGTCAAGGGCAAAGTCGACACGGTGATGTCCAAGGGAAAGGTGATCATCTCGGACAACACCTATCACGGGAAGGCCGGCGACGGTGAGTATCTGCACCGTTCGACCAGTCAGTACCGGATTTGACCTGCCACTCCTCTGGGAACTGAGTAGAGATGGATTTCGGTGTTGTGCTCCAGACCGATCCACCTGCGAGTCGGGTCATCGAGCTGACGAGAATGGCCGAGGGGTTGGGCTTCAGCCATGGTTGGACGTTCGACAGCCATGTCCTTTGGCAAGAACCCTTCGTCATCTATTCGAGGATGCTCGCCGAGACCGAACGCATGGTCGTGGGGCCGATGGTCACCAACCCGGGGACCCGGGACTGGACCGTCATCGCATCCTTGTTCGCCACCCTCAACGATATGTACGGGGGTCGGACCATCTGTGGCATGGGGCGGGGAGATTCCGCCCTTCGCTACATAGGTGAGCAGCCCACGACCCTGGAGACGATGGTCCAATCGATGGAAGTGATCAAGTCCCTGGTTGCCGGGGAGGAGGTGGCCTACAACGGTAAGCCATTGCGATTCCCGTGGGTGGGGGAGGGTTGGGACCTTCCGATGTGGGTGGCTGGATATGGGCCGAAAGCCCTGGAAACGATTGGTCGTCATGCCGACGGGTTCATCCTCCAGCTCGCTGATCCGCAGGTTCTGGAGTGGACGATGGGAGCGGTCAGGGCGGCGGCCGCCGAGGCGGGACGTGATCCGGAAGCGTTGAAGATCTGTGTGGTTGCTCCCGCTTATGTAGGCGACAACCTCGAGCATCAGCGGGAGCAGCTCCGCTGGTTCGGCGGGATGGTCGGTAACCACGTGGCCGACATGGTCAAACGCTATGGAGACGACGAGGAGAAGGTGCCCAGAGCCCTCTCCGATTACATAAGGGCTCGGGAGGGCTATGACTACGACCATCACGGCAGGTCAGGCAATCCTTCGACCGACTTCGTGCCAGACGAGATCGTGGATCGCTTCTGCGTCCTCGGGACCGTCCAGGACCACATCGACAAGCTCAGCCAGCTCAAGCAGTTAGGGGTCGATCAGTTCGGCATCTATCTGATGCACGACGATCAGGAAGGCACACTCGAGGCATACGGGGAGACTGTCATCCCGGCGCTGGGATGACGACTTGGTTCCAGCGGAATCAGCTGGAGAAGGTGTCGCAGTCGCTCGGGTTCCCGGACCGGAAGCCTCTGAGAAGCCAATTGGATCTCTGCTCCGAGGTGCCATGAGTGAAGGAGTCAGGCGAGACCCGTCCTGAAGTCTGACGTTGGATGTTGTCGTCACCCACGGCAGCCGCCGCGTTGAGGGCCTCTTCGAGATCTCCTTCTTCGAGGACGGCAGCCGACGTCCCGCTCTCGAGGGTGTGGAGCCAGATGCCAGCGAAGCAATCGGCCTGGAGTTCGAGTGCGATCAAGCCCTGATTGCCCCCTTGGGATCGTGCCTCATCGGTGATGCCGAGCAGGTGTTGGACATGATGGGCTATCTCATGGGCCATGATGTAGGCCTGAGCGGTGTCACCAACTGCGCCGAATCGTTCTTGCAGCTCTTGAAGGAAGTCGAGGTCCATGTAGACCAGCTCGTCGGCGGGGCAGTAGTGGGGTCCGAACTGCGCCTGTGCTCCACCGCATCCCGACTGGGTGGCCCCGTTGAAGACGACCAGGTTGGTGGGGCGGTAGGTGAGACCCGAATCGGTGAATATCTGCTGCCACATTGCCTGGGCGTCCTGTAGGACCAGTCCGAGAAACTCCACTAGATCGGCGTCGGGGTCTTGTGACGGGTCGAGGGGGACACCGCCGGTCTGAGAGGGCGGCTGGAGCATGTTGGTCAAGTCGCCGAGGTCGGTGCCCCCTCCGCTGAGGAAGAGGATGACCATGAGGATGATCGCTCCGATCCCGCCGCCCCCGACTCCGAGCTTCATACCGGGGCTGGCACCTCCGCCCCTCCGGTCGAGGACCTGGCCAGGGCCCGTTGGAGTTTTTCTGAACCTGACCATGTGTCTCAAGATTATCCCGTTTTGCCTTCGACTAAACATCGACCGGAGAGTTCCGACAGGCCGACGGTCTCGAGGACGGGTCATCGTCGCCAATTTGGTCCCGGGAACAACCGACCAGGTAGGATGGTTGTCATATCAACTGATGGCAGCTGTACTCGAACTCCACCAACTAGGATTCCCCTGGCAGGGTTTGGACCCTTTCCTCATGACGGTCCACCATGTGGACCACTATCCGGCCGGTAACCACGAGCTCGGTCCGACCATGCCTCTTGACGGTCGCAACCTCGGCTCCGACTTCTCCTACCGGGACGGATGGAGCATGTACCACGGTGTGGATGTGCCTGGCTTTCCCCGTCATCCGCATCGGGGCTTCGAGACGGTCACCGTAGTGCGCAGGGGATATGTCGACCACTCCGACTCTCTGGGGGCAACCGCCCGCTATGGCGAAGGTGATGTCCAGTGGCTGACAACGGGAAGCGGGATCATGCACTCCGAGATGTTCCCCCTCCTCGATCCCGGTGGCCCCAACACCATGGAGCTGTTTCAGATCTGGCTCAACCTCCCACCCCGGTCGAAGATGGTCGATCCCTACTTCGGGATGCTGTGGAGCGAGGACATTCCCACCGTTCACCCGGTTCGTGGAGTCTCAGTCGATGTCATCGCCGGATCGCTCGGAGAGTCGAGACCACCTTCGCCTCCCCCCGACTCGTGGGGTTCCAACCGGGACGGTCATCTCGGGATCTGGCTGATCAGACTCGAAGCCGAGGCCACATGGGAGCTGCCATCCTCAGCTCCGGGAGTCAACCGGATGCTCCATTGCTTCATCGGCGATGACGTTGTCGTCGACGGTGTCAGTGTCGAGGCCAAGATCGGTGCCCGACTCGACCCGACTGAGTCGGCTCGAATAACCAACCGTGGCGGGCCTGCCGAGTTCCTCCTCCTCGAGGGTATGCCGATTGGCGCCCCCGTCTTCCAGATGGGCCCCTTCGTGATGAACACCCCTGAAGAGCTTCATCAAGCGGTAACCGATTACTACGCCACTCAGTTCGGCGGGTGGCCATGGTCACGCCCCGATCCTGTCCACGCCCGCGGTGAAGGTCGTTTCGCCCTTCATTCGGATGGACGGGTCGAACATCGCGACAGACTGGAGGTGTGATGTGGAGCTCGGCATAACCAGCTTCGCCGAGACGATCCCGGCTCCCGGCAGGGATCCAGTCGGCCATGGCGAGAGGCTCCGACAGGTGATCGACGAGATCGTCGTCGCCGAGGAGGTGGGTCTCGATGTCTACGGTCTTGGAGAACATCATCGGTCGGACTTTGCAGCATCGGCACCGGTGGTGGTGCTGGCGGCGGCAGCGGGACGAACCAGTCGTATCAGACTGTTTCCGGCCGTCTCCATCCTCTCGACGGACGATCCAGTTCGCGTTTTTCAGCAATATGCCACCCTCGACCTCATCTCGTCAGGACGGGCCGAGCTTCTGGTAGGCAGGGGGTCGTTCATCGAGTCGTTCCCGCTGTTCGGCTATGAGCTGGAGGACTACGACGAACTGTTTGCCGAGAAGCTGGACCTCCTCCTCCAGATTCGGGACAACGAGGTCATCGAATGGTCAGGCCAGCATCGGTCCCCGATCCTCGGCCAGGGTGTCTACCCGAGACCGGAACGTCAGCTTCCAATCCGGATTGCTGTGGGAGGTACGCCAGCCTCGGTGGTCAGGGCCGGGACCCGGGGTCTCGGACTTGCTTTGGCCATCATCGGCGGGAGCCCTGATCGCTTCTCCAGTCTTACCGACCTCTATCGGCGAACCCTGATCGAGACCGGGCGTGACCCTGAGGAGTATCCGGTGTCGGTGCATGCTCACGGTCTGATCGCTGAAACCACAGAGGAGGCGGTCGAAACCTTCTATCCCTCCTATTCGGTGGCGATGACACGTCTCGGAAGAGAGCGGGGATGGGGCCCCATGACCCGAGACCAGTTCGATTGGATGACAGGTCCCGAAGGATCTCTCGTGATCGGCGATCCCGAGATGGTGGCGGCCAAGATCGCCCGATGGAGAGATGTGCTCGGATTCGATCGGTTCGAGATGCACATGAGCGTTGGGACCATGGACCACGAGACGGTGATCAGGTCCATCGAACTCTTGGGCAAAGAGGTAGCGCCGCTGTTGCGCGACTGAAGGAGTCGATCGGAAGAAGTCAGTCGGTCATCGCAGCAGCAACGATCTGGCTGATCCGTTCTACCGGTCCCACGCCGGCTTCCCAACTGGACCAACCCCTGGTGAGGATCGCTACCACGTACCCCCGGCTCGGGCCTGGCTCGTCCACCCAACCCACGGAGTTGGTGGTCACACCGGCAAACCCGTTTTTCTGAGCCACTGTCCACCCATCCGGGACTCCGGCGGTGACCCCCCAGGTTTGGGACGGTACAACCGAGGTCATCAGGTCGAGGGCTATCGCCCGGTATCCGGGTTCGAGGGGTCCCCAGTCACCGAGAAGCACCTGTCGCAGGAGGTTCACCTGATCTCTAGCTGAAGTCTGGGTGTTGCCCCAGGTGGAGTTGGGGGCGTCGCCGATGACCGTGGTCTGTGATAAGCCAAAGATGGTCGCCTGATTCTGAAACCACGGTGAACCACCGAAGCTGTTCCACAGGCTCCGTACTTCCGGATTGGTCGACTGGGTGATCATCGGGACCATTTGTGCTATCTCCCAATCGCTCACCGGCCTGCCGGCAGACTGCGCTTCGAGCAAGGTGCCGGCCATGACCATCACCTTGAACACAGATGCCGGATTCTGGCGGTTGCCAGGGTTGAGGGAATAGGAACAGCCGGTCCGGGTGTCGAAGACGTGCGCCGTGATCTTCTGCGCCGGGTAGTCCCGGACCAGGTTCTCCCTGACCTCGGGGGTGAACATTTGCGGACGGCAGTGGTCTCCCAGAGGCTCGGTGGTCGTTGTGATCGCTGTGGGCTTGGTCGTGGTTGTTGCTGGGAGCACCGTGCTCGTCGGACCGTGCGTAGTGGTTGTGGGGCTGGTTGTCGTCGGAGCGTTCGTTGTGGTGGTCGGCAAGGTGGTGGTAGTGGTCGAGGAGGTTGACGTGGGCGATGGGGTGGTCGTCACCGACGGCTCGGTGGTCGTGGATGTGGTATCGACTAACGAGGCCGTACATCCGGCCACCATCAGACATAAGGCGATTCTTCTCAACACCCGGTGATTCTGGTCGACCTGGTCGGTGACCCGCCGTTTCCTACACTCATTGGAACGCTACTGGTACCGCTTGTGTCCCCCGGCTACCTGCTCCCCTACCTCGTTCTGTCCAACAGTGACGGTCAGATGATCATCGGTGCCCTGGTCCTGGTGGGGATCATCCTGTTCCAGATGGGCGATCTCAAGGAGTTGGCCAAAACCACCTATCGGAAAGCCAAACGTGTGTACATGCGGGGTCGACCCCCGAAGGAAACTGAGCTTCCCGTGTTCTATCCCGAAGGCACCGACTTCAGGGTTGTCCCTTCCGCCTTGCAACGGGCGTTGGCCGCCGGGGATTCCAAGGCACCAGTGTCGGCGAGGGAGGTCCTCGGGTATGCGACGGTGGAGGGTGCCCGGGCCAACGGGTTGGAGCACAAGGTGGGAACCCTGACTCCTGGAAAGCAGGCGGACATCATCATGTTGCGTACCGACCGCTTGAACGTGACCCCCATGAACGATCCAGTCACAGCCGTCGTCGTCGGTATGGACACGAGCAACGTCGACACCGTGATCATCGGTGGTCGTGTGATGAAACGTGGAGGACGGTTGGAGCATGTGGACTGGAGTTCGGTGCGTCGTATGGCGAAACGGAGTCCCGCGACTACGTGATCGACAAGTCCGGCTTCCGCCTTCCCAAGATCTGATCTTTCCGAACTAGATTTGTTTGGTGGTGTCCCTCACAGGCAAAACCGTTGGACTCACATGATGGATTCGGATGCCGAGTCGATCCGCCCACTACTCGTCGAGGGGAAGGTCGTCGAAGACCCTGACCTCATCGCCAGGCATGAGATCCCCGAGAGAGGCCTTCGTGGCAAGGCCCGATTCGTGGTCCAACCAGGAACCGTTGAAGAGGTTTCGGCGGTAGCGGCGTGGGCCTACCGAACCCGGTCCCGATTCGTGATTCAAGGCGCCAACTCAGGTCTTGTCGGGGCTTCCACCCCCGATAGCTCCGGGACTCAGGCCGTCCTGAGCTTGGAGCGTGTGAACCGAATCCTGGACCTCTCACCGGATGACCGTGTAGCGGTCGTGGAGGGTGGCGTGACCCTGAGCCAGTTGAACAGTGCCCTGGCAGGTGAGGGTCTCTTCCTTCCTATCGAGCTGGCCTCGGACCCAACAATCGGTGGTCTTGTTGCCACGAACGCGGGGGGCGCCAGGACAATTCGATACGGAAACATGGGGAAGAGAGTCTTGAGTTTGCAAGCGGTTCTGGCCGACGAGACGGGGTCGTTGGTTGGTTCTGTGTCCCGGGTTGGTAAGGACAACTCGAGATTGAACTTGGGGCGGATGTTTGTTGGTTCGTTCGGTGCTCTCGGGGTGGTGGGTCGGGTTGCGGTCCGGGTGGCGCCGATCCCGACCCGGGTGGCCACCGGGTTTCTTGCCATGCGGTCGAGACATCACGTCCTGTCGGTCATTGTCCAATTCGAGAAGGTATTCGGGGAGAACCTGAGCGCGTTCGAGTTGATGAGTGGTGACGCGATACGTCTCGCGATGTCCAACGTCGCCGGTTTACGACCACCATTCCCGGTGATGGACGCCGAGTATGTATTGGTCGAGGTTGCCTCCCATGACGAGTTGGACCTCGAAGGCCGCTTGGCCGGGCTGGTCGACCGGATCGCGGTGCGTTCGAACTCACCGATCGTGGATGCTGTGATCGCACCTCCAAAAGATCTTTGGAAGATCCGTCATTCGCTTTCGGAAGGTGTGCGAGGCGCCGGTGCCACGGTCCGTTTTGATGTCGCTGTGCCGAGGGCATCCCTAGCCCTTCTTCATGATCGGGTGGAGGAAGCGTTCAGTGATGATCCGACTCCTCCTTTGGTGACCGAGTTCGGTCATTGGGCCGAGGGAGGCACACATATGCAGCTGGTTTACACCTCGGGGGTCTTACCCGACGATCTCGAAACGGTTCGGGCGAGGGTGTACTCGATTGTTGTCGATGAGCTCGGAGGGTCCTTCAGCGCCGAACACGGTCTGGGGCCGTACAACACCCCTTTCTACCGTCGTTTCATCCCGCCGAGGGAGCAGGCTCTGGAACGGCGCATCAAGGAGTTCTTCGACCCGCACCTAGTCTGGGGTGCCGCTCCTTTCGTATCTGAGTCCGGCCCACCTGAGGGAGAGAGGTCCCAGTAATGCGCCGAAAGTGACGGCAGATTCAAGCATCCATCAAAACCCAAGCGACGCCGATTCACACGAAGCGAATTCGGGTATACCCTGGGGGCACCAACACAATGGAAGACAATGGCATACAACGAACAACTTGAACTCCTGGAGGCCGTCGAGCCAACGGTCGCCAAGCTGATGGCAGAACACAAGGAACGGCGTAAGCATTGGTACTTCCACGATCTCATCCCCTGGGAAGAGGGCCGAAACTTCGTCGCCGAGCCATGGGAGGAGTCGCAGGCGACCATCAATGAGCGGGCCCGCACCGCACTGGTGCTGAACCTACTGACTGAAGACAACTTGCCCTATTACCACCTCCTTTTGGACAGTCATTTGCCCGACGGTTCGGCCTGGAAAGAGTGGAATCGTCTGTGGACGGCGGAGGAGGGTCAACACGCCATCGCCATTCGCTCCTTTCTGCTCACCACCCGCAACTGTGATCCGGTCGAGTTGGAAGACGATCGCATGGCCACCATGACCACCGGCTACTACCCCGACTTTGGCAATCCTTCGGAGTTGATCGCCTACACGGCTGCCCAGGAACTGGCGACCAGGGTGTCACACCGAAACACCGGCAAGATCACCGAAGACGAGACGGCCTTCGAGTTGATGCGTCATATCGCTGCCGACGAGAACCACCACTTCGTCTTCTACAAAGGCGTGATGCAGGCGATGCTGGAACTGCATCCCAACGCCGCCTTGGAGGGGATTCTCAGAACCTTCTCCAATTTCCAGATGCCGGGAACCGGAATCAGGGGATTTCAGCGCCGTTCTCTCGAGATCGCCAAAGCCGGTGTCTACAACATGCGGGTACACCACGATGGGGTGATCATGCCCCTCATCAAACAGTGGGGGATCGAGACACTCGAAGGACTGGACGCGAAGGCCTCTGAGGTCCGTGAAAAGCTGATGGCCCTGCCTGCAGAACTAGTTCACAAGGCGGAGCGCTTCGAAGCTCGCTTCTCCCCGGCCTGACAGTCCGTTCGAACTCCCGTCAAGACCCTCAGGCAGAGGTGTCTGACGAAGACTGAGATCCGGCCCCGACAGTGTGACCTAAGTGTTGTCGTCTTTGCGACGATCCTGTTCGCGGACATCCCGGGCTTCGAGACGTTCCCGGTCATGCTTGCTCGCGGCCTCTTTGCGTTCGCTTTCGTAGCGCTCGTTGGCCTCGATCCGCTCCCGCTCGTGCCTTTTGGATCGCTCTTCGTCAGTTTCCGGCTGGATCGGTTCTGTTGACACCTGATAACCCTACAGCATCGGTGTCGCTGACGAACACGAGGCGGCCGCCTGTGTGGCACCGCGCTCTGGCAGGGAGGCTAGGCCCGGCGGAAGGGTCGTAGCGTGTTGGCGTCTGATGTTTGCTCACGAACGGGTACGATTCCGTGACGCCGAACCCGAGTGATCGGGACGGGGGACCCGACAACGGGGCGAATCCCGGCGAAAGCCGGGTAGGGCACCTTCCAGCCCGAGCCCGGCAGCTAACCCCGTAGGCACAGAGGGAGGAGAGCAGTGGAGCCGTTTAGCGCCGCCTCGCACAACGAAGTGCTACAGCTGGTTGTGCAGATCGCCGCCCTGCTTTTCGCGGCACGACTCTTCGGTGGGATTGCCACCCGGTTCAGACAGCCAACTGTCGTCGGTGAGATCCTCGCTGGAGTGATTCTCGGGCCGTCGCTGCTCTCCGGCTTGGTGCCCGTCATCGGACGCTGGATCGTCCCACAGACAGCCGTCCAGGGCTACATGCTCGAAGTCGTGGCCCTGGTTGGTGTAATGCTGCTTCTAGTTGTCACCGGCCTGGAGACCGACCTCGGCCTGATCCGCCGTCGGATAGGTGTCGCCGCCGGCATCGCCGTCGGTGGACTGATCGTTCCTTTCGCGTCAGGCTTGGTACTGGGATTCATGCTCCCCGAGTTGGTTCTCGCCGACCCCGCGCAACGGACAATTTTCGCGCTCTTCCTTGCAACTGCTCTGTCGATTTCCGCCATTCCGGTGTTGGCAAAAATCCTGATGGACCTTGACCTTATGCGAAGAGAGTTCGGACAGACCGTTCTCGCCGCTGGAATGATCGATGACATCACCGGATGGACTCTCCTGGGTCTGGTTACCGCCCTCGCTGGCGCCGAAGCTCTGAGTACCGGGACCGTGGTTCAGACCGTGGGGATGGTCGCCCTGTTCGTTCTCGCCACCGCCAGCGTTGGCCGCTTCCTGGTGGACAAGGGCCTCACGCTCGTCCAGGATCGGTTTCGCGGGCCTGACTTCGTACTCACACTGGTCGTCGTTCTTGCATTCGCGTGGGGTGGCTTCAGCCAGGCGATGAACCTCGAGCCGGTCATTGGCGCCTTCGCCATCGGGATCCTTTTTGGACGTCTGCCGAGGATGCCATCGGACACGGTTCGGAAGCTAGAGAGCATCACTCTCGCTGTGTTCGCCCCAATTTTCTTTGCTGTTGCCGGACTCAAAGTCAACATTCGGGCGATCCTCGAACCAGACCTACTGCTGATCACGATTGCGGTGATCGCAGTTGCCACTTTCGGCAAGGTAGTTGGTGCTTACCTGGGCGCCCGCTACCTCTCCAAGCAAGACCACTGGTCGTCACTTGCTTACGGGGCCGGGCTGAACGCACGCGGGGCGGTCGAGATCATCGTCGCCACGATCGGCCTCTCCCTCGGCATCCTCAGTCAGGAGATGTTCTCGATCATCGTGGTCATGGCTGTGGTCACATCCCTCATGGCACCGTTTGCCATCAAGTACTTCCTGGCCCGCGTGGAGCCAGGGGAGGAGGAGAAACAACGGCTCGTCAAAGAAGAGATCCTGGCCAGGAGCTTCGCCGCGGGCATCAGACGGATCCTCGTCCCCGTCCGACCCAGAGAACATCTTGCCGGGACCCAGACCATTCAGGCCGCACTCGTTGCACGACTAGCCCGGAGTGGCGATATATCCACGAGCCTCATTGCCGTCTACTCGAACGGACAGAAGTCGATGGCCAATAGGTACTTGGACGAAGTGAGTCGCCTCTTCGACAAGGGATCCACTACGACGAGAGCGATCTCAGGTGACGAGCCGGTCGACCACATCCTCCGGGAGGCTGAAGCCGACTACGACTTACTGGTCATAGGCACTCCCGCCCTGGCCGACAGTGACCAGGAGATATTCGGGCGGGTCATCGACGACCTGATCAAACTGTCCCGCTGTCCGACACTCGTGATCAGGGGCGATGACGTTCCCTCCGGATGGAAACCAAACCGGATCCTGGTGCCGATAAGCGGGAGCACGAGCTCGCGCAACGCTGCTGATCTCGCCCTTGCGGTGGCCGGTTCCGATTCTGTGGTCACCGGGGTCCACGTCGTGGTGTCCACCCGGGTGCCGACCAGCCGTTACGCGCTGGGTGGTGACGTCACCGAGGAGCTCGAAACCGTGGCAGCTCAGCTCGGGCAGCAGATCGAGACCTTCGTGCTCGAGGCGATCGATGTCGAGTCGGGCATTCTTGAAGCGGTCCAGGCGACCAACGCCGACCTCATGGTCATGGGCACCAGCGTGCGGGCCGGCAGCCGCCGGCTCTACCTCGGCCCGAGGGTGGAACAGATCATCAGGACAGCTCCCTGTCCGGTTGTCATCCTCAACAGTTGAAGCTCGACCAGTGAGGCGATCGTGAAGAAACCTTGTCGTTGTTCCAGGGCCACTTAGGATTCTTCTGTGTTTCCCCTCAGGGACATCAACCCGGTCCGGATCATCCCGTGGGTGAAGTATTGCTTCATCGCTGCCTGCGGGATCGTCTTCTTCGTGTTCCAGAGTCATGACACTCCCGAAGACGCCCAGGAGTTTCTCTTCCGGAGTGCGGTTATCAGCTGTGAGATCACTACGGGCCAGCCTTTGAGCCTCTCCGAGGTAGTCGACCAGGTCTGCTCCAGTGAACCGTCCCAGCCATTGTTCCCCGACAAGAACCCGTTTCTGGCAGCCCTGACATCGATGTTCCTCCATGGTGGACTTGGTCATCTGGCCTTCAATATGTGGTTCCTATGGATCTTCGGGAACAACGTCGAAGAGGCTTACGGTCACGTCAGGTTCTTCCTCTTCTACATCCTGGGTGGGATCGCGGCAACATTGGCCTTCGTCTTCCTCAACCCGGAATCCACTGTCCCCCTCGTCGGGGCCTCAGGAGCCATCGCGGCAGTATTGGGGGCATATGCGGTCTTGTATCCGACACACCGGGTGGTGACCCTGCTCGGGTGGATACTCCTGCCGATACCCGCCGGGATCTTCCTGGGACTCTGGTTCATCCTCCAGTTCGGACTAGCTGGCGGCAACATCGCCTGGGAAGCCCATGTCGGAGGATTCCTCTTCGGGCTGCTAGTCACACTGCCTTTCCGACGGTCCTTGCTCCGTCGGGTCGGCTGACTTCGAGGTGTCCACCGTCCGATTGATGTCTGCGAATCTCTTCACCCGGTTCGTCGATGTCGACGACTTTGCCAGGGTGCTCAATATCGTCGACCCTGATTTGCTCGTGACGGTGGAAATGACCCCCGAAGCGGCCGAGGTGGCCCGGGCGTACTACGAACACCATTTTCTCAGCCCCGATCCGGGGTATAGCGGATGGGGGATCGCCAGCCATTACAAGGGACGGTTCTGGCCCGAGCCGCAGTGGAGAGGCGGACGGGCCGAGATCGATCTCGACGGCACACCTGTCCATCTCGCTGCGACACACATCAACGACCCGATCTTTGGCAGATGGTCGATCAACCGTGAGAAACGCAGACAGCAGGTCGACTCGCTCCTGTCCTGGAGCCACTCGTTGCCTGAGGATGAACCGCAACTGGTGGCAGGCGACATGAACGCGTCACCTGCCTGGGAGGTCTATAAGCGGCTCGCTGGCCGATGGGACGACCTGGTGGTAGACGCCTCAGCGGGGAAGGGCGAGCGCCCAGCCCGCACCTGGGGTCCTGGGATCCGATTGCTACGCATCGATCATGTCTTCGGCAGCCATTTGCGAGGTGTGGCTGCGAGCGTGGAGCGAATCAGGGGGAGCGACCATTCCGCAGTGGTGGTCGACCTCGAACTCCTTTGAGCTTGCCGAGTCCACTGCCAATCGCCAGCGGAGCTCAAGTCAGGTCAGGTGCCGTGCCTGCCAATCGAGGACAATTTCGAAGCGTTCCATCCGATGTCTGGGCTTGCCGCTCCGGCTCAACTCGTGGCCCTCACCCGGAAATCTGACCATCTCGGCCGGAGTCCCGTTCCGGAGCAACGCCATGAAGTACTGCTCGCCCTGTTCGATAGGACAGCGAAAGTCGTTCTCCGAGTGAAGGACGAGGGTCGGGGTTGTCACTCTGTGGGCATACGCGAGTGGACTCTTCGCCCACCAAGTCTCCCAGTCCGGGTATTGAGCCCGGGTGTACAGGTACGGGAAGGTTCCACCGATGTCCGATGTGCCGGCGAAGCTTGCGAAATTGGTCAGCGCCCTCTCAGCTATCGCCGACCGCCATCGGTCCTCGTGGGCGATCATCCAGGCCGTCATGAAACCGCCATAGGAGCCGCCCATGATCCCCATTCTCCCCGGGTCGAGCCTTGGAAAACGCTCCAGAGCCGCGTCGACCGCAGCCCGAATGTCTGCCATGTCGACCACCCCCCAACCGTCACCGATCACCGCCCTGAGAAAGTCGAGGCCACGACCGGACGAACCCCGAGGGTTGCAGGCGACAACGCCATAGCCTGCCGAGGCGTAGACCTGGAACTCGTCGAAGAATCCGAACCCGTACTGGGTTGCCGGCCCGCCGTGGATGTTGAGAAGGAGTGGGACCGGCCCATCGCCCTCGGGTAGCAAGACCCAGACGTCTATCTCGTTGCTGTCTGAGATCACCCTGAGGTGATGGGGCTCGACCAGATCGAGGTCCTCGGTATTCAGATTGGAGATCGGAGAGTCACGTCCGACCTCATATACCTCCCCGGGATTGTCCCAGGACGTAGCGGTGTAAACGACACGACCACCCGCTGCATCTGCGCTCGTGACGGTCAATTGTTCCTCGATGAGGGTGGAGACCGCGCCCTCGGGGCTCACGCTGACCAATCCCAGCTTGCCCGAGTCTTCGAGGGCGACAATGGCCGTCGTCCCTTCCCAGCAGACGAAGGCAGGACCACCGGAGGAGACCGAACTGCGGTCGAGATGCCCGGTCAGCGAGGTCGTGGAGCCGTCATCTTCGACCCGGTGCAAGGTGTAGAGCAGGGGAAAGTCGAGGGACGGGTCACCGAGGAGATGGAGGACCCCGTCCGGTCTATAGGACGGCAGCATCCAAAATCCGCGCGACACCACCATCTCTTGGTCCCCGGATGCGACGTCGACAACCATCACATCGTTTCCTGACATGAGACCACGGGCTGGGTCGCGGTCGGTCAGGTAGGCGACCTTCCTGCCGTCCGGAGACCAGCTGGGAAGGGTTTCATCGAACTCCCCGGGAGTGAGACAACGAGCTTCTGCCGAACCCGATGGGTCGACGAGCCAGATATGACGACGCCGATCGTCCCTCCAGCCAATGTTGTCGAAACGGTATGGCACATTGGTGATCCGACGGGGGCGGCGCTTGCGTTCCTCTTCGTCGGCATCTTCCCAGTCCGAAGTGGGAGTCACCGCCGTCAGGGCCAGCCATGAGCCGTCCGGCGACCATTCCACAGCCTCGACCCCGAACTCGAACTCGGTGATCACCTTCGCCTCGCCGCCATCGACCGGTATCACGGCGACCTGGGCTGGTTTGCCGTCTTCAGGGGATCGGAGAAAAGCCATCCGTTTTCCGTCGGGTGACCACTTGGGCATCGAGTCTCTGGGGCCTGACGTGAACTGCCGGACGTCCTCGCCATCCACAATCCAGATCGACCTCAGGTAAGCGTCCTCCTCGACATCGGGGATGCTCACGACGAAAGCCATCCTCGATCCCGATGGGTCCAGAGCGAGGCTTCCGGGCTGACGCAACCGCGTCAGGTCAGCAGGTTTCATCGGACCATCCTTTCAGAGCCGACCTATCCGGTCGACCAATAGCTCGTAGAAGCGATCGGAATCGATCTGGTTGATCACCACCGCATTGGGGTCCTTCCCAGTCACGCCCCACCAGTCGACCACGGTCATCCCGTGGGCGGGCCCAGGCCCGATGTCGATCTCGACATGGACTGACCTTCCACCGAAAATCTCCGGCTCGAGGAGGAAAGCGGTCACCGTGGCGTCATGGACCGGCGCCCCGGCGGTCCCGTACTTCTCTGTGTCCCATCGGTCGTAAAAGTCGAGCATTCCGAAGACCGAGTCACCTGCGCGGGTGCCCAGGTCCTTGAACCTTTGTAGTCGTTCCGGTGTGGCGAGAGCCTTGTGAGTCACATCCAGGGGCATCATGGTGATGGGGATTCCGCTGGTGAACACGAGGTGCGCTGCGTGGGGGTCGACCAGGACGTTGAATTCGGCGGCCGGAGTGGTGTTTCCCCCTTCGAAGAAGCCGCCTCCCATCATCACCAGTTCTCTGACCCGGGGGGCGATCGCCGGCTCCATCACCAGGGCGAGACCGATGTTGGTAAGTGGTCCCAGCGTGCACAGGGTGACGTCGTCGACGCTCATGATGATCTCGATGATCCGGTCAACGGCGTGGCCCGGCGATTCGTTGAGTGAGGGTGGGGGCAAGTTGGCACCGTCCAGACCGGTCGGCCCATGGACGTACTCGGCGGTGCGAAGCCGGTTCACCATCGGTCGGCTGGCACCGCGGTAAACGGGGATGTCTGGTCTCCCCGCCAGTTCGACGAGGGCCAGGCTGTTGATGACCGTCCGGTCGATTGGGACGTTGCCAGCGACCGCCGTGATCGCGAGCACTTCCAGTTCATCGGGGGACGCCAGTGCCGCCAGGATGGCGACGGCGTCGTCCTGGCCGGGGTCGGTGTCTATGACTATCGGTCTGGCGATGCGGGGATCGTAGCGGCTGACTTTCAGGTCAGCGCTGGGAGGCCATTTGTCGTGATGAAGACTTCGACCTGTTCGGTGGTGGGCATCGAAGTTTGGGCCCCGATAGATGTCGTGGCCAGGGCTCCAGCGACCATCGCCCATTGGACGGCCTCGATCAGAGGCTGACCACCGGCCAGTGCAACTGCAAGGGCACCGCAGAAGGCGTCACCGGCACCGGTCGTATCGACTGCGGAGATTTGAGGGGCCGCGATGTGATACCCCCGGTCACCATCGACTACCAGGGCGCCCTCCGAACCGAGTGTCACTACCACCGCTCCGGGGCCTTCGATCTGCCGGGCAGAGCTAAGGGCGGACCGGGCGTCGGATACGGCCAATCCCGTGATCCTGGCGAGTTCGGTCAGGTTCGGGATGAGGACATCCACCCGGTCGAGGAGCTCTTGGGGGAGCTCCCTTCCAGGGGCTGGATTCAGGCAGAAGATGCCATCGGCCAGGCCCGCAGCCGCGGCGACAGCTTCGATGGGTATCTCTAGCTGGCAGAGAACCACCCGCGCTGAAGCAAGTAGATGTCTCGAAGTCTCTATCTGGGCGACGTCGACCCGTGAGTTTGCCCCAGGGCTGACCACGATCGTGTTTTCGGCGGCCGAGTCGACAGTTATCAACGCCAGTCCTGTTGGAGACACAGGGTCGACTACGACATGGGAGGTGTCGATGCCCTCCCTGGTCAGTGAGGAGCGGAGGCTTGCTCCATGGTCGTCGTCACCAACCCTACCCACCATCGACACAGACCCACCGAGTCGGGCGGCAGCTACCGCCTGGTTGGCGCCCTTGCCACCACCGCCGGAGAAGTGCTCGAGTCCAAGGACGGTTTCCCCGGGCAGCGGGTGACGCTCGGTCATGATCGTTAGGTCGTGGTTGATCGACCCTACGACTGCAACATCGGTCATCGCTTCACAGGGTAGGGGCCACCAACCAGACTTGGCCCACGTCACCTGCCACAATCGCTCCCATCAGTTACATGGCGACCTTTCGTCGTCTCGCCGAGGAGACACCCGAGAACAGGAACCGCGTGGTCGACCTGATGCGGGTGGCTTCCATCATGGTCGTGATATTCGGTCACTGGCTCATGGCGGCGGTGACGATCCAGGACGGTGAAATCCACGCTGGCCACCTGCTGGAACTGGCCTCCTGGACCCATCCGCTCACCTGGGTGCTTCAGGTCATGCCCATCTTCTTCTTCGTCGGCGGGTACTCGAACGCTCTTTCATGGAGATCGGCTCGGCGCAGCGGTGAACCCTACGGGTCGTGGTTGAGGGCCCGTCTGAGACGTCTCATTCTTCCGGTGATCCCGTTGCTGGTGGTCTGGATGGTGGGAGGATGGATCGCACTTCGAGCCGGTCTCGACTGGAACATCCTCCAACTCGGTTCCCGTGCCGCCCTCGTCCCCACCTGGTTCCTCGCCGCTTATGTTGTGATCGTCACCCTTGCGCCGGTCTTCCTGGCGCTGTGGGAGAGGTTCGGGTGGTGGACGATCATCGCCGGAACGGCCCTCGCCGGGCTTTGCGACTATCTCTCGATCTCTGAGGGGATCATCTGGGCCGGTTTCCTCAACTACGTCTTTGTTTGGGGAACAGTCCATCAGTTGGGATACGCCTGGTGTGATGGATGGTTCCAAGGGAAGCCTCGACGTTTAGCGCTGGCCGCCGTCGGTCTGCTGGCGACGTTTCTCCTGGTCCGACTGGGCCCGTACCCGGTGGCGATGGTGGGCCTCGACACCGCCCAGATCACGAACTCGTATCCACCCCGCGTGACTCTCGCCTTCCTTGGCATGTTCCAGGCTGGTCTCGTGCTTCTGGCTGAGCCCTACCTGGCAAGGTGGATGAGGAGGCTCCGGCCGTGGACCTTTGTGGTGGCGGTCAGCAGCCTGATAATGACTCTCTATCTTTGGCACCTCACAGCCATGGTGATCGTCATAGCCATCGGGATGCTGATGGGTGGTTTTGGTTTCGGGATCGAACCCCTCACCCCGATTTGGTGGTGGACCAGACCGGTATGGTTCACCGTCCTGATCGTCCTCACCATCGGCCTGGCCCTTATTTTCGGTCGTTGGGAGCGCCCTGCCCGCGATCAGCGTCCCGCTCCTCCATGGTGGCGACCTGTCGTCGCGGTCCTCCTGGTTTGCGCTGGTCTCGGGTTCCTTGCAGCCTTGGGAATAGCCGACGAGGACGGTCTCAACGGGCTGATCCTCACCCTCCCCATCGCAGGAGTGGTTCTGGGCGGGGTGAGCCGGATGCCGGTGCGCGACAAGACTGCTTGAGGTTCAGGGGTGGTAACCCAAACTTTCCGTTCGCTCGCCATCTACAACTACCGGCTCTATTTCACCGGTCAGATCGTTTCCCTCTGTGGCACCTGGATGCAACGGGTTGCCATGGCCTGGCTGGTACTCGAGGTGACCGGGTCAGGGACCATGGTGGGAACAGTCACCGCCGTTCAGTTCCTGCCGATCCTCCTGCTTGCCCCTGTGGGTGGACTACTTGCCGATCGGTTCGACAATCGACGGATCCTCTACATCACCCAGACGGTGGCCAGTGCGACCGCACTTATCCTGGGGCTGCTGGTCATCGGCGGGGTGGTCGAGCTATGGATGATCTACCTGGCGGCCGTTTCCGGCGGGCTCGCTGCAGCCTTCGACACGCCCGCCAGACAAACCTTCGTCATGGAGATGGTGGGTCGGGAACAGCTCACCAATGCGGTGAGTCTCAACACCACTGCGGTAAACGCCGCCCGCATCGTCGGGCCCGCCTTAGCGGGTCTCTTGATCGTGACCCTCGGCACGGGCTGGTGCTTCGTCATCAACGCCTTCACCTACGTGGCGCTCATCGTCGCCCTCCGACTCATGCGCAAGAACGAACTGAATCCCGTTGAGATAAGTCCCCGGACCCCCAATCAGATCCTCGAGGGTTTCAAGTACACCATTCGCACTCCGGCCGTCAGGACACCCCTGATCCTTCTGGCGGTGGCGGGGACCTTCGCCTACAACTTCCAGGTGGTGCTGCCACTCCTGGCCCGGTTCGCATTCGACGGAGGGGCGCGGGCTTACGGGGTTATGTCATCGGCCATGGGTGTCGGTGCGGTGGTTGGAGGGCTGTGGGCTGCCTCACGGCCCAACCGACCGCCACTGGCCCTGGCCAAGGCGGGGGTCATCTTCGGTTCCCTGATCATCCTCACGTCGCTCATGCCCGCTCTCTGGGCAGCCATTTGTGCCCTGATCGTCCTCGGCGGGTCCAGTGTCACCTTCATCGCACTAGGCAACGCCACCATTCAGTTGGCGGCCGAACCACAAATGCGGGGACGGGTCATGGGTGTGTACACGATGGCATTCATGGGAACAACGCCCATCGGGAGCCCGACAATGGGATGGATAGGAGAGCACGTGGGTGCGCGGTGGGCGATGGGGATCGGAGGTCTGGCGGTCCTGGTGGCGGCCCTGCTCGTTTTCAAGCCATTGGCCGCCCTCACGACGCCGCTGGCACCGGACCTTCCGTTGGAAGGTCTGCCGCCAGAGAAGGCCTGACCTCTCCGTCGGCGGACTAGTCCGCCTGTGGGTTGGAGTTTTGGCTATGGGTCAAAGAGCAGAGCGGGCGTATTCTGAGTGTTACCGAGCGGTTATATCAGGGAGGATCCGTTGGCTGAGTGGTCAAAATTCCGCCGTCCCAATATGGGCCGGTGTCCACATGACGCGGTCATGAGCACGACCAATGCGGGTCTGGAACGACAGGTATGCGAGACCTGTGGCCTGGTATCGGTGCGTTTCGTCGAAGATACCGTTCGCATTTTTCCCGACAATCCCGCTCGTACCGGCGTGGCTGCCACCGGACGCCGTACAACCTGCAGTGCCTGCGGGGACCAGGCACAGTTCATGGTCCCGGATGGGTTTGCGTGCGATCTGCACGCGTGGTCGATGGCTTCCAATCAGGAACTGACCGGCGAGGACCTTTGGATTCCGATCCGGATCGATCAGAATTCCGTAGCGCCCGGCTGACCGTCCGGAGGCAGGTGTCTCCGAGTCGGCCATAATGACTAGATGATCGCCTCAGTAAGCCCTGCAGATGGCCGACTTCTGGCCGAGTACGAGGAGACTTCACCGGAGGACGTCGCCACTCACATCGAAACGGCAGCACGTCTTCAGCGCGAGTGGGAGCGGACCACATTCGCTGAGCGGGCCGAGCCGATGAACCGACTCGCCGAACTGCTCGACCTCGAGAGGGATGAGATCGCGGTTCTCATGGCACAAGAGATGGGTAAGCCTCTCGCCCAAGGACGATCCGAAGTCGAAAAGTGCGCATGGGTGTGTCGGCACTACGCCGAGCATGCCGAGCGGATCTTGGCCGACGAACCAATCGACGCCGACCGCACCAAGAGCTATGTCGCCTATCGCCCACTAGGGGTAGTCCTGGCGGTGATGCCGTGGAACTTCCCGTTCTGGCAGGTCTTTCGTTTCCTAGCCCCCGCCCTCATGGCTGGCAACGGGGGACTTCTCAAGCATGCCTCGAACGTGACCGGTTCGGCTCTGGCCATCGACCGTTTGGTGGTCGAGGCTGGCTTCCCCGACGGTCTTTTCAGGACTCTGGTGGTCCCGGCTCGTCGAGTCGATGAGATCCTCGAAAGTTCCCATGTCGTCGCCGCAACACTCACCGGCTCAGATCCCGCTGGCCGGGCCGTGGCCACCAAGGCCGGGAGCCTACTCAAGAAGACGGTCCTCGAACTCGGGGGGTCCGATCCCTATTTGGTCTTGGCCGACGCCGATCTCGAAGCGGCCGCGAGCGCTTGCGCGGCATCGCGGTTGATCAACGGTGGGCAGTCATGCATCTCAGCGAAACGTTTCATAGTCGACGAGTCGGTGGTAGACGAGTTCACCAACCTTTTGGCGACGGGTTTGGGGAAGGCGGTCATGGGGGACCCATTCGATCCGGCCACGACTCTCGGGCCCATGGCGCGGGCCGATCTCCGTGACGAGCTCCACGATCAGGTCGTCCGCACGGTCGAGGGTGGTGGACGCCTGGTCATGGGTGGTGTGATTCCGGATGGACCGGGGGCCTACTACCCGCCGACCTTGATCGCCGGAGTGGAGAAAGGGATGGCGATATACCACGAGGAGACATTCGGGCCGGTGGCAGCGGTGATCGCCGCAAAGGGGGTTGACGATGCGGTGCGCATCGCCAACGACTCCGAGTTCGGACTCGGTGCCGCGATCTTCACTTCGGACCTGGAATTGGGTGAGCGAGTGGCCAGGGATCAACTTCAGGCAGGATCATGTTTCGTCAATGCCCTGGTTGCTTCCGATCCCCGGTTGCCGTTTGGGGGCATCAAGACGAGTGGCTTCGGACGTGAACTCTCCGACCTCGGTATGAAGGAGTTCCTCAACGCCAAGACCGTGGTCGTTGCCTAGCCGGCTATCCGCTGTCGAAGGGTCACGCCGTTGGGCGTCGGGGGGCGCCGGGAAACTTGACCAGGGATCGCCTATCGAGTGAAGACGTGGGTGGTCCAGAGGTTGCCATTGCCCGCCGCCCAGACACCGATCCCAATGTGGGTGTAGTCGCCCAGTATGTTCGCCCGGTGACCTGGGCTGTTGACCAGGGCATCGAAGAGACTGGTGACCGAGCCACCCCGTCCGACATTCTCACCGGCAGCCGACCAGGGTGGTAGGAGGTTGGCGATGTTGGAGTGGGAGAGCTTGCCGTTGTCGGCCATTCGCTTCGACCAGTCCCGCGCCCTGCTGTTCAGTGATCCGTCGCGGCTCAAGGCAGGTAGGCCGCTGGCAGCCCTGAATGAATTGATGTGGGCGAGGAACTCGGCTTCGAAGTCCGACCGGAACTCTCCCGGAAGAGCGGTTGTGGTCGGTGTGGGCCGGGTGGTGGTAGTCGACTTGGGCTTCGTGGTTGTCGGACTTGTTGCCGACGGCTTGGTCGTGGTCGGTGCCGGAAGTGTGGTAGTCGTGGTGGTCTCCTCGACCATTTGCCCGACCCCCGCTCCGAGGATCTCGTTGATGTCCGCTTCGGCGGTGGGTTCTGGGGATGGTTCCACAGTCTTGGCCGCGACTGTCGAGTCGGTTGCGGTGGCAGTCGTGGAGGTTGCAACGAGCTCGATGGCGTGGGTGTCACTTTGACGCGTCGTTGGGGACCCACCCATCACCAGGACGAGACCTGCGGTTAGAGCGATGGCAGCGACCATCGCGTAGACGCTGTTGCTATGCATGAATTTGGGTTGGTTCTGACTCCGAAGGCGAAACCATAACCCTCATCTCGCTGGGGTCAAGTCGGATGTGGGCCCTAGCGAGACAGCACTGAGATGATCTCGGACACGGGATAGACGAGAGTCGTAGTGGTCGGTGGGACGTTCAGGGTCTGCCATGGAGCGCCGCCACTGCGCCAGCGGACGTCCCAGACGTAGGAGACTGACAGGGTGGTCGTCCCGTTCTTTGCGGTGTACAGATGCCAGGCTCCACCATCCGGAAAGCCGGCCAGGACCCCTTGGCTAGGCGGATATGTGACGACGCTGTAGTCACCCCAGTCGATGACCACAGCAATGACCCTGACCTCCAGTTCCAACTGGTTGATCGGATCGCCTATGACGGCCCGGTGGGTCCCCGGGACTTCCACACCGGCGAAAGCCGCCACACCCGTAACCCCGAAACCGGTGGGAGGACTCATTTCGGGTGTGGGTGGGGGGTGAAGATAGCTGGCGAGGTACTCCCAGATCAGACCCTCCTCCCAGACACCCACCCTGGGTTCGGACGTGCAGCGGCGAAAGTACCCGAGAGGGACCAATGAAGAGTTGCCACCTGTGGGAGGGTCGAAGGCGATGGATGCTTCCCCGTTGGCCGCCTGGTCGACGATGACGTACGGGGTCGACATCGAGGTGAGGAACCAGCAAACACCGTCGTTGTCCACACCAAGATTCGGGTTGAGGACGAGAGGGATATCGGTCTCCCGTCGGTACTCGACGATCTCCCCACCGGCCAGACGGCATCGCGTGACTTGCACTTGATGACCAAGGACGGGGTCCATTTCGAGCGCGGTCCAACACGCGATGTAGACCACGGACCCCTGCGCCTGGGCAGGCTCGGGTGTCAACCAGGAAAAGCCAAGAATTGCTACGAAAGCGAACGTTCGCAGTCGGATTCCCACAAGTCTTCCCTATCAGCTCGAAGGCCGAGCAGTACCCATCGATCGCCGATCCAGCGGACCACGTGCAAGACATGAGACTCGCCAACTCTGAAATCTGAGAGCACAACGGTCGCTTCTAAGGCGAGACACTCAGCGTCTGTCCTGAGGATCTCGGTGTTCTCGAGACTGATGCCTTCTGAGGTAGGACGGCTAAGAAACTCCATGACTGCAAACTGGCCTCGCGCCACCTCAACCTGTTCCTCGGTGGCGACTACCTCCCGGATCCGGTCCTCGTCCTGGTTGTAGATGCCTTCGAACCATCCGAACCAGAGCCCCCGCAGGATCGCCTCCGCCTCTTCGACCGTCTCGACGACATGACTATCTGTCGTTGTGGTCGTCGGCTGTTCGTCGGTGATAGTGGTTGGCGCTGGGGCCATCGTCGATGGAGGATCTGCCAGAAGGATGGTCGTGTCCGTGCTCTCGTCGGAGGCGAGGAACCACCAGAGACCGGTCGCCAGAGCAACGATCATGAGCGCGGCGATTGCATACCGGGCCATGGATCAGGAACCTACGGGATCAGACGCCGGGAGTGAAGGGCAACGTGGCAGATCGCGAAAAATGGACCCTCAGTATCGTTCTCGGTCATCCAATTCCCGAACGGCGTTACAGTCGTGGGTGGAGGTATATATGAAGTCTGAAAGCGACCGTCACCCGATCCGGGCACTCACCAAGCTGGGCATCTTCTTCGGGATCATGTTTGCACTGACCAGGTTCCTCGCAGCTAAGAAAGAGGAATTCTCTGGTCTGACCGAAACCGAGGCGAGGGCCAAAATGGAATCCAAACTGGCCGGGCGGGTCGGGGAGGACAAGGCAAGCGATATAGCCAACCAGGTGATACCCGTCCTCAGGGACTGGGGCATGTTCAAGGCCGAGGTCAGCTGAGCTGAATCACTAACCTCCCGTTACGTGACGTTCCAGGGAGATCAGGTCAAGACCGGCAACAATGTCCTAAAGGCGCTGGTTGTCATCATGATCATCTTCGTCGCTTGGTGGGCTGCCGGAGGAGGCTACGACCTCATCCCCGCCCAGCAACCGGCCGAGACCACCATTCCGGTTTCGTCTTCGACCACCCTGGACTCATAATTCGGCCCACTTCGCGGTGTCGAAGCCTTAGCCTTTCGATATGACCCTGAAGATCGACTTGGTCGACACACGTGTAGCAGCGGACTCCTTGCTGGAGGAGTTGTGGCTGTACTACCACGAGATCTTTGCCGAGGCGCTGCCCGACGACCCTCCTCCGAGCCTCGCCCGAACGGTTGCCGATTGGCGGAAGGTCAACAATTTCGAGGAGGTTCCCCGATGGACACTCCGCAGAGGAGGGACGATCGAGGCTGTCGCCGTCGCCTACGTGAGCATGGCGGACAACCTCGATACCGGATTCATCCGGATCCACGTCTCGGCACCTCACCGAGGAAATGGCCATGCCAGGGCCTTGGCGGGACCGGTCTTTGATTGGCTCGAGTCGGATGAGCGCACCAAGCTCCACACTTCTGTGTTGGAGGGCGGTGCCTTCGATCCTTTTCTCGAGAGACTCGGACTGGCCGAGGCCTACCACGATCAGCGGAGTCGTCTTGTCCTCGCCGACCTGGATCTCGGCCTGGTGGCGACTTGGATCGACAGGGCCTCTGAGCGGGCATCCGATTACTACCTGCTCGATCTGAGGCCACCTCTGAGTGATGAGGCCCTGATCAAATACTGCGACATCCTGTTCCAGATGAACACCGCCCCCAAAGAGGAGCTCGAGACCGAAGACGAGGTCATGACTCCGGAGATGTGGCGCGACGTGGAGAAGAAGAACGAAGAGGCGGGGTTCGAGATCAACACCATCGTCGCGGTGCATCGACCGACAGGGGAGTACGCCGGTTCGACGTCGGTCGCCGCCGATCTCCTGGAGCCGCTCCAGGGCTGGCAGTGGGAGACGGTGGTCCATCCGAACCACCGCGGTCTCGGATTGGGTCGTTGGATGAAGGCCGCCATGATCGAGCGTCTCGGCAGGCAGTATCCGAAGATGGTCAGGATCGATACCGACAACTCGACCACCAACGCCGCCATGCTCGACATCAACCTGGCTATGGGATTCAGGCCGATCAGCCGTGAGGTCATCTGGCAGGGTGAACTTGCGACTGTCCGGGACAACTGGGGCGTCTGAATGGTGGAGGTGAGACCGTGGGAAGGCGGGAGCATCGAGAACGAAGCCCTACTGGCGATACACCACCTCTACACCTTGATCGAGACGACCGAGATCCCCGACGAAGCGCCGCCGACTTTCGAGGCAAGGGCGATCAGACTCCGCTCCCAACATCCTCCAGAGAGACCCGTCCACCACTGGTTGGCCGAGGACGATGGTCGTGTCGTTGGAGCGGGATACGCCCTGAGGTGGCCACAGGATGATCCCGACAACAGCTTCTTATGGATAGGTGTGACCCCGGAACATCGGGGACAGGGAGTCGGCAGTCAGATGCTGGGTGAGATGCTCGAATCCCTCGAAGGGCACGGATGCACCAAGGTGATCATGGACTGTCCGACTGGAACCCCAGCCAACTCAACACTGGAACGACTCGGTCTCAAACATGTCTTCGTCGAGCGTCGGAGCAGACTCTGGATGCGAGACATCGACTGGGGGTTGATGGAGCAGTGGATCGAGCGTGCCGGTGAACGAGCAACCGACTATCGACTCATCTCCCTGGAGACCCCGATACCAGAAGACCACATCGAACGGTGGTGTGCGGTCAACAACGTCATGAACACCGCCCCGAGAGAGGATCTCGACCTGGCCGACATGATCATGACACCGGCCAAATGGCGGGCCATGGAGGAGATGATGATGAGGCGGAGGGAGCTGGTGCGCGCCTATGTGGCCGTCCACGTCCCCACCGGGGACTTCGTCGGATACACGGATGTGGGTGTGCAGGAGCTGCGACCGGATCTTGCCCTCCAGCGGGACACTGCCGTAGACCCGGCGCATCGTGACAAGGGTCTCGGGAGGTGGCTCAAGGCGGCGATGTTGAAGAAGATCCTCGAGGGTCATCCTGAGGTGACTCGAATCTATACCGGCAATGCCGGCTCCAACCAGGCCATGCTGGGGATCAACGACGAGATGGGTTTCAAACCCGTCCTGTGGCTCAACGCCTGGCAGGGAGATATCGCCCCTGTCCGATCAGCGCTATCAGTTCGTTAACTTTCTGGGTGTGATCCACGAACTTGCCACCGGGGTTCCTGTGGACGATCCGATCGACAGTGTGCTGTCCGAGTATCGCCCAACTTCCGAACGCCCTTGGGTCATGCTCAACATGGTCACCTCGATAGATGGGGCTGTCACGGTAGAGGGGGGTTCCACGGCCCTCAGTGACGATGACGACCGTCGATTGTTCCATGCTCTTCGGACTGTCCCCGATGTGATTCTGGTGGGTGCTGGAACGGTCCGAAACGAGAACTACCGGCCGGTCACACTCGATGAGGAACGACGCTCGGTCAGACGGGGCCGTGGCCTCGAGCCATCCCCCAGACTGGTCATAGTGTCTGGTTCATTGGACCTCGACCCGAGCTCGCGGGTCTTCTCAGATCCCGATCACCGTCCGGCCATTCTCACCGGGAGTCAGGGCGATCCGGCCAGAATCAGGCAGTTGGAAGAGGTCGCAACGGTGGAAGTCCTGCCTGAGCTCGATGGCGCAGGGATCATCGCCCACCTTGCCGGCGCCGGTGTGATCCTTTGTGAAGGTGGCCCCACTTTGAACGGTCACCTGTTGGCCGCCGAGGCCGTGGACGAGGTCAACTGGACTGTCTCACCAATGCTTGTGGGAGGAGACGGCCCCGGTATGGCACTGGGTGTCGGTACGACGCCACCTGTCGAGATGTCCCTGACACGTGCCTGGCGTGGTGACCGCTCACTCTTCTTGAGGTTTGTGAGGGCTGGTTAGAGAAGACCGGACAGGTCGATATCGCTCGACGGATGTCTCAGCTTGGACAGACCCCTGGCCTCGATCTGCCGTACCCGCTCCCTTGTGGTTTTGATCACTTTGGCCACGTCTGAGAGCGTCCAGGGTTCGTCACCGTCCAAGCCGAAGCGGAGCCACAACACCTTCTGCTCCTCCGGGTCGAGATGGCTCAAGGCGCGGACCAATCGATCCCGACGCCACGCCATTGCTGCCCGGAACTCGGGGTCGACCGCGGTCTCGTCATGGACGAAATCCTGCAACGAAGCATCCCCGTCCTCGCCCACCGGCCGATCCAGCGAGATTGTCTCGCCTGGCGCTTCGATGGCTGCCAGTACACGCTCCACGTCCAGACCCGAGACCTCCGCGATCTCTTCGAGAGTGGGTGACCGGTGATAGAGGTCTTGGAGGCTCTGGCGGGTCTCGGAAACAGTCCGGACCACATCGATCATGTGGACAGGGAGCCGAATCGTCCGACTGTTGTTACCCAGCCCCCTGGCGATCGCCTGACGGATCCACCAAGTGGCGTATGTAGAGAACTTGAACCCTTTGCGCCAATCGAACTTTTCGACCGCCCTGATCAGGCCGAGGTTTCCCTCCTGGATCAGATCGAGGAGGTCGAGTCCTTTGCCCGTGTAGCGCTTGGCGATCGAGATCACCAGACGGAGATTGGAGCGGATGAAGACCATCTTGGCCTCGTCCCCCTCCGTTGCGGCCCTGATGAGTGTGATCCGGTCGTCCGGGGGGTAATCACCCGACTCGAGTATGAGCTTGGCTCGTTTGCCTTTTTCCATCGCTCGGGCGAGACGAACCTCGTCCTCGGCCGTGAGAAGTTCATGGTCGGAGACCTCGTCGAGATATAGACCGACCGTGTCGGTGGCGCCGACGCTGCGATCAGCCCGCATCTCCTTAGCCTTGATGGCTCTTCCCAAGGCAAACTCCTCGCCGCCCCCTGTGGAAAACTACTTCTTACGGGCCCGTCTGGCAACCGGGACTGGTCCCGGAAACCTCCCTTATCACCATGGTCGTCGGTATTGTCAGAGGGCCGTGACGCGTTCAACACAGTTCCGTTTGCTGATCGCGTTCACCGTCGCATGGGCCGTCTGGGCCGGCTGGTCGCTTCTCGGCAGAGCCACCCCTTTCGATCTGCTCGTTCTCGATGACCTCGGGACCCCGGTCGCGGCCGCCAATGTCGACATGAATGGGACCCAGGTAGGGCGTTCAGGGAGCGACGGAACCGTGCCGCTCGAGTGGAAGTCCAGTTCGGTCCTGGAGGTGAGCGCGCCAGGCCATGTCACGCGGATGGTCAATGTTTCTGAGCGTCCGGAGGGAACAGTGAACGTTGTCCTGACGGCTCGGGTGTTCAGGGCCCGAATCGTAGATCCCGATGGGGACCCGGTCCCGGCGGCGCGAGTCGCTTTTGGAGCGGTACAAGCATTCAGCGACGACGAGGGCCGGGTGGTCATTCGCGGCGCAGAACCCGGCGAAATCACAGTGAACAGACCCGCCTGGTCCGGGGCTACCCACAACTGGGCGGGGGGTTCTGGAGAAGACGAGATTCAGATCGAACCGTTCCTCGCCCGGGCCGTCCACATCACAGGCGATGCGGTTCGAGATCGATTCTCCAACTTCATCGGCATGGCACTGGACACAGAACTGAACGCCCTCATGGTTGATCTCAAAGACGAGGCCGGACTCATCTGGTTCCAGACCACTAATCCGGTGGCCGTCGAGATCGGTGCCGCCATGAATGCCTGGGACCTCCGCGACGTAGTGGCCCAGGCAGCCCAGAACGATCTCTATGTGATCGGTCGACTCGTCCTTTTCACCGATCCCATAGCGGCGGTCAAGAAGCCATCGATGGCAGTTTGGGATACGGCCACCAACGGACCATTCAGTTGGAACGGGCAATTCTTCCTAGATCCAACGGACGCCGACGCCCGAAAGTATGGACTGGACCTAGCGGTGGAGGTGTGCGGTATGGGAATCGACGAGGTGCAATTCGACTATGTCCGGTTCCCCGACCGTCGGCCCGAGTCGGTCCAGTTCGATGGAGGGGTCAGCTACGACGTTCGGGTTGCCACCATCAACGCGTTCCTCGAGGAAGCCGTAGAGCTGCTCCACCCGATGGGGTGTGCGGTCGGTGCCGATGTCTTCGGATTCATCACTCGTCAAGGGTCGCCTGACGACGGTGGAATCGGCCAGAACTGGGAGGCCGTGGCCAGAATCGTCGATGTGATCTCGCCGATGGTGTACCCGAGCCACTACAGCACAGGCTGGTATGGCTTCGAGGTGCCTAACAACAATCCCGGACCCATGGTCAGGGCGGCCCTGACCGACGGCTTGAACCGTCTTCCCCGCAATGTGATCGTCAGACCGTGGCTCCAGGACTTCAGTTCCTATGGGCCGACAGAAGTCCGGGCGCAGATCGATGTTGCCGAAGAATTCGGGATGGGTTGGATGCTGTGGAACTCGGTCTCGAACGTGACCGTCGACGCCCTCGGCCCACCACGCTGAGGCACTTCACGCCGGAGAAGGTGCCGAGACACTCCCCTTGTCGAACCTGTCCGAGTCCGATTCGACCTATCCGCGTAGGTGAAATACCATTGGTGGGATTCCTCCCGGAGACTCCTTTTGACCGCGTTTGACCAAAGTGCCCTGACACGACTCGCCGCCGGCCTCCCGACGTGGCGTCAGGACCGAATGGCGTCCTCGTTCGAGAGCTTCAAGCTCCTAGGCGAGCCCACAGGGGCCGAGGAAGACTGGCGTTATGTCGACTACGAGATGCCGTTTTCGGGGCTCACACCGGTGTTCGGGCCGGGTGAGAGACTCATCGCGGGTCCGTTTGTCAGCGCTCTCGGCGAAACCTCTGGTCGGGTAGCGATCGTCGACGGGACTGTCGTGGAGTCCGAATCTGAAGGCGCCACAGTCGAACGGCTAGCCACTGTCGACGAAGGTCATTGGGGAAGTGCGGTCGCCCCCGATCACAACAAACTCGCCGCCGCTCACGCTGCCTTTGCTACTGACGGGACCTTCATACGGCTAGCCCCAGGTCAGGTCGTGAAGCAACCGCTACTCGTGGAAGTTCATGGGATAACCCCCGATGCGGCCTCGTTTCCCCACATCTCCGTGGAGATGGGGGAGAACTCGGAGGCTTCCATCGTCGTTGTCTACCGGAGCGCCACGGGAGTCCGGCATTTGATGGTCCCCGAAGTCGACCTGATTGTCGGAGCCGGGGCCAATCTTCGTTTTCTCACCATTCAGAATCTCGATACCGAGGCGAGCAATGTCGTCCATCAGCGGCTCCTGCTGCACCGGGACGCGACCGGGAGACTCGGTGAGGTCGGGTTGGGGGCGCACTTCGGTCGTGTCGACCTGCGTGTTGAACTCCAAGGCGACGGTTGTTCGGCCGAAACTGTGGGGATCTACTTCGGGCAGGGCGACCAAACCCTCGACTATCGGATGCTGATCCGACATTCCGGGCGAAGCACGTCATCCGACGTTTTCCTGAAGGGCGCAGTCGAAGACAGTGCGCAGAGCGTGTTTACCGGTCTTCTTCGTATCGAGAAGGATGCCGTGAGAACCTCCACCTTCGAGACAAACCGCAACCTGGTCTTGTCCCAGGACGCCAAAGCACACTCGGTCCCCAACTTGGAGATCCTCTGCGACGATGTCATCTG
Organism: Acidimicrobiia bacterium; assembly: GCA_041747855.1. Lineage (GTDB taxonomy): Bacteria > Actinomycetota > Acidimicrobiia > Spongiisociales > ZC4RG35 > ZC4RG35. The sequence continues at coordinate 16,825 of JBGTEJ010000048.1, read as the reverse complement.
CGGACACGCCTCCTCCGTCGGGCCCCTCGAAGAGGACCACCTCTACTACTTGCAGAGCCGGGGTCTGAGCCGTCCCCGAGCCGAACGTCTGCTTATCCGTGGATTCTTCCAGGAAGTGATCGATCGTCTACCCGTACATGGACTCGAAGACCCCATTGCGACCGAAGTCTTCAGCCGGTTCGTCTCTGCCCAGGCCGAAGGGAGAGTGGCATGAAAGTAGAGATCGCCTCATTGGACAGTTTGCCCAGGGAGCGCGGCGTGAGGGTCATCGTGGGTGACCTGCGAATCGCCATGTTCCGGGTAGGGGACCAGGTTTACGCCCTCGGCGACAGGTGTTCCCATGCCGAAGCGTCACTTTCTGAGGGTGAAGTCTGGGACATGGCTGTTGAATGTCCCCGTCACGGCTCGGAGTTTGCCCTCGAGACCGGCCTCCCACAGTCACTTCCTGCCACGTCCCCGGTCCCTACCTATGAGGTCGAGATCGAGGACGGCACGGTCTTCCTGATACTGGAGGACACGTGAGTCCGGCCCTCAAGGTTGCCGGTCTCAGGGCCGCTGTCGATGGCAAACAGATCCTGAACGGTCTCGACCTCGAGGTGCCCTTCGGTGAGATCCACGCCATCATGGGGCCCAATGGATCGGGGAAATCTACCCTCTGTCATGTCCTCACCGGGAAAGCTGGATACGAGGTAGAAGGTTCAGCGGAACTCGATGGTCTGGAACTTCTCAGCCTGGGCGTGGATGAGCGTGCCCGTCTTGGCCTACTTCAGAGCTTCCAATACCCCACTGAGATTCGAGGTGTATCGCTGCGGGGGTTTATGGAAGAGGCTACCGAAGAGATGGGCCTCACCCCGGAGGAGGCCGCTAAGCGGATCGAAACTGAATCGGCCAGGTTCGGCGTGGATCGGTTTCTCGACAGATCGTTGAACGACGACCTTTCCGGCGGCGAGAAGAAGAGATCTGAGATATTCCAGATGGCGGTCCTACGTCCCAAGGTGGCGCTTCTGGATGAGATCGACTCCGGACTCGACATCGATGCCGTGAAACAGGTTGCTGCAGCGGTCGAGGCGATGCGTTCCCCCCAATTGGGAGTGGTCATGATCACCCACTACAGCCGGATATTGCGATATCTGGCACCGGATCGGATACACGTGTTGATCGACGGTCGTATCGTGGACAGTGGAGCTAGAGAGCTGGCTGAGGAGCTCGAAACAGGCGGATATGAGTCGGTGAGGAAGCGGCTGGGGATCTTCAAACTCGACGGTGAAGGGTTGAACATCAAGAAACCGTCGGACATGCTGACAAGCACCCCCTTCGACCTCTGAAACGCGTGCCCGAGCAGGGAGAACCATGGCCAACAAGGCAACCGTCGAGAAGTGGCTTGACGAACTGACCCACCTGAGCTCAGCGCCCGGGCTCGAAGACGAAGTAGTGGCGTGGGTCGAAACGTGGGTGGGGAGACGGGACGATTTGAAGCTCACGACGGACTCCGGCGGGAATCTCCTGATCACACGGAAGGGCAAAAGACGTAAACCGCTGGTCCTTGCAGTGGCGCACATGGACCATCCCGCCTTCGTGGTAACCGGGATCGAGGGCGACCGGGTCGCATACGAGTTCCGTGGCGGAGTCGACTCTGTGTACTTCACCCGCAACAGGGTGGTGTTCTCCGACGGAAAGAGGAGGAGGTTCGCCACCATCAGTTCATATGACCCGCAGACCGGATCAGGCCACCTGACGCTCGAGCAGGGTGGGCCCGACCTGCACGTCGGGTCGATCGGAATGTGGGTGTTCCGTCCGAATCCACGTGGAGGTCGCGACCCGAACATGTTTCGGGCTCCAGCCTGTGATGATCTGGCCGGCGTTGCAGCCTCACTGGCAGCCCTCGACCAGGCCCGATCCCGACCGGAGCTGCAGAACTACGGCGTCCTGCTGACGAGGGCGGAAGAGGTGGGACTGATCGGGGCCATCCATGCCGCCAAACATCAGACCATCCCTACGGACACGAGGATTCTGTCGATCGAGACCTCCCGCGAGCTTCCCATCGCACCGATCGGCGCCGGCCCCATAGTTCGGGTGGGGGATCGGGCGACGATCTTCGACCGCGATCTGACCAACCGGATCAGTCAGGCCGCCGCTGAGGACGGCCTAAAGCACCAACGGAAGCTCATGGACGGCGGCGGATGTGAGGCAACTGCTTTCGGAGGCTACGGCTACGTTGCAGCCGGACTCTGTGTGGCTTTACGAAACTGGCACAACCGGGGGAACCTGGACGCAGTCGAGAATGGGCGGGGAGAGGCCATTGCTATGGAAGAAGAGATCTCTCTCGAGGACTTCCACGGTCTGGTTCGGCTCATCCTCCTGGCGGCGGCCGCCGCCGACTCGCCAGACACTTTGAGGCCCCGCCTCGACAAGCTGTACGAGTCCGAGAAGCACATTTTGGGCTAGTAGCTTCGTCGACCGGCCCCACTATCCCGTACCCTGCCGGAGAACAAGAGAAGCGCTCACAACTCCTGCCTCCAACTCCATGGGATCTTATGGGCAGGACGACCGGCGTAAACACCACAGGAGCGAATAGACCAAATGGAATACCGGATCGAGAAAGACTCGATGGGCGAAGTGAGGGTGCCCGCCGACGCCTACTACGGCGCCTCGACGCAAAGGGCCGTTGACAACTTCCCCATATCAAAGCTCCGGTTCGACCGGAGGTTCCTCTGGGCTCTCGGACTGCTGAAGGGATCAGCCGCGACGGTCGCCGCGGAAATGGGGTTCAAGGACCGCGCCACTAGCGAGGCTGTACGGGCCGCAGCCGATGAAGTCATGGACGGGGTCCACGACGGCCAGTTCCCTCTCGACATTTTCCAGACCGGTTCAGGCACCTCCACCAATACCAACGCCAACGAGGTGATCGCGGGCCGCGCTTCGGCTCTGCTCGCCGAAGGCAAGGTCCATCCCAACGACGACGTCAACTTCGGCCAGTCGTCCAACGATGTGATCCCAAGTGCAATCCACGTGGCGGCCGTTGCCGGTGTGCGAGAGGACCTGATCCCAGCTCTGACCAAACTCGCCGGCTCTTTGCAGGCCAAATCCGACGAATTCTCCGATGTGGTCAAGTCGGGACGAACTCACCTGATGGATGCCACACCGGTGACACTTGGCCAGGAGTTCGGCGGATATGCCACTCAGGTCCGCAAGGGCATCGAGAGGCTGTACAAGGTCCTGCCGGAACTCGAAGAGTTGGCGCTCGGGGGCACTGCGGTCGGTACCGGAATAAACGCCCCTTCCGGCTTCGCTGAGAAGGTCATATCGCTCATGGCGGAACGGACCGGTTTCCAGTTGCGCGAGGCCGACGACCACTTCGAAGCACAAGGGTCCAAAGACGCGGCCGTTGCCGCCTCCGGTGTCCTTCGGACCATCGCCGTTTCGTTGTTCAAGATCGCCAACGACATCCGCTTCCTCGGGTCCGGTCCCACGTCGGGTATCGCCGAGATCAGGATCCCCGATCTTCAGCCCGGCTCGTCGATCATGCCCGGAAAGGTGAATCCGGTCATGTCCGAGATGATGATGATGGTTGCCGCCCAGGTCGTCGGAAACGACACGGCCATCGTCTGGAGCGGGGCCAATGGCAACTTCGAACTGAATGTGATGATGCCGGTCCTCGCTCACAATCTGTTGGAGTCGATAGCCATCCTCGCCACCTCTGCTGACACATTCGCGGTGCGCTGCGTGGACGGCATCGAAGCCAACCGGGACCGGGCACGAGAACTGCTCGAAAGGAACGCCATCGTGGTCACCGCCCTCAATCCCCACATCGGATACGACAACGGGGCGCGGATCGCCAAGAAGGCGTCAGCCACCGGCCGAACAGTCAGAGAACTGGTGCTCGAAGAGGGTCTGATGTCGGCGGACGACCTCGACCGGGCCCTCGATCTTCGAAAGATGACCGAAGGTGGGATCACCGGATAGATGAGTGAGGCCCTCAGTGTCTCCGACCTTCTCCAGCTGATTGGCGGAGCCCTGACCCGGGCGGCCCCGGACCCGGTTTGGGTCCGGGGTGAGGTCTCCGGATTCAAACGGACCCACAGGGGTGCTGGGTTCTTCCGTCTCGTCGACACAGGATCCTCAGATCATGTGATCGACGTGGCCGCAAGAGGGATGACCATGTCCGCCATAGATGCCGCTCTCGACGCAGCCGGCGTTGGCTCATTGAGAAGTGGGATCGAGTTGAAGATGAGGGGACAGGTCGGGTTGAGCACCAAGAACAGCACGGTGCAGCTGACCCTCCTGGAAGTCGACCCCGCCTTCACCGCCGGGCGTCTTGCCATCGACAGGGCGGAGGTTCTTCGACGCATGTCAGCCGACGGTTCCCTTGGAGCCAACAAGCGCCATCCTGTGCCATTGGTCCCTCTGCAGGTGGGCCTGGTCACCAGCAGGGGTTCGGCTGGCCACGCCGACTTCATTGGTCAACTGGCGGCAAGTGGTTATCGATTCTCGGTCAAGACGGCCCACTCGTCGATGCAGGGCGACCGGGCGGTGTCCGGACTGGTCAGCTCCCTGGCCCGAGTGGCGCAGGAGAGGATCGACATGGTCGTTGTGGTCCGCGGGGGAGGTTCCAAACTCGACCTTGCCGTGTTCGACAACGAGGAAGTTGGTCGGGCCGTGTCGGTCATGCCGGTGCCGGTCATCACCGGGATCGGGCATGAAACCGATCGGTGCGTTGCTGACGAGGCAGCCGCCGTCTCTGTCAAGACTCCTACTGCCGCTGGAGGGTGGCTCGTGGATCGCGTCGGGGAGTACGACAGACGTATCGACCGCGCCCGTAGCGAGATAGAAAACAAAGCGCGTGACGTACTCGGCAGGTCGACCCGGGAACTGAGAGACGTGGCGACGAGGGTGGCGGCGATGAGGGGAGCAATCGTGCGACAGTCCGAACTGTTGAACATGCTCTCGACCGGATTGGTCGACCGTTCGATGGCGGGTCTTCAGCGAGAGAAGACGAGACTCGAACTGATGAAGGAGACCCTTGAGTCGATGGGTGTCGAACCTACTCTGCGACGTGGCTTTGCACTGGTCACCAGAGGCGACGGTACGGTGGGCCGCGCAACGACTCTGACCCCGGGAGAGCGGGTGACGGTACGGTTCGCCGATGGGACCGTGGGGATGATCGTGGAGGAGACCGATTGAACGAGACGCCGAAGACCTATCAGTCAGCCCTCGATGAGCTCAGGGAGATCTACACACGATTGAATCAGGAAGACCTCGATGTCGACAATCTGCTCCATGATGTGAAACGGGCCGCAGATCTCCTCGCCTTTTGCCGGGAGAGACTCGACAGCGTGGGGGAGCGTCTCGAAGAGGTCCTCGTGGAGTTTGATGGTCGGGGCGCCGAATAAGACCAGGCTCGATGCGGATAACACCGGGAGTCGAGGGTTGCCTGAGCGCCGACCGGCTGCTCTAGACACCACCCTTGAGGGCTTCCGTCAGGGTGTTCCAGGCCAGACTGGCGCATTTGATCCGGACTGGATAGTTCCTGACTCCCTGGAGAGCCTCGATGTCACCGAGGACCGCTCCGGGTCGGTCCGGGTCGAGGCCCCCATCGTCCCCATCCTCGAGGGACATCATCGTCCGGAACTGGAGGACCAGGTTGTCGATCTCCTCCCGGGTCTTGCCCTTGATCATCTCGGTCATCATCGAGGCCGACGACTGGCTGATCGAACACCCCTGACTACTGATGGCGACTTCCACGACCCGGTCACCCTCCAACCGGAGGTCTATGTTGACCTCATCGCCACACAACGGGTTCACCCCCTGTGCGGTCGCGTCGGGGTGCTCGAGATGCCCCTGGTTCCTCGGGTTCCTGTAGTGATCGAGGATCACCTCCCGGTACAGATCTTCGAGTGCCATCAGCCGACCCTGAATATCCCGGCAGCCCGACGAAGACCTGCCACCAAGGCATCTATGTCATCGGTCGTGTTGTACACATAGAAGCTCGCACGGGCGGTGGCAACCACTCCAAGCTCCCTCATGAGTGGTTTGGCGCAATGGTGGCCGGCCCGTACCGCCACACCGTGCTCATCGAGGATCGTGGCCAGGTCATGAGCATGGGCCCCGTCCATGGCCATCGAAATGACCCCACCCCGCGCTTCCATGTCGGAAGGGCCGTAAATGGTGAGTCCTGGTACATCCTTCAGACGCTGGAGGGCAATTGCTGTCAGCTCACGATCGTGCTCGAAAACCTTGTCCATGCCGATGGTGTCGAGGTAATCGATGGCCGCATGAAGCCCCACTGCCTGGACGATCGGCGGGGTTCCCGCCTCGAAACGATGTGGGATCGGCGCCCAACTCGACTCGTGCAGGGTGACATCGGAGATCATTTCGCCGCCACCCTCGAACGGCTCCATTTCCTCAAGAGCTTCCATCCGGCCCCACAAAATCCCGATTCCGGTCGGGCCGAGCATCTTATGGGAGGAGAAGGCGACGAAGTCAGCTCCGGCACTCACGACGTCGATCCCAACATGTGGGACCAGTTGAGCGGCATCTACGACAACCCGTGCTCCCACACCTCTGGCCAGTCCGGAGATCAGGTGGAGGTCGGGCATCGTTCCGAGCACGTTCGACATCCCGGTGACGGCCACGATCTTGACCCGGCCATCCAGCTTCTCGACGAAGGCGGCCATGTCGAGTCTGCCTTCGGGGTCGATCGGGACATGATCGAGGACGGCGCCTGTTCGTTTCGCCACCATTTGCCAGGGGACGAGGTTGGAGTGATGCTCCATGACGGTGGTCAAGATGCGATCGCCCGGTTTCAGATGCTCGAGGCCCCATCCGAAGGCAACCATGTTGAGGCCGGTGGTCGTACCCCTGGTGAAAATGACTTCTTTCGGGTCACTGGCTCCGATGAAGCTGGCGACCCTCATCCTGGCCGCCTCGTAGGCCTCGGTGGCAGCCACCGAGAGCTTGTAGGCACCCCTATGGACGTTCGCATAGGAAGTCCTGGAGAACCTGTCCATGGCCTCCAGAACCGGTACGGGCTTCTGAGAGGACGCAGCAGAGTCGAGGAAGTGGACCCCGGACTCGAGGACCGGAAAGTCAGTCCTGGTGTACGAGAGATCGGTCACTGACTATGCCGACACCGTTCTGAAGGAGTCGTACCCGTCTTCTTCCAGCTTCTTGGCGATGTCGGGCCCGCCACTCTCCACGATTCTGCCGTCGAGGAATATGTGAACACGATCGGGTGTCACAAAGTCGAGGAGTCTCTGATAGTGGGTGATGATGAGAAAGCCCCGGTCGGGCCCGGTCAGTTTGTTGACTCCTTCTGCGACCACCTGCAAGGCGTCGATGTCGAGCCCCGAGTCGGTCTCGTCCATGATTGCGAGTTCCGGTTCCAGGACCGCCATCTGGAGAATTTCGTTCCGTTTTCGCTCCCCACCGGAGAAACCTTCGTTGAGATAGCGGTCCGCAAACGAAGACTCCATTCCCAGTTCCTTCATCGCATCCATGACCTTGAGCCGGAGCTCGAGAACGGTCAGATTGACGCCGGTACGGTTGGAAAGGGCCTGCCGGAGGAACTGGATCACAGATATTCCGGGTATCGCCTCCGGGTGTTGGAAGGCAAGGAACATGCCAGCCTGACCGCGATCTGTGGGCGGCCACCCGGAGATGTCCTCACCCTTGTAGAAGATGGCACCATCGGTGATCTGGTAGCCGGGACTGCCCATCAGGACGGCGGCGAGGGTTGACTTTCCCGAACCGTTGGGGCCCATCAGGGCATGGATCTCACCCGGGTTGACGATGAGGTCGACTCCCTTGAGGATCTCAAATTTGTCCACCGAGACGTGGAGGTTTTCGATTCGGAGGAGTGGCTGTGGGTCGGTCACGTCCATATGGTATTTGCACTACACCGGTAGGGAAAATGCGATGTCCGGTTCTAACCCGTCGTCAGGTCCGCCCAGGTCGGGGTCGAGAGTCGATCGAGGTCCTCGAGGCTTATTGGAAAGACGGTGGTAGGGGTACCCGCTGCGGCCCATACCGGGTTGTTGCGCCGTAGCTTCAGGTCCGCAAAGACCTGCAGTTGTCTGGCGTGTCCGAATGGAGGAGTGCCCCCGGCGGCATACCCGGTTGCTTCTCGCACCTCGTCGAGAGTGGCACGGCGGGATGACTGGACTCGTGTCAATCGGGTCAACTTGTCGGTGTCGAGTTGGAGATCACCCGGCACCAAGACGACGACCGGTTGTTCGGAGTCGACGGAGACCAAAGTGAAGACCAGCGACTTGACGATGGCCGACACGTGACAGCCGATCGCCGCTGCGGCGTCGGCGGCCGTCTTGGTGCCAGTCGGAAACTCGCGGATGACGTCCTCGAGCCAAGGCACCGATTTAGTCAGACGTCGGCTCGCCTCCGGCAGTTCAGACATTGCGGAGGATGTCGACGGTGTCCTTCATGGAATCCTGATCCGAGAGGTCGAGCCACTGGACATAGATTCGCTCTACCCCTGCCTCCTCGAGGGCGGAAACGATCTCCGCGGCCCGATCCGGTGTTCCGATGGGGATACCCAGCTCTTGGTAGCGAGACTCGAGGGATTCGGGGGTGATGCTCCGCCTGCTGGCCGCCTTCGCAAGCCTCTCCTCGTAGACGGTCTGGGTTCGTCCCACGAGGGCCGGCCCCATCATCGTCGCCTCGACCCTCCGAGCACCTGCCGCGGATCTCATCGTGTCGATCCTGGTCTTGGCCTGCTCGGGAGGGCAGATGAAGAGGTTGTACTCGTCGGCCCTCGTGCCGGCTAGCCGCGGGGTTCGTTTCGGGCCACTGCCCCCGATTATCAGCCGTATACCCGTCGGCTTGGGCTTGATGTCACCGGTGAGGTTGTAGAAGGACCCCGCGAAAGAGGCTGGCTCGGGGGAGAAGCCCGCCTCGAGATAGTCCAGTGCTTCCTCGAACCGGGCGAAACGTTCGGACCAGTCCGGGAATGGGAGTCCGAAGGCGGTGTGCTCCAACTCCATCCATCCGGTCCCGACCCCGAGGTCGAGTCGCCCTCCCGACATCTGGTCGATGGTCACCGCATTCTTGAGTATCACTGCAGGGTGACGGAAGGTGATTGGTGTGACCAGGACACAGAGCCGTATGTCGGTGGTCTCCCTGGCCAGCCCGGCCAGGGCGGCGAAGGCATCGGTGGCGTCCGGTGTCGGGTCACCGCCTGACATGTAGTGGTCACACCTGGCGAAAGAGACCAATCCTTCCTCCTCGGCCCACCGCGCCGCCTCGAGTTGTTGTTGGTAGGTGCCCCCGAGATGGGGTTCGGTCATCAGCGAGAACTTCATCAATACACCCTTCCATACAGTCGAGCGGAAGCCACCGTCCGCTTAGACACGATAGGCGTCGACCACGGTGTCGAAGTCCTCCGGCCCTATCGAGAAGAACTGGAGGTAGTAGCGCTGGCACCCTGCTTCCTCGAGTGCGGCCATCATCTCTGATGCCTTTCCACCTGAGCCATGTGGAAAGCCACGTTCCTCGTAGACCCTTTCGATTCGCGCCGTGTCCTGTCCGGTGAGGGCAGACATTTTGCTCAGGAGTCCGCGGTAATCGGCTTCTTTGCCGGCGGCCAGGGCCGGGCCGGCCGACGACCAGAGGATCTCGTCGGGGTCCCTGCCAAAGCCGGTGGCGAGGAACCTCGTCTTCTCACGCACCTCACTGAAACGTTCCGGTGTGGTCCCGTAGACGTTGTACTCGTCTCCATACCGTGCTGTCATCTCCCGGGATCTGGGCCCACCGGCGCCCCCAGCCATCAGCCTCAGATTGATCGGGTCTGGTTTCGGGTCGAAATCGGCCAGGGTGTAGTGCTTGCCCTGGTACCCCCCACCACCCGGAGTCATGGCCGCCCTGATATATGCCATTTGCTCCTCGAGCTGGTCAGCTCGCTCGCGCATCGACGGGTAAGGGAACCCGAACAGCTCGAACTCCTCATCCATCCACCCTGCACCCAGACCGAGGGTGAAGCGCCCACCGGAGATCTCGTCGATGGTGACACCCATCTTGTACAGAACAGCCGGGTGTCGGAACGACACTGGGCTGACCAAAGAAGCCAGCTGGATCGTCGAACTCATGGCTGCCAGTCCGGCTAGATGGGTGAGGTGGTCCCAGGCGGGATTGCCGGGACGGTCACCCCGTTGCAGATAGTGATCGGGCAGGGCCAGGATGGCGATCTCGTGGGTCTCCGACCACTTCAGAACGGAGAGCAGGAACTCCCAGTCACCTCTCACCTGGATCCCGAGTTCCATCATGCCGGTGCCATCGTGTCGGATAGAAGGGCCTTGGCGTGGATGGCAACATCGAATGTTGGTTCGAGGACGTAGTGGAGGACGATTCCATTGAGAGCTGTGACCAGTGTTTCGGCACGTCTCTCTGTCTCCGACTGGTCGAGGTCAGGTCGCTCCCGAGCTATCGCTGTCGCGAACCTGGCCACCCGCCCTTCGTGGTGTCTCAGCACCCTCCCCTTGAGTTCGGTGTTGTTGCGACCGCCTGACACGGCCATGGCGATGTAGACGCGAGCGAGGTCACCCTGCTCGCTCACGAACCGGACGTACGCCTGCACCAACTCCTCGAGTGAGACCGTCCCTTGCTTATCTGGATCAGGGTCGATGGCATCGATGGCTTCCCTGACGACCGTGAGGATGGCTTGTTCCTTTGAATCGAACAGGTTGTAGAAGCTGCCCGGCAGAACACCGGCGCGTCCACAGATTCCGTTGATCGTGGTCCCCTCCAAACCGCTGTCGGCGATCAACTCTCTGGTCGCTCTGAGGATCTTGTCCCGGGTCTCCAATCCCGACCGGTAACGCATCGCCGGAACCGTAGTGACATGTCCTGGCATGCGGCCTCCTCTTGTCGGCGTCTTGGGCTTTCCTTGAGTGTTCACTCAAATTACAATTTGTGAACCATGAGCCATTACAAGTCGAATCTTCGAGACGTCGAGTTCAACCTCTTCGAGCTACTCGACGTGGAGTCCTACCTGACAGAGGATCTCTGGCCGGGTATCGATCGCAGGGTCATCGGGGACATTCTGGTCGAGATCGAGAGACTCGCCCGCGAGGACTTTGCCGCTTCCTACGTCGATCAAGACCGGATCCCACTCGAACTGGTCAACGGCGAGGTACATCTTCCGGAAGCGGTCAAGCGGAGCATTGCCGCCTTCAAGGACGCGGGATGGGGTCGGCTCGGTCTGCCGGTAGAACTCGATGGAACACCGGTGCCCGCTCCTGTGGCCTGGGCCGCTGCGGAAATGCTGTTGGCGGCGAATACCACGGTTCAGTTCTATGCGGGTGGAGAACTCTTCGCCAAAGTCCTCTTCGACGAAGGCACGGACACTCAGAAGGAGCTGGCCCGAATGTGGGTGGACCGGCAGTGGGCCGGGACCATGGCCCTGACCGAGGCCGATGCCGGTTCGGACGTCGGCGTCGGGACCACAAAAGCGATCGATCGAGGTGACGGGACTTGGCATATCGAAGGTGTCAAGAGGTTCATCACCGGCGGTGAGCACGACTCGGCCGAGAACATCCTCCACTTGGTCCTGGCCCGTCCTGAGGGCGCCGGCCCGGGGACCAAAGGCTTGTCCTTGTTCGTGGTTCCCAAATACATGATCAACGAAGACGGCACCCTTGGGGAACGCAATGGTGTATTCGCCACCAACATCGAGAAGAAGATGGGTCTCAAAGGGTCGGTCACTTGCGAACTCACCTTCGGTCTGAAAGGGCCGGCTGTGGGGTATCTGGTGGGGGACAAGCATGACGGGATCCGCCAGATGTTCCGGGTCATCGAGTACGCCCGAATGATGATCGGGACGAAGGCCGCCGGAACCCTGAGTACCGGGTACCTGAACGCCCTCGAGTACGCCAAGGAGAGAATTCAGGGTCCCGACCTTGCCGAGGCCACCGACAAGACCGCGCCGAGAGTGCCCATCATCAGGCATCCCAACGTGCGACGCATGCTGATGATGCAGAAGGCGTATGCCGAGGGTCTCAGGGCGCTGGTCCTCTACACCGCCTGGCTACAAGATCAGGCGCTCCTGCACCCCGAAGATGACATGTGGGAGCGCCGCAGCGACCTCCTCCTGCCACTGGTCAAGGGTTACGGGTCGGAGAAGGCATACGGTCTCCTGGCCACTTCACTCCAGGTGTTCGGTGGTTCCGGATACACCCAGGACTACCCGATCGAGCAGTACATCCGGGATGCCAAGATCGACACCATCTACGAGGGAACCACGGGCATCCAGGCTCTCGATCTGTTCTTCAGAAAAATTGCCAAAGACCAGGGTGCGGCGCTGGCGGCTCAGGGGGCCGAGATCCTCGAGTTCGTCAAAGGCGGGAGCGACGACGACCCGCTGGCTGGAGAGAGGGAAGCGCTCGGTCGAATGCTCGATGACGCCCAGGGGCATATCGGTGCAATGGTCGGCAATCTCATGGCCAGTGCGGGGGGTGCCAAACATGACATCTACAAGGTGGGACTTCACGCCAATCCTTTGCTCGAAAGTCTCGGGGAACTGGTGGTGACATGGTTGATGCTCCGTCAAGCAGAAGTTGCCGTGCGAAAAGTCGACCTCGACCCCTTCTACCTGGGGAAGGTCGAGGCTGCCAGGTGGTTGGTCGCTGACGTCGCACCCAGGATCACCGCCCGGCGCCAAGCCGCCGAGGCCGAAGAGGGCGGATTGATGGGCCTCCCCGTCGAGGCCTTCTAAAACGTCGCCTTCGCCGCTCCCGGTCTGGGCTCATCGCCCTGTCGCTAGTACCTTCTAGCCCATGTCTTCGGCCACCCTGTTAGCAGTTGGAGGGATGCTGGCTGCGGTGTTCCTGCTGGTGGTGGCGATGATCGTCTGGCAGGAGGCCAAGCGACGACCGTCGTACGAGCCCCTCGAGTACATCGTCGAAGACGCGGTCAAACACGTGACTGCCGGACTCCCCGAGAACAACCGCCTCACCAGCGGTGATGTCCGTCGCATCCTCCAGTGGGAAGTCTTCTATCTCCAGGGCCTCGCTCAGAAAAATCGGAAGAATCCGGTTGAAACCGTGGCCGGTGGCCACCAGGCCTCCATCGAGTACATAGGAGCGGAGATCGAGAGAAAACACGGTGTGAACTACCTCCGGGAGGACATAGCCGAGGTGTTGCGTCTCGAAGCCGATTACCTTCTTGCCATCGGGGCGGTGGGGGAGCCGGTAGACATGGGAGATGAAGAATGAGGGTTCGCTGCGGAGCGTGCCGCACACAGTTTGAAGTTGCCGGCGCTGGCCGGTTCGCCTGCCCGGTTTGCGGGTCGGTGAACGTTGTCCGTGACGGGATGCCGGGCGATGTACCGCCTGGTGCCCAACCAATCACGGAGCCACCACCTCCCCCTCCGATTCTTCCCCGCCTCACCTGTAACGAATGTGGTTTCAGTTTCGTGGTCGGTGAGATTGCCGTGGCGACTTGCCCGATGTGTTCGGCGGAGGTCCCCACGGGTTTGGAGGACGAGAGCGAGTGAGTCGACTGGCGAGGTTCGAGCACTATCGCTTTGTGGGGGTCAAGGACAGCATGCGCGTCTACGACTGTGACGACCCTGCCCAGTTCGAGTCATTGAGCGCCAGAGTCGGAGCGGAAGACCTGGTCGCAAGGATGATGCTCCAGGCGTTCTCGCCTGACTCCCTGACAGAGGCTGAGAACCGGGGCTTCCGACGGGCTTAGGCCCCCGGTTTGATCTCCACCTCAAGACCCTGTCCGACGAGATCGCCGATCTTGTCTCCCCGACCATGGAAGAAGTGGTCTCCCGGTGTCAGCACCAGATCGATTCCCTGCTGATCGGCATAGGTCCGGAGAAGGTCGGCATCTATGACCTGCTCTCGGGTTCCGAGAATGATCCTCTTGGGCCCAGGTGGGAACCGTTCGGGCAGATTGTCAGTGGCTGGTGCGATGCCGGCGTAGGGAATCCCATTCGGCTGTTGGCCAAGCCATGTCAGCGCGACTCCGGCTCCGAAAGACCACCCTGCGATTCCAAGAGGTTGGCCAATTTGGGAGGCGTACTCGACGATGGTGGCCACGTCGCTGGTCTCGGCGTCGCCGTAACTGTGCTGACCCGTCGAGTCGCCGGTACCACGAAAATTGAACCTGACGACGGTGTGTCCCCTGTCCAGCAGACGACGGGTGACCGCGATCATGAGGGGAGCATTCATACTCCCACCCTGTAATGGGTGGGGGTGACAGAAGACGGTGACCTGGCGCGACTGTTCGGGAATGTCCACCTTGGTCTCGAGAGTTACCCCATCCGGAGTCTGGAGTTCTAGCCGTTCAATCATCCAAAGAGCCGAACGAGCCAGATCGCCGCCGCCACCAGAATGACGACGGCGACGACCGCGGAGGCGATGAGAAGCCATCGGGTAGGCATGTGTCGGGAAGGGTAGCCAGCGGCCAAACTAGGCTCCTGTGCTCATCGACACGGAAGGTCCACAATTGCATGACGTAGTCATCCTCGGAGGCGGGCCTGGCGGCTATGCCGCAGCGTTGTACGCCCACAACTATGGTCTCCGTGTCGCACTTGTCGAGAAGGACCGACCCGGCGGGACATGTTTGATCCGTGGCTGCATACCTGCCAAGCAATGGCTCCATGTCGCAGAGGTGTTCACCACGGTCGCCGGTGCAGCCGAATACGGCGTGATCACCAGCCAGCCAGAGATCGACTGGTCCGCGGCGCTGGCGAAGAAGAACCAGACGGTTGATGGCGTGGTCCGGGGACTTGCCGGTCTTCTCAAACAGCGCAATGTCGAGGTCATCGAAGGCTTCGGGAAGTTGAGCGGCCCGCGGACCGTGACAGTCGACACCGGTGGCGATACGTTGAAGGTCGAAGGCGAATCCGTCATCGTTGCCACCGGTTCGTACGCTCGGACTATCCCCGGCTATCCAATCGACGGCAAGCGGATCGTCACCTCCGATCATGCCCTCGACTGGGAGAAACGCCCGGACCGAGTGGGAATCATCGGTGGCGGGGTGATTGGATGCGAGTTCGCCAGCCTGCTCACCGATCTCGGTAGTGAAGTCCATGTCTTCGAGATGATGGAGCAGATCATTCCCGGGGCCGACCCTGAATCTGCGAAGGTCCTGCAGCGGTTCCTCCAGAAACGCGGTATCAAGTTCCACACCGGAGTGGGCGTGGGAGCCGCCGAGATATCCGGCAGCGTGGTGACAATCCCGTTTGGCGAGGAGAAAGTGGAGGTCGATGTGGCCCTGGTATCGGTCGGACGGGGACCGAACACGGAGGGGGTCGGGCTCGAAACCACCGGTGTCCAGCTGAATCGGGGCTTCGTCAAGGTCGACCTCGAAACAATGGAGACGGACGAACCGGGGGTGTATGCCGTGGGTGACATCGTCGCCGGGACACCACAGTTGGCGCACGTAGGTTTCGCCGAAGGTGTCGCCGCGGTGGAGCACATTGCCACCGGTGTGGCCCGCCCCGTCAACTACGACGCCATCCCCAGGGTGACCTACACCCATCCTGAGGTCGCCGAAGTGGGGATCACCGAGGCCGATGCTGCCAGTCGGGGTCTGGAGCTCGAGAGCCACAAGCATTTCTTCAACGGTGTCGGTCGGGCTGTGATCATCGGGCAGAATCAGGGTCACGTGAAGGTATTCGCGGTCAAAGATGGACCGATCGTCGGAGCATCTATCGTCGGGCCCCAAGCGGGTGAGATGATCCACGAGTTGATGTACGTAGTTGGCTGGGAGGCTCTTCCATCCGAGGCTGCTGCCCTTATTCATGCCCATCCGACACTTTCAGAGGCGATCGGTGAGACACTTATGAGTGCGGCTGGCAAGAGCCTGCACTGAGAGGAGCGAGAGACTTGGCCACAACAGTATCCATGCCCCAACTCGGTGAGACGGTCACCGAGGGCACCATTCTCAAGTGGGGGAAGAAAGTCGGCGACTCGATAGCCGCTGACGAGATGCTCGTTGAGATTTCAACCGACAAGGTCGACACCGAAGTCCCCTCACCGGTGGCAGGAACGATCCTCGAGATCCTGGTCGAGGAGGGTGCAACAGTCGCGGTTGGTGTCCCACTCGTCGTCATCGGTGAGGCCGGAGAGTCTCCCGGCCCATCAGCGGATGCGCCTGCGGCCGAGTCCGAGCCTGCGGCCGAACCCGAGCCGGCTGCCGAACCTGAGCCGTCCGTCGAGCAGGCTCCCCAGGATTCCGCTGGGGACAGCGCCGAAGCGGCAACTGAGGTCGTTGACAAGTCTTCGCCTGATCCCACACCCGAAGACTCGACGGGGAAGCAAGGCGAACCCACCGATGAAGAGGTGGACGCCTTCTTTGCTGAACCCGCCTCGGAGTCCGGGCAGCTGTTGTCACCAGTCGTCAGGCGATTGATCAGGGAACACAACATCGACCTGTCCTCGATCAAAGGGACGGGCCAGGGCGGCCGGGTGACCCGCAAGGATGTCGAGTCGGCCATAGATGCTGCGCCTGCAGCTATCGACCGAGAACCCGCTCCCGCTCCGGAATCGCCGGCTCCGCAGGTCGAGACCCCGGAATCGCAGCCAGAGCCCTCCGTCGAAGCCTCCGCAACCACTCCGGCAGCCCCGACACCTCCCGCACCGGTCGCTCCGGTCGCTCCAGACATCGTCGCTCCCAGCGAGGAAGTGGAGATCGACAGGCTGAGGGTGCGCATCGCCGAGAACATGGTCAAGTCGCTACAGACCGCGGCTCACGTGTGGACCTCGGTCGAAGTCGATTATGAGCGTGTGGAGCGGGTGCGCCAGAAGTACCGGGACCGATTCAAGACCGATGAAGGGTTCTCGCTGACCTACTTACCTTTCAT
>JBGTEJ010000047.1:0-9675 GCA_041747855.1 Acidimicrobiia bacterium | reverse complement strand
GCCTCGAGGTCGCCGAGGCGGTCCGGCGGTGGCGGGTCGTAATGAGCGATTCCCAGGAGGACGGGAATCTTCATCAGGCTCATCGGCATCGCCTCGGAAGGAATCCACGAGACGGATGTGAAAGTCGATCGGTGTCGCATTGTGCTGCCTCCTCTATCCGATTTGCCGATCTTCCAGTCAGTGCGCAACGAATCCGTTACGAAAACCTATCACGGGTCATCGTTCCCTGACCCAGACTCCGACCGAAGCCGGCTGCATGGTCTCCGACACCACCCCAACCCAGCCGTCCACCATCCCCTCCGGATCCACCCAGTCACGCAAATGCCCGGTGAAGTCGTCGATCACACGCTGCGCGTCATACCGGGAACGGTTGAAACGTCGATCCACCCGTGCGTGGACGCGGTTGCGTATCGGGACGAACAGGGCGAAGACCGCGAGCGTCGCTGCCGCCACTACCAGTGGGTCATCTGAGGGAACGAAGATGGCAAGACCGGTGACCAGGGCAAGCACGACGAGACCCAGGAGGCCCACCACCAACACATAGGTGACCGTTCTCGAGATGACCCGGTCGATCTCATAGAGGCGATGCCTCAAGACTGCGATCCCCACCGAGGTGCCCAAGGCCCCGAAGCCGGCGACGGCCAGGGTCTGGAACCAGCGCTGGGCGTCCGATCCCCCGCTCAGCGTGTCGGTCAACGCCGAGTAGACGAATTGTCCGAAATAGGTCAGTGCGACCAGGGCCGCTGCTGCGGCGAACCACCTGATCTGGGCGCGAGCCTCTCCCTGTGACACGCGATATCGCCGTCTCATCGACCATGCCGCCATCGGCACCGTCGCGGCCAGCAGGAAGAACCCCAACGACAAGAACTCGATCCACCCCTGTGAACCAGGAATGCCGAACGGGTTCTCGATCCAGTGCAGGCTCTCCAGCGGTCCTGGGGCCAGGGCGAAGTAAAGGGCCGCGCCGACGATGCCGGCCAGCGCCGCGATCATCACTCGCCTCCAGCGAGGAGTGAGTAGGTGGCCGTCCGGAAAGAGGAGGACGAGAACCGAAGCCAGCAATCCGACCCCGAACACCCAGGTGAAGTTGCCCAACCACCCTGCCACCTCGGCTTTGGGCAATGATCCGGGGATGGTGAGGGTGGAGTACACCGCATACTCGTTTGCAGATGTACTCGTCACTTGCGAAATACCGATACCAAGAGCAACCCAGCCCACCTTGTTGCCGGGCCGGCGACTGGTGATCAGCCAGCCGACCATGACGAACACCAAGCCCGATCCCGTAAGGACTAGCGGTGTGGCACGGTTGCCGAAGTCGAATTCCACCGGAGTGCCCACGTTCAAGGCCCACAACCAGACGAAGGCAAAAGAGAGCAGGAGTGAGAGGACCAGCGCCGACGCCGGGAGCCACGCAGCCAGGCGCCAAACCGACCTGTCCGGGGAACGCTTACTCACTGTCTCACCCATACCCCCACCGATGCCGGCTGCATGGTCTCCGACACCACCCCGACCCAGCCGTCCACCACCCCCTCGGGATCCACCCGTTCACGCAACGTCCCGGTGAAGTCGTCGATCACCCTCACCACGTCATACCGGGAACGGTTGAACCGACGATCCACCATCACCTGCACCCTCCTCCGCAACGGATTGAACAACCCAGCCGCCGCCAGCGTGGATACCGCCACCACCAAGGGGTCATCCGAAGGGAGGAAGAGGGCAAAGACTGTGACCAGACCCAACACCACCAGGCCGAGCAACACCAGGACCAGGGCATAGGAGACGGTGCGGGAAACGATCCGGTCGATCTCATAGAGCCGATACCGGAATACGGCGATCGCGATGGAGATCGGGAGGGCGGCGAGCGCCGCATTGATGACCAATTCCGAAGCCAGGCTGTTAGGAGCACCAATGACATTGATGGTGATCAGCGCCAGGGTGAGAGCCGCCGACGAGAGCAACAGGAGACTGATCTGGCGTTGCACCACCGGATCGCCGAAGCGCCATCGCCTGATGAGGGCGAGGACACCTGCGCCCAGTCCCAGAAAGAAGATGATGAAGGTGCCTCCCATGAGGAATTCGATCATCGGCAGCTCCGCCGGAGCCTCATCGGAGACGAGAAGCTCCCCGGCGCGATCCCGATAGGGCCAGATGAGGACCGTCGATATCACTCCCGCCATTACCCCCAAGATCGTCGGAAGACAGGCGAGCGCCCAACGCCTGGAGAGAAAACGGCCCGTGGGGAAGAGGAGCATGAGGATAGGGAGCAGTCCGATGGGAATCGTCCACAGGAACTGGCCGCTGATCGCCAACCCGTCAGCGGTGGGGAGGGATCCTGGGTCGAGGAGCAGCCCCCGAACCGAGTACTCCTCGATGAATGATGTGGCCAGCATGAACATGCCGATCCCCGTGAGAACCCAGCCCACCGAATTTTCCGGCTTCCGCAGCCAGATGAGCTGGCCGACCACGGCGAACGTCAGCCAGACCACGGTGTTAAGCAACGCTGCCGGACGCCAGTAGTAGGCGTCGGCAACCGGGTCTCCCCACGAGATGAGGACGAGCCAGATGGTCTCCGCGGCGAGGAGGATGGTCAGGATGAACATGAACGCCAATGCTGGCCGCAGGGGTCTCATCTGACCCAGACTCCGACCGATGCCGGCTGCATGGTCTCCGACACCACCCCCACCCAGCCATCCACCACGCTCTCAGGATCCACCCGTTCACGCAGAGTCCCGGTGAAGTCGTCGATCACCATCACCACGTCATACCGGGAACGGTTGAAGCGGCGATCCACCATCCCCTGCACCCTCCTCCGCAACGGATTGAACAACGCAGCCGCCGCCAACGTCGACACCGCCACCACCAGAGGGTCATCCGAAGGGAGGAAGACGGCGAAGACTGTGACCAGGCCCAACACCACCAGACCGAGCAACACCAGGACCAGCGCGTAGGAGACGGTGCGGGAGATGATCCGGTCGATCTCATAGAGCCGATAGCGCAAGATGGCCACCGCCATCGACCCGAGGATGGCTACCGGCACCACGGTCCACAGCACCGCACCAATGGTGTCGTCATCGGTCCAGGGCAGGACGAGAAGGACGATCCCGACGACGAGGGCGAAAGCGAACCACTTGAGCTGCTGATGCTCGATGCCTCCGGATCGGACGAATCGGGTGACCACATGGGCGATCGTGCCCGTCAGGAAGAAGACAGTCAGCACGATGTTGGCCGCATCTCCTATTGGCTTCATGCCGCTGTCGATGAGCGGCGGAAACTCTCTGCCACCGAGTTCCATGGGGCTGATCAAGGTGCCGAAGCCGGCGACCACGGCCACCAGCAAGAGACTCCAAACCACCCACTTCCACCACCCCGGGAGAGGCCGTCCTGTGGGGAACAGGTTGACCATTAACAGGAACCCGAAGACGAACCAGGTCTGGGCGATCCCGCTCCCGGCGAGTGCGAGTCGGCCAAGCGGGAGCTGTCCGGGCACCGCCAGGAGAGCCTCCACCGCATAGCTCCCCAGCAAGGTCTGCACCGAGCCGAAGAAGCCGCTGGCGAGGAGCGCCCACGTCACCGGATGATCCGGTCGGCGAAGCACCAACAGCAGGGTCAACGCCAACAAGAAGATGCCGCCGATGGCGGCCTCGCCCAGATAGTCATATGTGGCCACCTGTGGATGAGTGGTTCGGATGTGGACCGTGATACCCACCGTGATCAGATCCATGACCAGTCCGATGGCCAGCCCCGTCAGCAACACGCGGCGTATACCCCTCGGGGTCACCGTCAGCTCTCCACGGTCAATGTCCCCACCATTCCCGCTTCGGGGTGTCCCGGGATGGCGCAGACGAATTCGTATTCACCGGGAGGCGCCTCGAATGATGCTCCCAGCTCCGCCCCAACCGGCACCCGGAGATCTACACCGAGCTCCGCGATGGTGAAGGTGTGCCAGAACAAGTCCTTGTTCTTCATTGTGACGAGCACAGTTCCTTCGTTGACTTGCAGCTCGGTCGCGGAGAAGGCCATGTTCTCGGAAACAAGCACGATATCGCCGGCTGCGATATCGACGCGGCTGATGCTCGCACCCCAAACCAGGAGGCCTCCCAGCAACAGAACAGACACGCCCACCCCTAGCCGTGGCCCTGTCGTCGATCCGGAGGCCCGATTGGTCAGGAGTCCGATAGCGGCGATGAGGGCGAGCAGAGAGACCGCTGCCAGGACCGACGAGATCAGGACGGAGGACATCGGCGATCCCTCCCGGATATTGGTCATCGCCGCTGTCAGCATGAAGAAGAGAGTGATCGCTCCGGCAAGGGCCACACCGATGGCGCCCACGGTGCCCCGGCGCACCCGGGTGAGCCATGTGGCCAGGGCGAACCCCAGCATCACAGCCCCTCCCTCGAGGTCCCCGAGTACCGCCGAGACCGCACCGATCGCCACCGTGGCCAAGATGCCGGTAATGAACAACAAACGGCGCCAGGTCAAGCCCCGGTCAGCAGAGAGCTCCGCCGTGGTCCCATCATGCGTTGTGACAGGATTCACGAGGAGTGTCCTTCCCCGTCAACGAGGGACGCCAATGCCGCAACGAGCATGGTGATCGGAACCACGATGTTGGCTACCGCCACCAACGTGTCGGCCGGTGGCAAATCTCGCGTCACGATCCTGTGACTCACCGGCTCGCCGACCGACCCGGCGACGAACAAGGCTGAGAGAAAGGCGAGCCAGGCTCGTGCCCGCCGCCCATTCGCGTCCGCCCTCGAGGCCAGGCCGAGCGCCACCCACATCTGGACGATGAGGTTCCAGGGGGCAGCGAGACCCCCGCCGTGGATGCCGCCCAAGACACCCCGCCTCACATCGGATCCCATATCGATCCCGAGCGCCCGGGCGGGGTACCCGCGCTTGATCGAGAGATAACTCCCGACGACGAATGTCACCGTGTATGCGATGCCCGCCGATCGGGCGGTCCTGAGAGAACGGGTCATTTCGAGCCTCCTTCTCGCCCTATCTAGAAGCGGAACGTTCCGCAAGGGTTACGGGATATCGACATGTTGGCCCGACTCCCTCACCCAGACACTCATCGATGCCGGCTGCATGGTGGCCGAGACCACGCCCAGCCAACCGTCCACCACGCCTTCCGGATCAACCCGCTCCTGGAGTGTGCTCGCAAATCCTTGGACCACCCGCTCCGCATCGAACCGGGACCGGTTGAACCTTCGGTCCACCGCCTGCTGGACTCGTTTGCGCAACGGATTGAACAATGCAGCGACTACCAGGGTCGAGATCGCCACCACGAGGGGGTCGTCGTTGGGGAGGAAGAGAGCGAACCCGCTCACCAGGCCCAGGGCCGCTAGCCCCAATAGCCCGAGGATCAGCGCGTAGGAAAGGGTGCGGGAGATGATCCGGTCGATGTCGTAGAGCCGGTAGCGGAGGATGGCGAGAGCAATCGCCGCTGGGATTAGCACCCACAGGATCTGGTCGACGACGGTGGCGACAGGTCCGGACGGTTCCGGCCGACCGAGCATCTCCACCCAGATGACATCGAAGCCCACGAACCCCAGGACGAAGATTCCAAAACTGAGCAGCACCCACTTGATCTGGCTGCGCTCGACACGTGTCGAGCGCCGAAACCGCACCACCAGGGAGGCGACGGCCGCCAGGCTGCACAGGAGAAGCAACCCGTAGGCCAAGACGCCGACCGCCGATTCCTCGGGATTGGCTACTCCATTGACGCCGATCGGG
This sequence comes from Acidimicrobiia bacterium, assembly GCA_041747855.1. Lineage (GTDB taxonomy): Bacteria > Actinomycetota > Acidimicrobiia > Spongiisociales > ZC4RG35 > ZC4RG35. The sequence goes on along the minus strand of JBGTEJ010000047.1, from coordinate 3,942 downwards.
TTGGCTACGGTGGCCAGGCAGCCTTCGTCGCCCCAATCGGTGCAGAACTCTTCCTGGAGTGTCCATGCAACGGTCATGAGGAGGACGGTCGCCACCGACAGCCAGGCCACCCATCGCCAGCGGGGCGACGGAGGTGATCCGGTGGGAAACAGCAACGGGATGAGAACGATCACGGTGAGGAGGAGCCCGAACCAGGACGGTCCGCTGACAATCGCCAGAGGCACCTGCCACCACGTGATCTCCGTCGCTCCCGGGAGGAGGGTGGATGCGCTGACCGAGGCGACGGCTCCCATGAGCGCGGTCAGGGCCATCAGCCAGGAGATGGGGTGGTCGGGCCGCTTAGCCACCAAGAGACCCGCGATCAGGACCACCAAGACGATGGCCACCATGATCCCTACTTCCCTCTCCCCTTCCTGTTTGCTGGCGACCTCGGCCAGCCCGATGATCGCTAGCAATCCGAAGGAGATGGCGATGCCGAGGACCGGTCGTGTCGGCTGGTCAGACGTCTCGACTTTCATGAGGTCACTCTTCTCTCACCCAAACCCCAAGGGCGGTGGGCTGCATGGTCTCCTCCACAATCTCCCTCCAAGGAGCCAGAAGGGATCGACGGGCAGATGGGACAATGGCTCGTTGGAGGTCGTGGTGAGTCCCACGACGATGCCACATCCTGTTGCGCTGGCCCACCGAGCCGAGCGCACGCCGGCAGTCAAGAAGCCCCCCTGACCCAGACCCCCACCGCTGCGGGCTGCATGGTGTCCTCCACCACCCCGACCCAGCCGCCCACCACCTCCTCGGCGTCCACCTGCTCCTGCAGCGAAACAGCGAACCGTCCAATCACCCGCTGGGCGTCAAAACGAGACCGATTGAATCGACGGTCGATCAGAGCCTGCACCCGGCGACGGACCGGGGTGAATAGAGCGAACACCACCAAGGTCGACACCGCCACCACCAGCGGGTCGTCAGACGGCAGGAAGAGGGCGAGCAGGCTGACCAGTCCCAGGACCACCAGGCCGAGAAAGGCCAACACGAGCACATAGGACACAGTCCGGGAGATGATCCGGTCGATGTCATAGAGCCGGTAACGGAAGATGGCCACGCCGATCCCGACGGCCATCCCGTTCCCTCCTCCGACGATGGCCGTCATCAACAGCAGATTGCTCAGCTCGATGCTGACTTCCTCGAGTGCGATCCCCATTACGAAGAACAACGGAGCAGTCAAAGCGGGGGCAATGACCCACTTCACCTGAAGCCGCTCTTGGAGGCTGGCGCGCCGATAGTGACGAAGTGCATAGACGAAGACGGCAACGACGAAGCCGAACAAGGCGAACTGGAGGGCCGAGATCACCACCGAGTCGTAACCGGCGAGAGACTCAATGCCAAGCGGATTTGCATAGAAAACGACATTGTCGAACGAGTACTGGATTGGGCGAACCGCGAACCAGACGATCAGGGCGAAGCCCAGCACGATGGCGGCGGCGACCGGGACCCGCCACCGACCGGAAGGAAGCGTCCCAGACGGGAACACCAGGATGAGTAGGGGCAGCAAAACGAAGAGCGGGGCGAAGGCGAACTGATTGATGAGGACGAGGTAGTCGGGGCGTGCCCAGCCGTGGACCGCGGCGAGGTTGCTCCCGGCGCTGAAGGCGGCACACAGCCCGATCGCCAGCACGATCCCGCCTACCGGGGTCCCCGGTCTCTTGACCAGGATGAACGCACCAACCAGTGGTAGCCCGACCCAGGCGAGCCAGAAGGGATCGAGGGGCAGAGGGGGCAGCGGTTCGGAGATGGTCGTGGTGAGCGCCAGGAAGACTACGCATGCAGTGGCGGTGAATATCCATAGAGCAGAGCGCAGCCGGGCTGTCAAGAGGCTCCCCTGACCCAGATCCCGACCGCGGCCGGCTGCATGGTGTCCTCCACCACCTCCATCCACCCATCAACCACCTCATCGGGGTCGACTTGCTCCTGCAAAGACGCGATGAACCGGCCCATCACCCGCTGGGCGTCGTAACGGGACCGGTTGAAGCGCTGGTCCACCGTTGCTTGCACCCGTCGCCGCACCGGGGCAAAGAGAGCGAACACGACCAGGGTCGACACAGCGACCACCAACGGGTCGTCCGAAGGCAGGAAGAGGGCGAACGCACTCACCAGCCCCAACACCAACACACCGAGAAGAGCCAGCACCAGGACGTACGAGACCGTCCGGGAGATGATCCGGTCGATGTCATAGAGCCGATAACGGAGAACCGCAACCCCAATCGTCATCGGGATCGCCACCCCGCCGGGGATCCAGACGTAGAAAGAGGCTCTTTCCTCAGGGAGGAACTGACCGACGGTGATCACGAAAGCGAACAGGGACGCCCCCAGAAAGAGCCATCTGAACTGCGCCCGTTGTATCCCTGCGCTGGAGCGCCACCGACGCACCAACAGCACCAAGACGAGCAGAGTCAGAACGACCACGATCATGAAACCGGACTGGTCAGTGATCACCGATGCCGGGACAGCCAGGGACGGTAGGAACAGAGGGCTGAGCTCGCCTGTCTCGAACATCGGCTCGGGGCCGACTGCGAAAGCTGCCAAAGAAAGAATCCCGAACAAGATCAAGAACATGCCCAGGCGTCGCTGCGCCGAGCCCGAGTACGACCCGCTGGGAAAGACGAGCAGGAGCCATACCACACCGAACCACGGCGCCACCCCGAGAACCATGTTGCCCAACTCCGCCCAGACCCGGACCGACATCGGAAACGGCTCGGTGGCAGCGATGGTCCACAGAAAAAAGCTGGCCCCCATGGTCAGACCGATGAACATCAACCCAGCGCCGACCCCGTTGCCCGGCCGCTTGACGAGGATAAGGAAACCCATGGGTGCCCAGGCAATCCAGGCCAGCGGCCAGAGAGCATCCGTCCCCATGAAGTACACCTGGTTGAGAAAGGCCAGTACCGGGCCGGCTGTCCCGATGAGAAGCCCGAGTGCGAGGAGTACCCGCTTCATTCTTTCCTGACCCAAACACCGACCCCCTCGGGCTGCATGGTGTCCTCCACCACCTCCATCCACCCATCAACCACCTCATCGGGATCGACTTGCTCCTGCAGCGAAGCGGTGAAATGACCGACCACCCGCTGAGCGTCATAGCGAGACCGGTTGAAACGACGGTCGATGGCAGCCTGCACCCACCTCCGCACCGGGTTGAAGAGCGCCGCCGCAGCCAGTGTGGAGATAGCCACCACCAGCGGATCGTCCGAAGGGAGGAAGACGGCAAACAGGGCCACCAGACCCAAGACCACCAGACCGAGAACAATCAGGACCAGGACGTAGGAAACCGTACGGGAGATGATCCGGTCGATGTCATAGAGCCGATAACGGAGGACGGCCACCGCGATCGCCACCCACAGGCCGGCCAGGCTCAGAGCGCTGACAGAGTCGTTGACCCATAGCGGCATAGCAAAGGTGTCGAAGGACAGGATGATGCCCAAGGCCACTACCGTCGAGCCGAGTAAGACCCACTTGAGCTGCTCCCGTTCCACCCCCCTCGAACGATGCCAGCGCACGAACACCGAGGTGAGGGCCGGAAGTGCCATCACCATGCCGATCAAGAGAATCGGCTCGAACCCCGAAAACCCTTCGATGCCCCAGGGGATGGGCACGGTTTCAGCACAGACCGACGACTCGGGCGACTCATAGACGGCGCAGACGTGCTCGGCGAGGGCGAATGAGACCCAGCCAATGACTCCAGCCCCAACCGCGACCCGACCCACCCAACCCCATCTTCGATTCATCGGGGCACCAGTCGGGAACCAGAGAGGCAGCAGGACCAGCGTGCAAAGGAACTGGGTGATCCATGCCGCATCGGACACCAGGAGGACGAGGACCACGCTGAGATCCTCGCCTGCCTCGAACGCCCGGGGCACGAGGTAGTTCGCAGTCCCCAGGGTCATGAGGGCAGCC
>JBGTEJ010000046.1:0-6891 GCA_041747855.1 Acidimicrobiia bacterium | reverse complement strand
CTCAGTTCGTCTGCAGTGTTGGTGTGGTTCATGTTCCTGGTGGGGACATTCTTTGTGATGGTGTGGAATGTGATCACCGTTTCGCTCCGTCAGCGGATCATCCCCGACGGGCTTCTGGGAAGAGTGAACTCGGTGTACCGGTTCCTCGGCTGGGGCATGATGTCGGTCGGGGCGTTGTTCGGTGGTCTGATCGTCTCGTTGACCGGGCCATGGCTGGGACGGGAATGGTCACTGCGTCTCCCGTTCCTGGTTGCAGCTGCGGTCCAGCTCTTGATGCTCATATACGCAATACCCCGGTTCAACTCGACCCGGATCGCCGAGGCAGAGGCGGAGGCGGCGTCCCGCTGAGCTACCGCCGGACCGTATGACCCGGCCCGGACGTTTGACTATGTTCACGGGATGCGACTTTCAACGACCAGTTTCGACGATGGTGGGCCGATCCCGGCGACGTTCGCGTTTGCCCGACCCGCCGACGAGGGGCACGTGACTCTGTCCGACAACGTCAACCCGGCGCTCAGTTGGAGTGAGGTGCCGGAGGGCACCAAGTCGTTTGCCCTCATCTGCCACGATCCAGATGTACCGGGTGTCGGCGACGACGTGAACAAGGAGGATCGTGAGGTTCCTGCTGACCTCCCCAGAGTCGACTTCTACCACTGGGTAGTGGTTGACCTGCCGCCCGACCTCCGCTCGATCGAAGAGGGCGAGTTCAGCGATGGTGTCACCGTTGGTGGCAAGCGGGGTGGCGAGGCGCCGCATGGTTGCAGGGAAGGTATGAACGACTTCACCGGGTGGTTCGAAGACGACCCTGACATGGCGGGCGACTACCACGGATACGACGGCCCCGCCCCACCCTGGAACGACAGCGTCGTCCATCGTTACGTGTTCACCCTCCACGCTCTGGACTTCGAATGGACTTCGGTGATGGGTTCGTTCACCGGCCAGCAGGTTCTCGAAGCGATCAGGGGCCACGTGATCGAGACGGCCACCCTGACAGGGACCTACAGCCAGAACCCACGGCTCCTCTCGTAAACCGCCGTGACTCGAGGAATTGGCCTTTTCGACGATGGCTCCGAAGCCGTACCGCTGGGGGTGTCCGGCCCAGTCGAGCGGGTGGCAGTGGTCGGCTCCGGCTTGGCAGGGCTCGCCGTGGCCAACTCCTTGACCCACGCCCGAATCGACACCGTTCTGCTCGAAGCGCGTGATCGGCTGGGCGGAAGGACCTACACCGTCGACTTCGGTGGCCTCCCCATCGACCTTGGAGGCTCCTGGATCCACAGTCCCGGTGGCAACCCACTTACACGCCTCTCCGACCAAATCGGTCTACGCAGGGTGAGTGGAGACTTTCGTAAGGACATGGTCTTCCTGGAATCTGAGAAGGGGAGGGTGCCACCTGCTGAACAGGATCAGGCAAGGGTGATCGCTGACCGTGTCATGGACGAGATCGTCGACCCGGACTCAGGTCTGGACCGAACCTCCCCGCTGGACAGAGTCGTTGCCGAGCGGGTGGCCCGGCTGAAGATGCCCGAGCGTATCGCCGAGCTGGTCACCAGACGCCTGCGAATGTGGGTCGAGGCGGAAGGGGCTGCTCCTTGGAGTGATGTCGCCCATGGGACGGTGGCCCCACCTGCGGACCCTGGATACGAGGGCGATGACATCGGGGATCTGATCGTCGGGGGCTACCGAGAGGTGGTCGATGCCCTCTCCGACGGGTTGGATGTACGTCTCGAGTCACCTGTCCTGGACATCGAGTACGACGACGGGGGAGTGCGAGTACAAACCGGCGACGGTGCTATCGAATACGTCTCCCATGTCGTTGTAACGGTCCCCCTCGGTGTTCTGAAGGGTGGCTCCATCCAATTCTCCCCAGGTCTGCCGCCCGGGAAACTGGCGGCCATAGAGAGGCTCGGTTTCGGCAGATTCGAGAAGGTGGTAGTCAGATTCGCGACCCCCTTCTGGACGAATAGCGGAGTCCCTCATGTGTCGGTGCTGTCCGACCCCGACGGCTCGGAGCTGAGGGCCATCTTCGGGATGGACAGTGCATTCCCCGGTCAGGCCGTCGTCGTGGCATTCGCATTTGGGCACACCAGCGTCAATTCAGTTGACACCGAGGCCCAACGGGTGGCCCGGATGGTGGCTTTGCTCGAGGAGGCCACGGGTGTCGAGTCGTCCCCGATCCTCGACGTGGTGAGCACCGACTGGTCGGGTGATCCATGGGCGCTCGGCGCCTACACCTACATACGACCAGGGCAGACCCATCAGGATGTCATCGAGCTTGCCGAACCGGTCGGAGGCAGGGTCCTGTTCGCGGGGGAGGCCACATCACCGGGCCGGGCCGGGTTCGCCGACGGTGCGTTGTCATCTGGCATCCGGGAGGCGAAGCGTCTTCTGGGTACCCCTGAGGTCTCTCTAGGTCGTCTCTAGTTTCAGGACTCGGCGACGGTCAATTTGTTGATCACGACCTCTTCTCGAGGACGGTCTGATGGGTCGGTTGCGGCCGTGGCAATGGAATCGACCGTGTCCATGCCTGAGGTCACCTTCCCGAAGATGGTGTAGGAGTGGGGGAGGCCGGCATCGGCGTGGCAGATGAAGAATTGACTCCCATTGGTGTGGGGCCCGGCGTTGGCCATCGCGACCGTTCCACGACTGTACTTTCCATCACCTTCGAGCTCGTCCCTGAACTTGTAGCCGGGGCCACCACGTCCGGTGCCGGTCGGGTCGCCACCCTGGATCATGAAGTTCTGGATGACCCGATGGAAGACAACCCCGTCGTAATAGCCTTCCCTCGCCAGGAAGACGAAGTTGTTGACGGTGTTGGGGGAGCGCTCGGCATCGAGCTCAATGACTATCTCGCCATGGTTGGTGTCGAGGGTTGCGGTGTAGTTCTTCGCCAGATCGAGGTCGAAGTCGGGGGGCGCGTCGTACTGTTGTGGCATTGATCTGGTCTCCTTGTCTCGTCAGGCCTGGGGGAAGTATGCCGGGACGTTTCCTGGCTTCCACTTGATCGAGCAACCCATAGATGGGAACTGCTGTCCGGATAGGTCGCCGCCGGACAGGGTGGCTTCGATGGCAGCTCGCAGATCCTCGCCGGTGACCGGCACATCGGTGTTCGGGCGTGACGAGTCGAGACGACCCCGATAGACCAGCCGTCTCTCCGCATCGAACAGGAAGAAGTCGGGGGTGCACATCGCCTGATATGCCGCAGCCACCGTCTGGTCCTCGTCGAACAGGTAGGGGAACACGTAACCCTGTTCCTCAGCCACGCTCTTCATCGCCTCGGGAGAGTCGCCCGGGTAGTTTTCGACATCGTTGGAACCGATACCGACGATGCCCAGGTGGCTGTCCTGGTAGTCCTTCCCGAGTTGCGCCAACCCAGCCATGACATGCTTGACATAGGGGCAATGGTTGCTCAGGAACATGACCAGGAGCGCGCCCTTGTCGGAGAAATCGTCTAGCGAATACTTCTGTCCACTGACCGTGTCGGGGAGGGTGAAGTCAGGTGCTTCGGTCCCGAGGGGCAGCATCGTTGAGTTAACAGCCATGACTCAAGTGTAGGGCAGGTCCGAGATTGGGTCGGCGCCCGGTTGATACCCTGAGATCATGGCCCCGGACACCGTTCCCCCACGTGGCGCTCATCCCCGGCTTGTCATCGCGGCCGCCGTCGAAAGATATGGGACGAAGGAGGTGGTCGCCTGGTCTGAGCGTCTGCTGCGCAGGGCAGAAAGGGTCGACGAGCCCGACATCGCTTGGCTTGGAGGGAGCGAGGAGTGGCTCCCCTATTGGCGGAGGGTCTGGGCTGCGAGGGCGTTCTTGTATGTTTGGGCTCCGGAGGGCTCCCAGGGTGAGACGATCGAAGCCGTCGGTTTAGCGCTCGCCGACGAGCATTGGCGGGTCCGGGAGATGGCATGCAAGGTGGTTCGTGCCCGCAACCTCGACGGCCTAGCGAGCGAGGTCTCGAGACTCCTCGAAGACCCCACGCCACGTGTCCGCTCGGCGGCGCGACGGGCGCTGGTGGCTCTCCGCAACGATTGATAGGGTGGCTCCTTATGGCCACATGGGATGATGTCGACCAGCTTGCCCATCGACTGCCCGAAGTCTCGGTGAAGGGTCGCTCATGGCTAGTGCGTGGGAAGTTGTTCGCCTGGGACCGACCTTTGCGGAAGGGGGACCTCGAGGAGTTGGGAGAGTCCGCCCCCACCCCACCGATCATCGCTGTCTGGGTCACCGACCTCTTCGCCAAGGAGGCCTTGATTCTGGCGTCTCCTGATGTGTACTTCACCACCTCGCATTTCGACGGATACGCCATCGTCCTGGCCCGCCTCGGAGAAGTCGCGGTCGATGAGTTGGAGGAGTTGCTGATTGAAAGCTGGATTCGCCGCGGTCCGGCGAAGCTGGCGACCGAGTACCTCGACACCATGCCGTGATGATGGGAGCGTGGGCCCGGCCATCCCGTGGATTGGGCTCGGTGGGGTACCATTGACCCGGTGACCCAACACCTATCAGCACCATTCGGGCAGGTTGCCACTGCCATGATCACGCCGTTCAACGACGACGGAGGGGTCGACCATGAAGCGGCCTGGCGACTCGCCCGTCACCTGGCAGACAACGGCACCGACACCCTGGTCGTCGCAGGCACAACCGGCGAGTCCCCCACTCTTTCAGACGACGAGAAGGTTGCCCTGTTCCGCACCGTTGTCGGGGCGGTGGCCGAGAAGACGACCCGCGTCATGGCCGGGACCGGAACCTATGACACGGCACATTCCGTCGAACTGACACACCGCGCTGTTGAAGCAGGTGCCGACTCGGTCCTTGCGGTCACTCCCTACTACAACAAGCCGCCGCAGCGCGGCCTGTTGGCCCATTTCAACGCCATAGCCAACGTCGGACTCCCGGTGATGCTCTACAACATCCCGGGCCGCACATCGACGAGGATCGAGATCGATACCCTGGCGGAGTTGGCGGGGAATCCGAACATCGTCGCGGTGAAAGACGCGGTAGGCAGTCTCGACTTCACATCTCAAACGATCAACGCGATCCCGAGTCTTCCGGTTTATTCCGGGGATGACAGTCTCACCCTGCCTATGGTCGGGGTGGGCGCCGTCGGTGTGGTTTCCGTCATCGCCCATTTGGCCGGGAAAGAAGTGAGTGCCATGATCCGTGCCGCTCACGCCGACGACTGGGAACAGGCACGGCGGATCCACCACCTTCTCCTCCCCTTGATCCAGGCTTGCTTCCTGGAGACAAATCCCATCCCGGTCAAGGCGGCCATGAGCCGGTTCTGGGGGCGGGTCGGCCCAATGCGTCTTCCACTGGTGGAAGCCACCGAGGACACCCTCACTGCGATCGAGAAGGCTCTGGCAGCGGTCCGTCCCCTGTGAGCGTCTCAGTCACCTTCCTCGGTGGACTCGGGGAAATCGGCAGGAACTGTGCCGCTCTCGAGGTCGAAGGGAAGATCGCCCTGGTCGATGTCGGTCTCATGTTCCCAGAGGAGGAGATGCTCGGCGTCGACCTGGTCTTCCCGGATTGGTCCTGGCTGACCAAACGGTCCAAGGATGTCGAGTGCGTGATTCTCACCCACGGACACGAAGACCACATGGGTGCCCTTGCCTACTTCCTGCGTGACATCAACGTGCCGGTGTTCGGTACTCGGATGGCGACCGAACTGGCGCGGGGCCGGATCGAGGAACTGGGTGTCAAATCTGACCTTCGCACGATCCCGACGAAGAAGTGGATCGACCATGGCCCCTTCCGCTTCATGCTGATCCCGGTCAGTCACTCGGTCCCTGATGCAGCCGGGATTGCCTTCGAGACCCCGGAGGGGCTGGTCGTACACTCCGGTGACTTCAAGCTCGACCCCACGCCCATTGACGGCAAGCCGACCGATCTGCCGGCGTTCTCCGCTCTTGGCCGTCGTGGAGTCAGACTCCTCCTTTCCGACTCGACGAATGCCGAAAGACCTGGCTTCGAGCCGTCGGAGAGCTCCGTCGGTCGCCCGATCGCCGAAGTGGTCCGGGACGCACCGGGTCGGGTCATCGCGGCCTGTTTCTCATCGCATGTCCACAGGGTCCAGCAGATAGTCGACGCCGGTCTCGCCGATGGGAGAAAGATCGCATTCCTGGGTCGGTCGATGGAACGCAATACCGTCATCGCGACTGATCTGGGTCTTCTGGAGGCCCCTGACTCCAGCATCGTCGACATCAAGCAGCTTTCGAATCTTCCTGATAGAGATCAGATGCTGATCACGACCGGCAGTCAGGGTGAGCCTTTCGCCGCATTGTCCTTGATGTCTCACGGTCGGCACCGTCACGTCGACCTTGGAGAGAACGACACGGTCCTCATCTCCGCTCGCCCGATTCCCGGCAACGAGACCGCGGTGTCGAAGGTCATCTCCAACCTGATGCGGCGAGGGGCCACGGTGGTTCACGGCGAGAACGCCCATGTCCATGTCTCGGGCCATGCGCGAAAGGATGAGTTGCTCACCTTCATCAATGTGATCCGACCCAAAGCGATGGTCCCTGTCCACGGCGAGTACCGACATCTCTCCGCCCACGCCGATCTCGCCCGTCTCATGGACGTCCCCTGGGTGGAAGTGCTCGAGGATGGTGACCGGGTTGTCCTCGACGGGAAGAAGACAACGGTCGAGCGCGACGCCGTCCCGGCGGGCTACGTCTACCTAGACGGCTCAACGGTGGGGGGCACTCAGACCGGGGTACTCCGTGACCGTTCCCATCTGGCCGACGACGGAGTGGTGGTGGTCACGGTGGGTGTCGACAAGAACACCGGCGCCATCGTCTACGGGCCGGACCTCGACAGCCATGGGGTGATGGACGATGCGTCGGCGATGCTGGACAAGGCGGGTAAGGCAGTCCGGAAGGTGCTCGAAGAGGAGCGATC
>JBGTEJ010000045.1:0-5981 GCA_041747855.1 Acidimicrobiia bacterium | reverse complement strand
CTTGACCCACCAGCGAAACCGGCGACTCGGGACCCCACTCGAACCCGCCCCACCGGTAGTGATACTTGTCGAGGAGCAAGTTGAGACCTGCGCTGGTCCCCACATCGACGAGGTGGAACCGATCGAGACCCGACATCCACGTCATCGGCAAGAGGGCGAGACATCGACGGCACTCATTCGTTTGGGTGTAGCGGGTGGCACCAAGTTCGACGATCTCTCCCTCGTTCGCCAGGACGAAGTCACGGAACGGCCGGGCTACCCCCGCTAGAGAAAGTGGCTCGTTTGTGAAGTTCGGGTAGAAGGATGCGAGATCATGCTCGCCACCACTCGTCATCAGGTACTGGACAGCTGCGAACAGGATGTTCAATTGCGGGGTGTGCTCGAGCCGATTGATCACACGCATCAGTTCGGCGTCGCCTGCGATCACCCCACAAAGATGCTGATACAGCGGGGAATCCTCGGCCCAGTCGGCCCACTTGAGAACCGCCTCCGACGTGACCATCAGGGGGATGGTCTGCGGTAAGCGGTGGCCAGGGCATCGGCGTACTCGTTCCACCGATAACCGCTATGGGCGGGGATCCACTTGATCTGGACTCGTGGCCGCTCCTTGACCAGTCGATACGCCTCTTGAACCAGTTCGAGGTTCTTGATGGGGCCGGACTTCCTGGTCCATCCCCTCCTCTCCCAACCTGCCGCCCAACTGTTCAGGGTGTCGACAACCAGCTTCGAGTCGGTGTAGATGACGATCTCCTCAGCGGTCTCGACCATGCCTAGACCGCTGACCATCGCCATCAACTCCATGCGATTGTTGGTGGTGTGAGGCACGGAGCCCCGGTCCTCGGCGATGATCTCACCGTTTACGACCTTGACTGCCCCCCAACCACCCGGACCCGGGTTCCCGGATGATGCTCCGTCGGTGAAGACCCCGGTCTGAGGTCCTTCGGTGAAAGTCGAGAGCACCTCGGCAAGCGTCAGGTCTCTGGTCTTGCTCACCGAAGACCGGCGCTCCGACGTTGAGGTCTTGAGATCCGACCCGGATGAGGTGAGGCCTGAATTTGAGTCACGGCATTGAAGACACTGACGGGGGGTCCATCCGGGGTAGCGCTCGAGGACCGAAGCAGGTAGGTCGAAGCTCTTGCCGCAGGTCTCACAGACGAACACCGGGCGAACGCTAAACCGATGATTCAGACTTTCCCGGCACGGACCAGTCTCGAAACGAACTGCGGTGACTTGAAGAGGTTGAACTCGTGGTGGTCTTCGACCATCCCGTGCGGCTCGAAAAGGTCCCTGACCTTTCGGGGAGAAAGCCAGTGGCAGTGGATCTCGCGGGCTTTGAACGGGGTCCCGTGAAGGATGACGGAAGTAGGAACGGCGAAGAGACCCTGGATCGGTTCGGCCGGGTAGACCAACAGTGCCCGGCCTCCAGGTTTGAGCACGCGTGCCATCTCAGACGCTGCCCGGTCGAGGGGAGGTATATGTTCGATGGCGTGAAACGAGACGATGGCGTCGAACTCGCCATCGGCAAATGCCAGGGCGTCGGCGGACATCTCGATGACGCGGTCGGTGCCGGCAACCTCCGCAGCCTTGGGGTTGACATCGATGCCGGTGATATCGACACCGCGCTCGGCCAGTCGCTTGGTCAAGTGCCCCGCTCCGGCCCCGACTTCGAGCACCCGATCACCCTCCCTGAGTGGTAACAGGCGGTCGACGGTGCGCAGATGGTTGGGGTCCCAACGGTTCACCATCGCGTACCGCTTCGAGTTGTACTGATTCGAGGGGTTGTCACTCAAGGGCTGTCGAAGCCCTCCAGGTGGGTGGCCACGGCGTAGTCGAGGATCACCGGTCCCTCTTCTGTCATGGCCACATGGGAGACCGAAGTGTTTGCGGGCGTGTAAAGCGATTCGGAGTGTGTGTCGGTGGTGTCGGTCAGCGAGCCCAGATAGGAGCGGATGGCCCCTCCATGAGCAACGACCACCGTTGGCTCCTCTTCGGCAGGCTCGAGTTCGGTTATGGCGCCGGTCACTCGCGCGGCCAGATCGCGCCAACTCTCACCGGTCCGTCCCCTGGGAAGGTCGACCCCCTTCTCGTAAATCGTCTCCATGTCCTCGGGGTAGCGGTCCTGGATCTCTGCGGTTGTCAGACCCTCCCACTCACCCATGTTCATCTCCTTGAGCCCCTCCACGGGGACGACGTCTCCAGCGGCGATGCGAGCAGCGGTCGACATGGCCCTCTTGAGTGGGGACGAGTAGACAGTGGTGGCCGGGCCGTACCACTCACCCAGAGATTCGGCCTGGCGGTGACCCACGTCATCGAGGTCCCAGTCACCATGACCCTGCCAACGTTGCTCGATGTTGGCCTTGGTCTGCCCATGTCTCACCAGAGTGAACACGGGTGTTCCGTTTCGAAGATGGTGACCGACCCAGGAAGGCTTCGGACCGAGATGGCCCGTGTCGTTCCAGGTCACCAGACGGGGACGTCCGAACTGCCAGCGGATTCTGGTGATACCGGTGTTGGCGGTGATGGGATGGACCGATCTTCCCCTTCCAGCCAGATGACGATGGAGGACGGGTTGCAGGAAGCCGCCGTGGGTCACGACGACGGCGCGCTGGTTGTCCCCGAGATTCTCCAGGATCCGGTCGAGGACCCCGAAGGCACGCTTGGCCAGTTCGTTGAGACTCTCCCCCGTGCCCCCCATAGGCACCGACCAATCCGAGAAGGAGGCCTGCAACTCGTCGGCGAAGTCCCTCTCCACCTCTTCGAAGGTCCGGCCCTCCCAATGACCAACATGCATCTCGATGAGGTCGTCGTCGACGATCACATCGTCAGAGAGGGCTCCGGCCGTTCGCCTCGCCCGTTCCAGGGGGGAACTGAAGACGACGTCGAACTCCCACGTGGACAGTCTTCGTCCCAGGTGTTCGAGGCTCTCCTCACCGGCCTCGCTCAGAGGCCCGTCGGTCCGGCCATGCCACAGGCCATCGACATTGCCCTGAGATTGGGCGTGGCGAATGAGGATGATTTCTTTGGTGACACCGGTGCGCGTTGAGTACGGGGGCGCACCGAACCGTGCGGTCGACATGCAACACGAATCGTACCGTGTCCGGCGAGTCGTGAGGAAAGGGGGTAGTCGGAGGGCCCTCCGCTGGGATGGCCCTCCGCTACTACCCGATGAAAGCGGAGGCGAAGATCAGCGAGACGATGGTCATCACTTTGATCACGATGTTCATCGCCGGGCCTGAGGTGTCCTTGAAGGGATCTCCCACGGTGTCACCGATGACCGCCGCCTTGTGGGCGTCGCTTCCCTTGCCGCCGAAGGCTCCGGCCTCGATGAACTTCTTGGCGTTGTCCCAGGCACCGCCGGAGTTCGCCATGAAGATTGCGAGGAGGAACCCGGTGACGAGTGACCCGCCGAGCAGTGCCCCTAGAGCCTCGACATTGATGAATCCGACGACTAGGGGTAGTGCGATGGCCATCGACCCTGGCAGGATCATCTCCCGGAGGGCCCCCTTGGTGGCGATGTCGACACATGTGGTGTAGTCCGGTTGGACACCTTCCACACCTTCACGCAGCCCCGGTATCTCACGGAACTGGCGACGCACCTCGTCGATCATCAGACCGGCGGCACGACCCACTGCGCTCATGGTCAGGGCCGCGAACAGGAATGGGAACATCGCCCCGATGAACAGCCCAATCGTCACTTGCGGCTTGGATATGTCGATCCCCTCGAGCCCTACCGCCCTGGTGAAGGCGTTGAAGAGGGCTAGGGCGGTCACCGCCGCCGATGCGATGGCGAAACCCTTGGCGATGGCGGCACTGGTGTTCCCGAGAGAGTCGAGTGCGTCGGTCGACTTGCGGACTTCGGCGGGTAGATGCGCCATCTCGGCGATTCCACCAGCGTTGTCGGCTATGGGCCCGTAGGCATCGACTGAGACCGTGATCCCCAACGTGGCCAGCACCCCGATTGCGGCGACGGCTACACCGTAGATGCCGCCACCGGCACCCATCGCCCATTCTCCTGCATAGAAGGCGACACCGATTCCTGCTGCCACCGCGATCACCGAGTAGGCAGCCGATCTCATACCGTCGGCGACCCCGGAGATGATGACCGTGGCTGGGCCGGTTTGGGCTTGACGGGCGATCTCCTTGACAGCCTTGTAATGATCGGATGTGAACCATTCGGAGATCTTCCCGACGAAGAAACCGACAACGAGACCGGCGAGCACGGCGATCCAGATGCCGACCCAGTTGGCTACCTTGTCACCGAACATCCAATAGGCCAGCCCGGCGACTCCCAGGGCCGTTATCACCATGGCGAAGTTGGTGCCCCTGTGGAGTGCGGCGGCGAGACCGTCGGCATCCTTGGCCTTGACCAGGAACGAGCCCAGGATGGAGGCGAACATACCGAGCGCTCCGACCGCCAGCGGGAACATGATCGCTTCGGGAAGGAAGGAAGAGCCTCCGAAGACGAGGGCGGCGTAGGCGACCGGGGCAACCAGAGAGCCGACATACGACTCGAAGAGGTCGGCGCCCATTCCGGCAACATCTCCGACGTTGTCACCCACGTTGTCGGCGATGACAGCCGGGTTTCGGGGATCGTCTTCGGGGATTCCTGCTTCGACCTTGCCGACCAGGTCGGCGCCGACGTCAGCGGCCTTGGTGTAGATGCCTCCACCGACCCTGGCGAAGAGGGCGATGGACGATCCACCGAGACCGATTGCAGTGACGATGTCCACCCAGCTCGGATCTTGGAGAATCTGGTCGAAGAGGAGAAACCCGAATCCAATTCCGAGGAGACCGAGACCGGCGACGGTGAACCCCATCACCGCTCCCCCGCGGAAGGCGACCGGCAGAGCGGCGGTCACTCCACCAGTACGCGCCGCTTCAGCCGTCCGGGTGTTGGCTGAAGTAGCCATCCTCATGCCGATGAACCCGGCCAGGGCCGACAGGACCGCACCGAAGACATAAGCCACCGCCCCCCACGGACGTCCCCATTCGAGGAGGACGGCGATCAGGACCGCCATCACCACGACGAAGACGGCCACCCAGGTGTATTGACGTCTGAGGAAGGCGTCGGCACCGGCGCGTATGGCTAAGCCGAGCTCGATCATCCGTGCGTTCCCTTGAGGTTTGGCGAGGACCCATCGCGAGTAGTAGAACGCAAGCGCCAGCCCGGCGACTCCGGCGACGAGCGCGATGTAGAGCAGGGTTTCAGTCATGGCTTTTCGACCTCACGAGTTACAGGAAGGTTGCTGGAAGGCGGAGACTGTAGCCACCGACCCGAACCACTCCCAACCCCAACCGCGGCGGCTACCAGATGGGTGTCGCTGCCCACCTGAAAACTGTCGGTGCCGGGCCTTATCTTCGAGTCATGAGCACCCTATGCAGCGTCGAAGTATGCGACCGGCTGGCGGTGACCCGTGGCTACTGCCATGCCCACTATCTGCGTTGGCGGAGGACCGGCGATCCAGGTGAGAGTCCGATCATGGAGGAGCGGTCGACCTGCTCTATCGAAGGATGCGATCGGATCCATCAGGCCAAAGGTTTGTGTGAGATGCACTACAAGCGTCTTCTGCGCAACGGCACCACCGACCCCGTCCGACCCAACTACGCAGGCCTCACCTGTTCCGTCGGTCCCTGTGATCGGCCTGCCGAAGAGCGAGGACTCTGCCATGGCCACTATCTGCGAAAGCTACGTCTTGGTGAAGCCGGGTCATCCCCATTAAGGGAAGGCAAGCCCGTGTGCTCTGTCGAGGGCTGTGACCGACCAAATCAGGCAAATGGCGTCTGTGGAACCCACAAGGCCCGGATCAAGAAGCATGGCAACCCTCTAGCGGATGTGCCGGTCAAGGACCCACCGCCAGGGACAGGCTGGCTCAACACGGGTGGTTACCGGGAGGTACCCGTTCCGGAGCACCTGAGATACCTGGTTGGAGATGCCCGGAAAACCGGCGAGCATCGTCTGGTCATGGCCAAACATCTAGGTC
>JBGTEJ010000044.1:0-21985 GCA_041747855.1 Acidimicrobiia bacterium | reverse complement strand
CTTCCCCGGCTTCTACCGCCATGTCACCGACACCATGGCCCGCATCCCTTTCCGGGGCCCCGACGGCAAGCTCAACCGCAACGGATGCTTCGACAACCTGGTCAGCACCCGACGGATCATGATCGCCCGCTACGACAAGCCGTCGATCATCGCCGACGCCAACTTCCCCAGGTCGCTGTCCGACCTCGAGGTGATCATCCACGACCTCCACGCCGGGGCCGAGACCGGTCTCACCACCGAGGAGGAGGAGTTCTTCGCCGCACGGATCTGGCAGCTCATGACCAGTTGTCAGGCGAGAAGGGCCAACGACTACGAACGTCTCAGCTGGTGGGACTACCTGGAGGCCGATCGTTTCACCTCCCACGCCTACCGGTCGCTTCTGGTGGCCGGTCTGACCAGGACCCTGGTTGCAGCCCAGGCCCGATTTGCCAGCACCAAGACCGGTGGGGACATCCTCCTCCAACTCCTGTTCAACATGATGACCCCAGGCACCAACACCGACCGTGTCCTCAACGGGCCGACCAACGACGTGTGGCTCAACCCGTGGAAGGACTATCTCGCCGAGCTTGGTGTCGTCTATCACCTGGGTGCCACCGTGACCGGAGTGTCCATGGAAGACGGCCGGGTCTCCGCTATCACCGTGGCCGAGAGGGACGGCGCCACCAGGACGGTCACCGCAGACCACTACATCCTGGCGACACCGGTGGAGCGGGCGGCGACCCTGATCACCAAGGAGATGATCGAAGCCGACCAGACCCTCGCCGATATCGACACCCTGGCCAAGAGTGTCAGCTGGATGAACGGTATCCAGTTCTACATGAACCAGAACGTCGAGATCACCAGGGGCCATGTCATCTTCAGCGACAGCGAATGGGCGATGACCGGCATCTCCCAGGTCCAGTTCTGGGACGACTACGACCTCGCCGACCGATTCAACGGCCGGGTGAAAGGTGTCCTCAGTGTCGACATCAGCGACTGGCTCCACACCAAGTACAAGGGGGTGCTCGCCGACGACGCCGACCCCGAGCAGGTCAAGGACATGGTCTGGGAGCAGCTGAAGCGCAGTCTCAACGTCGACGGGGTGACCCTGATCGACGACAACATGGTGGAGCACTGGTACCTGGACCGTGACATCAATTGGATGCCGGTCGAACATCGGGACCGGGACGCCGAACCGCTGCTGGTCAACACCGTCAACAGTTGGGCGCTCCGACCCGAGGCGGTGACCCGGATCCCCAACCTGTTCCTGGCCAGCGACTACGTCCGTACCTTCACCGACCTGGCCACCATGGAGGGCGCCAACGAGGCGGCACGCCGGGCGGTCAACGGCATCCTCGGCTTCGACGGGTCCTCCCGACCTCGCTGCAAGGTGTGGCCTCTGAAGGAGCCGCTGTTCTTCGCTCCGTTCAAGTGGCTCGACCGTCGTCGCTATGACTCCGGAGAAGGCTGGAGCCACAGGGTGCCGCTTTGGATGGAGATCGCCCTCGTCCCCTGGGGTCTCGCCTTCGGGATCGTCTTCTTCCTTCGCTCGCTGTGGAGCACCATCACGTCGAGAGGTGACACATGACCATCTGGGAGTATCTCGAGAACCCCGGCCCGTGGTTCAACACCGAGGCCTACACACCGCTCCAGATCGCCATGTTCACCCTGGGGGCGGTCCTCTGGGTCCTCGTCTACATCGTCACCATCCGTCGGCTGATCTCGTTGAAACAGCTGGCCCTCCCTTTCATCGCGGTCACCCTCAACATCGGGACCGAGATCACCACCGCAGTCTTCTTCGTTCCGGACATGGGCTCGGCGCTGGTCCTCGCCTATTGGGCGTGGATGGTGTTGGACATCTTCATCGTCGTCGGCCTGTTCCGGTACGGGCACAAACAGGTCCGCTCCCCCTACCTCCAGCAGAGGTTCCGGATGCTGATGGCGGTGTGGATCCCGCTCCTGTTCGTGGTCCAGTACACGTTCATCCTCACCTACGACCTGCCCATGGCGCCGCTGGTGTCGTTCACCATCAACCTGGTGATGAGCGCCGCCTTCGTGGTGCTCCTGTTCGTCCCGGGCCAGCCTCCCGCCTCGAAACTGATCGGTTGGGCCAAGTTCTTGGGCACCGGGATCATCGGCGTGATGTTCTACACCAAGTACCCGGAGAACAACGCCTTGACCGCCCTTTATGTGGCGGTGGCTGTTGTCGACGCCTACTACGTCTACCTGCTTCACAGTGGCGATCTGCTCCGCAGTGGCGCCCGGCCGATGGGGAATCCGAATGACGGCCTTACTCGAGCGACGGTCTGAGTTCTTCCTCCCGAAGGGTCGGGGGTTCTCCCGCGAGGAGCTGAAGAAGCACCGTCTCCTGGTCTTCGTGTCTTTCCTGACCAGTCTGCTCGCCTTCGGGTTCTTCTTCGTCTCCCTGACCGTTGGTTTCCCCGTCGGCTACTACACGATGGCCGCCAGTGGCTTCGTCTTCGCCTCGCTGCCGTTCTTTCTGAAGGCTGGTGCCAGCCGCGATCTGGTGGCCAACATCTACGTCGGGGTCATCTTCATCGACACCATCGCTAACACTGCCTTCAGCGGCGGGCTCAGCGCCTCGATCACCAGTGCCTACGTTGCGATCATCCCGATGCTGGCGGTGATGCTGATCGGCCAGAAGGCGGGGTTCATCTGGTTCCTGGTGGTGATCGCCGAGGTGTTGACCCTCGGTGTGCTTCAGGTGCTGGGTATCGAGTTTCCGTTGACCTTCGACCCCCGCTTCGACGCCGCCTTCAAGCTGGCTGCCTTCGTCGGGTTGGTGGTGATCGTCTATGTGATCGTCCGGGACTTCGACTCGGCGACACGTCGGGCACAACGGCAGGTGGAGGAGGAGCAGGAGAAGACCGAGAGTCTGTTGCTCAACATCCTCCCCGCCGAGGTGGCCGAGGAGTTGAAAGCCACCGGACGTGCCCAGGCCCGCCAGTTCGACGACGCCACCATCCTGTTCAGCGACTTCTGCAATTTCACCGAGATCAGCTCACAGATGACGCCAACAGAGCTCGTCGAGGAGTTGAACACTTGCTTCTACGCCTTCGACAAGATCATGCGGGCCTACGACTTGGAGAAGATCAAGACCATCGGGGATGCCTACATGGCGGCGTCGGGGTTGACGTTGGCGGAGAGCCCGTCGCCGGTCAGGATCGTCGAGGCCGCCCTCGAGATGCAGAGGTTCATGGCAGACCACACCCAGGCGTGCAGCGACCTGGACAAACCCGCCTTCGAGATGCGGGTCGGCGTCCACACCGGTCCCGTCGTCGCCGGCGTGGTCGGCGACACCAAGTTCCAGTACGACGTGTGGGGGGACGCCGTCAACACTGCTTCGAGGATGGAGTCGGCGGGTGAGCCCGGGGAGGTCAACATCAGCGCCGCCACATACACCCTGGTGAAGGACGCCCCGGGACTGGTCTTCACCCACCGCGGCCGCATCCAGGTCAAGGGCAAGGGCGAACTCGACATGTACTTCGTGGGAAGACCAACCGCCTGACGGTTTCCCCGACGGTCGAGGCAATCGGCCGGCGCAGCGTATGGGCCCCGAGCTCGCGATTATCGAGTTGAAGTCTTCACTCCGCGGGACGACAACGCCCGTCAATGCCTGCCCACTTGGCATCAAGCCATTGGCGCAGGCCATACTTGGACACATCGCCCCGTCTCATTAGCGATGTCCCCTCGATTTCCGCCAACTAGCTGACCAGTCACGTGGAGTGCTGAGGCAGCAGCCTGGTTACGGGCATCCAACTCGTCGGCGCCAATTGGAATCGTCAGCACGACACCACTCTTGCTGTCGAAGAACATGAAGGTGGACTGGTCCGTCACTTCCCATCCCGCCTCGCTGAAGACGGTCATCAGTTCGCGCTTATAGGAGGCCGCCTCTGGATCCCCAGCGAAAGAAGCGAACCCGATGGTGGAACCTGCGAGGGGCACGAGTATCGCCGCCATTCGGGAGTTCTCCTTCTGAGAGACTGTTCGCCTAGTAGGTCCAAAGTTGATAATCGTCTGAGCTGTTTGGCCGCCGCGCTGCCCAATTGAGATCGCCGAGCCTTGAAACTCGAGCGAGACCGCGAGACTCTGAGCCAACTCATCCGGGATGGATTGGCCGCCGCCTCCGTTCATAGCTCCCTGCTTCATTTCCTTAAGCCTTCCGGTCGTGTATGTCGTGGGGTCAGTGTCGACAACTCGATGGTGATTGGGACACAGCAGTATCAGGTTGTCGTAGCTACGTCTGTCCTCGTCGCTTTGGTCCGGGTCAAATCGCGGGCCTCCCGGTGCCGACGCTGCGATGTGGCAGATGTCCACCATTACTGCACCATCATCCCGAATGGCCCCAACCTCACAGTCATCGAAACAGCAGAAGGAACCCGACTGACTGAACAGCCGCTTGATCGTTGCCACGCTCGGGCTCATCTCTGCGGCCCAGGTCCCACTACGTCCCCTCTCGGCGCACGATCTGGAGCTCTCCTCTCGCGTCCACCGCGTAGTCGATTTCGAAACCGAACCGACGTTTCCTGGCTAGATCTTCATATTCAAGGGAGATGTGGACTATCTCGCCAGCCGCGATCGGAAGACCGAAGCCAACCACCTCCTTCTCCGCTGGATAGATGACATCGGACTCAGTTGAACCGGTGCCGTGATCGACAACATGCCCTGTTGAGCTTGTGGTCTTGTTGCTCTGAGATGTGACTCGACCCGGTACGGGCCCGGCATTGGTGATGAAGAATCGCGCCGTTCCTTTCTTCCCGTTCCAGCTGGTTACTTGGTTACCGGTCACCGCAACGTATGGCCGACGGGTGTCCATCGCCTCGTCTGCTGAGCGGTGCGATGAGACGGCTGACCAGATGGCCGCAATGGCGGACACGACGGCGACTCCAAGCGCGAACCACTCCACGGGCTACCCCGACTCCTGGTCCGAAAGAGACGCTGCGATTTCAGCGAATTCGGCCAGGGCCGCCTCAAGGCCCTCGGCGATCTCGGCCGCGATAACAGCCGGCGGTGGCAAGTTGTCGGTGTCCTCCAGGGATTCGTCGCGGAGCCAGAAGATGTCGAGGCTGGCCTTGTCCCGGGCGATCAGTTCGTCGTAGGCGAACCGACGAAAGCGCTCCGACTCGACGCGAGCATGTCGGTCGTCAGGGCTGTAGCACTTGATGAAGTCTTCCAGCGCCTCGTGGGTCAGCGGGTTCTGCTTAAGAGTGAAATGCTGATTCGTCCGTAGGTCGTAGATCCACAGTTCCTGAGTCCAAGGCTCCTCGCGACCTGGCTTCTTGTCGAAGAACAGCACATTGGCTTTAACACCCTGGGCGTAAAACACGCCGGTAGGCAGTCGAAGCAGGGTGTGAACGTCGCATTCATGCAGCAGGCGTCGCCGTACCGTCTCGCCCGCTCCACCCTCGAACAGCACGTTGTCGGGAACAACCACCGCCGCACGTCCGTGGGTTTCCAGGATCGTCTTCACATGTTGGACGAAGTTGAGCTGCTTATTCGAGGTCGTTGCCCAGAAATCCTCCCGAACCACCTGCAGCGACTCACGAGACGCCTCCCCATCGACGATGATCGTCATCGCCGACTTCTTCCCGAAAGGCGGATTGGTGAGGACCATCGAGTATCGGACACCGGGATCAGAGGCGAGCGAGTCTTCGACTTTGATCGGGCTCTCGCCGTTCGGTTGACCGATCCCATGGAGCAGCAGGTTCATGACGCACAGACGCGCCGTGTTGTCGACGATCTCGTTGCCTGACAGTGCGTCGAAGCGAAGATGCTTCTTCTGATCGGGGTCGAGCCGGTGATAGCCCGCGATCCGTTCGTGAGCCGCGATCAGAAATCCACCGGTGCCGCATGCGGGGTCGTTGATCGTTTCACTCGGGCCTGGCTGCATCACCTCAACGATCGCCCCGATGAGGGCTCGGGGCGTGAAGTACTGGCCGGCACCTGACTTCAGGTCTGCCGCGTTCTTCTCAAGGAGGCCTTCATAGAGGTCGCCTTTCACGTCGGCGTCGAGGATCATCCACTGCTCCTGGTCCATCAGGTCGACGATGAGGCGTCGCAGCTTGGCCGGGTCCTGGATGCGGTTCTGTGCCTTACGGAACACGACACCGAGCATCCCCGATTCCTTTCCCAGGTCGGTGAGGACGTGTCGGTAATGGGTTTCGAGCTCGTCTCCGTCCTTCGACAGGAGTGACGGCCAATCAAGCCCATCGGGGGTGATCGGCTCACGGTTGAACGGTGGCTTCGTCTGCTCATCCGCCATCTTCAGGAACAGCAGGTACGTGAGCTGCTCCACGTAGTCGCCGTATGAGAGCCCGTCGTCACGGAGGACGTCGCAGTACGACCAGAGCTTTCTGACAAGCGTCTGTGGATCGCTCATTCTGCTTTTTCTGGCTCGAGCTGGCTTGCCGCGGGAGCTGCGAGCGCTGCCTCTCCATCCTCGGCTTCAATGTGGGGAATCAACGACGCGACAGCGTCGGCCAAGCCTCGAAGTACCTGCCATCCGTCGAGAGCCGCGTCCTCGGCCAGTCTGCAGGAAGCCTCACGAGCGACAATAGGCTTGCTCGATCCGAGGGCCTGCCGTGCATGCTCCTCGTGGGCCTCATAGACGCCGGGGAACACCGTGCGTAGCGCGGTCTCGAAGTCGGGGTTCATAATGGTGTAAGTCTCGGAGACTGCCACCGCGTCCTCAGTTGATGACCAACTGCCCGGGTCCTCGCCGAGTGACTGGAGAAGGTCCGCTTGCTTCGCCCCGTCGTCGTCATCCTTTGAGTCCAGGTCGAAAATCGCGTATACCGGAATGTCATACGCCGAGTACAGCCGAATCCACCTACTGATGCTTCCGATTCCGCCTGCGCTCAGCACGGCAACCCCGAGCTTGAGCACATCCACTCCACATGCTCGCAATAGGACCGGCAGCGCAAGTGCCTCGGTCGGCCCCTCAACTACTACACATGCCCGCGCGAACAACCCCGACTTAAGTTCCTCCGTCGCACTTGCTGTGTAGAAGCCGGCCAGATTCCCAGCGTCTGCCTTGTCCGCACCCAGTGCACGACAGTGCTCAACCAAGCCATTGATGTCGTGCTGAACCACTGACGTCGCCTTCGTTTCGTTGGGTTTTCGCGTGCACGCCACGCCTTCAATATGAGCCAGGTCGAGGAACGCAGGACTGTGCGTTGTCACTACGACTTGGACTCCTTCTCCGCTCATGGCATGGATCCTCTGACTGAGCCACTGCTGAGCAAGCGGATGCAGGTGAGCTTCAGGCTCTTCGATGATCATCACGAGTCCAGACTCACCCCCACCGTATGACATGGCGTATGCGTGGGCGAATGACAGCGCGAGTATCTGCTCCTGGCCGGTTCCGAGTTCCTCGAAGCTGCGCACATTCCCATCGCTCGTCGGTTGCACACGCAGCGATCGGAAGTAGTTAGACGGGTCGTAGGCCGAGAAGTCCATCTCCAGCGCGTAGGTCAAGTTGGCTCCGAACTCACCAGCCATTCGCCGGAGCCCGTCACTGAACCCTTTGAACTCCGTCACCTCCTCAAAGATTGCGACAACCGACGAGAACTCGCTGCGAAGACGCTCGGCTCGATCGTCATCCTCGATCAACACGTCGTGGAACCTCCTCATCAGTCTTGAGAGGAGGGTCCATTTGCTCGTGTACGAGAGTTGGTAGCTCAACCTCCGATCTGCCCCCACCACGACACAGGCGAGTTGTTCGCGTTCGGCGTTGCTCATCCATGCCGTCGACCCGTCGCCGAAGACGGCATCAAACGAGCATGAGCGGTCCGCGTCAGGGTCGAAACGCCAATGGAGCTGGGCCACAGCTCTGTCAGTCCGGACGTGGGAGATTCCTTCGACATCGAGGATTATCTGCATCGGCACGGAATCCCGGGTGCGACGGTGATAGTCGTGATCCTCGGGGTTGTAACTCCCGGGCCATGTCTCTCCGAGGACAATGTCGAGTGCTCGAACAATGTTGGATTTTCCTGCGTTGTTCTCCCCAATCAGAACGAGCGGGCCTACCTGGGGAAAGATGATCTCTACCCAGTCGCCTATGGAGCGATAGTGACGCACACGAAGCCTGTTCACTTTCGCCAAGTCAGGGGACCTCTGGTGTTCGTGAAGCGAGTCGACCGCTAAAAGCCGCTTTGAGAGTCGACTGCCGCAGGAGCTGAGATCGTTTGAGAGCGAGTTTTAGCGCGGCGTCGAGTGACACCACGATCGAAAGCAGGCGCTCGGCTTCAGCAACGATCCGAACCTGTTCCGACGCAGGAGGAATTGGCACCTTGATCGACTTGATCAGGCCAAGACTTAGATTCGGCTGGACTCCACCGCTGGCCAGGCGGCGGGTCTGCTCGTAGCGAGCAGTCAGTAGCAGCTTCAGGAAGGGCCTGATGTGGTCGAACTCCTTATTGAGCACGATCGCTGCACACGCCTGGTTGGTGGTTGAAGAGAAGGCCAGCTCCGAGCACTTTCCTCGTGTCTTGCCCTCGCCGTACATGGCAACGAGGATGGTTCCCGCTGGCCACAGGCGAACACTGGTCTCCACAAGCGCCTGCTCTGTTATGAAGTCAGCGGGTTCGGTCACCAGCGGCGCGTTGAGCTGTCCACTTGTCACCCATGGAATGGCCCCGCCGACCCAATACTGCTGGTTGCCCCTCTTGGGCGTTGCTCCGCTTCCCACCAGTCCCAGTTGACCGATCGGCTTCATGTCCCAGGAGTCTGTGTCGCTCGCTGTCAGGCGCCCTTCCACGCCTGCCTGGAGGATCGAGACTCGGAGCCGGGCGAGGTTCCGTTTGGCACGTTGGAGATACTCAACTCCGGCGTCGAGACGGGAGAACTGCTCCTCGATCGTCCCGACGATCCGCCGTTGCTCATCAAGTGGCGGGATCCCAAGAGGAAAGGAACGAATCTGACTCCATTTCACTCGTGGCCTGTCACCCTCGTTGACCTGGCTTGCGAACGCAACAAAGTCCGGCTGATTCAGCGCGTACTTCAAGAACGCCGGGTCAACGCCATCGAAGTCTCGGAACGTGATGAACTCGGCCGATGCGAGACCGGAGAAGGTAGGACGGCACACCTTGTTGAGGTACGGACGCAGCCGACCGTAGAGCACATCTCCGGGGTCGAACCCCATGCATGCTGACTTCATGTCCCCGGCTCGACCGTGACCTGTCACCCTCGTAGTTCCCGCTTCAACGTGCTCCATTGACAGGTAAGGCCG
This sequence comes from Acidimicrobiia bacterium, assembly GCA_041747855.1. Lineage (GTDB taxonomy): Bacteria > Actinomycetota > Acidimicrobiia > Spongiisociales > ZC4RG35 > ZC4RG35. The sequence continues at coordinate 12,756 of JBGTEJ010000044.1, read as the reverse complement.
GTCATTGTCCGGCCTCGGAGTGACACGTGTGATTCTCGGCTGCACTACATCGCCGAGTATTGCCTCGACCCAGTGCTCGGGATAGGCCGTCACGCCACCAGCTCCCGGTTGAGTTCATCCAGCAGACCCGCTAGGTCGGATCCGAAGACCTGGACTGCCCGGCCGAGGCCGCCTTCCTGGCCAAAAGGGGTGTAGTCGAAGTCATCGGCGGAGATGCCGAGTGACGTGATGAGGTGACTCTTGATCATGTCGAGCCAGCGTCGTTGCTCGTCGGTGAACTCTCGCCCGGCCTGCTGCTGCTGAAGCAACCACGTTTGGTATCGCTCCTCGACGACGTCGGCGTAGGGGACAAGCTCATCAGTAAGACCGAGTGCGTAGCGGATGATCGACACGAGGTCCGTGAGGACTCGCTTGTCGGAGCCATGCACCTTCGATCCATCCAAAGCGGCGTAGGCCTTCCACAGACGCTCCGTCGTCCATGTTTGAGGGGTGCGCTCGATAGCCGCCGCCAGATCTTTGATCTCAGCGAAGCTCGGCCGGTCCCTCCAGGGGACGGAATAGAAGAACCGCAAGGCATCGATCTCGTCGCGGTGTTCCTCGAGGTAGGCGCGGAAGCCGTCGGTGTAGGACTTGGCCCAGCCGGGCTCGTCGGTGACCGGCCCGGCGTCGATCAGGACATCGCGGCTGGTCTCGTCAATGGTCTGCTCATAAGACCGTTTGAGGTCTTGCCAGAGTTGGCGGAACTCCGGGTTGGCGGCGATGGGTTTCACCGCCTCCATCACCATCTCGCGCTTGGCCTGGGCGATCTGCTGTTCGGTCGGCTCCTCGCCGCCAGCGAGCACACCGGCGTGGGCCAGCTGTCGGTCAGGATCAGTGGCCCCCACCAGCGTGGAAGTGAGAGACTGGAGACTTTGACCGAGCACATCCTCCAGACGATCGCGGTCGTCCCTGGTGACCTGACGGTTGAGACGAGCCAGCCGCCCTGCGAGTGACGACACGTCCTCGACGGTCGCCATGCCTGCGGATACGTTCTGGAGCAGCTTCCTTAGCGGTGTCGTCGGCTGCCGCTCCAGTGGCCGGGAGTCGATCAGATTGGTTTCGGTAACCCCGACGGCGTCGACGATCACGAAGTGAGTCTTGGCGCCAGCGTCGGGGGTGACCGTCTCCAAGTCTGTCCGGTTGATGACCCGAGCGCCTCTGCCGATCATCTGCTCGAAGTAGATGCGGGACTTCACCGACCTCATGAACATCACGATCTCGATCGGCTTGACGTCGGTGCCGGTGGCGATCATGTCCACTGTCACCACGATTCTGGGGTCGTAGCTGTTTCTGAAGTTGGCCAGCAGGTCTTCGGGTTTGCCGTCGTTGGTGCGGTAGGTGATCTTGACGGCGAACTCGTTCCCCTTGCCGAACTCCTCCCGCACGATCTGGACGACGTCGTCGGCGTGGGAGTCGTCCTTGGCGAAGATCAGCGTTTTCGGCACCTGGCTGCGGCCCGGGAACATGGCGGGGAGACCGTCGCGGAAGGCGCGGACGATGGTACGTATCTGGTCTTCTGACACCACCTTGCGATCCAGGTCCTTGGCCTCGTAGTCAATGTCCTCGTCAAGTTTCTCCCAGCGCATCTCCCGCGTCTCCCGGTCGCGCTGGTAGACGAAGGAGTCGGCGTCGATGGTGGAACCGTGTTCGGTGATGTCGGTGCGGATGCGATATACCTCGAAGTCAACATTGACATTGTCGGCGACGGCCTGCTCCCGCCCGTACTCCATGACCAGGTTCCCGTCGAAGAACCCATAGGTCTGCTTCGACGGCGTTGCAGTGAGGCCGATGATCGTGGCGTCGAAGTACTCGAGGACCTGGCGCCACACCCCGTAGATCGAGCGATGGCATTCATCGACGATTATCAGATCGAAGCTCTCCGGTGAGACCATCGCGTTGTAGGAGACCTTCACCGGACGCGAAGGTTCGATCCGCTCACCTCCGAACTCGTCATCCTCTTCGGGAAGCTCGGCGTCGCCCCGCAGGATCGAGTAGACACGCTGGATCGTCCCGATGGTCACCCGGGATACCGGGTCGATCTTGTTCTGGGTGAGGTGCTGGACGTTGTAGAGCTCGGTGAACTTGCGGCCGTCGTCGGGTGTGGCGAACTGACCGAACTCCTTGTACGTCTGTCGACCCAGATTGCCCCGGTCTACCAGAAACAGGATCCGCTGGAAGCCGGCGTATTTGATTAGGCGGTAGGAGATGTTGGCCGCGGTGAACGTCTTGCCAGATCCGGTGGCCATTTGGATCAGCGCACGCCGGCGACCCTGTCCGAGAGAGTCCTCCAGGTTGCGGATGGCTCTCTCCTGGTTGGACCACAGGTTGTGCGTGACGAGGTCCGGCATGTGTTGCAGCAGAGCCAACGGAACAGCCATTGTCGGCTCATCGACGGAGAGCGACCACTTGTACAGGGTCTCCGGTTTGTGGAAGGTGAACACATTGCGTGACCGAGGATCTGGCTCAAAGCCGTTGGTGAAGCGGGTCTCGGTGCCAGTGGACTCGTAGGCGAAAGGCAAGCGCTCGAAGCGTGACTGCATTTGGTCGGGCAGACCGGTGATGTATCTCAGGGACTGCAGCTCGACCTCGGTGAGTGTCGTTCCTGCCGGTTTGGCCTCGATGGTCCCCACCGGTACAGCGTCGATGAAGAGCAGGTAGTCCACCCTGCCGTGGCCCTCCCTGAGGGTGAACTCCCGAACTGCCACCCCCTGGGAGGCGAAGAGGTTGATCGCGTCGCGACTCTGGATCGTCCAGCTTGCCTCCCGGAGCATTGCATCGATGCGCTCTCGGGCCCTGCCCTCGGCTGGTGTGTAGGCCGAGTTCAGCGTCATTGGTTTTGTCGGGCCACTAGCTCGGCAAGTTCCTTGCGCAGTGTGTCCAAAAGCTTGTCGTTCCGACCAAGCTTCCATGCCAGCCAGCCATCGTACGCAGGCACACTGGCCGCCTCCATCGCAGCCCTGGAAGGCGATGAGTAGGTCCGTCCATCCGGAAGCATGATCGCCCCGTTGTCAGTGATGCTTGCCTCGTATCGGTGGCCGAGCCGCGGCCGATCGAAGACGAGCCGATCGCCGGGCTTAACCAGTTCGTACTCGAGAAGGTCATCGATCCGGACTCGCCTCCCTGCGATCTTCGTGTGGTCGACTTGGGGGCTGTCCTCGGCCACCGGCAGGTCGGGCTCATGCTCTCCTTCGACATCGACAAAGCGTCGGCCGTTCTGATCCTCGTAGATGCTGACTCGTATGACCTTGACGGGGACACCGCTCTCGATCAGGAAGTCGAAGGCGGATTCGGTCCGCTGGTGTAGATCTCGGGCGGCCAGCATCAGGCGGGGCTGAGGGTTTACGACGACGGGAGCTGACGACTCGGTGAACTCCTGCCAGGCGTCAAAGAAGTCGTTTGAGCCTCCCGGATAAAGACGCGCCAACTCATCGAGGGATGCTCGCCTCGCCCATCCGGCGTACTCCAGACACTGTGCAAGTTGACCTCGGTCGATGTCGCGCTTGACCTCGATAACCACTACCCGGGCGCTCTCGTCGAGCGCCACGATATCCGGACGGCCACCTCCTCCGATACTCGGCTGACGAGCTATTGGGAATAGGGCCTCGCCAGTGAACTCTTCCAGGTTCGCCCACAGAAGCTCCTCGATCTCGCGCTCATAGAGATCAGCTCCGCCCCGTAGCCGACGGAACGGAACCATCTCACCCGCAGCGATCTCAAAGAGCGGCATCAATCCTCCTGTTAGCGAGAGTACTCAAACACCTGGTAGATCGTCCTGCAGGGGCTTGATCTTGACTGACCCTGGGATGCTGCAGCTGCGGTGTTCGATTCCGCCCGAGCGGACACTCCGAACTACGACGCAATCACGAAGCTCGCGTAGCGGTCCTCCAGGGCGACTCGGTCGGGGTGGTTGCGCGAGAGATTGGGAAGGGTGGAGTCGGGCGCCGTGGACTTCTTGGAGGCCATGCCTGAGCATCGGACCGTCGACCTCGGCCAGGATGTCGGTACGGACCTCGGCAACGTAGTCCGGTCTGACTCCGATGATGTTGGCGTCATAGGCAGCATGGTGGATCTTGCACATGCTCATCCCGTTTGGGACCGTGAGCGAGCCCCCAGTGGCGAAAGGGGTGATGTGGGCGGCGTCCAGGAGAGTGCGGTGACCCAGGCGGCATAGGGTGCAGCGGTAGGCGTATGCCTTCAAGACCGACTCCCTGAAGGCGGCCTGCCCGATTCGTACTTTGACCATTGCCGTGGAGTGGCGTCCGGGCAGATGCGTTTGGGATGACTGTGCGGCGATACCAACCGCAGCCGCGTCGATTGGGTACAGCTCGACACCGAAGGTCAGGTCTCCGGGCCAGTCTTCAACGATCACCGCTGCGGCGATGTGGTACAACCCCCGGGCCACTCCCTTCAGGTAGAGCATTGGGATGCCATCCTCCATTGCCTGACGGAGACCACTGTTGTGAGCGTGATTTGGGTCGGTGCCCATGTACCGATAGTGGAGGAGACCGTCGACCACTTCGTCCTCGTAGGGTCCGGCTTCCCCTGGGGCCCGATACGTTGTTCGGATGGAGATCGGATAGTCGAGGATCGCCGGCTTGAAAACGCCCGACTGGCTCGACAGTGGGACTCGCTGGCCCTGAAATCGGAACTGGTTGAGCTGAGCCGAGGTCACCGGAATCTGGCCGTTGTGAGTGATCAGGTCCGTGTATGCGAAGACCAAGACCCGGATCTGGTCGTCGAGTGAGGACACGGACGGAGCCTATCTGGCCAACCGAGCCCGCTGCCGGTGTTCCGTGGGCCGACGTGCGCTGCGTCGGTCGATCGACGCCACAGTTTGGTTCGGCCTCAACAGCCTCAAGCCAGCGAAGTTGTCCAGATTCTCCGCGTTGCGTTCCAGACACGCCTCGACTGGTTAACGAAACTGTGACCGGTGCCGATAGTGACAGGATGAGCCGACTCCGAAGGCAATGGAATGGCGCTTGTTGACTGCGTCGAATGCAAGGGTGTCGTTTCCGACGTGGCCGCGGCGTGTCCTCACTGTGGTCACCCCAACCCCGCCCAAGGCATCAGACTGCAGGCGTTCGACCCTGCGGACCAACGAATCGAGGCGGCAGCCGTGCCGCCCGAGGTGCGGCTCTTCTGGCGGGTGATCCTGTGGGCGACCGGTTTCTTCGTCCTTGGAGTGTTTGTGGATACCGGTGTCGAGGCGGCGGGAATAGGCATCTCTGGTGACTGGATCGGCTGGAGCTCCGACTACCGCTCGTCGTGGTTTTCGGTGCTCCTGCCATATGCAACCGCCGCGTTAGGCGCATTTATAGGGCTTGCCCGACGCCGAGGAGATACCTGGGGTCCGTTTGCGTATATCAGCTTGGGACTGTCCCTTGTGCTCGCCACGGGAATTGGAGTGGTCCTTTTGGGCGCCGCTGAAGAGGCGGCTCGGGGGGGGGCCCGCCACCCTCGCTGCACAATCAACAACGACCAGTACGCAGCCGACTACGACCTCCACCGCCCTCCTGGACGGATGGGTGTATTGCGTAGAGCTGCGTCGCGCGGCTCCGGTAGCCGCTTCCTGTCACGGGGAGGCAGTGCCGTACGACCGATGGAGCTACTGCCTGGAGAACTTCCGGGAAGCCACTGACTGTGACGGGGAGGCAGAACTCTCCTGGTTGATCTATGACTACTACTGGATTGAACAGTGGTTGCCTCTCTTTGAGGAGCTGGACGCAGCGTATGCAGAGCGGGACGAAGCCCGAATGCGAATACTCTGCCAGGTGGCAAGTGGTGAGAGGGCTGCGGTGGCTAGTCGCATTCCTTCATGGGAGCAGAGCCCCTTGCGCGAGATTGCGAATCCTTGGTTCCAGGAGATGGAGGTCGCCCTAACGGCCTGCGTTGGTGGAGAGTGGGGGGTTGTGAACGACTCCCGCCAGCGTGTCCGCGCCTATCGCGATGAAGCCTGCCCCCTGATTAAGTCAGCAGAGTTCTTGTGGATTAACTGCAACGAATAGCTTCGTCGGTGGGTACGCGGGTGTGCCAGGTTCCACGTCTAGGGCTGCTCTAAGTCGCCACTTCATCCGGGCTCTGTGTCGGGTGTGGAGGCTGCTGGCCAGGGCAATCAGACTTTTGACCCCGCGGTCTACCCGCCCGACATCGTTCTTACTAATGCGTCTACTACTTCTTGCGGAGTGGCGGTCAGTCCGTTGACCTCAGTGTCGTACTCGAGGAGTCTCATAACCGACGGGTGCTCGAAGACGGTCCGCAACAGATTCCCTGCTGCGTTGGGGTTCGATTTGTCTTGATAGGCACTTAACGCATCTTCGAAAGCTCTCTCGGACGATCCCATCGAAGCCGCGATCAATAGGTGGAGTGCGTCGAATCGTGCCTGGTAGTGGTGGACGATCGGGTCGAACGCCTCTTGCAGGTCGCCCTCTGGCAGCCCACTGACTGCAATGCGGAATCCAGCTACGACAGCTGCCTGAGACTGGACGGTGGCAAGCGAGACTTCGTTGAACTCGGCCAAGCTGACATCAGGATCATAAAGGGCGGTGATCCACTCCAGGGCGTTGCTGTTCCAAGCCCTGGTGAGGCGAGCCACTTCCTCAAGCACGGCCATTGCGGCAGCCGCTTCCTCCGCAATCGCTGGTGTCGTGGAGGGTGGTGCAATGGGTTCTTCGCTTGAGGAGCACGCGGCGACAAGTGCAACGAGAATGCAACTCATCACAACGCGGTGTTGAGGAGTCAGGCGCCTTGGCTGGAACAGGCGGGGTACCAGGGACTGGTTCATAGAGCCTTATCGGCCTGGGACGGTCGGCGCCTTGAGCCACGCACTGCCTACTTGGTATCGGAGCAGATCGTTGGCGAGTCGATGCCACCTAGGGTTGGACCATGACACTTGATATCGCTGAGATCTACCGGGATCTGCACGCCAATCCTGAGCTGTCCTTCCAGGAGCAGCGGACCGCAGGGATCGTCACCGACACCCTCGAGACCCTCGGGTACTCGGTCACCAGCGGGTTGGGACGTACCGGAGTGGTCGGGTTATTGGAGAACGGGGCCGGACCAACTGTCCTTCTTCGGGCCGACATGGACGGTTTGCCCGTCCTCGAGGAGACCGGGCTCGCCTACGCCAGCAAGGCCCGGGGGGTCGACCCTTCAGGCAACGATGTGCCGGTAATGCACGCATGCGGACACGACGTCCACGTCAGCTGTCTGCTCGGGGCCGCCGAGCAGCTCGCCGCCAGCAGGTCGGAGTGGGCGGGGAACCTGGTCGTCCTGTTCCAGCCAGCAGAAGAGCTCGGGTTGGGCGCCAAGGAGATGGTCGAAGACGGTCTCTACGACATCGTCCCCAAACCCGACGTGGTCCTCGGCCAGCATGTGTCACCGCTCCCCGCCGGGTACATCGGCCTCCACTCCGGGATCACCATGGCCGCCTCCGACTCGATCACCATCCGCCTCCACGGGGAAGGCGGGCACGGCTCCCGCCCCGAAGCCACCATCGACCCGGTCCTCATGGCCGCAGCCACCACCATTCGACTCCAAGGCATCGTCGCCCGGGAGGTGTCGGCCAAAGACGCCGCAGTGGTCACCGTCGGACAGATCCACGCCGGGACCAAGAACAACATCATCCCGCCCGAAGCCACCCTCGGTCTCAGTGTCCGCAGCTTCGACGAGACGGTGCGGGCCAAAGTGTTGGCCTCCATCGAACGGATCGTCAAAGCCGAAGCGGCCGCATCAGGCGCCACCCGGGAACCCGAGATTCATTATGAGGAGAGCCTGCCCCGCACCGTCAACGACCCCGACGCTACGGCGAGGACCGCAGCCGCCCTCCGGGCCGCCATCGGCGAAGACCGGGTGTTCGACCCCGGGGTGGTGACCGGAAGCGAAGACGTCGGCAACCTGGCCACCGCCGCCGGAGTGCCGCTGGTGTTCTGGTTCCTCGGCGGCGCCGAGCCCGCCCTCGTCGCCGAAGCCCTCAAGACCGGCCGCCTCCCCGACAACGTGCCCTCCAACCACTCGCCCTACTACGCCCCGCTCATCGAACCCACCCTCGAAGTGGGGGTCACCGCCCTGGTGGCCGCAGCCAGGGAGTGGCTGGGCAAACCCTGAGCTGATCCCGGGAAGCCCACCCTGTGTCCTTGATCTGCGGTAGCGGAGAGTGTCCCTAAGCCCCGGCTCCTATCACGGAATGCGCATGATCCGTCATCGCAGACCCCGGTCACGAGCCGCCGCCATGAGGGCGATGGCAGTGCTGGCTGCTGCCTTGGCATCGGTCTCGCCTGGTGGCCGTGCCTCGTATTGGAGTCTGTTGCGGGCACGTCTCATCCGCTCGAGGTGTTTCACAGCCTTGACCTCCGGCGCATCGGTCAGGACCTCGCCGAGGAACCTGACCAGGGCTTCATGATGTCCAGCGCGGTTAGTGGTGCGGTATCCGTATGCGGCTAGTAGCGCCTCACCGACCGCATGACCGGCACCGTAGGCGAGGCTGTGGAGGTTCTGGGCAAGGCGAACATTGTCGATGTCAGCCAGGGAGTTCTCTGCCTGCCGTAGGAAGGCGGAAGCTCGTTTCATGTCGATCGGAACGGATTCGAGTCGTCCGTTGGCGATCAACTCCTTGATCGCCGCTTGCTGTTCGGAAGTGAGCGGGGTTACTGCCATGGCGGTTTGCCGACAACGGGGACCGTGGGGTTAGATGCTATATGTTCGAGGAACCCCGACTCCTCGTAGAACTCGTCTCGGGTGAGGATGGTGGGGTTGACGGGGCGGCCCACTTGAGCTTCGACGCGGTCACAGATGGCGTAGATACTTTCCGGGTCTGGTTCACCGACGATCATCACATCGATGTCTTGGGGAGGAGGACCCTCTACCCCTCGAAGGCGAGCAGCATAGGAACCGTACAGAAACGCAAGGTCGATTCCATCCACGTCTGCTAACTCCTCTGCAAGCAGGGCTACCGGGCCGGTTGCCACGAGGAGGATCTGTCTAAGTGGATCTATCAGAGGGCTTTCAGAGTTGGCCCGTATGAGGCGGGTTCGTCCCACCTGACGCTCCGAGAGGATCCCTGCGTCTATAAGGCGAGCAACTTCCCGATGCGCCGTGGCGTAAGCCAGGTCAGCTCGTTCGGCAAGGGCGGTGAGGCTCAACTCGTCACCTGCGAGGACCAAGGCAGAGAGCAGTCTGGCCTGTCCAGCCGAACGGAAAATCGGAGCTAGAAGCGGTGCCTCAGTTCTCATATAATGGAGGTTATTCTCCAGTAAACCGATAGTCAAGGGTGGAAGGCTCTACCGGCCGCCCGAATCCTTCACCTGCCCAAGTGTCCGTACAGGTCAAGAGCGCGATCTCATGCATCATGCTCTCCGCTCGCAAGTGTGCTGACTGCCGGCGACGGAGAAGGGGAGTGACACGCCAGTTTGTTCTCGGGCATAATGATGCTATGATGCGGATATGTCCAAGACGCGGACAACGCTGACTATCGACGCCGACGTTCTCCGCGCCGTCAAGGTTCGGGCCGCCCGCACCGGCAAGGGCGAGAGCGAGATCATCGAGGAAGCGGTACGGAGGTCCCTGGGTTTGGACCTCCTCGAGCGGTTGTGGGCCCGCAACGACATGACCGAGGACCAGGCGATGGATCTGGCACAACGGGCACAGGAGGAAGCCCGTCGGGAATCGGGTTGAGGGCGGTACTCGACCCCAACGTGATCATCTCCGGGGTCCTCAGCCCCAGGGGAGCCCCAGGACGACTTCTGCGACTCTGGGTGGACGGTTCCTACGACATGGTTGTCTCGCCACTGCTGCTCGACGAGCTTGGGGGAGCGCTCGCGAGGCCGAAGCTTCAAGTTCATGTCACCATCGACGAAGCCGGGGAACTCCTCGAACTCCTGGCTTCAGATTGCATCATCGAAGAGGACAGCTCGGTCCCGCTGCCGGTTCGATCGAGAGACCCCAACGACGACTATCTCATCGCCCTCGCTGACAGTTCTCGATCGATCCTGGTCTCCGGCGACCGGGACCTCCTCGAACTGGCACCCCGAATACCGGTGTTCACACCAGCAGGGTTCCTGGAGATCCTCGAAAACGAAACATGAGGCGAGCCTCACCCCCTTTGCCGTGGTCTGCTCGAGGCTTCCTTGCGAGGGCGAGACATCTGGCATTGCTCGCGCTTGACACGCCCCACCCTGTGTCGTAACGTACAACCAAATGGTTGTAGATAGCACCCTGTCCCAGGCCGAGGTGGACCGGATCTTCCGGGCTCTAGCCGACGCCACCAGGAGAGACATCCTGCGACGGACCCTCACCGAGGGTGCCAGCGTGTCCGCCCTGGCCAGGGCCTACGACATGTCGTTCGCTGCGGTGCAGAAACACGTCGCCTTCCTCGAAGAGGCAGGACTCGTGGAGAAGTACCCGCAGGGAAGGGAGCGCATCGTGCAAGGAAACCCGAAGAGGATCCGAAAGGCTCAGGAACTGCTCGACTCCTATGAGGAGCTGTGGCGGAACCGTGTCAGCCGACTCGGCGACCTCCTCGCAGAAGACCAACCGACCGGCTGAAAGGAACCCGCCGTGCCCGCCATATCCGTAAACAAAGACCCCGAATCGCTCACCATGAGTCTGATCGCCGACTTCGACGTCCCTTTGCGCCGTCTCTGGGACGCCTACGCCGACCCCCGCCAGCTGGAACGGTTCTGGGGACCGCCCACCTACCCGTCCAAGTTCACCCGTCACGACATGTTCCCGGGGGGCCGCAGCCTGTACTTCATGACCGGGCCCGAAGGCGACACCCACCACGGCTACTGGGAGTACATCGAGGTCAAAGAGCCCCACAGCTTCGAAGTCCGTGACGGTTTCGCCAATGCCGACGGCACCCCAAGCACCGAGATGCCGTCGATGCGGATGGTTTTCAACTTCGAAGAGACCCCGACCGGGTCGAGGATGACCAACACCACCTACTTCGACACTCTGGAGGACATGACCAAGCTCCTTGAGATGGGTGCGGAGGAAGGCGCCTTGGAGGCGATGTCGCAGATGGATGCGGTCCTCGCCGACCTACGGAGCTACTCGCACGGGATGGCCACCAATATCGACATCCTCGGTGACACCCAGGTGCGGGTGAGCAGGGTGATCCGGGGCAGTGTCGACCAGGTGTGGCAGGCCCACAACGACGCCGACTCAATGAAGAAGTGGATGCTCGGTCCCGACGGGTGGAGCATGCCGGTGTGCGAGTTGGCTGACGAGGTCGGCGACACCTATCGCTACGAGTGGCAGCAGGACGGCGGGGATACCAGGTTCGGGTTCACCGGGGAACTCCTCGAAGTCGAAGCCCCGCATCGGGCGGTCACCACCGAGCGGATGATTGGGACCGACGGTCCTTCCACCCTCAACGAGATGACCCTCACCCCGGTCGAATCCGGGACGCTGGTCTCTCTCGTCATCACCTACCCCGACGCCGAGATACGGGACATGATCCTCGGCACCGGGATGACCGACGGCATGGAGACCAGCTACGCCCGTCTCGAAGAGGTGCTGGCCTAGTCCGATCAGTTGAAAGGAGCCCGGTTCCGGACCGGGCTCCCTCGCCCATCCCGTCGCGTGCGCTGTTCAGTTACAAGCGTCCTGACTCGATGACCATAGGAGTAAATGACTCGATCCCGTCAAGGATCGTGTCGCCAAAGTCGTATGAGAGTTACCCGGGATCCATCGACGCCGGGTAGTGGTAGAACCGCAGGCTATAGGTTCAGCGCCAGTCGACGGTGAACACATCCACCGGCTCGGGAACACCTTTTAAGGTGACCCTCCGGGATTCGGACACCGGAACTGAGATCTCACCCAGCGCGTCGAGGAAGTCGTTCGACACCACGATCTCCTGGCTTCCCCCCAGCGCAGCGATTCGGGCCGCCGTGTGGACCCCGACGCCGGTGTAATCGTCGCCCTGACGTGTCGCCTCGGCAAGGTGCAAGCCAATCCGCACCCCCGGGCTGAAACCGTGCTCTTTGCGGTGGCCAGCAAGCTGCCGCTGGATTTCGACAGCACAGTCCAGAGCTGCCCTGGGCTCGTCGAAGGAGACGAAGAACCCGTCCCCCGTGTGGTTCACTTCCACTCCCTGGTGGCTCTTGATACAGCTTCGAAGGCTCCGGTCGTGCCACTCCTTGAGGTTCCCCCACGCCGCGTCCCCGATCAGTGCGATCAGGTCCGTGGAGGCGACGATGTCGGTGAACATGAAGGTCTTGATCTCCCGCGCCCGCTCCTGGCGCAGGGGAATGCCCGCCTCATCGGCCAACTCGTCGAGGAGCTTGAGGTCTCGTCTAGCTCCGAGTCGGTCCAAGATCGAACGGGCCGACTTCAACTCCAATGATGCCCCCACCATGTCCCCGCTGGCGAGCCGCGCCCTACCGAGCAGAGTCCTCGCCTGGGCGTTCTCATACGGGAGTCCGACGTCCTGCCACAGCCTCCAGGCCCGAACCAGGGACTCCAGAGCTGAAGGCAGATCGCCCCGCTGGAGGTCCAAGGCCCCCCGCCAGGTTTGGGCACGGGCATTCCACACCGGCCCTTCGAACACCTGTGCCATAGCCTCCAGTTCGGTTGTGGCCTTCTCGGCGGCGTCGAGGTCTCCATCAGCCAATGCGATTTCGACTCGAGCCGGGAGCAGGGCACCTGTGGCCAGCGACGGATGGGCGAGTCCTGTGTCCAGTGGGGACGTCTGGGCCAGGGCTCCAGCGATCGAAGCGGCCG
>JBGTEJ010000043.1:0-33632 GCA_041747855.1 Acidimicrobiia bacterium | reverse complement strand
CTGATGCTCTCGAAGGCAGTAGAACAGTTCTTGACCCAGGTCGATTGGGGCGACCTGACCTATCTCGTGATCGACATGCCACCGGGCACCGGCGATGTGCAGATGGCCCTGTCGAGAATGCTCCCCCAGGCCGAAATGGTGGTGGTGACCACCCCGCAACGCGCCGCCCAGAAAGTCGCCATCCGGGTCGCTGATATGGCCCGACGCTCATTCATGCCGGTCGCAGGGGTCGTGGAGAACATGTCCGGCGAGGTCTTCGGTCAGGGAGGTGGCGCCGAACTGGCCGAACAAATTGGGGTCCCGCTCCTCGGTTCGATTCCTCTCGACCCGGACGTAGTCTCCGGAGGTGACAATGGCACCCCGGTGACCCTGCAGGCCGACCCGGGGCCCGCGGGCCGAGCGCTCCTGGATGTGACCGACCGCCTGTTGTCCATCCTCCCTCCCGCCGAGTTCGAGACCTGCACCGGGCGGATCGCCCGACTGATCGCCGACCTCGAAAGCGGCGCGGCCTGACTCAACTGACTGGTGGATTGGCGACGATAAGGCGCACGAACAGTGACTAGTCACTCAGGGGGTAATCGCAACCCTCCTTTCCTGACCACTCTCCGTGGTGGACAATCTGCGGGAACGTGCCACCGAGGCACCTCGGGCACAAGGATCGGGGTGGGGGGATTCAGGGCAAGGGAGGCCCTACGAGCGAGAGGACCCAATAGGGTCCTCTTCTCGTTTCACTGCTGGTCTCAGCAGAGCGACCGCACCAATGGATACGGGTTCACCGGGGATCCTCCGCCGGGGTGATACTCGAAATGCAGGTGGGGGAAGAGGGGCGATGCGTTCCCGGAACTACCCACCGATCCCAGCAGTTGACCACTCGAAACCGACTGACCGACACTGATGTCGGCGAGTCCGTCGAGGTGGGCGTAATAGAAGAGGTCCCCGTTTGACCTGCGGAGCCACACTGTGATCCCACCGAGTCCGTTGTCGACCGGATTGATGCGGTGGATGACACCGTCGAAGATGGCGACTGTCGGTGTCCCCCGGGCAGCCATCATGTCGACCCCCTGGTGGCTCCGTCCACCTGATCGTGGGGCGCCCCACGTGTCGCTGAACACCACAGGACCGTCTACGGGACATGAACCACCCCCGGAAGGCGGAGGAGACGGAACGGTGGTGGTGGTCACCGACTGAGAAGTGGTGGTCGCACCACTCGCAGTGGAAGTGGTTGTGGTCGGAACAGTGGTGGTGACCGGGGGCCGGGTGGTCGTGGCTGCCGTCTGGACTGTGGTAGCTGTCACCCGCTGTGTCGTCGAAGTGGACCGAAACAGCCTCTCCTCTTCTTCGGCGATGCGACGCTGCTCCTCCAATCGCCGTCTCATCTCGTCCTCTTCCTGCCGTCTCTCGACCAAGACGTTGTAATGAACCTGAGCGGCCTCCAGCCTGGACTGAAGCTGACCCCCCATTTCGGCGAGTTCGACATTGAGGCCTTCCTGCTCAGCGAGTGCCTCAGCCAGACGCTGGGTTTGACCATCGAGCTGGTTTCTGAAGATCCTCAACTCGTCGAGCACTGACTCGTCCGACCCGCTCACGTTTCGCAAGTACTCGAGTCCGGCGTATCGGTCTCCGCTGCCAACTTTGAACATGGCCATGATCGATGCGCCGGTGGCGCTCGACATGTACATCTCTACAGCCACTTTCTCGAGTCGTGCCTGGATCTCGACAAGCCTGAGTTGGGCATGGGCCATCGAGCTCTGAAGGCTTTCGATCTCATCGGTCAGTTCGTATTGACGCGCCCACGACGCCTGGATCTGATCTGAGAGGGTCTGACTATCGGTCAGAATCCGCTCCACTTCGAGGCGGGCTCGTCTCAGGTCGTCATCTGTGACCTGTGCCACCGCCGGAATGGCGATCGCAACGATCAACAGAGCGGAGAGATATCTTGGGAGCTGAAACTTCATGAGTTTGGAGGGGGCAGGGCGACCACACGGCCCGAGTCCCAGGCTACCCGGCCCTGCTCGATGAGCAAGATGAGGTGTGCCATGACCGACCGCTCCGCAAGTGGATGCAGTTCGGCGGAAACTTCGGAGTACACGCTGGAGACCACGTCCTCTGCTGTATCGGCACCAGACATCACGGCCTGATAGATCTCCTCGTGACGCTGCAAACGGTGGGCGAGATACCAATCGATAACAGAGTCCGGTTGATCTATCTCATCACCGTGGCCCGGATACAGCCGCTCCAAACCCTTGCCTTTGAGGCGACGGAGTGAATCCAGATACTTCCCCAGATCATCGACCATCACCGACGAGCCACCGATGATGTGATCCCCGCTGAACAGCACATTCCCAACTCTGAAGCAGAGGTGATCATCGGCATGACCGGGGGTGTAGACGACATGCATCGACAGATGCCCCACAGTATGGATGTCTCCGTCGTCGAGCATCACGTCCGGCTCGAAATCCGGTCCCCTTCGGTTACCAAGGCTGGGCACCTCCAACTCATTGGCCATCGGGTTGGCCAGCGGAGCATGGTCAGAATGGGTGTGGGTGACAATCACCGCGACTGGGACCCTTCCCTCGAGCCGGTCGAGGATGGCCTGTCGATGCCTTGACTCGATCGGGCCCGGGTCGATTACCGCAACCCTCCCGCTCCCGTCCTCGAGCAGCCAGGTATTGGTTCCTGACCCGGTGTAGGGGCCGGGATTGTTGGCGAGGATTCTCTCTATACGCACGTCACTCTCCCGGCATGTAGACCGGGACCAATGAACCATCCTCCATGAGTCGCGGCTCGATCAGGGTGCGTCCATCGGCACCCCTCGCCGCCGCCAGGGCTCCGACAATCGAGGACCGACGCGACAGCCATCTGAGATGAGTCAGGGTCGGGAGGATCATCGCCCAATCTCCGGTGTCTGCCAATGCGATAGCCTCGGATGGAGTGACCCAAGCGTGGTCGAGCACCTCCGTACCATCGACCACCACCTCCTGGTCCCTGGCAATGGTGGCCAGATAGAAATCGGTGTCGAATCTCTGCGGGGCGTGTCGCGGCGTGACCCAACGGGAGATCAGGACCAGATCTGACGGGTCACCGGCGTCGATTCCAGTCTCCTCCACCAGTTCCCTGAGTCCGGCCGAGCGTCGATCGGGGTCGTCGGAATCAACGGTTCCACCCGGGAAGACGACCAGACTGCCGAACATCCCTCGGTTGTTCCGCGTCACCATCAAGACCTCGAATGGTGGGCTGCCCTCGCGCAGAACGATCACACTCGCCGCCGCTCGGGGCGCGACAGGGGTGTCGGTCAACTCACCAGGGTCATGTTGCGGCGCTCGACCTCAGTGAGCCCGCCCCAGATTCCGAAGGGTTCCCGAATCGAGACTGCATGCTGGTAGCAGCTATCCCTCACCGGACACACACCACAGATGGCTTTGGCCTTGATCTCCCTCCGTTCCCGGTCTTCCTTCCTTTCGAAAGTAGACGGAGGAAAGAAGAGGTAGGCATGATTCCCTCGGCACAGCGCATTCAGCTGCCAATCATCCTTGTGGGACAACTGCTCCTCCCGCTTCCAGCGACAACGTGTGAGGAACCTACCGGACACCGCACCCTGGTTCAAGAGTCATTTTTCGGTTGGTCACCTTAAGTTTCGCGACTTGTTGGGACGACTTCTAGATAGAGACCGTCGATCCCGGTCACCTCGACCAAGGACCCGGCAGCCAACCCGGCTTCCCTATGGGCGGTGGCCTTCCACTTCGCGCCTTCGACTTCCACCATCCCGTCCGGGTTGAAAGCCGACAGGGCAATGCCTTTCAGACCGATCAGACCTTCCCGCCCGATGGTTGTCGTGGACAACCGTGCCTTCTGGACTGTGGGCATGGCGAGCAGATAGAAAAAGAGAACGGCAAGGACCGCAAGCAGGATCAACCACCATCTGGGATCTATCTGGCCTTCTCCATCGATCATCCAGAGACCCCCTGCAAAAAGGGCCGTCGTACCGAGGCCGGTGCCGACCACAGATCGCCCTCGTTGATGGGCCCAGGTCAGCAGCAGCCACCCGAGAAGGATCAGGGCGACGGCCCACCATCGTGTTGGAAGAACGGCTAGACCCCATCCTCCCAGCAGCAGCGAGACTGCGGCCACCCCGGCAGCGACACCGGGACCAAGCGCATAGAACTCGAACACCAGGATGGTGAGACCTACGACCAGGAAGAAGAATGCCGCCTCGGGGATGACCGCGAGACGCAAGAAACGATCGACCAGTCCCGGTTTGATGAACGTGGTCCGTTTCATCGAGAGGGGGTCGGCAGGATCGCGGAGCGTCCTCACCGTAACCGGGCCGCGGTCGGTGTTGAACTCTCGGCCGTCGTAGGCAACCAGGAGCTGATAGATGGCCGGAGCAGGTTCGACACCGGTCCAATCCTCAGCGGGTAGGGATTCCGTCGGCCCGAAGAGCTCACGTTGCTCCCCCAAGACCACCGGGGCGGTGCGACCCCAGCTGGAGCCAGGTGCGATAGCGGCGTGGCTCGCTGCCTCGACGACTGCCACCATTCCACCGAACGCCGACGCCGGAGAAGGCCCGACCCAGACAGCAACGGGGAGGGGTGGGTTCCCCACTATTTCCAGCAGACGGTCGTAGCCCGCTCCGTCGAGTACCGCCTTCGAGTTGATCTTGACCAGGACAAGGACCTGTTCCCGTTCGGAGGCGCGTTCGATCGAGTCGACCATGAACCGGAGAGCACGGGCATCGAGTGGCCCGCTGACGTCGATGATGTCGATCCCATCGCCTCCCGTCGACGAGCATGCCGACAGAAGTGCGATGGCGACCACCACCAGACCTGCTTTCAGGGTCTTCACCCTCCGACATTAGGGGAGTCGATTCGGGTACAGGCATCCGGTTTGCCCCGGTGGGTTGGGGGTCGAGACCGGTTATCGTCTCAGCCGATGTCAAGGTTGGTCCTCGTCGCCGATTCCACCTGGGTGGTCAACGAAGTGTCGGCCGCCCTCGCCGCCGACGACTGGGAGATCGAAACGGTCACCGACCCGCGGTCTGCGACTTCGGTGGTCGAGGAGTCCCGACCGGACGCGGTGATCACGGACCTGCAGGTTGGGAGCAAGGGGGGAATGGCCGTGATCAGGGCGATCCGCCAGCTTCCAGGGCCAAGACCCCGTCTGATCCTGCTTCTAGACCGCAGCGCCGACGTGTTTCTGGCGGGTCGGGCAGGTGCCGACGCCCACGTCATGAAGCCCATCAAGTCGTTCGATCTGCGCCGCGCCCTGGCCGGAGACGAGGAGGAGTAGGGCATGGTGTCCGGTCTTCCACCTGGCCTGCAACGTGGCGACCTCGAGAAGGTGATCGGGCCTTTCGGTGAGAATCGCACGCTCCCCTCTGCGGCTTACACAGATGAAAAGGTCCTTGCTTGGGAGATGGCGAACATCTTCAGGGCAACGTGGGTTTGCGTCGGAAGACTCGATGAACTGTTGGCCCCGAGTCAGATCCGCGCCGTCGAGGTGGCCGGCGAGAGCATTCTCCTGGCAAGGGACTCCGGAGGCCGACTGACCGCTTTCTCCAATGTCTGTCGGCACCGCGGTCACGAGCTCGCGCCGATCGGCGCCGCCCTCGATGCTCGCTCCATACGTTGCCCCTACCACGCCTGGTCGTATCGGTTCGATGGGGGTCTCAGGGCGGCACCCACATTCGCCCAGACACCCGGTTTTGACATGTCGGAGTACCCCCTGATCGACATCGCCGTTGCGACCTACGGAGGCTGGATCTGGGTGGACCTCTCCGCGACGGCTCCCTCGATCGAAACTCACTTCGGCAATCTGGGTGAGCTGATGTCCCCCTACGAGATAGACACCCTCCGCACCGCGGCGACACACTCCTACGTGGTCGACACCAACTGGAAGATCGCGGTCGAGAACTACAACGAGTGCTACCACTGCTCTTCGATCCATCCCGAGCTCTGCGAGGTGACTCCCCCCGAAAGTGGTGTGGACCACGTTCCCACCGGGATGTGGCTCGGCGGGACCATGGAGTTGAAGTCTCATGCGGTCACGATGTCACTCGACGGTGCGTCGGGGGGAATCAACTTCCCAACACTCGATGAGGCCGCCGCCAGGAAGGTCTGGTACCTGACCGTGACCCCCAACCTCCTGCTTTCGATGCATCCCGACTACGTTATGACCCACATCCTCACTCCTTTGTCCACGGGTCAGACCCATATCGAATGTTCCTGGCTGTTCCCGCCCTCGGCTTTCGAGATGGAGGGCTTCAGCCCTTCCTACGCGGTCGACTTCTGGGACATCACCAACCGGGAGGACTGGGCAGCCTGTGAGGCGGTGATGCGCGGGGCACGGAGCCTCGGTTATCGACCGGGCCCCCTTTCCAGCTGGGAAGGGACCGTCTATCAGTTTCTCTCCTGGGTGGGGAACCTGTATCTCGGCAACGGCTTCGTGGTGCCCAAGGTCCCTGCTCGCGGTCGTCTGGAGTAGATCCATGAGCGAGCCGAAGTGGGTGGGCACTGACGAGGTCAACGGTCTCCCTTCCATGGACCGCCCCGACGCCCCGAAGTCGCGTTGGTCATTCGAGGCGATCGCCGCGGTCGAGCGGCCCCACGACTTCGCGGTGTCGCCCGATGGGTCCACGATCGTCTTCATTCTCGACCGGGAAGGGTCTGACCTGTGGACCGTGGACATGACCGGTGGGGTCCCCAGACGGGTGACCACACATCGGCATCCCACGGCGTACTGGGAGGACACCACGCCTGCCTGGTCCCCCGACGGTAAGACGGTCGCCTACGCCCACGAGGGGGCGGTCTGGACCGTGCCTATGGTTGGCGGCCTCCCCGTGAAGCTTGCAGAAGGTGACTCGCCGGTCTGGGTTGACGACGACACCCTCGTGATCACAGTCGACCGGGACCAGGTCACACGTCTCGCCACGGTCAAAGTCTCCGACCCCTGGCCGGTGGCTCTCACCCCAAAGGGCCAGGAGGCTTCCGACCCTCGAATCTCACCGGATGGCAAGGCCTTGGCCTATGTCGGGTACCCGTCGGATGACAGGAACGCAAGTCAGATCTGGTGGCTCGACCTCATCACCGGGGAGAATCGGCGGGTCACCGGGGAACCGGGCATGCACGACCTCGGGCCGTCCATCTCACCTGACGGATCGGCGATGGTCTTCACCTCGGAACGATCCGGCTGGTATCAGGCTCACCTGATCGACCTCGGGAGCGGAGTCGAGCATCAACTAACCAAAGGCGAAGGGGATCTGACTGGCCTCAGATGGCACTCGGACGGAACCCGACTGGTGGCTACCCGGACCTTCAGGGGACGGACCGACCTGGTCACGATCACGATTCCTGATGGTGGTGTGTCGACGATCGCCTCTGGTGGTACCTGGTCTTCACCGGAGTGGGCCAACGATTCGATCATCGCCGTCTTCGAGGATCACCAGACCCCGGCACAGCTGGTCCGGGTAGGCCCGGACGGAACCAGGCTGGCCCTGTCAGGCCCTCCCCCTTTGCAAGTCACATCGGCGCCCTATGCGAGCTTCGAAGAGGTCGAGTACGCCGCACCCGATGGCATGCTCATCCACGGCTTCCTGTTCCGACCCGCCCCATCAGCCGCACCGGCTCCGGCAGTGGTCTATCCCCACGGAGGGCCCACCGATGCCTACACCGATGCGTGGGACGGCCACGCCCAGTACTTCGTCGACAAGGGCTACGCCTGGCTAGCCATCAACTTCAGGGGGAGCACCGGCTACGGCCGCCAGTTCGAACGTGCCAATCATGGCGTTTGGGGAGTAGCCGACACTGCAGACTGTTTGGCGGCGGCCGAGTTCCTGGGCGGTCTCGACTGGGTCGACGGATCGAGAATCGCGATCTTCGGGGCCTCCTACGGCTCATACATGGCACTGGCCTCGATGACCTACGACCCCAAGTACCGCTTTGCCTGTGGCGTCCTCAAGTACGGCGACTCTGACATCGGCACCAGTTGGGCGCAGGGCGATCGGGGTGGCCGGGAGGACCTGGAGAGGATGATGGGATCCCCGTCAGAGTCGAGGGACGCCTACCGGGCCGGTTCCCCATTGGCCGACGTTGACATGATCCAGAGACCACTTCTCATAGCTCACGGGGAAAGGGACGAGAGGGTCCATCCCGATCAATCCGCACAGCTGGTGGCGGAGTTGAAGCGACTCGACAAACAGTTCGAGTACCTCACCTATCCGACCGAAGGACACGGACTTCTTCGGGCCGGACCTCAGGTCCACTTCTACCGGAGGCTGGAGCGGTTCCTCGACTGGCATCTGATGTAGGCAGTTCGGGACGTTCAATCGTCCATCGGTGCCGTCAGACGACTACATTCCGCGCACCCAAACGGAGGTTCTAGGTTTGCGACGCATCGTCGTGGCGCTCACAGTTGCAGCGCTGTCACTGTCATTGGTCCCGGGAGCCCTGGCGCAAGAGGATCGTGTCGTCCTCATCGTCGGGCTCACCCAAAACTGGGACACCTTGAACCCCAACGCCGGCTACCTGGTCAGCGAGTGGGAGGTTTGGACTCTCCAGTACTCCGGGCTGACCACGTTCGACAACGATCTCGAGATAGCACCCGACCTCGCCGAATCATGGGTCGGCTCGGACGATGGCCTCACCTGGACCTACACCCTCCGCGAGGGTCTCCTGTGGTCAGATGGCACGCCCCTCACCGCCGATGACATCGTCTGGAACATCGAGACCTCGATCGAGCAGGAGTGGTGGAACCACATTGAGACCACAGAGAACCTGACTGCGGTCGCCACCGACGATCGAACAGTGGTGGTGACAAGCGCGGTGCCGGATCCCAACCTTCCTAGCCTCAGCTTCCTGGTCTTCCCCAGACACATCTGGGAACCGGTCGCCACAGACGCTGACACCGCGGCCACCTACGACGCACTCGACGGTGTCGGTAGCGGACCGTACGTCCTACAGGAGTATCGCCCGAGCCAGTCGGTGACGATGGTCGCCAACCCGAACTGGTCGGGATGGGAAGGCAGCGACCCCGGCGTCGATGAGATCGTCTTCCGTTACTTCGGTAACGCCGATGCCATGGTCTCCGCCCTGCAGAGGGGAGACATAGATGCCGCCAACATTCCCGGGTCCGCCGTGGCCACATTGGAGAACGACCCGAACATCGAGGTGGTGGCCGGGTTCCAGGGAGGATGGGAGCAGATCGCCATCAACGGTGGTATGGGCGCTATGGAGCCGCACCCCGCGATGATGGACCGCGAGGTTCGACGGGCGATGGCCTACGCCGTCGACACCCAGGCGATCGTCGAGGACCTCTGGTACGGCAATGGGGAAGAGATCCACGTCATCAACCCATCGATCAATCCGAAGTGGACTCCCGAAGTCGATCCCAGTCTCCAGTTCGCTTACAACCCGGCGACAGCAAACGAGATCCTCGACAACGCGGGATACCGGGACACCAACAACGACGGTGTCAGGGAGATGCCAGACGGCACCAACCCGTTGCGGATCCGCCACATCGTCAACACCAACACTGACCTCGGCCAATCGATCGGCGAGCTCTTCGCGGGCTGGATGGAAGCCATCGGGATCGAGGTCGAGCTGGTTGCTCTCGACAGTGACCAAACGGGGACCGTCATCGCCGAAGGGGACTACGACACCTTCCACTGGGGGTGGACACCCTCCAACAACCCGAGTGGCATGCTCTCGGTGTTCATCTCCGACGAGATCGAGGCCTGGAACGATGCCAACTGGTACGACGAGAGATTGGACGCCCTCTACGAGGCACAACGGATCGAACTCGACGAGGCGGCCCGGATCAGCCAGGTGCATGAGGCGGTGAGCATCTTTACCGAAGCCGTGATCTACATCGGGATGGTGAGTGGTGCCGAATTGAACGCTTATCGCTCAGACCGATTCGAGGGCTGGGTCCGCCAGCCCACGGATGATGGGCCGATCATGTTCACGATGTCGTCTCCGAGCTATGCACTGCTCCAGCCGGTGGCTGCCGAACCCGCACCGACCACAACCGTGCCGGGGACGGACACTACAGCCCCTGGTTCTGCCACAACCGCCCCAACGGGAACCACCCCCGCCGACGATGGTGGTGGGGCCAACTGGCTCCTGATCGGCGGCTTGGCAGCCGCGGTGGCGGCGGTGACAGCCCTGATCGTCAGCCGACGCCGGTCGGAAGACGAACGGGAATAGACCCTGGCCAAGACAAGCCCTGAAGATCGGGGTCGGCGTCGAAAGCTGATCCTGCGCAAACTCGTCGGCTCGCTGCTGACCCTGATCTTCGTGGTCTGTTTCAATTTTTTCCTCTTCCGGATCGTCCAGACCGACCCCCTGGCCCACATGTTCCGGGGTCGGAACATCCCGAGGGAATTGCAGGAGAATCTCAGAGCCGCCTTCGGACTGGATCAGCCCCTGTTCACCCAGTTCCTCTACTACCTACGGGAGACGTTCACCCTCAACCTCGGTGTCTCTTATCACAGCCGGCAACCGGTCTGGAGTGAGATCATGGCCCGGTTGCCAGCCACGCTCGCCCTCCTCGGATCCTCCGCTCTCCTAGCCGGAATCTTCGGGACCATGGGGGGCATCGTGGCGGCATGGCGTAGGAACACCTGGAAGGACCGCTTCATCACCTCGGGGACCATGGTCTTCTATTCGCTTCCCGACTTCTGGCTCGGGATGCTGCTGCTGGTGGGATTCTCTGTCGTCCTCGGTTGGTTGCCCATCGGCGGCATGGGCACCATCGGAGTCACCCTCACCGGTCTGCCGGCGGTGCTCGACTACCTAAAGCACCTCACCCTCCCGGCGATGACACTCACCATCGCCTATCTCGGCGAGTACGCCCTGGTCACCCGAAGTTCGCTCCTGGAGGTGATGTCGGAGGACTATCTGACCGTGGCCCGGGCGAAAGGGCTCCGCGACCGCGTCGTACGCAATCGTCACGCCCTACCCAACGCCCTACTCCCGGTCGTGACCCTCGCCGCACTCAATCTCGGGTTCATCCTGTCGGGGGCGATTGCCGTCGAGGCTGTGTTCTCATGGCCGGGTCTGGGGCAAGCCACCGCCCAGGCGATACGTGGTCCCGACTTTCCCATGCTCCAGGGCCTCTTCCTCCTCTTCTCGGCGTCGGTGATCCTGTTCAATCTGTTCGCAGACGTCCTCTACCTGTATCTCGACCCCAGGGTGGAGGAGGTATGACCAGTCTCACCCGCAAGAGGAGGAAGGCGGCTGCCCGCCGGATCTGGAGTCAGTTCAGAAGTTCGAAGCAGGGAATGGCGGGTCTCGTGATTCTCCTTGTGTTCGCCAGTCTTGCTCTGGCCGCACCCCTCATTGTGGATCAGTCAGCGCTCAACCCGGTAGTTGCCAGGGCGGAGGGGAACCCCCAATGGGCGTCTCCGGGTGAGTTCGCACCACTTGGCACCGACCATCTGCGACGCTCGGTCTGGGCTCAGTTCGTCTGGGGCTCCAGAGTCAGCCTTTTCGTCGGTGTGGCCGCCACCGCAGTCACCATGGCGATCGGCGCCACCATTGGGATCATCGCCGGCTTCAGGGGTGGTCGAGTGGACGCCCTCCTGATGCGATTCACCGAATGGTTCCTGGTAATACCGTTCCTGCCTCTGGCCATCGTGCTGGCCTCGATATTGGGCAGGTCGATGTGGAACATCATCCTGGTCATCGGGATCAGTTCCTGGCCTTGGATGGCCCGTCTCATCCGGTCCCAGGTTCTGACCGTGAAGCAAAGACTGTTCGTCGACCGATCGCGGTCTCTCGGAGCCAGCAACAGACACATAATCGCTCGTCACATCCTCCCCAATGTGAGTGGGTTGATCCTTGCCAACGCCACCCTCGCCATCCCCATTTCGATCCTGGCAGAGACCTCGCTCTCCTTCCTCGGACTGGGAAATCCGAGAAACCCGTCGTGGGGAAAGACCTTGGAGGAGGCATTTACGAGCGGGGCGATGACCCGCAACGCCTGGTGGTACTTCGTACCAGCGGGTGTTGGAATCCTCATCGTCGTCCTGGCCTTCACCATGATCGGGCGAACCCTCGAAGAGATCGCCGACCCCAAGCTGGGCGGTCGACGATGAGCGACACGGTGCTCTCGGTCAAAGATCTGCACGTCACCTATCACACCAACTCCGGCCCGGTCCCTGCGGTCAGGGGCGTCGACATGGAAATTGCCCGGGGCGGATCGCTAGGGCTGGCCGGGGAGTCGGGGTGTGGCAAGTCAACGATCGCCGGAGCCGTCCTTCGGCTCCTACCGGAGACGACCGAGGTTACGGGCGAGATCGTCCTCGACGGTCGCGACGTTCTCAGTCTCAACCCTGGTGGTTTGAGGGCTGTGCGATGGAAGACCGGCGCCATCGTGTTCCAGGGCGCCCTCCACGCCCTCAACCCGGTACAGACCGTCGGTGAGCAGATAGCAGAGCCCATGTTGGTCCACAGGACGGCGTCCTCGAAGACCCAGGCGCGGACCCGAGTTTCCGAACTGCTTGGGAGTGTCGGCATCCCCTCGTCGAGGGCCGACTCCTTCCCGCACCAGCTGTCCGGCGGTCAGCGCCAACGCGTCCTCATCGCAATGGCCCTGGCTTGCGACCCGTTGTTACTGATCGCTGACGAGCCAACCACCGCCCTCGATGTCATGGTCCAGGCCCAGGTCCTCGCCCTCCTCGCCGAGCTGAAGAGGGAACGCAACCTGGCCCTCCTCTTCATAACCCATGACCTATCGGTGCTGACCACCACTTGCGAGCGGCTGGCCGTCATGTATGCCGGACGGATCGTCGAAGAAGGTGTGGCCAACGAGGTGTTCTCCGAGCCGACTCATCCCTACACCCGTGGTCTGGCTGCCGCCTTTCCTGTCATCGGGGACATGTCGTCACGAATGTCGCCTTCGGGTCTTGGTGGTGACCCTCCGATGCCGGGGAATCTGCCACCCGGCTGCCCTTTCAATCCCCGTTGCCCTCTGGCCATCCCGGAGTGCCTGGACGCCGAGCCTGCCCTCCGGGTCTCGGCACCGGACAGGAGGGCGGCATGCATCCTGGCGTGACCCCCCTGATCGATGCCGAGGACATCCATGTCCACTTCGGATCTGCCCGCGCCGTCGACGGCGCCTCGATACGGATCATGCCCGGCGAGGTCGTGGCTCTGGTCGGAGAGTCCGGGTCGGGCAAGACCACCCTGATTCGGGCCCTCCAAGGGCTGCAATCCATCACCTCTGGTGGGATCAAACTGAGGGGTGAGGAGCCCGACTGGGTTTCGGCGCGACGCGGACATCGGATCTTCAACGACCCCACTATCCAGATGGTCTTCCAGGACCCGACCGGTGCCCTCAATCCCCGGCACACCATCTACGAGATCGTCGCCGAAGGTCTCCGTATCAGAGGACGGCGCGAGAACGAGGAGGAACTGGTTGCAGGGGCCCTTGCCAGGTCCGGTCTTCGTCCTCCGGAACACTTCTTCCATCTCTACGCCCACCAGATCTCCGGCGGCCAACGTCAACGTGTCGTTATCGCTGGCGCCCTGGTGATGGAGCCGGCCCTCCTGCTCGCCGATGAGCCGGTTGCCAGTCTCGATGCCTCGATCAGGGGTGAGATCCTCGGTCTGCTCCGGGGACTGGTCGACGACATGGGACTGGCCGTTTTGGTGGTGACCCACGACCTCGGCCTGGCCTGGAACATCGCCGATCGCATCGCGGTCATGTACCTGGGCAGGATCGTCGAGATAGGCACCGCCGAGGAGCTTCTAACCGCACCCCTCCACCCGTATACCAAGGCCCTGCTCTCGGTGGTCCCTGATGCACAGGGCGTCGAGCCGCAGGTTCTCACCGGCGAGATCCCCGACCTGAAACAGGTGCCATCGGGCTGCCGGTTCCACCCACGCTGTCCCCTTCTTCAGTCGGGGCTGCTCCCGCTGTCGATCGAGGAGCGATGCCGGAACATGGACCCGGGATCGGTTTCAGTCGAGTCGACACGTGCCGCAGCCTGCTGGGCGGTGGAGGAGCAAACACCATAGACCTGGTGCAATCCCGCCCTGTACAGTGCCATTGGCGAACCATGATCCGTCACACCCCCTTCCACCCTCGCACCTCAGCGGCCAACCAGACCGGCCTGTGGAGTCATTGGTCCGGCTATCTGGCCGCCGACCGGTATCAGGTTTCGGACAAGTTCGAGTACTTCGCGGTGCGAAACTCGGCCGGGGTCTTCGACACATCGCCCCTCTACAAGTACCGGATCGAGGGCAGGGACGCCGAGCGCTTCCTGGCCGGTGTCCTGACACGGGACATAAGAAAGTGCCAGCCAGGGCAAGCCCAATACACCGCATGGTGCAACGACGAGGGTTGGGTACTCGAAGATGGGGTGATCCTCCGACTGTCGGCGAACGAGTTCCTGCTGACCGCAGCCCGTCAAAATCAGGCGTACCTCGACGACCTCGCGTCGGGCTACTCGGTTTCGATCGTGGACGTTTCCGAGCAATTCGGTGCCCTCGCCTTTCAGGGGCCATATTCAAAAGATCTCCTCTCCAAGCTGGCCCCGGAGGTGGATGGACTGGGCTACTTCCGGTTAACGGAGTCCAAGATCGGAAATGCGCCGGTGTGGATCTCGAGGACCGGATACACCGGCGACCTGGGCTACGAGATATGGGTTGGCTCCGACGACGCTGTCGACACCTGGGACCTTCTGTTCGAGGTGGCATCCCCATACGGTGTGATCCCCTTCGGACAGGACGCACTGATGACCACTCGTATCGAGGCCGGTCTGATCCTCATCGACATCGACTTCGACTCGGCGCGTTTCGCCTGGAACGACGACCAGAGGGCGACACCCCACGAACTCAACATGGGCTGGATGCTTCGCGACCTGGCCGACGACGACCGATCGTTCATCGGCCGACGCGCCATCGAGAAGGCATTGAGGGAGGACTCCGCTCGATGGAGGACAGTGGGGATCATGGCGGACTGGCAGGACTGGAACCGTGTCCACAACAGTCGGGGAATGGTGCCCCCCAAAGATCATCAGCCGATGTCGGGGGCGATGATGCTCTACGACAAGAACGTGGAGCAGATTGGCTGGACCCCGAGCTTCTGTTACTCACCCATGTTGCAACGGCACATCGGAATCGCCAGGGTGAGACCCGACCTGGCCAAACCAGGCACGAGGATCGACCTCGAAGTCACCATCGATCATCGATACGAGATGGTGGCTGCGGAGGTGACCAGAATGCCCTTCTACAACCCACCGAGGAAGACTGCCTGACCATGTCTGCGAACAACTACGACGCAATCGTCATCGGAGCCGGACACAACGGCCTGGTGAATGGCGCCTATCTGGCCCGGGCAGGTCTTCGCACTCTGATCCTGGAGCGCCGTCATCTCGTAGGGGGTGCGGCAATCACCGAGGAGTTGTACCCCGGATTCAGTTTCACCACCTTCTCCTACGCCTTGAGTCTGCTTCGCCCAGAGATCATCCACGAGTTGGAGTTGACCAAACACGGGTTCATGCCTCTGCTCATGCCTTCCAAGTTCGCCCCCACCGAGGATGGTGACTACCTCTTCCTCGGGCAGGACAAAAACCAGAACCACCACGAGATAGCCCGTCACTCCAAGCACGACGCCGACGCCTACGACGCCTATGGGCACATGATGGAGCAGGTCGTGCATGCCATCAGGCCACTGATGGACTCGATCCCTCCGGACATCACTTCAAAGGATCCTGAGGAGCGAGCCCGTATGGCAGCCATCGGCTCCTATCTCGCTGACCTTCCTCCGCGGGTCCTGCACAATCTGATGCGACTTTTGACCGGCAGCTCAGCCGACATTCTGGAGCATTACTTCGAGACCGACATCATGCAGGGCTGGCTGGCCTCCTCTGGGATCATCGGAACCAAAGTCGGTCCCCGGTCGCAGGGTTCCGGACTGGTGCTCCTCTACCACTCGTTCGGCGAGCATGACGGTGACTACGGCTCATGGGCCTTCCACAAGGGAGGCAACGGTGGGTTCACTCAGGTACTGGCACGGGCGGCGGAGTCGTACGGGGCGGAGATCAGGCTCGAGTCGCCGGTGGAGTCGGTCCTCACCAAGAACGGAAAGGCGACCGGAGTTGCCCTCGAGGACGGGACCGAGTTCCACGCCTCCACGGTGGTGAGTGCCCTCGACCCGAGGAACACCTTCATGCGGCTGGTCGATCCGAGGGAGTTGCCTGCCGATCTGGTCGAGGACATCCGTCGGTTCAAGTTCGATGGGACCTCGGCGAAGGTCAACTTCGCCCTCGACGCCAACCCCACCTACCCGGGCCTCGAGGGCCGCTCCGATCACTATCGGGGTTTCCTCAACATCGGACCCAGCCTCGACTATCTGGAGCGCGCCTTCGACGATGCCAAGTACGGGTGGTACAGCCAGAAGCCCTACATCGACGGGTGTATCCAGTCGAACGTCGACCCGGACATGGCTCCTCCCGGAAAAGCGGTCATGTCGTGTTTCATCCAGTACGCCCCCTATCACCTGCGAGAGTCAGATTGGGACACCGAGCGGGATCGGTTCGGTGATGTCGTCCAGCAGCGCCTCGAGGAGGTCTTCCCCGGTTTCGGGAGCCTGGTGCTGCATCGTGAGGTGGTCACCCCGTTGGACATCGAGCGGACGGTGGGACTGAGCGAGGGCAACATCTTCGCCGGAGAGTTCCTGGCGCCACAGATGTTCTTTTTCAGACCGGCACCCGGCTGGAACCAGTATCGGACCCCCATCGAGGGCTACTACCAGTGTGGGTCAGGGACCCACCCGGGTGGATGCGTCATGGGTGCACCGGGACGGTTCGCCAGTCAGCAGATCCTCGGAGATCTGGCGAAGGGCGCAGCCCGCTAGCGGACGCCTAGAACGAAGTCGGCGATGATCCCCGCCAGGAGCTCGGGTTGCTCGGCGTAGGCGAAGTGCCCACACCCCTCGATCACCTCGAGTCTCGATTGGTCGAGTCTCATGGCGATCGCCTGGGCGATCGTCAGCGGGATGAAGTCGGACTCGCCATGCAACACGAGGGTGGGTGGCGCAACGTCGCTCAAGCGGCCAAGAACATCGTATCCGGGCAACATCCACGTCTGCTCCGCCAGTCGCCCGGCGATGGTACGAGCCAGGAGGATGGTCGCGGGTGTGAAGTTGACCCATAGACGCCCCACCAGCTCATTCAAGAGCTTCGGATCCGCGATCGTGGGCTTGAAGTGGAGACTGCAGTACAGGTTGTCCATCTCGACATCGCCCGCCTGATACTCGGGGGTCGCGGCCAGCCGTTGCATGATCTCCAGGTCCTCAGGTAAGCGCGACTCCCGAAGTGCGGTACGGAAGAAGTGGAATGCCTGGTGCGTGAGCGGAGCGGTGTTCATGAGGATCAGCCGAGACACTCTTTCAGGGTGACGCACCGCGTACTCGGCGGCGAGAAGGCCACCCCAAGAGTGGCCAAGAACCGCGATGTGCTCCAACCCAAGGTGGCCGCGCAGCAATTCGATGTCCTCGATTTCCGACTCGATGGTGACACTCTCGGGTTCGACATCATGGGCCGACCTGCCGCGGCCACGTTGGTCATAACACAGGACCCGAAGCCGATGGGCGAGAAGATCGATCTCGGGAAGCAGATAGGTATGGTCGAACTCAGGACCCCCGTGTAACACGAGCAACGGGGGGCCTTCGCCGACCGCCCGGTAGTACAGCTCAGCCCCTCCCACATCGAGGTAGCCCTGGTTGATTGTTTCGATCCTACGGCTTCAGTCTCGGCGGTTGCAGGGCACAGCCACTCGAAGCTGGTCCTCCGCCGAGTACTTGACCTCAGACAGAGGCTCGGAGACGGGCAAGGCGAGACTAATGGCTAACGGTCGCGACCGAGTCCTCGACCGGGCTTGTCGGACCCTGGCGCATCAGTCTTCCCTGGGCCCGAGTTCTGGTTCCCCTGACCCTGATTCCCCGGGGTGCCCTGATTACCCGAGCCTGGGGTCTCGTTCCCCTGACCCTGATTCCCAGGAGTGCCCTGGTTACCCGAACCCTGACCCTGATTTCCAGAGGTGCCCTGATTACCCGAACCCTGACCCTGATTTCCCGAGCCTGGGGTCTGGTTCCCCTGACCCTGATTACCCGAACCCTGATTCCCGTTTCCCAGACCTTGGTTTTCTCCCGTGCTGGGTCCGCCAAGGCTCCGTCTTACCTTGTCGACCAGGTCGGACGCCTCGGAACCCAATGCACTATGTGCCAGTTCCAGCTGGATGAAGGCCATTGAGAACTGTCGATCTCCGAGCCGACCTCTGACCTCGTCGAGCGAGGCGTCGAGATGTGTCAGAGCTTCCCCGTGACGACCTGTGTCATTGAGGTGTTCGACTTCGGCGATTCGCTCCTCGAATCCTCCGGCAAACACTCCGATCCGCTCCAAGGCTCGGTCGATCACGTACAGCGGATCACCGGGAGCAGCTGTATTGGCGGCGACCGCGGTCGGAACCGCGCCGAAAACGAGCACGATCGCTGCGACTGCGGCGGCGGGGGACCATGCCGGGAATCTCACTCTGGTAGCGACTCTTGGCAGGGCAGGATTCAGGTCCGCCTTGCGAGCTAGACGCGCCGCCTCGATGAGGAGTCTGGTGATATCAGGACTGTCCCGCTCAACCGGAACCGGGGTCCTCAACTCTGCCAGGAGGCCCTCTAGTTCTTCCATCCCGTTGCCGACCGGGCGACCGGACAACAGAATCTCCACATCACGCTCGAGGAGAGCCGACCCCTGACCGTGTCCCCGATCTGCGAACCAGCTCATACTGCAATCCCGCCTTTGTCGATCGCCCGCTTCACAGCTCCCAGCGCACGATGCTGCAACGACTTGACCGCTCCCACTCGCCTGCCCATGATCTTGGCGGTCTCCTCGACACTCAGGTCGGCGACGACCCTCAGGGCCAACACCTCACGCTGATCGTCGGTCAGCTGCTCGAGTATCCCCGGCAACGAAGTGAACTCGATCCCCTGGAGGGCCTCCTGTTCGACATCCCCTCCGGGCGGCTCGTCTGACTCGGGCACTCCGACAATCGGGCGTGTTTCGGCCTTGCGACGCCAGTCGATCATACGTCTGTGGGCGATGACGAATACCCATGAACGGAACGACTCGTCGTCCCCTTCGAACCGGTGTATGTCGCGGGCCATCTGGAGGAACACTTCGGCTGCGACATCGTCGGCTTCGGTTACGCCGGCTCTGAGCAGGTATCCGGTGAGGGGCCCGATGAGGCTGTGGTAGATCTCGGCCCAGGCGTCCTGATTGCCGCGTCGAGCCGCCCCGATCGTGTCAACGACCAGTTCCTCCCGACTCGAACGTTCAAGCTGTACCAATGGATGCTTCCTGGGTTGTGCCGTCATTCCATCCCACCGTCGGCTCCGTCGCCATGGGTCTGGAGACCCTGAGGATGTCGGCGATCTGAGGCTTGGCCTGAATACTAAGGGTCTCTTCGGAAAAAATTTCCGGGTCGAGCCGTAACCTCGCCGTACTCTCGTCCGATTACATGTACATGGGGGCGAGGATTGGTCGTTTGCGTGAAGGTTCAGCGCGTCGTGGAGAGCGTGGCGCGAACCTGGTGGAGTTCGCCCTCATCATGCCGCTCCTGCTTCTGCTTCTATTCGGCGTGATCGAATTCGCCTGGTTGTTCACCCAGAACCTCGACGTAAGACACGGTGCCCGAGAGGGTGCCCGTTTGGCTGCGGTGAACTATCCCGCGGGGCCAGTGTTCCCCACTCCGACGAGGGAGGCGTCCCAGACCGACCTGCTGGTGGCCGAGATCTGCGGTCGCATGGATGTAGCACGAAATGTCACGGTGACCTTGACCAGTCCCGGGACTGTCGGCTCCTCTGCTCAGGCTTCCGTCTCGGCCCCGGCTCAGTCCCTTACCGGCTTTATGCGGTGGGCCATCCCCAGCACAATGGTCTTGAGCTCGAATGTCGAGATCCGCCTGGAGCAGCCCGCAGGGTGGGCCGACACGACTTCTCAACCCTGCCCATGAGAAAGGTCAGTCTCCTCCGCCGTCTCCGGAACGATGAGGACGGCGCCGCGCTCATCCTGGTGACGCTCACCTTCACCCTGCTCCTCTTCTTCGCTGCGGTGGCCATCGACGCCGCCGGGTTCGGGTTCAACGAGAGACGCCAGAGCCAGAGCGCAGCCGATGTTGGGGCGTTGACGGCGGTCCAATTCGCGGTGCCCGGGAGTCTGGGGAACCTGGAGTGCAATGGCTTCTCCGGCGGTGCGAGATCGCGGTGCAATGGCGCGGCCGAAGCCATGAAGGTGGCCAACGCCACGATCATCGATCCGTCGCTGGTCGACTGGACCGACCCGGCCAAGTTCCCCGCACCGCCCGCGGGGTACACGGTCTCCCCCATCACCAACTGTGTTGCGTTCACCAACAACAACCAGCGCGCATGGGTGAGCATCCCGTTCATCGAGAAACCAACGACTATTGCCAAGGCAGTGGGGATACGGACGATCACCATAAGCGCCGACGCCATTGCCGGGTCCAGCCTCGGCTTCAGAGGGAGCGTCCTCCCTTTCCTCAGCCCGGGTAATGCGGCCCTCGCCAACTACAACTGTCTCAAGTCGGGTCCGAACCCCAGCTTCGGGGCATGTGCGGCCAACCCGACCACGGGCAACTTCGGTCTGATGGACTTCTACATGTACGGCAACGCCGACTTCGGCTACACCGCACGTTGCACCGGTGACACCCAGGGAAGACTGGTGACCAACATCGCCAGGGGGATCGACCACCCATTGGGAACCCATGACGACGGCCCAAGCGGAGTTGGCGAGGACCGCCCAGAGCAGGCGAACTGTCCCAACTTCAACGCCGAGCCGAACATCGTGTCCTCACAAACCGGTGTCGGCTCCCAGCTCGAAGACGGAATGCTCTACGGTGACAACACATACACCAGCCCTACCACTAGCTACCCGGGACGAATCCAGGTCACGTCCGGTGGCACCCTGGTCCGGAACGCCCAGGGCGGGACACCTGCTTCGAGGGTGGACAACACGCCACTGTGGAGCTTCCTCCTCGATGACGGTTCGCTCGGACTAACACCATGCGACCCGGACACAGTTGACACGCCAGCGGAGATGGTTGATTGCATCGCCTGGGCCAAGAACCCCGATCCGATTTTGAACGCGCCGCCCAGGATCGTCTTCGACGACGACCTCGGAACTTCGATCCGCTTCGGCTTCACCCCTTCGATGTGGGAGCCCACGATCCTCCCCGGTGGTTCGGACTACCACATAAAGAGCTTCCTTCCCGTCTACATCGACACGACGTTCTTCGCGTGCAACAACAACGGCTGTGACATCATGCACACTCCAGGGGTGGACGACACCGGCCCGTGTCCCAACAACCCCGCTAACTCCCGGATCACCTGTGGCACGCCGGGCCCTGGCAACCGGGCCCTGGACGGGGTAAGCGCCTACATACTCTCCCTCGACATCGTTCCCGATAACGCTCGGAGCCCGTCTCCCGGAGCCGCCAACCAACTCCGATTCAGTCTGATCGAATAGCCGCAACGGGTCAGGGAACCGCACGGACGAAGTCCGGGCGAGGGGGGGTGCCCGTGCGAAACGCCGACTTGTGAACCACCCAATGAATTGATCCGCGAAACGGTCCAACTACGGTGCCGACACCCCTCCGATTCGATCTCTGAACCCTCATCCGACTTTTCTGCACGAATCCTCGCCGTTGGAGGAGCGATCGTCCTCGCCGCACCTTCACCAACTCGACCGTCGAGTAGGAGCCTTTCCCGACGGTCCTTTGGTTAGCCTTCGATCGTGTATACCCCGAAGTTCAACCGGGTCGATGATGGGGCTGAGATCCGACGTTTCGTGGCTGCCTTCGGGGCCGGGAACCTGATCACCGTGGGGCCCGACGGATCACCAGATGTCAGCCTCCTTCCCATCCTCTGGGACGGTGACCGTGTGCAAGCCCACATGGCGGCTGCCAATCAGCAATGGCGTCGGATCGTGGACGGGTCAATAGCCGTGGTCGCCGTCGACGGGCCGGATGTCTATGTGTCACCTTCCTGGTATGCCACCAAGGCCGAACACGGCAAAGTAGTGCCGACCTGGAACTACTCGTCGGTCCATCTCTCGGGGCCAGTGACGGTGATCCGGGACGAATCCTGGCTTCGTGATCAGATCGAACGACTCACCAACACCCACGAGGCGTCCCGAAGCGGTTGGCAAGTCGGTGATGCGCCCGAGGCCTACGTCGGGAAACTGCTCAGGGCGATCGTAGGGGTCGAGATCGTTGTGGAGCGGGTGGAAGGCAAGGCCAAGTTGAGTCAGAACCGGTCCGAGGAGGATCAGTCCGGTGTCATCGAGGCCCTTCGTACGGAGACGACGCCTTCCGGGATTGCCGTGGCAGAGGCCATGGAGTCCGGCCGAATGATCTGACTACCCGACCCGATTGGCCACCTCGCCGATCAATCCCGCCAGGTCTTCTGGTCTTGACCACATCGGCCAGTGGCCGGTGGGCATGTCGACATACTCGTAGTTACGTAGTTCGGTCAGACCGGCGACGAACCCGTAGCCGGCATCGACCGCCGCCTTGTAGTCGTCGGAGGTATAGCCGGTGGCCACGACTGTCGAGGGGATGTCGAGTCGTACGTCGTTGGTCAGCTCTACGGCCTCCCGCATCGTCGAACCGGGCTGAGGAATCGCGCGGGACCAGAACTCCTCCAGCTTCTCAGAGGAGACGCCATCGAAGTTCTCTTCCTTCTGAATCTCCTCCAACGGCGGTAGGGGGTAGTCGACCCCTTCGAACTCGGGATTCATCGCCCCGATGCCAGGCCCGGTGTCGACATAGACCACGGCGGCGATCCTGTCGGGAAGACGGTCGGTGGCCGCATAACCGGGGAACCCGGCGCCACTGTGGACGACGAGAACCACGGGCTCGCCGGCCGCTTCGATAGCGTCGGTGATCGCGTTGACATGGTCTTCGAGTGTGACCTCCGAGCGGTCGGTGTCGACACTTTCGAGACCGGGAAGGGTCAGAGCGGTGACACGATGCCCATCGGATTCGAGGATCCCGACGACTTCGTCCCAAGCCCACGCCCCCAACCAGAATCCGGGTACGAGGATGATCGGTGCTGCCATCGCGCCAGTTTAAGAGGGACCTGGGTAGGTCATGGTGTGCAGGCAGACGCCCTGGCGGCGGTTTGCTGCACGAGATCGATCAGGCGCAGGCTCCGGAGTGGACTCCGCGGAGACAGATCAACATCACTTCGACGGTCTTGAAGGAGTATCCGTCAGCCACCTTCTCGGCGAAGATGTGGAGGCGGAGACCACCAACCGAGTCGTCGGCGAACCCGATGACGTCGTAGACGATCTCACCGAGACTCCCGCCACTGCCTGCCGTCACCTGGACCAACCGGGACTTGACCTGCGGGTCGTCAGACGCGAACACCGCTGCGATGATCGGTCCCAATTCCTGCATCGTCGGGGCGGCCGGGTACTCGCCCAAAGCGTCGACGACCACAGCGGTCATGTCGTCCACGTCACCGGCGTAGCCGACATAGCTCATGCTTACCCAGCCGGTCTTGCCGTCATGAATGACCTTGGTCCAGTACGAACCTGAGAGGACCCGGGTCTCCCCGACCGCCTCCAGCCCCATTTCGGTCGGTGGGATGGTTGCGATGATCGTTTGGCTGGTGCCGGGCGCGGATCTCAGATTGAGGCGATCGTTGAAGCGGACCCCCGCCACCATCAGGATGTCGCCGGGCCCTGGGCCCAAAACCGTGGGCTCTCCCGGGACCGTGGTCGTGGTGGTCGGCAGAGTGGTGGTCGTGGTGGGGACCGTGGTCGTGGTGGAGGGCAAGGTGGATGTGGTAGTAGGCGAGGTGGATGTGGTGGTCACCGGAGTGGTACTGGTGGTGACCTCGGGTAGCGTGGCGGACCCGGGTTCGACCCCACATGCCGCGACGACAAGCCCAAGAACCAGAACTGCACCTATCCGAACTCTGAATAGACGTCTCATACCTATTAGACGTATCACAAGACGATTTTGGGTGACACGGTTTAAACCTTTCGCGAGCCTACACCCGGCGTGTGCACCGGGCTACCGAAACGGTCGCTTAGTGCACACGCAGGGGAACCCATTCCGCCAACCCCACGTCCAAACCGCATGAGAAGGACCGCAGCGACGTTCGTGGCCTTGACCCTGGTACTCGCCGCATGCGCCCAGGTCCAACCTTCCCCCAACCCCACCAGCCCGACGCCGACTCTCCCACCAGGCGTTGAGCTGCTCAAGGCCAGTCTTGCCAGGGAGACCACCACCAACATCACACCTGCTGAGCTGATCGAGCTCGTCGGAGGCAACACCGCACTCGCCTTCGACCTCTACCGGATCGCTGCCGAAGACGGGGGCAACGTCCTCCTCTCCCCCTACAGCATCGCCGCAGCCTTGACCATGAGCTACGCCGGTGCCAGGGGCAACACCGCCACCGAGATGCGCGAGGCCCTCAGTTTCCGTCTTTCCGACGACCGTCTCCACGCGGCACGCAACCAACTCGACCTGCTGATCACCGCCGAACCGGTCCGCAACCCTGACGACGAACGTGACCCCTTCACCATCCGGGTGGCCAACTCGCTCTGGGGACAACAGGGCTACCCGTTCCTCGAGGACTTCCTTTCGATCCTGGCTGCCAACTACGACGCCGGGATGAACCTGGTCGACTTCCAAACCGCCGCCGAAGACGCCCGTCAGGAGGTCAACGCCTGGGTCGAAGCGACGACCGAGGGCAGGATCGTCGACCTGATCCCCGAGGGTGCCGTGGACGAGTTGACACGTCTCATCCTGGTGAACGCAATCTGGTTCAAGGCCGCCTGGCACTACGAGTTCGATCCGGATCTCACCGCCGACGGTTCCTGGAAGCTCCTCGACGGGTCCACCACCAATGTCCCACTCATGAAGGGCGGCGGCCGGACCGGCTACTTCGAGGGTGACGGCTTCAAGGCGATCAACCTCCCCTACGTTGGCGAGGCCTCGATGATCGTGGTGGTCCCCGACTCTGGACGTTTCGCCGAGATCGCTTCCAGTTTCGGCCCCGATGACCTCGACCAACTCCGGGGATCATGGGGTGACTACGAAGTAGATCTCACCTTCCCCAAGTTCGAGTTCAGCGCAGACCTCAACCTCAACGAGACTCTCAAGCGTCTGGGCATGGTCTCAGCCTTCACCGTCCCGAATATGCCGAACGGTGCCGACTTCACCGGTATCGTCGCCGCCCGCGAGTTGTACATCACCGACGTCATCCACCAGGCTTTAATCTCGGTCGACGAGATCGGAACCGAAGCTGCAGCCGCCACTGCGGTGATCGTGGGTGTTACATCTATGCCCCAGAGCGCGACCCTCGTTGTGGACCGTCCTTTCCTCTTCTTCATCCAGCACACCGGCACCGGCGAGATCCTCTTCCTCGGCCATGTCGTCGACCCTCGCTGAACACACCTTGGCGTATCACCGGGCCTCCAGGTCCGTCACCTTTGCCCACGCGAGAGGTTTCGACCCCCGAGCGCGATGAATTCGTCGCGAGACTTTCTTTCCAGTGCAACCATCGAGGGTGTGATCAGGCTCGAGGATTGGCAGTCGGTGATACTTGTGGAGGGCGAAAGCGACAGGATCGCACTCCTCAACTTGGCCCGTCGACTTGACCTCGACCTCACAAGGACGGGGGTGGTAGCGATGGGTGGCGCCACGAATCTTGCCTCCTATCTGGCAACTTATGGCCCGAGGGGACGGGACCCCCGACTGTCGGGGCTGTGTGATCTGGGCGAGGTGGCGGTGTTCGCCCGACACCTACGCCGGGCCGGATTCGATGTCACCTCCGACCTGGAGGCACTTGAGTCGGCGGGTTTCTTCGTCTGCGACACCGACCTCGAGGATGAACTGATCCGGGCGATCGGCACCGACCGGGTCATAGAGATCATCAAGTCAGAGGGCGAACTGGGCTCTCTACGCCGACTCCAAGCTCAACCAGCCCAGCGGGAACGGACGGTCGAACAGCACCTCCATAGGTTCATAGGTTCCCGCTCCGGCCGGAAAGCCCGGTATGCGGCCCTGTTGGTGGAAGCCTTGGACCTGTCTCGGGTCCCACGCCCCCTCGACGCCGTACTCCTCCACGCCGCCGCGCCCTGACCCCTCTGTCTACTCTCGGCTGTATCAGCCAGTGAGGAGTTGACTTGAGATTCGGACTGAAGTTGAGCCAGGCAGCCACCATCGACGAGTACAGAACAGTGTGGCGGATCGCCGACGAGGCTGGATTCGATCACTTCTGGAACATGGACCACTTCGCCTCCCTAGGAGGTGATCCCACTCTGGACATATTTGATGCCTGGACCCTGCTTGCCGCCGCAGCAGAGAGCACGACCCGTGTCCGGATCGGATGCATGGTCACGGGAAACACCTACCGCCATCCGGGAGTGCTCGCCAAGATGGCGGCCACGGTCGATCATGTTTCGGGTGGCCGGCTCGAGTTCGGTTTGGGAGCCGCATGGGCGGAGAACGAGCACACCATGCTGGGCCTCCCGTTCGGGACCGTCGGCGAGCGTATGGACCGGTTCGAAGAAGCGCTCCATGTCGTCAAGAACCTTTGGACCCAACCCACCACCACCTTCGAAGGAACGCACTACCAACTCGAGGATGCGATCGCCGAGCCCAAGCCTGTCCAGAAACCCCACCCGCCGATCTGGATCGGCGGCAGCGGGCGAAAGCGGACCCTTCGCCTCGTCGCCGAGCACGCCGATGTGTGGAACTGGCCGGGAGCCGACACCGACGAGTTCGCCGAGCTGTCGGGGGTTCTCGACCGCCACTGTCAGGATGTCGGTCGCGACCCGACGGAGGTAAGGAAATCGGTCCAACTCAGACCAGGTCCCGATGTCAGCCTGATCGTCCCGGTGATCGAAGAGTTCGCCGAACTCGGCGTCACCGAGTTCATCCTGATCACCATGGGCGGATCGGCCGAGGCCC
The DNA here is from genome assembly GCA_041747855.1 of Acidimicrobiia bacterium. Taxonomy (GTDB): domain Bacteria; phylum Actinomycetota; class Acidimicrobiia; order Spongiisociales; family ZC4RG35; genus ZC4RG35. The sequence continues at coordinate 6,636 of JBGTEJ010000043.1, read as the reverse complement.
AGGCCACACAGGCTGCCGAACTCCTCCCGGGACTCCGCAGCATTGGTAGATAGTCCTTGCGTATGAGAGATGCCCCTACACACACTTAGACGTGCACGGTGCGAAAGTTTAGGACGTCTCCTGCACACGCATGATCGGGTCGGAACCCTCAGGGGAGTGGTCGCTGGCCGAGACGCCCCCGGTTCTTCTTCTGCCGTCCCAGCAAGTTGACTGCGTTCTCGTCCCTGACCGTGTCCACCCGTTTGCGGATGAAGAACTCGGTCAGCAGGACTTTGCCCATGGCCGCCACCGGCAAAGCGAGGAGCGCCCCGACGATGCCGCCGAGCGCACCGCCGATGAGGATGGCAAAGATAACGGTCGGTGGCCGCAAGTCGACCGCCCGTTTCATCACCCGAGGCACCAGCAGGAAGTTCTCGGCCTGCTGGTATACGACGATGAAGACCAGGGCCAAGATGAACTCCTGGGGGCCTACCAGCAGTGCAACTATCAGAACCGGAATGGCCCCGATCAGGGCCCCGACAGCGGGGATCATGTCGGTTATCGCAACCCACGCCGCCAGCGCCAGCGCATACGGCAGGCCGATGAGCAGGAAGGCGAGATAGGAGAGCATCCCCGCAATCAGGCTGATCACCAGGTTTCCAATGATGTAGTTCGAGGTCAGTTCGGTGGCCTGGTTGATGATGTAGACGAAATCCTCTCGCTGGTCGCGCTTGAGCAAACGCAGCATCTGCAGCTTTGCTCGGGGGAACTCCACTGCGAAGTAGGGGACGAGCACGACAAGGGTGACAGTGTTGAAGATTCCTAGGGCCAGGCCCCCTAGGAATTCGAACGCCTGGTCGGTCTCGAAGTCAGTGGGTATGGCGAGATCGTCGACGAATCCGGCTATGGCTGGCCAGGAATCACCGATCCCGGCGACCAACTCGGGGAGCGATTCCATTGCGTTCATCGCCTGACTGATGATGGTGGGAACGATGACCGCACCCAGCCCGGCGGCGACCACCAAACCGCCCAGGACTATCAGGGCCATGCCCGCTCCTCTCCGCATTCCTCTCTCCTCGAGGCGGGCGAGGATGGGCTGGAGTCCGAGGGAGATCACATAGGCCGCCAGGAAAATGAGGATCACGTTGCCCAGCATCCCGACGGCGCGAGCCACCGCCACCACCACGACTACTGCCGCTGCCACTTTTACCCAATAGCTGATGGGTGGCCATGCAACGGTCAGATTCGAGGGTGGTTCGGATCGCGGGGATTCCGCCGTTGCGGCATGGTTCGGAGTCTGGTTCAACCCGGTCTCGACTCCAGGTTCGAGATGGCCCTGCCTGCCACCACCAGACCCCCCATTGCGATTATGGCGAGGACTCCGGCAAGTACGACGAGCAGCCTCACCAGGAGGGCGCTTCTGCCTAAGTCGTCCCGGGTACCTTGGATCACCTCGTCGAACCTGGCCGTCTGGGACTGATAACGCTGGATGATCTCTCCGGCCTCCCGAACCGTCGTCTGGATCTCCCCCACCTGGACTCCAAGCAGTTCTGTTTGGAGGCGAAACCCTTGAACGTCAGGCACCAATTCGGAGAGCAATAAGGCATTCGCCCGGAGGCTGTTGGGGAGGGTCGCCAGTTCCCTGTCCATCTCGGTGAAGGCCTCGTCGAGGGGAGTGTCCGGGTTGTACGGAACACCAAAGAAGGCGAGTGCGGAAAGGGTGCTGTCGATCACCCCAGAGGCCTCGATGAGCGCGGGCATGGCGGTACGAATCGCGTCGATACTTGCCGGCAACTCCATGCCGATGATCTGGACCGCCTGGCCCACCGCCTCGTTGACGGTCTCTGAAGACGACGCAGCCTGTTCGGTGGCGGCTCGAACGGTGTCGAGGGCCCGGTCGAGAGAGGCCATGGCGTCCGAGGCCGCTTCGAGGGTCTCATCGACGGTGACCACCGTTTCGACGCTGATCTCCAATGAGTCTTCGAGCCGGTCGAAAACGTCGCCGACGACGATGAAGGCCACGACAGTCAGGGCGACGGCCCCGACGAGCCCAGCGAGCCCGACGCGGGATACCGCCACCCCGAGCCGTGTGGGAGTCGTGGCAGGTCTGATAACCAAAGTCACGAAGAGTTGATACCCCACGAGCAAAGGGTCGAAACGAGCCGACTCGGATTGTTTGGGAGGATCCACCGCTGGGTAGGGGGGCGCCAAATGAAAGAGAACGGGGCGACCGTGAGGGCGCGGAATCTGACCCATGCCTTCGCCGAGGGAGTGGGTGTCTGGGAGATAGACCTTGACGTGGATCCGGGTACGATCTTCGGCTTCATCGGGCCGAGCGGGTCGGGCAAGACCACCACCATCCGCCTCCTCACCGGTGTCATCGCACCCGACGCGGGCGAGATCACCATCTTCGGAAAAGCCCCGGCCCGATTCGACCAGTCCGACCGGGCCAAACTCGGGTACATGCCCCAACTCTCGGTCATGTACCCCCACCTGACCATCTGGGAGAACATGGTCTTTGCCGCCTCGTTGTTCGGGATGGGCCGCTCCCGAAGGAAAAGCCGGATCATGGAGGAGCTGAAGGCCGTCGAACTCGACGATGCCCGTTCCCGCAGACTCGGCGACGCCTCCGGTGGGATGCAACGTAGGGCGGCGCTGGCCGCCACACTCGTCCACGACCCTGAGCTCCTCTTCCTCGACGAGCCGACCGCCGGGATCGACCCCATCCTGAGACGCAAGATCTGGGACCGACTGGCCGAGTTGCGCGACCAGGGAAGGACCCTGTTCATCACCACCCAGTATGTGGGGGAAGCCGCATATTGCGACCGGGTTGGGGTCCTCGCCGAGGGCCGCCTCATTGCTGTTGACACACCGGATGGCCTTCGCCGTGAGGCGTACGGAGGGGAACTGCTCGACGTGGTCTTCACCGGCCCGCTCAATCCCGGGCAACGAGACGCCCTCCATGAGGCCTCGGAGGCATCTCAGATGAAGCAGATCGGGCCGGGGACGGTCAGGCTGGTCGTGCCCGACGCTGGCGCGGCGTCGCCACGGGTGACGGGGTGGGCTACCACCGCCGGACTGGAGATCGAATCGATCGAACCCTACCTGCCCCCCTTCGACGACGTGTTCGTCGAGCTCGTCTCAAGGCTGACCAGGACCGCGACCGAAACGGAGAGTCCCGCCAGGGGGAACCCGGTCATGGCGGGCCAGCGCGGCGGAGACGCAGCGTGAGCCGGTCCACCGGCGGTTTGACTCGCACCATCGCCTTCTTCAGAAAGGACCTGATGGAGGTGTTGCGTCAGCCCAGGTTGATCCTGACCCTCGTGATCGGCCCGTTCTTGATCCTTCTCGCATTCGGGCTCGGTTACGACTCTTCCCGACCCACCTTCGACACCATCCTGGTGGTACCCCCCGGGAGCGGTCTGGAGGGTCGGGGCGGGGAGCTCGCTGAGTCACTGGGCCAGGGGATCAACCTCGTGGAAGTGACCACCGACGAGGCCGGGGCACGCAGCAAGATAGCCGACGACGAGGCCGACCTTCTGGTTGTGATCCCGCCCGATTCTGGTGAGCTGATCAGGTCGAACCAGCAGGCACCGATCCAGGTCTACCACTCCCAGATCGACCCGTTCCAACGCACCTTCATCGACCTGGCCGCCACCTCTGCTGTCGAGGAGCTCAACCGGGCCATCCTCCGTGAGGTAGTGGCCGGTGGACAGCGCGAGTCCGAACCGGTCGAGGAGGCTCTGCCTATAGCCCGAACCGCCGTGGATTCCATGTCGACAGCTAATGAGAACGGCGAGCCGCTCTCCCCTGCCGACCAACTCGCCCTGGAACGAGGCCTGCTGGGCCTCGGGGCCCTGGCCAGTTATCGGGCCGGTCTGGGGGACGCCGTCGGCGACACGCTCGGGGATGAAGAGGGCGGTTGGGAGGCTCTGGCGCGCGCCTTGGAGGGGTCGCGTCGGCTCCGTGAGCCGGGAGCGACTCAGGCGCAGAACCAGGAGACCCTCGCCCAACTCTCTGATGACCTCGCCGTCATCGAGGCAAACCTCCCAGCGCTGCGTGACGTGGATCCGAGGGTCCTGGTCAGCCCGTTCAGCGCTACGGTCGGCAACGCCCGAGGGATCGAGGTCGACTTCTCTCACTTCTACGTCCCCGGTGTGGTGGCCCTCCTCCTTCAGCATCTCGCGGTGACCTTCGCTGCCCTGTCGGTGGTCAGGGAGCGGACGCTGGGCTCGGTGGAGTTGTTCCGGGTGTCGCCGCTGAGCGCCGGGGAGGCCCTCACCGGAAAGTACCTGGCCTACCTGGTTCTGGGTGGCCTGATCGCCACCTGCCTGACAGTGGGTGCCATGTACGGCTTCAGTTTCCACGTCGCCGGTTCCTGGCTGTGGTACGGCGGCGTGGCATTCCTCGTGATCATGGGCTCTCTGGGGGCGGGGTTCGTAATCTCGGCGGCGGTGAAAACGGAGAGCGAGGCGATCCAGTACGCCATGATCCTGCTGCTCATCTCGATCTTCTTCAGCGGGTTCTTCATCCCACTCGACCGGATGAACGAGGTGGTGCGGATGATCTCCTATCTCCTGCCGGCCACCTATGGGATCGAGGCTTTGCAACAGGTCGCCTTCCTTGGAGTTGCGCCCGACCCACTCCTCGTCGCTGGGGCGGCGGCATACGCCCTCATCCTGCTGGTAGTTGCCTGGGTCTTGATGCGGCGCCGGGTGGTGACGAGCCAGAAGTCGACCCAACCGCTGGCCAAAACCGTACCCATCACACAGTGGTGAGACGCCCCCTACGAAGTGAGAGGCATTGATGAACGAAGTATTGGGATCGGAAGGAACAGGATTACGCCGTCATCGATCCTTGAGGAGTCTCCAGACACCGGGGAGGAGGATCCCTGCCGCAGCTGCTTTGATCAGGTCACCGAACAGGAACGGGACGACTCCCTTGTCGACGGCCTCGGACAAGGGCCATCCGGTGACGGACATGAGACCAATCACACCGAAGATATAGATCACTGCAGACCCGGCGATGAAAGCGGTGAACATCTTGGCAAAGGACCGATCGTGACCGGACTCGGCCATCCGACCGACTAGGGCCGCGGCGAAAAGAAACCCGATCAGGTAGCCACCGGTTGCTCCGGTGATCACTTCCCAGCCTCCCCTGGCCTCGCTGAACACAGGTGCCCCGAGGATCCCGACAAGAAGGTAAAGACCCTGACCTGCGGCACCGAGACGCCATCCCAGGGCGGCCCCGGTGAGCAGAACCGCGAAGGTCTGACCGGTGATGGGGACCGGCGTGAAGGGGAGGATGACCCTCATCTGGGCAGCAGACGCGGTCAGAGCCGCAGCACCGACTACCAGGAGCACCGAGACCACCCACGACTGCGGGAACACTCTGCGACTGATCACCACCGACGTCATTTGCTTCCTCCTATCGCTTGACTGTTCGACCTCGACCCGGACTCGGAAGTTAACCGTCAAATCGCGGGTCCTTGGCTAACTGGGACTCGGAATAGGGTTGTTCGCTCAACTAGGATTTCGATCGTGGAGTTAGTGGCCGCAGGTCGGAGGGCGTTCGATGCGTGCGACTGGTCCGGGGCAATCGAGACCTTCGGCGATGCCGATCGCGATCGAGGTCTCGCCCCTGACGACCTGGTCTTGCTCGCCGACGCCCACTGGTGGCTTGGCGACCCCGAGAAGGCAGAGAGCGCTTTGGAGCGGGCGTACGCCGGCTTCCTGGAGCTTGATCGTCCTATCGAAGCAGCGGTGGTGGCAGCACGTCTGGCATACCTCGCATCCGGCCGTCTCGCCATGTCGGTCTACTCGGCTTGGCTAGCCCGAGCGGAAAAACTCGTCGAGTCAGAGCCCGAGTCACCAGCCCACGCCTGGCTGGCAATGCACAAGCTGTACGCCACGATCATGGCGGGTGGAAATCTGGGGCCGGCCATCGCTTTGGCCGACGAAGCGATGGCAATCGCGGGACGCACCGGATCGAAGGAGGTCGCACCCGTGGTACTCGGCATGAAGGGGGCCGCCATGGTCTACATGGGGGAATGGAAAGAGGGAATGGCTCTGATCGACGAGGCGGCGGTGATGGCCACCTCCGAGCAGAAGAACCTGAGGTCGACTTCCGACGTTTACTGCATCACCATCTCCGCATGCAGCGAGTTGGCTGACTACCGACGGGCGACCGAGTGGACGGATCGGGCTGAGAAGTGGATGGTTGACCGCAGCATCGGCGGTTATCCCGGTGTATGCCAGGTGCATCGCGCCGAGTTGAAGCGTCTGCAAGGTGCCTGGGACGAGGCGATAGAGCAGGCGTCGGCGGCCTGTCAGACCCTCGAACGGTTCAACCTGTTAGGGACTCTCGGTTTCGCCCGTTACGAAATTGGGGAGGTGAAGCGTCGGATGGGCGACCTCGCCGGCGCTGAAGAGTCCTTCGCCGCTGCGTACGGCTACGGCCATCCCGCCCAGCCGGGGATGGCCCTTCTCATGTTGAATCGCGGCCATGTCGCTGAGGCGGCCGCTTCGATCGCTGGAGCCCTGGCCCAGACGTCCCCACTGGACACAGGACTCGCCCATCCGTCGCTGGCCACAGGTGCCCTGCTCCCGGCTCGAGTCGAAATCGCATTGGCTGATGGAGACCTCGACGCCGCCGAGA
>JBGTEJ010000042.1:0-64657 GCA_041747855.1 Acidimicrobiia bacterium | reverse complement strand
AAACCCGAACATGAGCAGGGTTCCCGACATGCACCTACCGATGAAACGCGCCGCCGGGTCGACCCCGAGCAACGCGTACATGTCTTTGCGGGCGCTGGTGTCCCCGGCGGAGAGTCTGAGAGCGATCTGCATTCCGAAGAGGATGCTGAGAGCCCAGAAGATCCCGGTGCCGATCTCGCGCACGAGGGACAGCCGTAAGCCGAGGGTCAGTGGGAACACGAGTAGTGCCATGACCGCGAAGGGCACGATGACCTTCAAGGTGTCGCCGAGTCGTCGTTCCACCCGCAGGTCTACTCGAGCCACCTCGATGGCCTGGGTCCAGAACGTCATCGGGTCTCCTCGATAGAACCGTCTGGAAGCCTCATGACCCGGTCACAACCGGAGAGATGGGAAGGATCGTGGGAGACCACCATCACCCCGCCACCGGTTGTCGTGATGGTGTCGACGATGGCAGCCACCAGTCCGGCGGCCTGACCGTCCAACCCGGACAAGGGCTCGTCGAGCAGCAGGAGTCGGGGTCGTCTGAGGAGGATGAGGGCCAGTTCGGTCCTGCGACTCATCCCGAATGAGCTGGCGTTGACTCTTCGGCCTGATGCCCCCGCTAAACCAACTGCTGAAAGAGCTCTCGTGACTCGAGCCAGTTCGATGCCGCCAAGAGTGGCCGCATGGTTCAGGTTCTCTTCGATCGTCAGCTCCGAGATCAATGACGGCTGGTGGCCAATCACTCCGATCAGAGGGCGCACCGGGTAGACAGCCGAGGTTCCCAATGCTGCCCCAAGAACCTGTCCCTCGCCCCGGTCGGGTGCGATGAGGGTGGCAAGCAGACGGAGGAGGGTGGTCTTGCCCGATCCGTTGGGCCCGGCGACACCAATGGTTTCGCCAGGTGAAAGAAACAGGTCGAGACCCTTGAGCACCGACTGGCCCCCCAGTGAGGTACCTACTTGGTTGAGGGAGACCAGAGGTTCCACGAGTGGTCAGGTTAGGTGCGCCGGGGTGGTGTCCAAAGGCGGGCGAGAGGTCAGGCCGCAGATCGTGAGGGGAGCTTCAGTCTTCGAACCCGGTGTATGGGGAGGGCCAGGTACCCGGTGGCATCCACCAGTCTGATGTCGGAGGACTCCAGCCAGCGCCAGATGAGACCTATCTCCTCAGAAGCCTCGACCGAAGGGGGGACTTCGGGGACCGCAACCTGATGGTCCGACACCACGGTGAGTCCGGGATCAGAAAGGATGCCGTGGTCGATCACGACCCTCCGACCACGGGAGTCCTCGAGCACCAACGTCCCCGCTCCTGTCAGCGCCTGCCAGATCTGCCGTCCGTGAAGGGCCCTGGCCAGGATCTCGTGACGATCGCGGGCCCAGGCGGCATCCTCGTACCGTTGCGCGAGTGAGAGTCGCTCCATTCGGGCCACGAGTGGTGTCAGAAGCCGATCCGGGTCGAAACGAATCCCATCGAGCAGGTGGCCGATGGTGAGTGAGTACTCCTCTGAGTCGAGTGAGCCGTCACACGGGCAGGATGACACCCCTATCTGGGCACTGGCGCACTTGCCGGTCTGGGAGCCGGTGCGCGATTTGCAACGTCGCACCGGTGTCGCATCCCAGAGAGCGGCAACCACCTCTTCGGCAGCCCTGCGGGAACGGAAAGGCCCCAGATAGGCGAGACCATCGGGAGCCAGCTTCCTGACCACCGAGAGGCGGGGAAACTTCTCTCCTGTCACCTTGACGAAGTGGGAGCTCTTCGGTGGGCGGGACCTTCGGTTGTACCGGGGTCGGTGGGCGTGGATGAGTCTCAGTTCCGTCACCTCAGCCTCGAGGGGGGAGGAACAGACGATGGTCTCGATGGAGTGAAGCTCCCGCATGAGGTTGGCGATGGTGCGTCTGGTGTCGCCGTAGAAATATTGGCGGACCCGGGCCCTCAGATCGGATGCCTTACCCACATATATCGGGATCCCGTCCCGATCGTGGAAGATGTAGACACCGGGAGTCCGTGGGAGTGTTTCGGTGAGCTTGATCTTCGAGTAGTACGAGGACCCTCGGGCGGTGGGGAGAGATATGAGATCGGCGAGGTTGGTCACACCCATCGATCCGGCACGCTCGAGAAGCGAATGGAGGAGATGGGTCGTGGCGTGCACGTCTTCGAGGGCCCTATGGGTGGGCATGACCGGACTTCTGAAGTGTTTGGCGAGGGTGGAGAGCTTGAGACTCCTGACCTCATCCCTGACCAGTCGACGGGCGAGGGCGAGAGTGTCGACCTGCTGGTTCTCCAGAGGGGGATATTCGAGGCGGTCGACCGCAGCGTTGATGAATGACATGTCGAAGCGAAGGTTGTGTCCGACCAGGACCGAGTCACCGATGAACTCGAGAAAGGACGGCAGGGCCTCTTCGATCTTCGGGGCCTCGATCACCATGGCGTCGGTTATCCCGGTCAGCACGGTTATGAAGGGCGGGATGGGGAGGCCGGGATCGACCAGCGTCTGGAACTCTCCGATCTTCTCACCGCCGCGAACTTTGACCGCTCCGATCTCGGTTATCGAGCTGTCGGCTGGTGACCCCCCGGTGGTCTCGAGGTCGAGGACACAGAACGTGACCTCATACAGAGGCACGGAGAGGTCATCGAACGAGGGTTGAAGATGGGTCTCGCTCAGGAGTCCGAGATGGGGCATCGGTCAGGAGACCCGCTTCTCCCGGTCGACCGGGATCAGTCTGAGATGGGGGACCAATCCGGCGCTGGCGAGATTGGACACCGCATCGGACTGGGCATCACTCAGCTCGACCGGCTTGGTCCCCAAAAGGAAGGTGACCACACAGTCGTCACAGGCACTCGTGTGCTGCATTGCGCATTGTCCACAATCGATGAGCATCTTCGACCTCCTGGAGCGCAAGCTACGGGCGGTCAGGGACAGATTCCCCCGGTCCTCCTGATGGGGTGTCCCTAGGGGTCGTCAGTCAGGAGTCTTGGCGTCGTTGGCGGACTGCTTCGTATGCGAACACAGCCATGGCAACTGAAGTGTTCAGAGAGTCGGTTCGTCCCGTCATGGGGATGGAGAAACGCTGGTCGGCCAGGGCTAGCGCAGCAGGGCTGAGACCGGCGTCTTCGGCCCCGATCATTATGGCGATCGGTCCGGTCAGGTCTGCTTCCCACAGTGTCATTTCGGCCAACGGGTCAGCGGCGAAAAGCCTTATCCCGCGCTCTTCGAGCCACGGCACCAGGTCGTTGAGCTTGCAGACCAGGGTCGGAACCGTGAAACACGCCCCAGTGGAAGAGCGCAGAACGTTCGGGTTGAACAGGTCCACTGGCCCGGTCTCAATCACTGCGTCGGCCCCGACCGCATCGGCAGTTCTCAGCACCGCACCAAGGTTGCCCGGCTTTTCGACCGAGTCGGTGACGAGGATCAATGCCGGATCTGCTGGGTGGAGATCGGTGAGGGTCATCCTGACTTGGGGAAATACCGCGATGACCCCTTCAGATCGCTTTCGGTAAGAAGCCCTGTCGAGGGCCTCGGGGTGTACCAGCACGGCCGAATCCCAACCGGACTCGACCGAACCGTCGACATAGACCTCGATCGGCTCGAGACCGGATTCCACCGCACGGTTGAAGAGCCGGAGACCCTCGACCACGAACACATCCTCGGCGTCTCGGGTCGACCTCTCCCGGAGACCCGACAGTCGTTTGATCGTCGGGTTGGCGGTCGATGTGATGTCGTACGACACTGGTTCTAGGCCTGCCATCGGTCGTGATGGACGGTCACGTTCTCATCCCTGGGTTTACGGTCGAGACTCGAAGAACGTCGGTCATGGGCGGGATGTCCCACGGTCACGATCCCGATCGGCATCTGGTCGTCGGGCAAGCCGATCGCTTCCGCAAGTGCGGGGACTGAGTGGACTCCGAGGAACCCGGCACCCAGTCCCTCGTCTACCGCCGCAAGCAGGATCGCCATCAGGGCTGCGCCAGCATCGACCCACCAGAAAGGGACCGGCCATTCGATGGGCTCCCCGTCAGACCCCAGCTTGTCCGGCTCTGAGTAGCGGTCACGGTAGACCTTCTCACTCACCGAGACCACCACATGTGCGGGGGCAGCTGAGATCCACGGATCGAAGCCGGCGGCCACATACACGTCCTCACCGGCGAGATTGGCGAGACGTCGCCGGACCTCACTATCCGTGATCACTACCACACCGAGTCCCTGGCTATTCCCTGCCGAAGGGGCGCGAAGGGCTGACATCGCGATTTTGTCCAATGTTGCTGGGTCGATGGGTTCATCGGTGTAGTTGCGCACCATTCGTCGACGTCTCAGGACCTCATGTAGCTCCATAGACGCACGGTAACCGGTGTACCGATTTCGACCTCCGGCGGGCGCGCCACGACACTCACGAATTCAGAGCAGAGCCCGTGACTTGTGGCAGACTGTTGCTCCGAGATGCGAATGCCTTCTCATGATGAAGACTTCTCGGTCGTCTGGACCAGGGGTCGCGGGTGCGGGGAACTGGCCGAACTGCTGGCTGACGGCGAACCCAGCCGGGTCGGTGGGGACATGATCGAAGCGGTCATCGAACTGCGGGCCGATCTTCTCGTATCCAAGAAGATCCCGGGCGACTTCGATTTGGTGAATGTCGCGGTCCCGATCGACTTCCAACCCGACAAGGTGACGCGTGTCGTGGCCACCGTGGCCGGAGGTCCCCACTCGATACTTGCCGCGCGGGTGGCATCGCGGCTTGCCAGCGCCCTTGGCGTTCCTGCCGAGATGGTTTCTGCCTCGGTTCCGGCCAGTGAAGGCGAGTCGGCGGTCGATGTCCTCGAAAGGATCGGGCTCTCTGTGCCGGGGATCACAGGACGAGCCGTCGAAGTGGCAGGCATCGCGGAACTGGTCGAAGGACTGGAGGAGGGTGCCCTGCTGGTCATCGGTGCCTCTGGTGGGTCGTGGCTGCAGAGGGCGATGTTTGGCCATGGTGCGCGACTCCGCAGGACGGCTCAAGCTGGCGCGGTCGTGGTCAGAGGTGCTCCGGATCGTGTGTTCCATCACATGGGAGAACCCGTATACGTTGCCCCGCTGCGGGAAGCGGCGGACACTCTCCGATTCCACGCTGAGAACACGCTGGCGGTTGCCGAGGAAGGACGTTTGGTTGGATTAGTGCGTAGAGAACGTCTGCTGGGGGCCGGCGCCGCCCCGGTCGTGTCGATCATGGAGGACGCCCAGTCTGTGAAGGTCGATGAAACGATCGACGAGGCACGCGAACTGGAACCTGAGTTCGGCTCCGACCCGATACCCGTGACTGACCGTGACGAGAATCTCGTAGGCGGTTTGTTGTTGCCAGTCGCGTGACAGCGACAAGAATCTACGTCCCATGAAATCAAGATCGTTTTTCAGAGGTGTTTTCTGGAGTCTTGTGGCCCTTGCCCTGGTCTTGCACATCGCCGGAGGTTGGTACTTCTCGGGTGTCCTCATCGAAGATGGTTTCGATCTGGACCCGGATTCCCTGGAGCTGGTCTCGGGCGACTTCGACCTGGTGGAGACCACTTATCCCACACCGCTGGGAGACATGGACGCCTGGTTTCTCGACGCACCCGGAACCCTATGGGTCATTCATGTCCACGGCCGGGGGGCCACCCCTGCCGAGGCGCAGCATCTCTTCGAACCCCTCCAGGAGGCCGGCTACCCCCAGCTTGCCATCACCTATCGCAATGACGACGGTCAACCCGCAGACCCCAGCGGGTTCTATGGGTATGGGGCCACCGAATGGGAGGACATCAAGGCCGCCCTCGACTACGCCAACTCACAGGGTGCCCGAGGTGTTGTCTTCATCGGATTCAGCACGGGTGCTTCCCATGTCCTTTCCTACGCCTACAAGCACCAGATCGACGACATTCGGGGAGCGATCTTCGACTCGCCGAACGTCGACTTTGGGGACACTGTCGCATATGCGGCGACCCAGAGGAGGATGCCGGTCCTGCCCATGAATGTGCCGATCACACTCGGCTGGACGGCCAAAGTCTTCACTTCCTTGCGGATGGGGGTCAACTGGAAGACGATCGACTACGTGAGTCGGGCCGAGTCCGCCCTCAGGGTGCCTGTGCTCATCATCCACGGCACGGCTGACATGACTGTGCCACTGTCACAGAGCATCCGATTCTCCGAGGCAGCTCCCAGCAACGTCACCCTGTTCACCGTTGCCGATGCCGAACACGTGGGCTCCTACGATGTCGATCCCGATGGATATGTCCAACGGGTCCTCGATTTCCTCGACGAGCGCCGGTAGGAGCACGGTGAGGGCTGTCGCACCCACCCGGGTACCCTCTCTTCGATGATCGCGGTCTACTCGGTGGTTCTCGGTGTGGGCATCATGGCCTTGGTCGGCGTCATCATCCTCAGCGGTCTGTCTTCAGGCACGGGACGCCCCGGTCTCGATCTGAACCACCGACTCGGCGTCAGGGGTCGCATGTCCCTAGGAGGGTTTCTCGGATTCGGCATGGGTGGAATGGCCGCCGAGTTCTCCCCCCTGGATTTCACGTGGCAAATTGCCTTGGTGGTCGCCGTGCTGGCGGCCGTGGCCTCCAGCGCCTGGGTCTGGTATCTAGCGTCGAAAGCGCCGACTGGATGATCTTCGTATCCGACATACATGCCGCAGCCGCGCCACTCGCCCGGATCGTTGCGCTGAAGGAGACCCTGATCGTTCTGGGTGATCTGGTCAACCTGACCGACTATCGGACCGGCCAGGGGGCGGTCGCCGAGGTTCTCGGAATGGGGGCGGCGGCGGCCAACTCCGAAGCCAGAGCGCGTGGGGACTTCGCCGGGATGCGGGCTGCCTGGATGAGGGCGGCCGGCGAGGACATCGACGTGATCCGGGAGAAGCTGGCCCAGGTGTACCAGGGTCAGTACGACGAGATCATGGCGGCTCTGAGCGGTGGTGAGGGCCTCGTGATCCACGGCAATGTCGACCGCCCTTCGATGATGGTGGACAGCCTGCCTGACGGATACCGGTTCGCCCACGGTGAGGTCGCCGATGTCGAGGGCTTCCGGCTGGGGCTGGTGGGAGGGGGAGTGCCCACCCCGTTGCAGGCAGAAGGGGAGACCTCCGATGAGGAGATGATGGTTCTCCTGGCTGGTCTGGGGCCGGTCGACGTCCTTTGCACACACATCCCCCCAGCCATCCGAGCACTACGCCATGACGTGATCACCGATCGCGATGAGCGAGGCTCGGAGGCCGTTCTCGCCTACATCCGGGAGCATCAGCCCCGGTATCACTTCTTCGGTGACATCCACCAACCCCAAGCCACGACCTGGCGCGTGGGCTCGACCCGGTGCTTCAACACCGGGTATTTCCGGGCCACTGGCAGGTACCTCAGACTCGACCACGCCGGTGTCCATATCGGCAAGGTTGGGTAGGCTCCTTTCTTCACGAACGAAAGCTAGGAATGCCAGAGGGAACTTTTGCGCAGTTGGAGATCGATGCTCCAGCCGAGGCGCTTTACGACGTCGTCGCCGATGTCGGGGCCTATCCGGAATGGGCCACAGGAGTCAAGACAGTCGAGGTGCTCGAAACCGACGATGACGGTCGGGTCTCCCGGGCCCGATTCGTGGTGGACATCTTTGTCAAGGAGATCGATTACGTCCTCAATTACAGCCACGATCGACCAAACATCCTGTCGTGGTCGGCCGACGAGAGCGACGACCTCAAGAGTCTCGATGGGTCGTACAAGTTCGTTCCGGTCGATGGGTCGACAGAGGTGACCTACTCCTTCACTGTGCAAACCAAGTTCATCATCCCGGGGTTCATCAAGCGTCAGGGTGAGAAGCAGATTGTCACCACGGCCCTTCGTGGGCTGCGTAAACGAGTGACAGAGGCAGGCTGACATGCGAATCGTCCTCGTCACAGGCAAGGGCGGGGTAGGCAAGACGACAGTCGCCGCTTCGACGGCCCTCGCCGCAGCCGACGCCGGTCATCGCGTCCTGGTCACGTCCACCGACCCGGCGCATTCCCTTTCCGATGCCCTCGAGTTCCCACTCGGTTCAGATCCGGGCCCAGTGGTCGACCGGCTCGACGGGCAGCAGATCGACACCCGGCAGCAGCTCGACCGGTACTGGGGGTCTATAAGGCACCAGCTCATCGAGGTCCTCGACTGGGGTGGCGCCGCCGGTATCGAGGCGGAAGAGTTCCTGATCTTCCCCGGCATGGACGAATTGTTCTCGCTCATCGAAGTGAACCGACATGCTCGATCGGGGGAGTACGACGTGATTGTCGTCGATTGCGCCCCGACTGCGGAGACCCTGCGCTTGCTCTCCCTGCCCGAGGTTCTTTCCTGGTACTTCGAGAAGGTGCTTCCAACAGAGCGCCGGATCATGAAGGCGGCCCGGCCACTTCTGGGGAGGATGACCAACCTCCCCCTGCCTAAGGATGAGGTCTTCTCCGCTGCCCAATCGATCTTCGAGTCTGTCGAAGGTGTTCGGGAACTCATGGCCAACCCGGAGGTCACTTCTGCCCGATTGGTGGTCAATCCGGAGAAGATGGTCATCGATGAGGCGCGTCGGACCTACAGCTACCTGGGCCTGTTCGGCTACGGAGTCGATGGGGTCGTAGTGAATCGTGTCCTGCCCGAGATCGTCGCCGATCCATACTTCGAGAGGTGGAGGGCCATTCAGAAGGGTCATCTCGATGCGGTGGACGAGGCCTTTGCGGACGTGCCACGTCTCCGGCTCCGACTCTTCGATGACGAAATGGTGGGTCTGGACCGTCTCCGGTTCATGGCACACGAGTTGTACGGAGAACTCGATCCGGTGACCGACTTCAAGGCGGTGAGCCCGTTCCGGATCACCGAGGGCGACGGCAAGGTCACGATGGAGCTCGACATGCCCTTCGTCGACAAGGCCGACCTCGATGTGACCCGCCAGGGCAACGAGATCTATGTCAGTGCGGGACCTTATCGAAGGTCTTTCGTGTTACCCGATGCGCTCCACCGACGTGACGTGATTGCGGCGCGGTTGGAGGGGGGAACCCTCAGGGTCGTCTTCGCCAATCGGGTGACTGATGAGTGAAGAGCCGTCGCCGACGCGGGTGGCCATGGGGCGCGCCGGGCGGCGGGCTGCCTTTCACATGGTCCAGGCACTCATCGAAGCACTCAAGGCCGTCGAGGCGGTGTTCGACGAGATGGGTGGCATAAGAACTCAGGGGAGCGAACATGAAGTGGAAAACCGGAAGCAGAGAATCGAGATCGAGTGAGTAACAGTGTCCGTCCCGACGAAGTGATCCCACCGGATGGGAGTCCGTTACAGGCGCGTCGTTTCGCCGCCGATGCCGTTTTCCTGATCCCCAACATGGTCAAGCTGGTGAGTCGGCTTCTCAAGGACCCGCGAGTCCCGCGTCGGGCAAAGTTGACCCTTGGTATCGCGGCAGCCTATGTGATGAGCCCGATCGACCTGATTCCCGATGTGATTCCAGTGTTAGGGGTGTTGGACGACATCCTGATCATGGCTTTCGCCGTCGACTCGCTCATCGACCGGTCCGGCCCCGAAATAGTTCGGGAGCACTGGGACGGCCCTGGCGACGTCCTGGACCTGGTACGCGAGGCCGTCCGCGTCTCCCGTTCTTTGGTGCCGAAGCGGATCGCCTCGATAATCGATCGTCTCAGCGGTTAGAAGCGCCCCGATTACCATCAGCGCATGTCCTTTCCTGACGGTGTAGCTGACTTCCGCTCCGACACGGTCACCCGCCCCACAGCTGACATGCTTGCGGCCATGACGTCGGCCCCATTGGGAGACGACGTCTATCGCGAGGACCCCACCGTCAACCTGTTGGAGGAGGAGTCAGCCCAGGTCACGGGAAAGGCTGCGGGGCTATTCGTGCCGACGGGGACGATGGGGAACCAGTTGTGCATCATGTATCACACCAATCCCGGTGAGGAAGTGCTTGCCCACGAGGACAGTCATGTGCGGTCGATAGAGGGTGGTGCTCCTCAGGCCTTCTCCGGTGTGGGGTTCCGTACCGTCCCCGGGGAGGGTGGTCGGATCAGCGTCGACGAGATCGACAGGGCGATGTCGATGGTCGGTTTCTATCCCCGAATCGGGCTCATGGTCTGGGAGAACACCCACAACATGTCGGGTGGTCGGGTCATCCCTATCGATTTCATGGAGACGTCATCGGCAAAGGCACGTGAACACGGTCTTTCGGTCCACATCGATGGGGCCAGGATCTTCAACGCAGTGGTCGCTACGGGGGTCGAGGCGGACAGGTGGGCGGCGACTGCGGACACCATCCAGTTTTGTTTCTCCAAGGGACTGGGTGCTCCCGTTGGATCCATGGTGTGTGGAGACTCCGATGTGATCTCCGAGATCCGCTATCTGAGGAAGCGAATGGGTGGTGGGATGCGTCAGGCAGGTGTCCTGGCCGCTGCGGCGAGGGTCGCGTTGGCCGGGAGGGCAAGGTTGATCGAAGACCATGTTCTGGCCCGGAAGCTGGGGGATGCCATCTCCGAGCGGTTCCCCGGATCTGTGGATACCGACATTGTGGATTCCAACATGGTCCGGGTCGACTTCTCGACGCTGGGAATGAGCTGGGCCGAGGTCAGTCAGCGTCTGAAGGACGGGGGTCTGGTGGCAAACAAGCCGATCGGGGGCTTCTGGCGTCTGGTCACTCATCGGGATGTCGATGCCGCCGACGTGGACCGCCTCCTCGGTGTGTTGTCGTAACCCATCGATCTTCCCAAGGGTCGGAAACCGTGGTGAGCTTCGCAGTCCTCTTCCCCGGCCAGGGGAGTCAATTCGTCGGAATGGGTGCCTCCCTGTTCGAGAAGCGCCCTGATCTCCTAGGGGAATCCACAGATGATCTGCTCGGCTGGTCCCTGAAGAGCATGTGTCTCGATGGCCCCGAAGAGATGTTGACCAGGACCGAACACGCCCAACCCGCTCTGTACGCCGTGTCCTACACCCTCTGGAAGTGTTTCCAGGAGGAACTCGGAGCCGTGCCGGCAGCGGCCGCCGGTCACTCGCTCGGTGAGTACACCGCGTTGGCGGCAGCCGGAGCCTTCAGCTTTGAGCATGGACTGACTGCCGTCGCCATGAGAGGCAGGGCTATGGCTGAGGCGGCCGACCGGGAGCCTTCAGGGATGGCGGCGTTGATCGGGGCTGATCTCGACCTGGCCGAAGGGTTGGTTACGGCACGCCGAGAATTGGGCGGACGACTCCAGGTCGCCAACTTGAATTCGCCAGGTCAGGTCGTGGTGGCTGGTTCGCTGGATGATCTGGAGTGGCTCCATGCAAATGGGGGCAGTCTCGGGGTGCGAAGGGTCATCACTTTGAAAGTAGCCGGCGCCTTCCACTCGTCTTTCATGGACCCCGCGGTGGCTGAACTGGAGGAGGCGCTGGAGGCGATCGTGATCTCTGAGCCCGGGTTCCCGGTGTGGTCCAACACTCTCGCCCGACCCCACCGAGTCGAGGACCTGAGGACGACCCTGACACGTCAGGTCGTCTCGCCCGTCCGGTTCGCGGATAGCCTCCTCGCGATGTGGGAGTCCGGTGTACGCACCTTCTTACATGTCGGTCCAGGTGATGTGACCGCTGGCATGGCGCGGAAGACACTTCCCGACGCGACGGTTCTGGTGATATCGGATGAGGCCGACATCGGCACGGCGGTCGACAGCCTCGGTACGATGTGAAGTGGTGAGACGATGCTGACGGCCGAAATAACCGGGTGGGGGATGTGCATGCCCCCGAATGTGCTCTCGAATCACGATCTGGAGCAACTTGTCGAGACCACTGATGAGTGGATCACAAGTCGGACCGGTATCAAGGAGCGTCGGATCAGTCATGTCGAGGCGTCCGAACTGGCGGCGGTTGCCTGCCACCGCGCACTCGCCGCTGCCGGAAAGACAGTCGATGAGGTTGATCTGATACTGGTGGCCACCTGCAGCGGAGACTCCATAATCCCTTCCACTGCCAGTGTCGTGCAGAAGCACCTTCAGGCCTGGAATGCCGCCGCCATGGACCTCAATGCCGCATGTTCGGGGTTCGTGTATGGGCTCGTCGTCGGGACCAACATGATCAGAGGCGGTACCAACAAGGTCGTGTTGGTGGTTGGCACGGAGAAACTCCACCACATCATGGACTTCACCGATCGCACCACCTGCGTCTTGTTCGGTGACGGCGCCGGGGCCGTGGTCCTGGAAGCGTCGGATGGGCCAGCTGGTGTTCTCGCCTCCGATCTCGGGCTGGACGGAGCGGTGGGTCACATTCTCGAAGTGCCCGAAGATGGCTCCTACGGTGACAGGAGGCCTCTCGACCCGAGGAAGTCCGGCATCAGCATGGAAGGTCAGGAGGTCTTCCGCCGCGCCGTCGTGAAGATGGCGGAATCCTCCGCGTTGGCCCTGGATCGTGCGGGTTTGACTCTCGATGACGTGGCGTTGGTGATACCCCACCAGGCGAACGTGAGGATCATCGATGCCACGGCTAGACGGATGGGCCTCGACGATTCGAAGATGTACGTCAATATCGCCTCCTACGGGAACACATCAGCTGCGACCATTCCGGTTGCTCTCGCAGAGGCCCTCGAACAGGGGCGGATCAAGCCTGGTGACGTGGTGGTGTTCACCGCGTTCGGGGGTGGTCTGACCTGGGGTTCGGTTGCCTACCGCTGGGGGGACCGCGTCGAGCCTCTCGAGAAATCCGATGTCGAACTACCGGCGACCGACCGCACCACTCTCGACCTGCTTCAACCTAACTTCGACTTCTTCGGTTTGCCGGAGAAGTTGTCGTGACCTCAGGGCGGATAGCGCTGGTCACCGGTGGATCCCGGGGTTTGGGTCGGTCCATGGCACTCACTTTGGGTCGGTCCGGACACAAGGTGGTGGTGAACTACGCCCGTCGTGCTGCTGAGGCCGACGCGGTGGTCGCCGAAATCACGGCTGCTGGAGGCGAAGCTCACGCGGTGCTCGCCGACGTGTCCGAGGAGGATCAGGTGGCGGCCCTCTTCGCAGAGGCCAAGGAGAGGTTCGGACCGGTCGAGATTCTGGTCAACAACGCCGGTATCACCAGGGACAATCTGCTGCTGAGGATGTCGGCGGAGGACTTCGATATCGTCATCGCCACCAACCTGCGTTCGGCCTACCTGTGTACCAAGACCGCGCTGCGGGACATGGTCCGGGCGAAATGGGGGCGGGTCATTTCCATCGCGTCCGTGGCCGGGATCCAGGGCAATGCCGGTCAGGCCAACTACGCGGCCTCGAAAGCCGGGCTGATCGGCTTCACGAAGTCGGTGGCAAAGGAGGTCGGCTCGAGGGGGATCACGGCGAACGTGGTTGCTCCGGGCTACATCTCGACGGACCTGACGGCGATACTTCCTGACTCGGTCAAGAAGACCGCAGAGAATGCGATCGCGTTGGGACGGTTCGGAGAAGCCGAGGAGGTGGCGGCCCTCGTCGACTTTCTCGCATCGGATAGGTCCGGCTACATCACCGGGCAGGTGATCGCGGTCGATGGAGGGATCGCGCTATAAGTTGCGCCAACAAACAAGATAGGAGAAGAACCAATGGATAGACAGCACGTATCGGACCGTCTCACCACGGTCCTGGTTTCCGAACTCGGACTCGACGCAGAGAAGATCAACGACGGTGCCCACTTCGAGGAGGATCTAGATGTGGACAGCCTCGGAGTGGTCGAGCTACTGATGGCACTCGAGGACGAGTTCGACGTCAAGATCCCCGACGATGAGGCCGAGTCGATCATGACCGTGGGTCAGGCGATCGACCTGGTGCACGGCAAGCTGGCCGGTTAGCACCTGTGTCGGCAGACCGGAGACGGGTCGTCGTCACCGGACTTGGTGCCGTCACCCCGGTGGGACTCGACGCGTCATCAACCTGGGAGGCGGTGCGGTCAGGGGTGTCCGGCGCAGGCCCCATCACACTCTTCGATACGACTGGATATCGGACCACAATTGCCGCAGAGGTGAAAGGATGGGACTCATCTGCACACTTCACCCCACAGGAGAAGAGGAGACTCGATAGGTTCTCTGAGTTCTTCATTGTCGCTGCGCGTCAGGCGATGGCGCATGCCGGGATCGACTTCCAGAACGATGAGGAGGCTGCGTCCAGGACGGGTGTGATTGTGGGCGCCGGCTTTGGGGGGATGAGCTCGTTCATCGACGAGATCAATACGCTCGGCTCGCGTGGCCCGGACCGGGTCAGTCCAACAGGGGTGCCGCGGATCATTCCCAACATGGCTGCCGGGTTGGTCTCGATCGAACACAATCTGACCGGGCCGGTGTCATGTGTTGTCACAGCGTGCAGTGCATCGGCGAACGCGATAGGAGACGCCGCCGAGATCATCAGACGGGGCGCAGCCGATGTGATGGTGGCAGGCGGCGCTGAAGCCACCATTCTCGACTTCGGGATCTCCACGTTTGCCCAGGCTCGAGCACTCACCAGCCGGAACGACGACCCTCATGGGGCCTCCAGACCTTTCGATGCCGACCGCGATGGATTTCTGATGGGCGAAGGTGGTGCGGTGTTGCTCCTGGAGAGTCTCGACCATGCGCGGGACCGTGGTGCCGATGTCCTGGCCGAAGTGACCGGATATGGAATGTCGGCCGACGCCTATCACATAACGCTCCCCAAACCCGGTGGCATGGGAGCGGCCAAGGCGATGAGAGCGGCCATCGACGATGCCCGACTGCCGGACGAGAGTATCGGATACATCAACGCACATGGGACTTCGACGCAGGCCAACGACTCGACTGAGACGGCGGCCATCAAGATCGCACTCGGCGAACGTGCCTACCGGACCCCGGTCTCGTCGACCAAGTCGATGACAGGTCATCTTCTGGGCGGCGCTGGAGCGGTCGAGGCGATCATCTCAATCATGGCGTTGCGCGATCAGGTTCTGCCTCCGACGATCAACTACACCACCCCGGACCCGGAATGCGATCTCGACTATGTTCCCAACCAGGCCAGGGAAGCCAATTTCGACCACGTCATGTCGAATTCTTTCGGGTTCGGAGGCCACAACGTCTCCCTGATCCTCAGCCGGGTTTGAGGTCGCCAGGGAGATGGACGTGATCTCGAGCCCGGATGACTGTATTCGTCGCTACGAGGCTGCCCTGACCAGCCAGGATTGGGAACAAGTCGCACCGATGATCCACGAGGACTGTGTTGCGGTGTTCTCGAGTGGCACGTTCGTCGGGAAGGGAGAAGTGGAGGCGGCCTTCCGGACGACTTTCGAGTTGATAAGGGATGAGACCTACACCATCTCGGAGCTGAACTGGATAGAACGGTCCGAGAGCGTGGCGGTGGCCCACTACAAGTTCGCCTGGGAAGGTTTGATCAATGGCGAGCCCGCCTCCGGGGGAGGACGGGGGACCTGCGTCCTGAAGCGATCACATGGAGACTGGCAGATCCTCCTCGAGCATTTGGGGCCCTAGCCCGACCGTTCCTTCCATTCAGAGAGACTTCTGTAGACCAACACCAGGAGCAGGCCAACTCCGAGTGTCACCCCCAGGAAACTGACGGTGGTGAGAAAGAATGCCCAGCCAGGACATCCGACGCCCACGGAACTGTTGTACCGACAGGTCGCATCCGTGATCCACCATGCGACGACCGCGGCGAGGATCCCCATGGACAGGGAGGGTAAGACCACCCAAGGGTTTGGTCGGCGCCTCATCTGGGACGACCCCTGTCATCGAGCCTGGCTGCATCGAGAATGTCTTTGGGGGTCAACTCGGGAGGGATGGGGAAGGTCGAGCCGGTCTCACGGACGGGGTGGAAGGCGGTCTTCACCAGCGGGTCATGTGCGAGGATGGCCACAGCTATCGCCAGGCTGACAGGAACCATCCACGCCGGCGACGGGACGAACACGGACGCCACCAGGGTGAGCAAGGGCCAGCCTAGCCTCACGAGCAGCAGACCCCCGATGATGACCCGGCTGTAGAGCAGGGCGACCGCCGGCGCGGACAGCCCAATCGAGAGTGCTGCCCAAACCGGGGCCTCCACCGATATTCCGACCATGAAAGGAACGCCCAACAGAAGAAGGGTGACCAGGACGGCACGTTCAGGGGGGCCCGTCGCCGCCGGCAGCCGCCGGACCTGAGAAGCGCTGAGAACCAAAGCGATCGCGGACAGTGCTGAGATGGCAAGGGCGGTGTACCACCAGGGTGAGGTCTCGGTCCGGACCGCAACCACACCGGTGGCAAGGAGGACAAGCCATCCCAGACGGTGAGCCCAACGGGCTTGGACAACGATCATTCCCACCATGGCGACCGTCGCCGAGAGCATCAGACCGATACCCAGCAGAAGAGTGGTGTGGTCCTGACCGGGTTCTCGAGTGACGAGAATGACCGCCGTCCAGGCAAGAGCCGCGACAAGGGGCGCGACGGCCCCGGCACCAAGTTTCACGAGCGGAAGTCTGGCACGACTCAGGCGGGAGTCGCGCGCGGCGGGCCGTCGGTGGCGGCAATAACCCTGAGATCGGACTTGTCACCGAACTGGGGCGATTCGCCAGGAGACCAGTGAGTTTCCTCACGCCACGCAGTCCCCGGTCGAAGTGTCACCACTGCTCCGTGGTCGGAAATGTCGTCGTGGATTTCGGAAAGGCTGGACCCGGTCAGTTTCAAACGGCCCGCCTGGATGGGATCTTGATGGGAGATGATCACCACATCACCGTGGGGGTGTTCCACATCGAGTCTTCTCGCCACCCCGGCCACCCGATCGGCGACCTGTTCCAGGGTTTCGTCGGCGAAGGTGATCGACCGAGGATTGGCCAGATAGGCCTCGAGCTCTCCAGGGAAGGACTCCTTGACCGCATTCCAGGGAAGTCCTTTCCACCGGTCGGTGATTGACCAGTCGCGTAGACCATCGTCGACGCGGACGGGAACGCCAGATCGTGCTGCGATCTCCTCAGCGGTGCGAAGGGCTGACTCCAGAGGGGAGGACCAGATTGAAACTACCGGACGGGGGCCTAGATAGCGGCCGACACGCCGGGCCTGCTCCTTCCCGTGGGGAGAGAGCCCGAACCCGGGCAGAGACCCGTAAACGAGATGTTGGGGGTTGTCGACCTCAGCATGTCGAACCAGGTGGACCAGAGCAGCCATTAGCGACAGTTTGGCCGGTCTTGTCACTAACCGTGGGTAACTTCAGGTGTCGTGTGGACCGAAACGATCCTTCACGTAGATATGGACTCCTTCTTCGTCGAGGTCGAACGTCTCGCCGACCCTTCCCTCAATGGGATTCCGGTGGCGGTCGGGGGTGTCGGTCCACGTGGCGTTATCGCCAGTGCGTCATACGAAGCGCGGAAGTTTGGAGTCCGCTCCGCTCAGCCGACAGTCACTGCGCTCAGGGCCTGCCCGCAATTGAGAGTGGTCCCTCCAAGCCATGGCAAGTACGAAGAGGTGTCTAACCGGGTCTTCGCCATCTTCAGATCAGTCACCCCGCTGGTCGAGGGTCTCAGCCTCGATGAGGCCTTCATGGATGTCGGGGGTCTGCGTCGACACTACCGGTCGCCGGTGGAAGTCGGCAACGAGGTCAGGGCCTCCATCCGGAGAGAACTCGGCTTGCCGGCCTCAGTAGGTGTTGCCTCGAACAAGCTGGTCGCAAAGTTGGCGTCAGAGCGGGCCAAGCCGGACGGTCTGTTCCATGTTGCAGAGGACGTACAACTCGAGTTCGTGCAGGCCCTTCCCGCCGAGGCCCTTCCCGGGGTCGGTCCTGCCACCCTGGCCGCGTTGCAACGTCTTGGTGTCGAGACCGTGGCAGACATAGCGGCACTACCGTCCGCCACCCTGACAAGGGCGGTCGGTCCGAACGCCTCGGCCCACTTGCTGGGTCTTGCGTCCGGTGTGGACCACCGGTCGGTGGAGCCCGATATCGAAGCCAGATCCGTGTCGGTCGAGGAAACCTATTCCACAGACCTCGAGGGCCCGGAGGTCCTGCGTGCCGCTCTTCTCGCCCACGCCCACCGGCTGTCATCTCGATTGCGCAGAAATGGCCTGGCATCCCGCATGGTCACCCTAAAAGTTCGGTATGCCGGCTTCGAGACAGTAACCCGGAGTCGAACCGGGAAAAGCGCGATCCAGGGTTGGCGGGAGATCTATCGGATCGGTGTCTCCCTCCTCGACGAAGTCAGTGTCGATCAACCGGTTCGATTGCTCGGTTTAGGAGGCTCGAAGCTGGTGCCAATCGACCAGATCGGCCAACTCGAGCTTCAGGTCGATGATGGGTGGGACCGGGTCGAAGATGCAATCTTCGAGGTCCGTGGCCGATTCGGTGACCAGTCGATAAAGTCGGCTCGACTCATCGACGAAAACGGTTGAACTTCAGGGTTCGATGTTTCCCAAGCCGGTGTAGGATTTAAGTAAGCAGTCGCAAAGTCGCACTGGGTGTAGAGAATGCCGCTTGATGACAAGGAACAGAGAATCCTCGACGAGATAGAGCGTCAGTTCTATCAGGAAGATCCTGAGCTGGCCAAGGCTGTCCAGAGGATCCAGCGTCCCAAACGAATCGGAGTTCGTCTTTCGGCTGTGGGAGTTCTCGTGGGACTTGCCGTGATTGTTCTCTTCATCACCGAGACCTATATCGCGGCGGCCGGTTTTGTGATCCTCGTGGTCTCGGCGACCTCTCTGGTCCAGGCTCTGAGAGTTCAAGGGTGGAACTCGTACGAACCTGAATTGCTCGACGACTTCGAGGAGTAGTCGACCCCGTTCCGGTCTGCGGTCCGCCGAACAATCTGGCTATTGTTCCCGACCCCGCCATACATACGGAGATACGGTTGGATGGGGCGGAGCATTGGAGACGGACCCGAACCGGTTCGCGAAGTTTTAGAAAGTTCTTGGAAGCACGAGTGGAAGATCAGGCCTTCACAGCCGAGCAGGCATGCCGGTTGAGTGGATGCACCCAGCATCAATTGCGCTATTGGGATCGAGTTGGTTTGGTGGCGCCATCAGTCCAAGGGAGCAGGGGTCGCCCTGGAGTTCGTCGTCTCTATTCATTCCGCGATCTTGTCGCCCTCCGGGTAGTCCGAAGCCTCCTCGACAACGGCATGTCGTTGCAACGGGTCAGAAGGGCCTGGGACTACCTCCGACGGGAAGGGGCCATGGACGACCATCTAGCTCAGGTCAAGCTGGTCACCGATGGCCAGTCGATCTTCACGGTCAGCAATGATGACGGCGAGATCCTCGACGCACTTCGCCAGGGTCAGCTGGCATTCTTCGTGGCCATCGACGAAATCGCCCGCGATGTGGAAGAAGATGTCACCCAGTTCGAACTCGACAGGGATGGGTTCCTGGGGATGCTTCGCCGGGTCGAAGAAGATGTTGCCGACGAGATGAAGGCCACCGGCTCCTAATCCGTCACCACCACCCTCAGCCCCCGTTGATCAGCGTCTGAACAGGGACCGTGGGTTGATCGCACCAAATACGAGGTGGCGTCGGTCGTAACTCAGTTCGATCCATTCCTCGGCACGGGTCAGGTCCTCCGGACTCCCCAGACCGGTCTTGCCGCCATAGACGGCGGCCGAGTACGAGACCGCAAGGGGACGGAGCTCGGGCACCGTCACAACGGTCAGCTCGGTGGGGGTCAGGCTGGCATCGAGATGGTTGCCCATGTCCACAAGACGGTCAACGATTTCTTCCCAAGCTGCGGTGACATCACCGTCAGACAGTCGTTTGATTCGTCGTTCCCGACGCGCTCTCTTGGAAAGGATTATGAGAATCAGAGCGAACACCAAGCTGGCCGTGACCACGGGCACGATCGATCCTGCAGCATCTTCGAGATCGATGGCACCACCACCACCGACCGGGGGTTCGTCTTCGAACACTGGGGGAGGGAGGTCCGGATCCAATGGGTTCGAGATGCTTGGGTCGGGTGGTGCCACCACGAACTGGTCAGGGTCGAAACTCGATGTGGGACTTGGTGGCAGGAATCCGGCACGTGGAGTCGGGTCGAACATCACCCAGCCAAAGCCGTCTATCCACAGTTCCACCCAGGCGTGGGCATGGGTGTCTCTGACTTCGACGATGGGAACACCGTCGACGTCGATTTGGCTTCCCGGTGCGAAACCCCAGACCACGCGGCTCGGGATCCCAAGGGTGCGTGCCAGGATGGCCATCGAGGCCGCAAACTGTTCGCAGTACCCCGTCCTGTAATTCTGGCTGGACGGGATAGACAGCCAATCCGAGATGTTGAGCGCCTGGCTCCCCGTGGTCACATTGAGTGAGTACGTGAAGTCGCCGGAGTCTCTGAACCAGTGTTGAAGCATCCAGGCCTGCTCGAATGGTGTGGAGGCGCCCGACGTCCTGTTTCTTGCGATGGTGACCAGCGAGATCGGGATTCCTTGGGGAAGGGCCAGGTAGTTGGACAGGTCCGAAGGTCTGGACAGATCTCTCGGCGATGGGTTGGCAACTGCAGAGAACTGGCCCGCTGCCGATGCAGCAGCGAAGAGTGGGCTGAGGGTTCCATCGGTGCCTGTCGCCAAGGCACCGAGGTCGGCAGTCATGTCTGGGTAAGCGGTTGCGATCTGATAGCTCAAACCGGCTGAGAGTCCGGGTGCGAACGTGATCGACCCATCCCTTGCAAAATTGACCAGGCTCGGAGTGATGCTTTGAGGGACCGCCAAGTCGAACACGGATGTGGGATGGCCTGCCGTAGGCACGACCTGCCCGATCAACTGCTCAACCACCACCCTTTGGAGGACTTCCTGCGTGGTACCCGCATAGCGATGCTGGGGGTCTCCGATGATCGCCCCTGGTGAATAAGCCCTGATCTGACTCGAGGACCTTCGCCAGCCGGTCCCGTCAAACGAGTCCAGTGTCTCCATCCTCCAGTACATGCTGTCGGCCGGGGGTGAGTCGGGTCCGAAAGCGGCCCGGAAAACGACGGCGTTCTGTCGACTCTGGAGTCGCTGTCGGAGTTCGATGAACCGATCGAATGCGACTCCTCCTCCGATCCCGTCTGCACCTGAGATGTCGCGCCACGGCAGATTGCCGTACTCGGACATCAACGGTGCTGCCTGCGCCGTCCCGAGAACAGTCATCACAGCGACACATGCGGCCAACGCAGTGGCTCCCGGCATCGATCGCATGGCATTCGGCTTACCGGTAGCGCTCCGGGTGCGGCCCGTCATACTCCCGGACCTCATCGCTAGGGAGGTACAGGCCAAGGCGACCACAACCGCAGTGGCCCCGTACCACGCCAGACTGGCGGGTGTCCTGTCCAATACCGCCATCTGGAGATAGAAGACTCCGGGGGGGAGCACCATGAGCCCCAGTCGGTCGCTCGTGGCTCCGAGGGCGAACAGGGAGCCCAGCATCCACATCAGCGCCGCCAGAGCCCCGACAATGCCGGGTGTTGGTGTCACCGGCGGTACTCCGGACCGGAAGATCCAGAAGGCTGTCTCCAGCTCCTTGACCAGTGCTGAGAGGGTCTCGGGACCTGGCAGGACTCCTGCGGTGAGTGTTGCAGGGACGGTGACCCGGAGTAGGACTAGAACAGCACCGACGATCATGAGGAGGCTGACCAGTCCCGCAGGAGCACGTGCTTGGGTGAGTAGCCATCTCACCGTGATCCCGAGAAGCATGGTGGCGAGGAGGATGACCGGCCAGGGCAAGGCATTGTCTCCGGCGGTGAAAAGCCGGTCGAGACGCGCCAGGACCATGACGAAGAGGACGAGTCCGGCTATCTGACCGAGACGGTTTCCCATGATGTCCTCATTCCAGCCTCCCAGGCGTGGGCCCAGGCAGCACCGGGTTGCACCTGAATCGTCATTGCGCCAAGCCGATTGAATCCGACGATGGTCTGAGGCGTACTGCTCGCCACCACCATGACGAGTGTCTGGGCGTAGTCAGGTGACATCATCGACGTCACATTGAGTAGGTCGCGATCGGCGGCCCCGGTCACGATTACCAGCGGCCCGCCTCCACCCCGTCCCCTTACCTCAGCGGCGGCCGAAGCGATGTCGACCTCTTCGTGGTGTCCTATCGCGGACAATCGCTCCATCGCTGAGGAGTAGTGCGATGCGTCGACCACGGCCGATTCGGTGGTCCAGAGGTCGGTCGGCTGTCCCTTGGAGACCAGGTAGGTGATCATGCTGGCGGCCCCCGATACCGCGGTCTCGAAGGCATTGTCGGACTCGTAGAGCTCAGCCCTGGTATCGAGTACCACCATTGATCGCGATTGCCACGGTTCGTCGAGTTGCCGGATCATGACCTGATCCGTACGGGCGAACGACGGCCAGTGGATACGTCGAAGGTCATCGCCGATCTGGTACTCGCGGAGTGTGTTGAAGTCTTCTCCGCCCCGATGAAGATGCTCCTGGCGACGGGCGTCGATCGGTGCCCGGGTCCCCCGGTGGAGCGGGAAGCGCAGATCCTCGATATAGGGGTAGACGACGAGTCTGTCGACGGTGCCCTTCGGAATGCGCCGCTCGGCCAGACCAAGAGGATCGGTCACCACGCCCGTAGAGGGGCCGACCCGATATACACCTCGGGGCCGGCATGTCACCTTGTAGGCGGCATTGGCCTTGTCGCCCGGTCTGATTGCTGCGACTTCGAACGCAGCGTGCCCGAGACCTCCCACGCTGTCGACCAAGCGGAGGTTGCGGACTGTCCGGTGTGGCACCTGAAGCGTGAGTTCGATACTGATCGTGTCACCACTGTGGATGCTCCCGGAAGGGATCCTCCGGCCGACCACCACACCCGTCGGAACGAAGTGGACATAGAGGCTGGCCAGCAAGGTGGCGATAGCAAAGAAGATCCCCACCAGGAAGAGCTCTGGATCCCCCAGGTAGTACCACAACACGACGAGGGCCACTCCTGCGCCGAGCAGCCCCCAGCCGCGCACTGTGGGCATCAGGTTGCGATCCGGGAGGTGGTCCCAGGGACAGTCAGCCCGTCCAAGACTTCGTCGACCAGGTCGGGCACGGAACGACCGCGCATACGAGCCTCAGGTCGTAGTGACACTCGATGTTCGAGCACCGGTCTGGCGAGGGCTTTGACATCATCCGGCATGACGAAATCCCTTCCCTGTGATGCTGCCCGGGCTCGCGCCAGCCTCTGGAGGAACAGTGCGGACCGCGGTGAGGCCCCTAGTTGCACATCAGGGTGTTCCCGAGTCGACCCGACCAGGTCGAGGATGTAGTTCTTCACCGATTGCGAGACCGTGATCCTTTGCGCGATCGAGATCATCTCGCCCACCTCGCCGAGTGATAACACCGGGCGTAGCTCGTGGAAAGTGGAACGCACTCCGTGGGTTTCGAGCATCTGGAGTTCCTTTTCCCGGTCCGGGTAGCCGATGACCACTTTCATCATGAATCGGTCTAACTGGGCCTCGGGCAGGGGGTAGGTGCCTTCGTGTTCGAGAGGATTCTGCGTGGCGAGGACGATGAAGGGGAGGGGAACGGCGCGGGTGATTCCATCGGAGGTCACCTGTCTCTCCTCCATGGCCTCGAGCAGTGCCGACTGTGTCTTCGGGCTGGCGCGGTTTATCTCGTCGCCCAGGACGATGTTGGCGAAAATCGGTCCTGCCTTGAACTGGAACTCGCGACGATCACGGTCCCAGATCGAGATCCCGGTGACGTCAGCAGGGAGGAGGTCAGGGGTGAACTGGATCCTGTGGAAGGCTCCGTCGATTGATCTGGCGAGAGACTTGGCCAGTTGTGTCTTCCCCACACCGGGAACGTCCTCGACCAGCACATGGCCCTCGGCTACCAAAGCCATGACCACGAGTTCGATGGTGCCCCGCTTACCTTGGATGACGGTCTCGACGTTGGAAGCGATCCGGTCAAATCGCTCGCCGAAGACCTCTATTAGATCCGTCAAGACCTTGAGAACCTTCCAGGAATTTCACCGAACTCTAGTGATAGCGTCGTAGTGTGCGAGCTAATCTGTTCCATAGGGGCAGTTAAAGGGAGCGGCATGGAGAGGCAACGGCTGGAAGCGCGGGTATGGTTCCACGCGCTGTTCCGTCGACCGGCACTGACAATCGAATCGATCCGGGCCTACCTGGCGACGCGCCAACGAGGGGCCGTCGTTCCGTCATCGCGGTATCTGGGCTGGCGGGCGCACACCGCCTACGGCGACAACTCGTCAGTCTCGACCATCGATCTGATCCACTATCTGTCGTGGCGCCGAGCCATGCGAAGACTTCGGAGGAGCCGCTGATGTCGCGGTTGGCCCATCGTCTCGAGGGCATCCCTGGCGTGGCGGCCGTGGAAGTAGATCTGAGCGATGACGGTGGAGGCATCAACATCAAGCTCGATCCCGGTGCCGACGAGTTGCAGGTCATGGAGAGGCTTCGGACCGTTCTCGTTGCCTACGGGGTGCGGTCGGAGCGACCGTTGCCGGTCGAATCACTCCCGGGTCCAGCGATGAGTCCGCTCTCGCCGATCGGAGTCAAGGTACGGATCACCCCAATCGAGCATGGCGCACGAGTCGAGGTGGAGTCGAAGAGCGTCCGTTCATTCAGAATTGTGCCGGCATCGAGGCTGGCGATAGCACAGGGTCTGGCCGACGCCTGGTCCCAGGTCGTCGGACGTGTGCCGACCGAGCTGACCGCGGCTCGTCTCGAGAACGGAGTGATCACCGTCGGGGCCTTGACCGAAGGAGGTCCGAAGGAGGGGTCGGGCGCGGTGTCGGACGGTTGGCAGACTGCATTGGCGGTGGCCGTTGGTCGCGCCATCGGCACTGTCGCGGAGTAGTCATTAGTCAAGCTACGCTTGGGTTTCAAGGAACATATGGCACGCGCATTGGTGTTGAACGCCAGCTACGAACCCCTCTCCGTGGTGAACGAGCGCCGCGCCTTGATCCTCGTCCTGAGCAATAAAGCCCAGATCGTCGTGCCTAAGAACGAGGTCTGGTCATCGGCCACCCGGACCGTTCAGATACCTTCGGTGGTGAAGCTGAATCGATTCGTCAGGGTGCCATATCGACGCAGTGTCCCGGTGACCCGGAGAGCCGTCTTCGGTCGTGACGACCATGAGTGCCAATACTGTGGAGGCCCGGCAGAGTCCATAGACCATGTCCAGCCGCGGTCAAAGGGTGGGGACCACACCTGGGAGAATGTTGTGGCATGTTGTCGGACCTGCAACGTCAGAAAGGGCGACCGAACTCCGACGGAGAGCGGTCTGCATCTTCGATCGGATCCTGGCCCACCCCGGCGGTTCGCCTGGATCTACGCCTCGATGGGTTTTCAGGTGGATCCCGACTGGCAGCAGTTCCTGGCTGAGAGCGCCTAGAACTCTCCTGATCTAGCTCCGACCGACCCCGGTCACCCAAGTCCGCCTCCACCCGCCCCGTGCGTGTCGTATGGCCGCACACCAACCGTCCCACCAATCAGTGACTGAAGAGTATCTGAGTGGGCAAATGTGTTGACAAATGGGTCAAAATGGGTCATAGTGGGGGGTAGCCTGAAAGGGCGTGGACGAAGGACGGGACGGACGGATGCTGCTCGGTGAGTATTTCCATAGCTTGGACAACAAAGGAAGGGTGGTTCTCCCCTCCTCCTTTCGCCGCGAGCTGGAAGAGGGCTGCGTCGTTGCAAAAGGTCAGGACGGCCAGTTGATGATCTACGCCATCGACACCTTCGAACAGCTTGCCCAGGAAGTCATCGCCACACCTCAGGACCGTGGCGGAAGACGGTTCTCGAGGACAGTTTTCGCCGGCGCGGACCATCAAGAAATGGACAAGGCGGGAAGAGTCTTGATCAAGCCAGAGCTCCGACAGTTCGCCACCCTAGAGACCGCAAGTGAGATAGCGGTCGTCGGAGTGTTCAACCACGTCGAGCTCTGGGAGAAGGAGCGGTATCTGGCTGACAGGACCGCTGGTGACGAAAGGTATGTCGAAGAGGAGAACTGACCGAACGAACAAGGCTTGGACTATTGCCAGCCCCCCGGAACCGATTGAGAGGCCCCTGACTCCGCCCGCTTTCAGTTGGTACCAGCGACCGGGGGGCTGGCAATGGACCAGGACGGAACTAACAATGGCTATCACGAACCTGTGCTTGTCGAGGAAGTGGTTGAACTGGTAGGCCCGGTGATGCCGGGGACTGTGATCGACGCCACTTTTGGCGGTGGGGGTCACACCAGGCGGCTGCTCAGAGAGTTCGGAGACATGATCAACCTGGTCGTGATCGACCGCGATCCGGAAGCGCTTTCGAACGCCGCCGGATTACCGGTGAGAGTCATTCGAGGCAACTTCTCCGATCTCGAGGATCTACTCCGACCTGTGCCCGACGATCAGGATCCTGCCGCCGTGCTGTTCGACTTCGGTGTTTCCTCCCACCAGCTCGATGAGGCGAGACGAGGGTTCTCCTACCACGGTGATGGGCCTCTCGACATGCGTATGGGCCCGGACACCGAAACCAGCGCGCATGAGATCGTCAACGAGTGGTCCCGGGAAGACCTGGCCAGGATCATCCGCCAGTACGGCGAAGAACCTCTGGCCTCGAGAATAGCGGCGGCGATCGTGGCCGCCCGACCTATCGAATCCACTGCACGGCTGTCCACCGTCATCGCAGAGGCAACGCCAGCGGCACGACGTCGGGCGGGTCACCCCGCCCGACGTGCATTCCAGGCGATCCGCATCACGGTGAACTCCGAACTGGAGGCCATCAGACTGGGGGTCGAGTCCGCCATAGAGCTGGTCCGGCCCGGGGGCCGGGTAATCGTCATCTCCTATCACTCCCTCGAAGACCGAATCGTCAAGAGACGGTTCGCCCAAGGTGCCCGCGGATGTGTTTGCCCCCCAGGGCTGCCCGAGTGCGGGTGTGGACAGACTGCGGAACTGCGACTTCTGACCCGTAAGGCGGTCAGGGCGTCAGAGGCCGAGATCCAGTCAAACCGTCGGGCGCGCTCGGCCGTGCTCAGGGCAGTCGAGAAGTTGGCCGCATGACAGCCCTAACGCATCCCAACCAGAGCAACGACGAGAACCTGCGGGTCATCGCCGGCAAGAGGTTCCGACGACCGACTCTGGCGCCATGGATGGTCGTGGTCCTGATCGGCATGGTGGCCTTCCTAGGTCTGGGATTCGCCCGCACCTCTCTCGACCGCTCAGCTTTCGATCTGGCCGAACTCAACAGGGAGATTGCCACCCAGGAAGCCCTCAACCGCAACCTGCGGCTCCAGGTCGCCCGCATGGAGAGCCCGGCCAGGATCGCTCCGCTGGCAGACCAGCTTGGCCTGGTCATCCCCGGCCAGGTGCAGCAGTTGATGGTGGACCTGGACGAACCCCTGCCACCGACGATACGAACGAACGACAAGGGCACTAATTGATGGCCACCCGAGAACACGCTGGATCCGGGCTTATCGCTGGGGCTCCGCCCCTCCGGGACTTCAGCCGGAGGGCAGGGTTCTATGGTGACTTCTGACCGGGGACTGCCACCCCTCCGGAGTCGTATTGCTGTAGTCGGGATCGCCCTGGTTCTGGGATGGGCCGGGATGGGTTATCGCCTGGTCGAGATTCAGGTGGTCAAGGCGCCCGAGCTTGCGTCCGCGGGACTCAATCAGAGGCTGGTGACCAGGGACCTGGCACCACAGCGGGGAAAAGTCTTCGACCGCAACGGTGATCTTCTGGCGATGACCGTGGAGTCGAGCACCCTGTTTGCCGTCCCGACCCAGGTGGAAGAACCTCTCTACATCGCTCAACAAGTAGGGAACTTCCTCGGAGTCGACGTCGACGTCCTCTATGAGCGTCTCACCAGCGACCGGGAGTTCGTGTACCTGAAGCGGCAGGTGGACCCCGCTCTCGCCCAGGAGGTGCTCGACCTGGGTCTGCGGGGGGTCTACTCCCATCCCGAACCGACCCGCTACTACCCCGAAAGTGCCGTCGCCAGCCAGGTGACGGGCTTCGTCGACATCGATGGTGTCGGGCTCGAGGGTGTTGAGTTGTTCTATGAGGAGCAATTGCGTGGTGTTCCAGGTCGGGCGGTCTTCGAACGGGCACCCGACGGGACTCCCATTCCCCAGGGCATCTCCGACATCGTCCCGGCCACTCCGGGCGTCGACCTTATCACCACGATCGATCTACCCCTCCAGTATCGCTCCCAGAAGGCATGTCAGGAGGCGGTGCGCACGTACTCAGCCGAAGGATGCTGGGTGGTTGTCCTCCATGTCGAGACCGGTGAGATCCTTGCCCTCGGAGGCGTCCCCGAGTTCGATCCCGTGACCCGAAGTCACAAGGACCCCTCCTGCATCACGGAAGAACCTCCACCCCGATGCACGATCTTCAACTTCGCGGTTCGGGGAATCTTCGAGCCGGGGTCGACCCAGAAGCTGATAACCGTGGCGGCGGCTCTGGAGGAGGGTGAGGTGACCATCGGAACGATCATCCCGGATGTTCCCGATCAGTTGGAACTCAAAGACGGTGCCTGTGGGTTGAGAAGGGGTGAGCTCTGGGGCTGCTACGCCGATTTCACCCGTCATGAAACGGTCGACATGAGTGTCGCCGACATCTTTGCCCAGTCCTCGAATATAGGCACGATCATGGTCGCCGAGAAGCTGGGCCAGACACGTCAGGTCGAGTACATAGAGCGCTTCGGACTTGGCGTCAAGACCGGGGTCGACTTCACCGCTGAAGCATCTGGAATCCTCAACTTCGAAGCTGGGTGTGACATCTGCTGGGCTTCGGCGGCGATTGGCTACTCCGTGGCCGCATCCCCTCTTCAGATGGCGGCGGCGTACGCGGCCATTGCCAACCAGGGCGTCTGGACGACACCACATCTGGTTTCGTCAACGGTCGATGTCCACGGATCGACTGAAGTAGCCAGTCTCCAGACCCGTCAGGTGGTCTCTTCCGGGACTGCCCGTCTCATGCTCGAACTGCTGGAGCGGGCAGTGGTCCAGGGCACAGGAACAGGGGCGATGGTGGCCGGGTACAGGGTTGGAGGAAAGACCGGTACTGCCAACAAGCTCGACCTTGCGACAGGCCAGTACACCGACCAGACCTGGGCCTCTTTCGTCGGTATCGCACCGATCAGCAATCCCAAGATCGTCGTCGCGGTGGTGATCGATAACCCTCACAAGGATTTCCGTACCGGAGGTCTCTCGGCGGCACCGGTCTTCGCACATGTCATGGAGCAGGCTCTCCATCGGATCGGTGCCACCCCGGACGCAAATGTCCGGTAGCGATCTTCAGCGTTTGGCAGATGTGAGCGGGGCCGAGCTAGTCGGTTCTGGGGCGACCAAGATTCTCGATGTCACCCACGATTCACGACAGGTTCGGCCCGGTTCGCTGTTCGTGGCCGTAAGAGGCTCCTCTAGCGATGGCCATGACTTCATCTCCCAGGCCGTGGCCATCGGGGCCGCGGCAGTGTGTGTAGACCATTCAGTTTCTTCGCCGATTCCCCAGCTCGTTGTCGGAGACACCAGAGGAGTGATGGCGTTGCTCGCCGCCGAGGTTCATGGCCACCCATCACGTGACATAGCGGTGGTCGGTGTCACCGGGACCAACGGCAAGACGACCGTAACCCACTATGTCGAGTCGATCGTGAACCGCTCCGGGGGCTCAGCCGGTCTCATCGGCACGATCCAGACCCGTGCTGCTGGGAAGCTCTTCGAATCGGAGAGGACAACTCCCGAGGCGACCGATTTCCAGAGATTGCTCGCTTCTATGCGCCAGCTGGGTGTGGGTGTCGTCGCTACAGAAGTGTCATCGCACGCATTGGAGTTGGGTCGGGTCCGTGAGACCCGATTTGAAGTGGCCGCCTTCACCAATCTCTCTCAGGACCATCTCGACTTCCATGGGGATATGGAGAGCTACCTGTCGGCGAAGAAGAGCTTGTTCATCGACTACGAACTCGGTACAGCTGTCATCAACATCGACGACCCAGCCGGCAGGGAGATCGCGGCGAACGCCACCAGCCCGGTCGTCAGCGTCGGCGTTGAGGGCGATGCCTGGGCCAGAGCCGTCGGCCTCACGACCACCGGGACCAGATTCGAGCTGGTGACGCCGTGGGGCAGCGCCCGGGTCGAGGCCAGCATTTTCGGGGAGTTCAACGTGGAGAACGCGGTGATGGCTTCGGTGTGCTGTCTCGCTGCCGACATGCCTTTCGACGATGTTGTGGAGAGCCTCAGTGCGCTTCCCGGTGTCCCGGGCAGATTCCAGATGATCAGCGGCGACGATCCGGTGACGGTGATTGTCGACTACGCCCATACGCCGGAGGGGGTCAGGCTGGCCGTGGAAACCGCACGTGGGTTGGGGAGTCGGAAGGTGATCGCACTAGTTGGGGCGGGGGGAGACCGTGATCGAGAGAAACGGCCGATGATGGGGGCGGCAGTCTCGAAGGCCGATGTGGCCGTTGTGACCAGTGACAATCCACGCTCAGAGGACCCAGGCGAGATCGTCAGGGCGGTTGCAAGTGGGGTCGCCCGGGATGTCGAGACCATCATCGAAGTGGACCGGCGCGCCGCAATCCGAGCGGCTCTCGAGATCGCCGGTGACGGAGACACCGTGCTCCTCTTGGGCAGGGGACACGAGCCCTTCCAGGAGGTGGATGGGCGTCTGATCCCGTTCGACGACAGGGAGGTGGGTCGGGCCGAGCTCGCCCTTCTGCGAAGGTCCGCCAAAAACCGTCCCGAGGTTGGGAGCATGGAGCAGTGATTTCGCTTCTGATCTCTGCCGCCCTCGGTCTGGTGGTCTCCATCTTTGGTACCCCGTATTTGATTCGGATCCTGGAGCGCCGTCGGATCGGGCAGTTCGTGCAGGAGGAGCTGCTCAGCCACTCACACAAGCAGGGGATCCCCACGATGGGCGGAATCGTTTTCGTGGCTGCGACTTTCGTCGGTTATCTAACCTCCCATGTGCGTGTTTCGTCTCAATTCGAGATCCAGGTGCTTCCGTTCCATGTCGGAGGACTTCTCGTCCTGCTCGCCTTCGGTGGCATGGCTTTGGTTGGACTTTTGGACGACTACATCAAATACAGCCGGAAGAGAAGTCTCGGTCTCTCCAAGTCAGCCAAGTTCGGAGGTCAACTGGCCATAGCCGCACTGTTTGCCTGGGGTGCTTCGACAGCGGGTGTGGTCACCCAGGTCTCATTCGTGCGACCGCTGGGCATCGACTTGGGCGTCTTCTTCGTGGTCTGGGTGCTCTTCATGATGACCGGCTTCGCCAACGGTGTGAACTTCGCCGACGGCATGGATGGTCTCGCCGCCGGCTCGGCCTCGCTGGTGGTAGCGGCATACACGGTGATCGCCTTCTGGCAGTTCAGGAATCAGCCACCCTTCCGCGATCCCGGCATCTATCAGGCCCTCGATCCCCTCGAGTTGGCGATCGTGTCTGCCGGGATGTTTGGAGCGCTGCTCGGATTCTTGTGGTGGAATGCCCACCCGGCCAAGATCATCATGGGCGACGTTGGCAGTCAGGCAATAGGGGGCATGTTGGCCGCGTTGGCCATCCTCACCAACACCCAACTCCTGCTGCTCGTGATCG
Source organism: Acidimicrobiia bacterium (assembly GCA_041747855.1). Lineage (GTDB taxonomy): Bacteria > Actinomycetota > Acidimicrobiia > Spongiisociales > ZC4RG35 > ZC4RG35. The sequence continues at coordinate 33,281 of JBGTEJ010000042.1, read as the reverse complement.
GTGCGATATATGTGGCCGAGGCTGTCTCGGTGGTGATTCAGGTGATCAGTTTTCGGGTCTTCGGAAGACGTGTTTTCAAGATGGCGCCGCTCCACTTCCATTTCGACCTGAAGGGATGGCCTGAAACGACCGTTGTGATCCGATTCTGGATCCTGACCGGTATCGGGGTTGCCCTGGGCCTTGGGCTCTTCTACGGGGACTTCCTGTGGCTGGAGGGACTCCTGTGACCCATGCTCTCGTGCTTGGAGCGGGTGTATCGGGTATGTCGGTGGCCCGACTGGCCCGCTCGAAGGGTCTCGGGGTGACCCTGTACGACCGGTCCTTCAGCCAACGCCCACTCAGCGAAGGCTTTGGTTTCTCGGTGGGGGATTGGGACCACCTCTTGCTCCGGGATGCTGACCTGGTGATCACCAGCCCGGGCTTCTCGGAGAGGTCCGCTCCGATCGTCGACACACTCGAGTGGGGGTTGCCGCTGGTATCCGAGATCGAGTACGCCTGGCCACACGTTCAGGCGCCACTTATAGGGATCACGGGCACGAACGGGAAGACCACAGTGACCGAGGCTGCGACGGCGATGCTCGCTGCTTCCGGACTCGAGACACATGCCACCGGCAACATCGGGTTTCCGCTCTCTGATTTCACCAATCAGGTGTACGACGCCCTTGTTGTCGAGTTGTCCAGTTTCCAGCTGCGTTTCACCGAGACGCTCCATCTGGCGGCAGCGGCAGTGACCAATTTCGCCGAAGACCACATCGACTGGCACGGTTCGCTCTACGCCTATCGTGAGTCCAAGGCGAGGATCTTTGCCAACCAGTCACGATCTGATCTGATCGTCTTCGACGCTGACGATCCGGGCGCTACCGACCTTGTATCCGGGGCCCCTTCCCGCCTTTTCCCAATAAGCGGGAGCAGAATCCCGGAGGGTGGCGGAGGAGTGGATGGCGGCGTGTTCCGGGTCATGGACGTGAGGATCGACGTGGACGACCTCGCCAGGCAGGACCCGATCCACCTCTCCAACCTGGCGTGTGCTGCCGCACTGGCCCAACATGTGGGGGCCACTCCGGATGGGGTGACCGAAGCCGCCCGCGAGTACCGGCCGGGAGCTCACCGGAGACAGAAAGTGGCCGAACACGCAGGAGTTGTGTGGGTTGACGATTCGAAGGCGACCAACACCCATTCGGCGCTGGCGTCGATCGCGAGCTACGGCTCCGTCATCCTCATCGCCGGCGGTCTTGCCAAGGGCCAGGACATCACCCGTCTGGGTCAGGCTCCGAACCTGAAGTTGGCCATCGGAATCGGGGACGCGGGGCCGGTAGTGGTGGAGGCGGCCGGGGAACGCGGACGACTGGCGGGAACTCTCGAGCTTGCGGTTGAGATGGCCGCACAGGCGGCGGAACCGGGTGACACCGTGCTCCTGGCACCGGCCTGTGCCAGTTTCGACCAGTTCGAGTCTTATGCCGACCGGGGTGATCGCTTCGCCGGGCTGGTGATGGAACGAATGGGAGCGATCAAATGACCGCCGAGGTCACCCCCATAGCCAACGTGCGAGCCGCGGCCCGGGATCGGGAGGACATGGCGAAGGCCAACAGCCGTACCACGACCGCTCTGTTGGTGGTTGTGGTGGTGTTGGTCGTCATCGGACTGGGTGCGACCCAGTCAGCGTCTTCGGCCATCGCAATCGACTGGACCGAAGACCGCTTCTATTTCTTCCGAAGACAGCTCATGGGCGTCGGTGTCGGGATTTTGGCCCTCCTCATGACCAGCCGGTTGCGCTATACCGTCTATCGGAAGCTTGCCATACCGGCCTTCCTCGGAACATTGGCCCTTCTGGTCGCGGTTCTCGCTGCGGGGGTCACCAGAGGCGGGGCCACCCGTTGGCTCTCGATCGGCGGTTTCATGTTCCAACCATCGGAGCTAGCAAAGATCACGGTGGTGTTCATCCTCGCCTACATCCTGGAGCGAAAGCACAAGCTGCTGATCCGGTTCAGCCACTTGATCGTCCCGCTGATCGCCACGGTCGGAGTGCTTGGCGTGCTCATCATCCGTCAACCCGACCTCGGCACCTTGATTGTGATCGGTGCGGCAGCCATGGCGGTGGTCATGGCGAGTGACACTCCGTTCCGCTATATCGCCTTGCTCTTGGTGGCGGCCATCCTCCTCACCACATTCCTCGCCTTCGACGAGGGGTATCGAGTCAGCCGTATCGTCGGGTTCCTGGATCCGTATGCCGATGCCCAAGGAAAGGGTTACCAGGTGATCCAGGGATACCACGCACTCGGCAACGGCGGGATATTCGGGGTGGGCCTCGGCGCCTCCCGCGCCAGGTGGTTCTACCTGCCCAACGCTCACACCGACTTCATCTTCGCCATCATCGGTGAAGAGACGGGGCTGATCGGCGGTCTCACCATCATCGGGTTGTTCGTGGTCTTGGCCCTCGCCGGGTGGGTGGTCGCAGCCCGGGCCCCCGACCGGTTCGGACGAATGCTCGCCACAGGGCTAACCGTTTGGATTTCCCTGCAGGCGCTGATCAATATCGGCGGCGTGCTGGGGGTGATGCCGATCACGGGGATTGCTCTCCCCTTCGTCTCGTTCGGCTCGACCGCGCTCATCGTGGCGATGGCTGCAGTAGGGATACTGGTGAATATCTCCCAAAGTGGGGTCGCTCCCCGCCGATGACTTTTGTTATCGCCGCCGCAGGTACCGGGGGCCATGTCTTTCCCGGGCTCTCGGTCGGCCAGGCCCTCGTCGAACGTGGTGTCCCTCTCAACGACATCCTCTACATAGGGGGCAATCGACTCGAGGCCGAGGTGTACCCGGCACACGGGTTTCCATTCCTCCAGATCGAACTCAGGGGACTGCAGCGTTCGTTGACCATGAAGAACATCGGGATCCCGGCCGTCGTGGCACGGGCCCGGCGAACTGCCGTTGAGGCTATGACCGAACGTGGGGCCCGGGTCGTCCTGGGGCTGGGCGGATATGTGACGGTCCCCATCGGGCTAGCCGCCCGATCGTTGCGGCTGCCCTTCTTCAACGCCGAGCAGAATGCGACCGCCGGTCTGGCGAACAGAGTTGCGTCCCGGTGGGCGCGTCGGACTTTTGGAGCCTTCCCTGTGACCGAGGGCCTACCCACTGCGGTTTGGGTGGGCAACCCGGTTCGTCGTCAGTTCTGGGACTATGACCGGGAGAGGTTCCACTTGCAGGCTTTGGAGCGTTACCACCTGAGCGGGGATCTTCCGGTTCTCGGTGTGTTCGGGGGGTCGTTGGGTGCAGGGGTGATCAATGAAGCGATCGTCGGTCTCGTGGAGAGATGGGATGGCCCACCGCTTCAGGTGGTTCATCTGACCGGGCAACGATTTGAGGAGACACCCGTCACCATCGAATCCGCCCCTGGGGTCAACTGGCAGCGGCAAGCGTTCGAGTCTGAAATGGAGTGGTTCTACGGGGCGGCGGATCTCGTCGTAGCCAGAGCAGGAGGTGGTGTCGCCGAACTGACGGCCACCGGCACGCCGGCGATCCTCGTCCCCGGCGAGTTCGGTTCGGGCGGTCATCAAATCGGTAACGCCCGTTTTCTCGCTGAGTCCGGGGCCGCGATCGTCCTCCCGGAGACTCAACTCCATCGGTTGCCGAGAGTGGTGGCGGACACACTCTTCGACACCAGTCGACTGGGTGCCATGCGGAACGCCGCGGCCGATGTGGCCCGGCCGCTAGCAGCGCTGACCATCGCTGAGGCCCTCCTCGAGGCGGCACTGTGATCCTGGAACAGAACAGGGTCCACATTGTGGGGATTGGCGGGGCGGGTATGAGCGCCCTGGCGAAACTGCTCGTCGGTCTAGGTCACGAGGTGACAGGCTCAGACCTCCGGGGTGGGGCTCCACTGCTTGCGCTGGGAGAGATCGGAGTAAATGTGGTGACGGGCCATATCCCAGAACTGGCGGTGGCGGCTGACCTGGTGGTGGCTTCGTCGGCGGTTCCCGAGTTCGACGAAGAACTGGTAGCCGCACGCGAGGCCGGAATCCCGACCTGGCGGCGACCCCAGCTTCTCGCCGCCATCACCGCCCGCATCCCAACCATCGGCGCCACCGGCACACACGGGAAAACCACCACGACCGCCCTTCTCGTGACCGCCCTCCGGTCGCTTGGGCATGATCCTTCATTCGTGGTTGGCGGCGACATGATCGACATCGGCACCAACGGTCACCTCGGTAGGGACGACCTACTCGTTCTCGAGGCTGATGAGGCCTTTCGCACTTTCGAGTCGGTTCACCTGACCGGTCTGGTCGTGACCAATGTTGAGATCGACCATCTGGATCACTTTGGTGATGAGTCGGCCTTGATGGAGAGCTTCGTCGGTGTTGCGAGGCGGGTGGCCGGCCCGGTGGTGTGCTGTGCCGACGACCCCGGTTCGAGGACGGTGTCCGACTCCGTCACGGGCATCACCTACGGGCTGTCCGAAGACGCCGACTGGCGTATCGAGGGCTTGCTGGTCGGTCGGGAGGGGAGTGCGTTCACCCTGACTTCTGCAAAGGGCTCGGTAGCGGTGACCGTCCCCAAGCCGGGCAGCCATGTGGCACTCAACGCCGCCGGTGCCATCGCTCTTCTCGCAGAACTCGGACACGATCTCCAGGGACTGGGGCGGAGTCTGAGTGGATTCCGTGGGGTAGGCCGACGATGGGAGCATCGCGGGACGATCCGCGGGGTTTCTCTGTACGACGACTATGCCCATCACCCTACGGAGGTCGCGGCAACGGTGGAGGCCGCCAGAAGTCAAGGAGCGAATCGTGTCTGGGCGGTCTTTCAGCCTCATCTCTACTCCCGCACGGCGCGGTTTGTCGAAGAGTTCGGTACCGCCTTGTCCCGTGCCGATGTGGTGGTAGTCACTGATGTCTATGGGGCCCGCGAAGAGCCGGTCCCAGGTGTGACCGGGCAACTTGTGGCGGATGCCGTCAAAACCCGGGGAGTGGAGACCCACTATGTGGCCCACCGCTCCGATCTTGCAGGATTTCTCACCCCGAGACTCCAATCGGGCGATCTGGTCGTCTCGATGGGTGCCGGCGACATCACCCTCTTGCACAACGAGCTAACGGTGTTACTGGCAGGCCGAGAATGAGTGCCGTCGCCTCCCTGATCGAGTCAGGGGTGATCACCGAAGGTGTTCCACTCGGTTCGCTGATGAGTTACAAGACGGGTGGGCCCGCCCGATATTTCGCCGACGTTCCCGACCTGGTGACCCTGAACCGGGTGATCTCGTCTGGGGTCACGAAACAAGGCCCGATCTTGGTTCTGGGCCGTGGTTCGAACCTGGTGGTTGCGGATACCGGGTTCCCCGGGATCGTCATTCGCCTCGGTTCGGGCTTCAACGCTATCGCTATGGACGAGGCGGCCGTCACTGCCGGTGCGGCCCTGCCCTTGCCCCGTCTTGCAAGAGTCTCATCCGAGCGCGGACGGGCTGGGCTCGAGTTCTTCGTCGGCATACCGGGCTCCGTGGGCGGTGCGGTGCGACAGAACGCCGGGTGTTTCGGGACCGAAACGGCTGACCGCCTGTTGACCGCTCATGTTCTGAATCTCTCGACAGGGGAGTCGGATGATCGGACCCCGTCTGATCTGGCGATGTCTTACCGTCACTCGAACCTCCTACCCCACGAGTTGGTGACCGAGGCCACCTTTGAAGCCAGATCAGGCGATGTGGACACATCCCTGGAGCGGCTCAGGGTGATTACCAGGTGGAGACGTGACAATCAGCCCGGTGGCACCCTGAACGCGGGCAGCGTCTTCAAGAACCCTGACGGCATCGCCGCCGGCGCACTCATCGACAGTCTCGGGTTGAAGGGACTCACAGTGGGGTCGGTTTCGGTGTCGAACAAGCATGCCAACTTCTTCGTGGCAGCTCCCGGGTCCAGAGCCGAAGACATCTATCGCCTGGCCCACATGGTCAAAGACCGTGTTTTTGAGCTGAGCGGGACCAATCTGGAGTTCGAAGTGCAGTTCGTAGGTTTTGAGTCATGAGCATTGATCCCCGACTCGTCGAGAGGCGACGCGAGGTAGCCGAAGATCGGGCCAAGCGAAACGTCAGGAAGCTTCTCAAATTCTTCGTCTTTGTCGCTGTTGTCGGGAGTCTGATCTGGTTCACCCTCTCGCCCTGGATGAGCGTAAATGAGGTCAGGGTCACCGGGGTCCAGGCCAGTGACACCGAAGAGATACTTCTTCGACATCGTCTCGAGCCGGGCACACCGATGATCCTTCTCCGCACCGGTCCGGCGGTTGAAGAAATCCTCTCCGATCCTTGGGTGGTAGATGCACGGATCCGTCTCAATTGGCCAACCGGTGTCGTGGTTGTGGTATCAGAGAGATCTCCGAGAGCCTGGGTGGAGACATCCGGCGGTTGGACTCGCCGAGCCGAAGATGGTTGGGCAGTCCCTAGCGCCATGACCCCCGACGGCTCGATGGGGCGGGCCACTTTCCCGTTCCTGGATGATGACGATGCCCACGGGTCGGAGCTTGTCTTGGGCAGTCTCGAGTTCCTCATGAATCTGGAGCCGGACCTAGGGGTCACGGCGGACGTGTGGTTCGAGTCCGGAGAGCTCTGGGCAGTGGTGTCAGGATATCGGGTGAGGCTGGGGAGGGCGGTAAACATGAGAGAAAAGGCAGTTACTCTCGGCGCATTGCTCATGCAGGACCTCCCGGAAGGGACCCTTGTCATCCTGGTTGCCCCTGCCAATCCGTCCGTGGTCTACCCCGAAGGATACGAGCCATTCCCCGAGCCGGAAGATGAAGACGAGTCCGTCGGGGTGGAGGGTCCTTGAGCAACCGTCGACGTCTAGTAGAGGGTGAAAGTTTCAGTGTGTACTAACCGCCACAACAACGCTAAACCTCAACTTAAGCTTGCAACAATGGAGGACAACCCGTGAGTAATAGCAGTGGCGGTTATCTGGCCGTGATCAAAGTAGTGGGTATCGGCGGCGGCGGAGTCAATGCGGTCAACAGGATGGTGGAGGCCGGTGTACGCGGTGTCGAGTTCATCGCGCTCAATACCGACGCCCAGGCGCTGCTGATGAGCGAGGCCGACGTGAAGCTGGACATAGGTCGCGATGTCACCCGTGGACTCGGGGCCGGGGCCAACCCGGAGATCGGCAGGGCCGCCGCTGAGGAACACAAGGCCGAGCTCGAAGACGCCCTCAAAGGGGCCGACATGGTGTTCATCACCGCCGGCGAAGGTGGTGGGACCGGCACGGGTGGTGCGCCAGTCGTGGCCGAGGTGGCGCGCTCCGTCGGTGCTTTGACCGTAGGTGTAGTGACCAGGCCGTTCGGGTTCGAGGGGCGTCGCCGTCAGGTCCATGCCGAGGCAGGTATCGATGCCCTAAAGGACGCGGTCGACACCCTGATTGTGATCCCGAACGACCGTCTACTCGAAGTGGGAGACCCCTCCGCTCCCATTGCGGAGACTTTCCGACTCGCCGACGAGGTACTCATGAGTGGGGTCACAGGGATAACCGACTTGATCACGACTCCCGGTCTGATCAACGTCGACTTCGCCGATGTTCGGACGATCATGGCCGACGCCGGCTCGGCTGTTATGGGCATCGGGCGCGCCACCGGAGAGAACCGGGCCAAACAGGCTGCAGAGAGGGCAATCTCGAGTCCCATGCTCGAGGCATCGATGGACGGGGCCAAAGGTGTGCTTCTCTCGGTGTCGGGGCCATCTTCGATGACCCTCCACGAGGCCACCGATGCAGCACGGGTCGTAGCAGACCATGCCGATCCAGAGGCAGAGATCATTTTCGGCGCCATCGTCGACGACTCACTTGGTGAGGAGATGAAGGTCACCGTGATCGCGGCCGGCTTCGACGGTCGACGTCGTGTCATGCCGTCCTCCCGGTCTGGTTCAGAGCCGAGGACCTCGTTGGCCCCGGTCTCTGACTTGAGAGACGACGACCTCGATATCCCGAGTTTCGTCAGAGGATGATCGTTCCGCCCACGGTGGCGGGGGTGGTCTTCAGTCAGGCGGTCGACGGAAACATCCGCGACCCTATGACAAGGTCCAGGCTCAGCGACGCTCTCCAGTTGAGCAGCGCTTGGGCGCAGGTCCGTCAGGTGCACGGAGCGACCGTTTGTGTCGCTACCGCACCGGGTGATCTCGGTGATGCCGACGCGCTGTGGACCACCCTGAAGGGCTTACCGGTAGCGGTGTTCACCGCCGATTGCTTCGGTGTAGTACTACGGGCGGAAGAGGCCACCGGAGTCGCGCATGCTGGGTGGCGTGGTGTCGCTTCAGGGGTCGTCCGCAATCTGGTTGCGGCGATGAGCGGGGCCGGTTACCCCCCGCACACAGCGGTGATAGGTCCAGGCATAGGGCCCTGCTGCTTCGAAGTTGGGCCCGAAGTAGCAGACCTGTTTCCGGGCCATGTCAGCACGACTACCTGGGGTAGCACCAGTGTCGATCTGATCGGACGTGTGATCGAGCAACTCGACGGTGTCGAAGTCCTCGTCTCGGGTGGGTGCACGAGACACGACCCCGCATTTTTCAGCCACCGCAGAGATGCGACGTCGGACCGCCTTGTCGCCCTCGGGTGGTTGCCGTGAACTACCACCGGGTAATGGTGCGGGTCGGCGAAGCCTCCCGCAGAGCAGGTCGGGAACCGGACTCGGTCACTGTGATAGCAGTTTCGAAAGATCGATCAGTCGAGCAAATCATGGAAATTTACTCACTCGGACATCGAGATTTCGGCGAGAACCGGGCTCAAGAGCTGGCAGCGAAGGCCCCCGCTCTTCCAGCGGACATCAGGTGGCACTTCATCGGTTCGCTACAGACCAACAAGACCCGAATCGTGCGTCCTTTGGTGATGATGCTCCATTCCCTGGATCGGAGAGACCTGGCCCTGGCTTGGATAAAGGGAGCGGGAGCGCCGCCGCCGGTCCTGGTGCAGGTCAACGTGGGTGGTGAGGAGGCGAAGTCGGGAGTGAAGCCCTCCAACGCGGCCGCCACTGTCGAGATGGCGATCGCCATCGGACTCGAAGTGGTTGGCTTGATGACGGTGCCTCCTATACCTGGTCAACCCGAAGCGAGCCGCCCCTACTTTCGAGAACTGGCCGGGCTCAGAGACACGGTCAGGCAATCTCATCCGGACGTGGTCGAACTCTCCATGGGCATGACCGACGACTTCGAGGTCGCTATCGAGGAAGGTGGCACCATCATCCGGATAGGACGGGCTATCTTTGAGGATCACAAAACAACCGGAGCCTGATGTCTTCTCTCTTCTCTAAAGCACTTGTCTATCTGGGCTTGGTCGACGAGGACCAACTCGACGAGGCCGCCGCCGAGCAGCTGGCCGGTGGATACGAGGCCCAGGTCCAGCCGACTGAGTCCCTCCCGCAGGGGCGTCGGGTCGAACCGCCCCCGACGGCCAGGACCGCCACCAGACCCCAGACCCGGGTCGAGCCACCCAGCACGGGGACCTCGTCTGCCATGTATCCGGTTGAGGTCCAGTCCGACATCCTGGTAGTGGAGGAGTTCGCCGACGCCCGGATGCTGGCTGACAGGGTTCGGGACCGGGTTCCGGTCGTGCTCGACATGCGACAGGTCGACGGTGACCTGATCAGGCGGGTGGTCGACTTCTCTTCGGGTCTTATCTACGCCTTGGATGGTTCGATGCGCAAAGTCGGTGACGGTTTGATCCTGGTTCTCCCACCCAGGGTCACGCTGAGCCGGGACGAGAAGCGACGTCTGACGTCGCTGAACGCCTACCAACTCGACGATCTCGACTGAACGGTGATCGCAGGGCTCGTCAACCTGGTTTTCCAACTCCTTTTTTGGGGGATACTCGCCTGGGTCATTCTCTCGTGGATACAGACGCCCCCAGGTCACCCCCTCCGCCAGGTCCAGAACTTCCTCGACAGGCTCATCCTGCCGTTGATACGTCCGATCCAAAGGCTTGTTCCTCCTTTGCGTTTGGGTGCCGGTGCCCTCGACCTCTCGCCCCTGATACTCATCTTCCTGATCAGGATCCTCCACGGCCCGGCGGTGAGGCTGGCCAGCACACTGTTCTGAACAGGTCGTATGACCCCAACAGTTGCAGTCGAGCGCCTATCCTTCTCGATCAAGCTTGGAAAGGGTTTGGGAGATGCCACTAAAGCCGTCAGACATCGAGCACAAGACATTTTCGACCGCTCTTCGTGGGTACGACCTGGGGGAAGTCGATGACTTCCTGGACGAGGTGATTGGGACCATACGGGACCTCGAGGAACGGGTGGCGGCGCTTCAGGCCAATCGCTCCCTGGATGCCGTGCCAGCGGTCGAACCCATCGACGAGGCGACCTCCGTCGGAAGGGCCTTGATAATTGCCCAGGAGACGGCCGACCGTATTGTTTCCGAAGCACGGGACGACGCTGAGAAGGTTCTCGGCGAGGCGCGTTCCGAGGCCGATCAGATACGAGGTGAGGCACGCGCTGAGGCCGACACCCTTGCCGCGGAACGGGAAGCGGTTCGACAGGAAGCGTTGAAGTCCATCGCTGAACTCAGTGACAGGGTTGCCAGAGTCCGTACCGATCTTGCCGCACTTTCAGGTCTAGCCACCGAACGCGTGGCTGAGATGGACGTGATGCTCGAGGAAGCACAGATGTTCTTTGCCGGTGAAGGTTCCGACAGGGGGGGCTCCCAGGAACCCCATTATGAATTCGCGGCCGATGACACGCTGGACGAGCAGACATCGGATGCCGGGGGGCCAGCTGCCTCCGCGGACGAATCGGAGGAGAATGCGTATGCCTCTGTGGCGCCCGATGATGAAGAGGACGAACTCAGCGGAGATTCGGATGACTTCGACGATGATTATGGGTCGGAGGACACTGCCGATGAAGAAGACTCCGACGATGAAGTCGATTCGGGCGATGAAGTGAACTCCGGAGAGGACGACAGCGACGAAGAGGACGGGGACACTGCTGACGATGAAGCGGAAGATCCCGAATTCGAGCCCTGGAACCCTCGGTCCGAAGACTGATCAGGTAGAGGCCACTCGAATCGCAGCTTCGTCGAGGCTCGCGTCCAGTTCAGTAGCCACCGCAAGCACCTCGCTGGCGATCCACTCACCGTGCGTCTCCAAGAGATCGGAATACGATGATGGGAGTCGCAGGATCACCCTATCGGTCAGTTGCATGCCCTGCTGTTTCCTCATCTCGTTGAGCTCCCTGACCAGGTCCAAGGCCCGGCCCTCGGTGGCAAGCTCGTGGTCCAGGGTCGGGTCGATAGCCACACTCAGATTTCCCTCGCTCGCTACAAGCCACCCGTCGAGCAGCACGGTCTCGGAGCGGACCACTTCCTCGGGTTGGAGGACTTCGCCGGCAACCAGAATCGAACCGTCCTCGGCGAGTGTGTAATCGCCTTCAGCCAGGCTTGCCGCCACTTCCTTGACCTTTGACCCGATCCTCGGCCCCAGGACGGGAAAGTCTGGCTTGTAGCTCACCTCGACGACCGCTTCTGAATCGAAGGCCAACTCCTTCACTCTGAGTTCGTCACGGATGATCCCGGCGTGGTCGCGGGCCAACTCGCCGCCACGGACCCGTGCGGTCCGCAGAGGTTGGCGGAGTTTGATACCGGCCTCGTTGCGGGCGCGGCGGCCCAACTCCACGACCTGGCGGGTGAGGGTCATCGTCTCGAGCAGGGCGTCGTCACTCGCACCCATCGGCTGGGGCCAGCCTGCGAGATGGATCGACATGGGGGCGTCATCACAGGGTCCGGCGACCAGAGTCGACCAGAGATGCTCGGTCAGGAAGGGCATCACCGGGGCCATGAGCCGGATACCGGTGACAACGCCAACCCAGAGAGTGCGGAAGGCCGCCGCGTCGAACTCATAGAAGCGTCTCCGGTTTCGTCGGATGTACCAATTGGACAGGTCGTCCAGGTAGCCCTCGAAGCTGCTGATCAGGTCGTCCGTGCGCAATCGGTCCAGCGCCTCCGTTGCTTCAGCTATTGCCCGGTCCGCCCGTGCCAGCATCCATCGATCTATCTCGGCGAGGTCAACGCCCTGAGGCCCTGCCTCGAGGTCTGAGAAGCTGGGTGAGAAGCCTTCGATGTTGCCGTAGTCGACGATGAATCGGGCCGAGTTCCAGAGGGTCAGGAGCTTGCGTCTGACTTCATGGGCACCGCCGTAGCCGAACAGGAGGTTGCGGTCCGGAGGATGAGCGCAATACATCCAACGCATCACATCGGCCCCCATTTGTTCGAAGGCCTCCTCGGCACTGATCAGGTTGCCCCAAGAGCCGTGCATTTCTCGCCCGTCCTCAGCGAGCATCTTCTCGTAGCCGAGGACCGTACGGAATGGCGCCCGACCGACCATTGCCACCGACATGAACAGCTGGGAATAGAACCAGAGTCTCACCTGCTCCCGCATTTCAGTGACCCAGTCGGCGGGAAACCATTTCTCCCAGTAGGCGTGATCGGGGAGTGGAGCATTGGTCAGACCGGCGGCGGCACCGGTCCCATAGCCACCCTCTACCCACTCGTCGTTCTGCCAACCGAGTGTCGACAGAGGGACGATGCCGGCGTCGAGCCAGACGTCACCAACCTCGGGAATCCGCCGGAGATCGGTGTTCCCGCACTGCTCACATCTGATGGTGACCCGGTCGATCCATGGTCTGTGGAGTTCCTCTAGTTGGTCCACTCCGCCGGTGGCCCTCTCCAGAAGCTCCTCTCTCGAGCCGATCACGGTGACGTGACCGCATTGACAGGGGTAGAACGGGAGCGGCAGCCCATAGAAACGACGACGTGAGATATTCCAGTCGCCCATGTTGTTCAGCCAGTCGTCCATGAGTTTGCCCATGTACTTCGGTGTCCAAGCGATCCCGGCATTGGCGTCGAGGAGTTCCTGGCGGATCGGGTCGACCGCGATGTACCAGTCCTCGGCAATCCTGAAAATTAGGGGAGTGTGGCATCTCCAACAGTGGGGATAGGAGTGGAGATACTCGCTGGCCTCGACGAGGGCTCCCTTCTTCTCCAGGTCGTCGATGATCAGCTGACGGGCCTCTGTGGTGTCCATGCCGGCCAGCCAGCCGTACTCGGGGTAGAACCTTCCTGATTCGTCGACCGGAGTGAGGACCTCCAGACCGTGGACCGGTGCGAGGAGAAAGTCTTCCTCGCCGCTTCCGGGGGCAATGTGGACGATCCCCGTCCCCCGATCCACGGTGACATCCTCCCAAGGAATGACACGATGCTGGAGCGCCGAACCTGGTTCGAGATCATCGAACGGCCCCCGATAGGTCAGACCGACCAAGTCAGATCCTCTTACGGTCCGCTTGAACGTCTCGTCGGGGTAGTGGTCCACACCGACCCAATCACCGTCGTGTCGGAGTCCGTATTCACGGTCGGGGTGCACCGCCGCCGCAACATTGGCCGGCAGGGTCCAGGGAGTGGTGGTCCATACCACCAAAGACTCACCTTCATGTTCCACCAGGGGCAGACGGACAAAAACCGAGGGATCCAACTTCTCCTGATAGACCCCCGACATGGTGATCTCGTGCTGGGAGATCGAGGTGCCACAGCGGGGGCACCATTCGGTCGACCGGTGGCCCTGATACAGCATCCCGCGGTCGTAGATCTCTTTGAGGAAGCGCCAGATGTACTCGATGTTGGTGTCGGCGAACGTCAGGTAGTCGTTGCCCCAGTCCATCCAGTAGCCGAGCCGCTTGGAGCCCCTGGTCAGCTCCTCCACCGACCATGCGACCTTGGCTCGGCATCTCCTTGCGAACTCTTCGAGACCGAAGGCCTCGATGTCTCTCTTCGAGTTGAGACCGAGTTCCTGTTCGACCCCTACCTCGATCCAGAGTCCCTGACAGTCGAAACCGTTCTGGAACCTGGTGTTGTATCCCGATAGCGTCTTGTACCGCTGAAAGACATCCTTGAGAGTTCGACCCCATGCGGTATGGACGGCCAGGATCTTGTTGGCGGTCACCGGACCGTCGATGAAACTGAAACTGGGACCGTCGGCAATCTGCGTCCTCAGCTTTTCGAAGACCTGGTTCTCTTCCCACCAAGCGAGCAGGTCGAGTTCCAGCCGGTTGTGGTCGGGTGTACCGGGGAGTGGCTGGAAGGTTTGCTCGGGTGCCGACATGGGGGCTGGAGAGTAATTAGCTGAGGTGACAACCGGCACACATACATTCGGGCGCTCTTTTTGATCGATGCGAGCCGACCCGCCTTTCTGTGATAGCGGTCGAGGGCTGCTCGGCATGTCACCGGGAAGATTCAGCGGCAAATCTATGTTTGAGAGCGTGCGAAACTCTCATTTCCGGAGCCACATTGGTAGGGTCTCCGCCGCCGCAATCAGGGAAAAAGATGGCACGAGCATTAGCCAAGACCACCGTCGACAAGTTCCGCAAGCGTCTCGAAGCAGATAAGACTCGACTCGAGGACATGATCTCCGAGTACGAGCGCGAGCTCGAGGAGGCGAGAATGACGGAGAGCTCTTCTGACAGGAGCCCCGATCCGGGTAACGCCGAAGCCAGCTCGATGAAGGTCGAGTATGCCAAGGAGCTCTCTCTCGAACAGAACACGGTCGAACTCCTTGGCAAGGTAGAACACGCTCTGACCAGGATCGAATCCGGAAACTACGGCCTATGTGAGAGATGTGGCAAGGCGATTCCGCTTGAGAGACTCGACGCCCTGCCCTACAGCACGCTTTGTGTCGAGTGTGCTTCTAGAACATATTGAGCCGTCGCTGGGCAGCGCCGCTGCTCGTTGCTCTACTCGTGGTGGTTGTCGATCTGATCACCAAGCGATATGCCGCCATCCACTTCGTGGACGCCGACGTGATCTTGATCCCTGACTTCCTTTATTTCACTTTCGTCGAAAACCCCGGGGCTGCTTTCGGGGTCCTCCAGGGTTCCGGACCCATTGTGGGCCTGGCTGCCATCGTCATCACCGTGGTCGTGATCAGTGTGCTAGGACGTGAGCGGCCGACGCTGGAACGTGTCGCATTCGCCCTCATCATCGGGGGGGCGGTGGGCAACATCATTGATCGGATCTTCCGTGGCGATGGTTTCCTCGATGGTCCGGTCATCGACTGGGTGGTGCTCTGGCGGATACCCACCTTCAATGTCGCCGACGCGGCTGTGAATGTGGCCGTGGTACTGCTATTGATACACGCATGGCGGACCAGGAAGCCCGAGACCCAGCGAGCGAGTTCATAGTCCCCCCAGAACTCGACGGGACTCGTCTCGACAAGGCCCTGGCGTTACTGATGGGGGTTAGTCGTGGGGTCTCTTCAGGACTGGTCGAGCGGGGTGTCACCATCAACGGTGTGCACGCCAGGAGCTCAGACAGGGTGACCCAAGGGTCCATTTTGTCCTCGCCACAGCCCTACTCGCCGGTTGAAGCGCGTGCTGAGCCTGTCGAATTCGAGGTCCTATACGAGGACACTGAGGTGATCGTGGTCGACAAACCGGCGGGCGTGGTAGTGCATCCGGGCGCGGGACGGGTGGGTGGAACTCTTGCGGCAGGTCTCCTTTACCGGTTCCCCGAGCTGGAGAGTGTCGGCGATCCGGGTCGCTGGGGACTTGTCCACCGTCTGGACAAGGATACATCTGGAGTTCTGATCGTGGCCCGGACGGTCCGGTCACTCGAGATCCTGCAGCAACGACTGAAGAGACGTGAGATCAAGCGTGTTTACACAGCCCTGGCTCATGGGATATTCGAGGCAGCCACCGGGACGATAGATGCCCCGATCGGTCGGGACCCCGCCCGCCCCATGCTGCGAGCAGTCAGCCGCGACGGGAAACCGGCAAGGACCCACTACCAGGTGTTGGAGAGCTTCGCTTCCCAGGATTGCACTCTGCTCGAGGTGAATCTGGAAACCGGCAGAACCCATCAGATTCGGGTCCACCTCGATGCCGTCGGCCACCCAGTGGTGGGTGATCCCGTCTACGGCTTCAGACCACGCAGGTTCACCTCCCCTCGAATCTTTCTCCACGCAGCACAGGTCACATTCGCCCATCCCCGCACCGAGGTCCCGACAACGGTCTCGAGTCCCCTCCCTGATGATTTGAGAGGGGTGCTGGGAGACCTCGTGCCGCCCTGACATCTCGTGGCGGGCCAGGTGAGGTCATGGTGGCTCAGGGCCTTTGCACCGGAAGGGATTACCGTAGGAGAGTGACCCAGGATCCAACCACAGAGCACACGACCGCCCCGGTTTGCTACCGACACCCGGAACGTCACACCCTCCTGACTTGTAGCCGGTGCGACAAACCGATATGTGCTGCCTGTTCGATCGACGCCACCGTTGGGCAGCGTTGTCCCGACTGCATCCGCAGCGAGGGGACCCAAAAGGTGATACCCACCGGGCCCAGAAGTCGAAATCTCGCCCCACCCGCAACCCGACTCTTCATCGCCGTCGCGGTGGCCTTCTTCGTGGGCTCGCTCTCGCCATCCCTCAGGACCGAGCTGTTCTCGGCATTGGCCCAGGCGAACAACGCAGTGGCCGCAGGGGAGTGGTGGCGAATCTTCACACCTGTTCTCTTGCACGCCTCCCTCATGCACATCCTCTTCAACATGTGGGCGCTTTGGGTTCTCGGTCCACAAGTGGAACGTGGTGTCGGGACCTGGCCGTTTGTGGGGCTCTACCTGGCATCGGCGGGAATGGGTGGAGTCTTCTTCTTCTACCTCGGCGACCCCGTCTCCCTGGCGGTAGGAGCTTCGGGTGCCATCTTCGGTCTTTTCGGAATCTGGCTGAACTGGGCAGTCCGACGCCGGAACACCATGTCCGGACGGGCCCTTCTCCGCCAGATCGGTTTTCTGTTGGCGGTGAACGCGGCCATCCCGTTCCTGATCCCGGGTATCGCTTGGGAGGCACACCTCGGGGGTCTGATGACCGGATTCGTGATCGGTGAGATTTGGTCCCGCATCAAGGGCCCCAACGCCACGCAGGTGCGGGCTCTGGCGGCGTTCGCAGTAGCCGCCCTTGCCGCCATTCTCGTGCTGATCTGATCCCACGCGGGACAGGAGTTGTCTCAGTCGACCAGCTCAACCCTTGATGAAGCCCCAGGTAGAAGACCAAGGGCCCGTCATAGGCCTGTTGAACCCTCGAACTCTCCAGTACCACTGGCCCTGAGCCAGGCCGTTCACCACGTTCCATTCGAAGGTGGAGGACGGGAAGGTCTGGGTCTGTAGCCCCTCGGTGAAGGTGTTGTTGCGGGCCAGTTCGATGACGAACTGGTTCACTGGACAGCCGTTGTAGGACCAGGTGAGGGGTGGGGCCGGGACGAATGGAGAGGTGACGAATCCATCCGGGGGACTGACCAAGGTGGGAGCGGAAAGCGGACAGGTGGTGGTGGGCGGGCTGGTTGACGGCGGTGAGGTGGTGGGCGGGCTGGTTGACGGCGGTGTGGTTGTCGGAGGTGTGGTTGTCGGCGTGGTGGTGGGCGGCACCGTCGTCGTGGTCCCGTCGAGTGATGTGGTGGTGGTCACTTCAGGTTGGGTGGTGGTGGGATCTTCGATTTCGGGCATCCGGTCGAGGACGGTGATGACGATTGGCGCCGATGACGCCTCGGTTCCTGAAGCCCCCAGGGAGAGGAGCACCAGCTGATGGGTCCCGGGCGTTGCCTGCCACGCGAAGTGTCCCGTCTCGATGGCTGCCCCGGAAGTGTCCAGGCTCTGTGACGGGGTCCCGTCTATCAGGAGTGTCAGCCTGACCACACCGGAAGGGTCGGTCCCATGCCCGGTCACATGAACCGCAGCTGGCGTCAGTTCGGTTCCATCTAGTGGTGCGTCGATCCAGGCTGCTGACCCGGAGTCGGCCAGTGCGACCGGTTCGGGATTGGTGATCGCTCTGACCAGGAGGAACCCTCCGACACCGAGTAACAGGGCCGAGACGACGCGTATTGCTATCGCTATTGGTCCCATAACGACCAGAATCCGTGTGGTAGAACGATCGAGTCGTCGCCGGCGAAACCCGCACATGAGCTCGACACCCAGGCGTGGACGGAGGCTCCGGTGTGACCGATGAGATGCGCCCTGTTGATGTCCGAAGCACGCCACTCGAAGCCGCTGATGTAGGCGCTGTGTGGCCTGCCGCTCCACAGCATGGCGGTGGTGTACTCGTTTGCGACTCCGAGGTTGACTGTGACCGTTGCCTCGTTGCCGGCTCGGGCGGAATCGGGTTGGGGGAGCATGAAAGTCACCGGCTGGAAGGGGGTGCCGGTGTAGTTCCCCCAGGGCACCAGTGAGTAGACCAGTGACCCGGCGGGTCCCGCAGACGGTGCTTTGAAGTTGGCCCAGAAGCCTGCTTGCCCGGGTGGCTGCGGGCTAAAGGGTGGGGCGATCTTGGGTTTCCACGAAGTCCAAAGCTGGAGGTTGGCGGGGCACATGGTGAGATGGGCCGGGGAATTCTCCGTGGTCCGAACCGTGACTTCCACTGTGGCCGGCGAGAGCCTGCCAGCGGCCGAGGGGGCTACCACGTACCCGGCGGGGAAGTTGAGGCCCGCTTGCGCTTGGGATGTGAACGAGCTGGCGATGGCCTCGATTGACTGCTCGACGATGTAGTTGGCCATCTCCTCACAGGTGTATCCCTTTAGATCCACGAACTCGTCGAGAGTGGACAGCTCGTCGCATGGGACCCCGTATTGCTCGGCCATGCTGACCAGCCATTGTTCCACGTCTCCTTTGGCCGTTGCGATCAACTCCTCGGAAGATGGGAAGCTTGGGGGAATGCCCAGATACATGAGGGCGACGTTGACTGCCACGGCTGCGATACCGTCGCAGACCTTGGCGACGCCCTCCTTGTCGCTACTGAAAACCCCTCCGACATGTTTGCACCCGCTGATGGCGACTACCACGTCGACCACCCACCCTTTGACGTCGTTGAATGCGTTGACACCCCAGTCGTAGATCGCGATGGCCATGTCGACGAAGTCGCAGAAGGGCCCGAGTCCCGTCGGACAGCTGTCCTCCCACGAGCACTCCTGATGCCCGATCTTGAAACCCTGGTTGCCATCGAAGACGAAGCATCCTGCGCAGATCGGGGAGTCCTGACCCATCTTCTCGAAGTACCAGGCCCAGCGCGCCCAGGCGTTTTGCCATGCAGGGTCGTCATAGTTGGCAAGGATGGCCTCGGAGTCCCAGCCGACGATGTCGACGCAATACTCCTTGCTCAGGTCAGCAGCGAACAGTGGTTCCACCTCGATCTCGAGCTCGTAGGACCCCTGCTGCGGGGTCAAGTCCTCGATGACGAGTACCTCCTCGAGCAGGATGTTCACGTAGTTGGATGCGACCCCCAGGTACTGGTCGCCGGAGAAGGCGATCGCCCTGACGAAGAGGGAAGTCGGTTTTGGGGGTGACACCTTGATGGTGCCGAGACCTTCGACATTGATCGACTTCCCACCGGCTGCTTGGGCTATGGCGTCGTAGTCGGGGGATAGTGGGATGTCGAGGCTCGGAACCTGGTTGGCGGACGAACCACCCCAAAGGAGATAGTTCGCCGGGCCGGCAACTCCACCAGCGGCCTCTGCCGCCTCATCATGGGTGGTGATGTTGAGGTTCTGGAGGACCGGTGAATGTGGGGAGGTGGTGCCGGTCGTCACCTCGGCGGCACTTGGGGTATAGACCTCTGCGGTCTGATACCAGGGGGCCATCAATGCGGCGAGATCTACTGTGAACACGGCCCCCGGCACACCCGGGGTTTCGTTTTCGGAAGTTCCCTGGACCAGGACTCCGGCAGGTGCAATCTTGGACGGATCCGAAGGTGGTGCGTCGGGGAAGACCTGCCAAACAACGTGGGTAACTGGCTTGATTCCAGAGGCCCATCGGAAAGAGAGGGTGGTGGCGTGATCGGTCACCAGACCTGAAGTGACGAGCCCCTCAGATATGTCGAGGTTGTCCTCCGAGCGACCGTTGGCATTCTCGATCCACCAAAGCGTGACCCTTCCCCCACCCAGGGCATCGGAGGTGTCGACTCCCGGTGCCGGTTGGAACTCCAGGTTGCCCACCAATTGAAGACCTTCCAGGCCCCAACCCCAGACTTCGACGTCCAGAGTTCCGTCGCCCAGATAGGGGAGATGGCCGTTGAGATCGAAACCGCCCCGGTTTCCCCGAGGCACGGCTGTCTGGTCGGTGCCCGGTGCTCTGCCCCAGCGGTCTTCCCCGGTGGACAGGTAGACGTATGCAGCCTGGATGGTCTCATCGTCGAGGAAGAGGACTCCATCGACGATCTTCCCCGGCCCGGTCCATGTCCCACCGCAGGGCTCTTCGATGAATGCCCTGGCGGAACCGACGAGACGTCGGGAGCCACCCGTCGTCAACTCGACGAGGTAGTCGTAGACACCAGCACCGAGAGGGTGAGAAGCCTTGGCCATGGAGCCGTCCATCTCAAGATCGACAGGAATCCGGTTGGGGGATGGTTGGTGAATACGAACCAAACCGACATCTCCCTCGAGCCCGTCGGTGTCGAACTCCACAGTGGCCACGCAACCGGCGACCGAGACTTCTACATCCATCGAAGGTTGATCGGAGGCGACCACCGAGTCGGGGAGTGGCGGCGTCTCTGTGGGTTCCGGTCCTGCCTCATCGAGAAGTGCCTGGACTTCGGATGGGAACGGTGAGCCGGTCGCAGTCCCGGCCGGAAGGTCGGCAAACACGATCGGCACTTGCACCGTGGTGCCCGCTGGGATTGGCTGGTCTCGCGCCATGCCCTCGTTGGTGGCTTCGAGGTGTCCAACCTCGACCTGGAAAGCCGTTGCAATGGAGTCGAGGGTGTCCCCATCCTCTGCGGTGGCTTCGACCAATGCGTAAAGCCCGTCGGCGATGTCGGTGGCGAACAGGTTGAGTGGGTTGGAGTATCCGGAACGGCCATCGGTTGTGAAGACCTGGGCGGTGAGTACATGCAGACCTTCGTCAGGTGCCCAGCGGAGCGTTGCGGTGAAGGCTGAAAGTGGCTCGTCGAGGATGACTCTGTCGATGACTGTGGCACCGGCACGCAGTTCGATTTCAGTCACCGGAGCGGCCGAGATGACTTCAACATCGAGGGGAGTCGGAAAGCCTGCCATCACCGCACCCTCGACACCGCCCGGTCGGCTCAAGGAGACAACGACCCCCGCTATCCCCAGCGAAGTCCGTGTTTCCACTGAAGCAGCGGGTCGTTCCACCACCCAGCCGAGGAGACCGCCAACCAGGAGAGTGGCCAGTGCCGGGATGAGCCATGTCCGCAATCGTTGTCCGGTCATTGCACCTTCCTCAGGTCCGGTCGCAGAGGCTAGCTAGGGGGGTGCTACCTATCAACTGCGGTTGGGTATCGGCAGGGAAACGGCCCCAATTTAGGTATCGGTTTCGCGCTCTGGCCGGTGCTTGACCACAGTGTTAGATTCGAGAACTACACGTCTGTAACTAAGTCGAGCCTCCCGAACAGTGTCTTTCTCCCATCTCCACCTGCACACCGAGTACTCACTTCTCGACGGTGCCGCACGGATCAAGGATGTCGTGGCGGCCGCCGCCGCCGACGGGCAACCTGCGATCGCGATCACAGATCACGGCAATCTGTATGGGGCGGTGGAGTTCATCAAGACCGCCAGGGAGCATGACATCAAACCCATCGTCGGCATGGAGGCCTACTTCACCGACCTGTCCCGATTCGACCGGCCCCGGATGGCTGACGACCGTCTCTTCCACACCATCCTCCTGGCCGAGAACCAGACCGGATACCGGAATCTCCTTCAGATCTCCTCCAAGGCCTTCATGGAGGGGTACTACCGGAAGCCACGGGTCGACTTCGATCTGTTGGCCCAGCATGCCGAGGGGATCATCGCCACCTCCGGGTGTCTCGGGGGCATGGTGCCTCAGTTGCTGGCACCTGATGCCCACAGCGAGGAGGGCAACAAGGGCACGGTCCGCGACTTCGACGCCGCTTTGAAGGCGGCAGGACGGTTCCAGGACATCCTGGGCCGGGACAACTTCTTCATCGAGCTCCAGGATCACGGCATGGACGCTCAGCGTCGGATCATGGGAGACCTGATCGACATCTCACGTCGTATCGATGCTCCACTCCTCGCCACCAACGACTCCCATTACACCCGCCGGGAGGAGCACGACACTCATGACATCCTGCTGTGCATCCAGACCGGGAAGCTGCGAACCGACCCGGGCCGGCTCCGCTTTCACGGGACAGAGCACTACCTCAAGACGGCAGCCGAGATGAGGGGATTGTTCCCCGAATCGGACTTTCCCGGAGCCTGCGACAACACACTGTGGATAGCCGAACGCGCCGAAGTCGAGATGGAGTTCGGGCGCATCCTCCTGCCCCAGTTCCCGGTCCCCCCGGGTGAGACGGAGGTCACTTATCTCCGGAAGTTGGTCGAGGCCGGTGCCAGGGAGCGTTATGGAGACCAACACCAGGTCTCCGAACGGGTCGAGTACGAACTCAAGATCATCGAGGACATGGGCTTTCCCGCCTACTTCCTCATCGTCTGGGATCTCATCCGATACGCCCGGGAGAACGGGATCCGTGTCGGTCCGGGGAGGGGTTCCGCCGCCGGCTCGATCGTCTCGTACTGCCTTCGTATCACCGACATCGACCCTCTGGCGTACGGGCTCATCTTCGAGCGTTTCCTGAACCCGGGTCGCAAGCAGATGCCCGACATCGACATGGACTTCGACGAGCGTTATCGCTCCGATGTGATTCGCTATGCGGCCGAGAAGTACGGTCAGGATCGGGTCGCCCAGATCATCACATTTGCGACTATCAAGGGGAAGCAGGCGATCCGTGATGCTGCCAGGGTGTTGGGCCACCCCTACTCCCTCGGTGACCGGGTGGCCAAGGCGATGCCTCCTTCGATCCTGGGTCGTGATCCGACACTCGATCAGGTCTTGGTTGCACCGCCGAGGAACGCCGATTCCGAACTGCGCGATTGGTACGCCAATGCGCAGGGTCTCAGGGAGATGTACGAGGCCGATCCCGGGGTCAAGGAGGTGGTTGACGCGGCCCGTGGGCTCGAAGGTCTGCGACGTCAGGACTCGATACACGCCGCGGCGGTTGTGATTGCACCAGAGCCCTTGACCCGGATCATCCCAGTCCAGAGGAAGGGCGATGATGCCGAGACCGTGACCCAGTTCGAGATGCACGCCATCGAGGACCTCGGTCTCCTGAAGATGGACTTCCTCGGCCTGCGAACGCTCTCAGTCATCGACCGTTGTCTCGAACTGATCGAGTTGAGCACAGGGGAGCGAATCGACATCGACAACGTTCCGCTCGATGACGAGAAGACCTTCCGTCTTCTCTCATCGGGGAGCACCATCGGCGTGTTCCAGATGGAGGGCACCAACATGAGGGCGTTGATTCGGTCGTTGGTGCCGGACAGCTTCAACGATGTGATCGCTCTGGTTGCCCTTTACCGACCGGGGCCGATGGGGGCGAACATGCACAATCTGTACGCCGATCGTAAGAACGGACGCGCCGAGATAACCCACATCCACCCGGCGGTCTCAGAGAAACTCGCCGACACCTATCAGATCATGGTGTATCAGGAGCAAGTGCTCATGGTCGCCCAAGAGATGGCCGGATACTCCCTCGCCGACGGTGAGAATCTCCGTAAGGCCATGGGGAAGAAGATTCCCGAGGTGATGGCCGCCGAGGAGCAGCAGTTCGTCGACGGTTGCATCTCCCAGGGCCATCCCGAGGTGGTGGGTAGGGAGATCTTCAAACTCATCGAGCACTTCTCGGGTTACGGGTTCAACAAGAGTCATGCCGCCGCATACGGACTGGTGGCTTACCAGACGGCCTTTCTTAAAGCGCACTACCCGGCCGAACTGCTCGCCGCCATGCTCACCGCCACCAAGACCAACAAGGACAAGACCGCGGTCTACCTCAGCGAGTGCCGACAAACGGGAATCGAAGTGATGGTCCCCGATGTGAACGAATCGGAGACTGACTTCACGGTTCACGAAGGCAGGATCAGATTTGGCCTCTCGGCGATTCGAAACGTCGGGGAGGGCGTGGTCGAGAAGATCGTGGCGGCCCGCGAAGACGAACCGTATAAGTCGTTCGCAGATTTCATCGACCGGGTCGATGTCTCGGTGCTCAACCGGCGCACGGTCGAGGCGCTGATCAAGGGTGGCGCTTTCGATGCGCTCGGGCATCCACGCAAGGGTCTCGCCCTCACCTACGAAGATGCCCTGGAGGCTGTCGTAACCCGACGGCGTAACGAGGACATGGGTCAGTACTCGCTGTTCTCAGACGACGATCCAGCCACCCAGCAGTCCGATTTCGAGATTCCGCACCAGGAATGGCCCTCCAAGATCAAGCTCGGATTCGAGAAGGAGATGCTGGGACTCTACGTCTCCGATCATCCATTGCTCGCGGTGAACACCGCCCTAGCGGCAGCCACCACGAACCGTATGAGCGAACTGCACGATCTGGCTGACCGGACTTCCCTGGTTCTGGGTGGACTCGTGGCGTCCCGACAGCAGCGGTGGACGAAGGCTGGAGAGCCGATGGTGATCTTTGGACTCGAGGACCTGGAGGGGACTGTGGAGTGCATCGCATTCCCCAAGACAGTCCACGAGTACGGGGCGCTCATCGTCGACGATGCGATGTTGATCGTCTCGGGACATCTCGACCACCGCGGTGACGACATCAAGGTGATGGTCCGAGAGGTTCGGGAGCTGGAGGTCCGGGACGACGCATCGATACGTCTCGCATCACCGGCGTCGAGACTGACCCCCGAAGTGGTCGGGCAACTTCGCGTGATCCTGGCCAATCATCCCGGGACCGTTCCCGTGTTTCTTCACATGACGGACAATGGCGACACCAAGGTGTTGAAGTTCGGAGACGAGCATCGAGTGGAGCCGCGCTCGGCGCTAATCGCAGAGCTCAAGGAACTGTTGGGCCCCAAGGCGATCCTGTAGGGGGTTGGTGTCTGGCGTCAGCCTGTCAGAACCTTCGGGGCCGGGTTGTGAGGGCGGCGAGTCGCCCGTCGTGGCGTCCGCGCAAGTAGGCGAGCACCCCGGTTCCGATGAGTGCCGTTGTCACCGCACCAGCCGCCAGGGCCTGTTTGGTTTTCCTGGCGAAGATCACCACCGGCCACCCTCTGGCGCGGGCCTCGGTGATCAGACGTGAATCGGGGTTTACCGCAACGGGATGACCCACCATGCTGAGCATCGGCAGGTCGGATATGGAGTCCGAGTAGGCGTAGCAGAGGTCGAGGTCGTATCCCCGCTCGGAGGCCAATTTCTCGATGGCTTCCGCCTTGCCCGGCCCGTAGACGAAAGGGCCGTCCAGCTGGCCGGTGAAATGGCCGTCGATGATCTCACCACGGGTTCCGATCGCTCCGGTCATCCCGAGTGACGCAGCCAGAGGTTCGACGAGGATCTGAGGACTCGCAGAGACGATCCAGGTGTCCCTCTCGTGGTTGTGGTGCATCGCGAGGAGCCCGCGCGACTCCGGCCTTACCCTCGAGACCAGTCCCGGGGTGACCGCCGCCTCGAGCTCGTGTATCTCTGCCACAGGGATACCTGCGAGACGGACCAGGAAGTCCTGTCTGGTGTCTTCGGCGGTGCTCCCGTCCTTATCGCCGAGAATCTTGAAAGTGATGGCGTCGAGGGCCCACGACAGCATCTCGGATCTCGTTGCTAGTCCCTGTCTGAAGGCGGCCACCCCCAACGGGAGGGCCGATGCACCCGAGATCAGTGTCCTGTCGAGGTCGAAGAACGCTGCTGCTTTGGTCATAGCTACAAGCTTATGCCCAAAGCATCCCAAGGTATACCCGAGCCGTTCCTGACCAGATTGGCCAGATCGTCCAGACTGGTGGGTGGCCGGGATGTCCAGGGGATGGATGCCACTGTTGCGCCGTATCGGGACGAGAAGCTCTCCCTGAAGTCCTTCTGCCGTGCGGTCTCGGCGGACCACAGTTCGACGATCTGTCTCACGTCGGGAGGGAAGTCGCCATCGGGATTGATCCATTCCTCCGGTAGGGAACGGTTGAAAATGACGGCATCGGGGGTGGAGGCGACTCCGGGAAGATCCCGGTAGAACCTGACAGCCTCGTGCATTGGAGCGGGGTCGGCTGTGGTCACGACGAAGATGACCGCCTCTCTCATCACCCGCTCGATCTCACGTCCTCTTCTGGCGACCCCGTCATAAGTGGTGCGCAGGTCGAGGAGGAATTCGCTGACTCGCTGAAGCAGGTCCGAACCGAGGACGGCATCGGCGATCTTCAGCACTGGCCGCCCGGCGCGATTGTAGAGAAAGCGGCGTCCTGGCAGGGGGCCCCCGGTGATCCAGCGAAGAAGGCGGCCCCCGACGAGGTCGGCCATCTGGGCGGGTGCGGTGAAGAAGTCGGTGCCGCCCCCTGACGGTGGGGTATCGACCACCACCAGATCCCATGCCCGGGCTTGAACGTATGTTGCCGCCTGGTCGGCCGCGGCGTAGGACTGGGAAGCCGGGAAGTGGTCTGCCGCCGCTTGGAAGAACTCGTTGGTTGCCAGTCGATGCGCCACTTCGGGGTCGGCGTGCCGTTCCGCCACCGCCCGCCACGAGGCAGAGGAGTCGAGTTGGGCCGCCCAGAGGTTGGGCTCGTCGGGATGTGGTTTCGGCTCGTCGCTGAGATCTTGAATCTTCAGTGCTGCTGCGAGTCTCCTGGCAGGGTCGACGGTGACGACCAGGGTCCGTGCCCCGGACCGGGCTGCCCTCACGGCAACTGCGGCTGCGACGGTGGTCTTGCCCACCCCACCGGCGCCGGCGATCATCAGTGCCTGGCTCAGTCGAGATGCTCCAGGAGATCGCTCAGGTGGGCTGAGACCTCACCTGGTGTGAACAGTCCGAACAAGTAGGGAAGTGTCAGGTCTCCTGGCAGGGTCTCCAGCCACGTCTTCTGTTCGGTGAGTTGGGCGCTGTGCAGCTCCACCATCTCGCCAGCGACACCCTGCGGACGTTTGGCCACTGTCAGCGGGGGAAGGACACGATTCACCAACACGAGGGGCGGCGGTGTGATCTGTTCCACCTCCAGCCAGCCGATCGTCTCCATCGTCTCGCTGGTTGGAAGCTCTTCTGGGAGGGTGACCAGGACCAACCTGGTGATCTCAGGGTCGACCAGGGTGCCCGCCATCCATTCTGCCTGCTCCCGAATCCTCCCCGTGGGGACTAGTTCCGTGATGGATCTGGGCGCCCTCAAGTAGGATCCGAGTTGTCCTGTCGGTGGCGCGTCGAGCACAACCATGTCCCACCGGTCTTGTTTGACCTCCCACAGCAGCTTTCCGATCGTGATGATCTCCCTGATGGCGGGTGCGGCTGTCGAAAGAGCGTCGAATGACCTTGCCACACCGCCTCCAAAACGTCCGATTCCGGGGATCCGTAGTTGGAGGGACAGGTATTCGAGTAGGGCCTCGGATCTGACGACCCGCATTGCGTGGAGACCGGGAAGCACTTGTCGAGGTTTGAAGGCCAGTTCGGAGGTGGACAGATGGGCGGAAAGCCCACCGCTCGCATCCATCTCCGCGGCCAGAACCCGCAAACCGTGTCGCTGGGCGACGAGCGCCAGACCTGCTGCCACCGCCGATTTCCCCGTACCGCCCTTGCCGGAGACGATGACCAGACGGTCGTCGAGCATCCGGGCTTCTTAGCCTTTACCGGCTAGAGGTATCCGGATGACGAGGTGACCATCCTCGACAACCCACTGAGCATTCGCTACCAGGGCAAAGTCGATGTAATCGGTCTGGGCTTGCCGCACGAATTTCTGGCGTTCCTCACCTGCTACCGGAGGCAGTGGACGCGTCTTGACAGCCTCTGCTCGCTCCGCAAATCGGTTGATCATGGCGTCGACATCGAATTCAGCCATGGCGCGACGTTACCTCGACTCGAGCCCGGACGGGTTATCGGCTGTCGGTCGAACCCACCGAGGAACGCTTCTGTTCGGAGCGCCGCTCACCCTCGAGCCGTTCCAATTCGACATTCGAATAGTCGACGTGTGTCATCGCATCGGCAATGAGCCCATGACCGGCGACGTCTCGTATCGCCTGGTGCATCTGATGGGCGACGGTGCGGTAGGCCGGGTGTCCTGCCGACCCGCTGCGAAGTTCGATCAGGTGGAATGCCTGCCGGGGGTTCATGTCCATCACAAACCGCACGTTGTAGGCGAAGGGGACTACATACTGGGCTACGTCGGGGCCGAGCGTGTCCCGGATGTCCTCGTAGAGAGCGCCGGCGTCGTCCATGATCGAGGTCCAGGCGTCGTCGAGCCCTTCGGAGTCCAGCTCGGCTGGAATGTCGTATCCCAGGCGGGTGGAGAACCGTTGCCATTCGACGGTCATGAGACGATGACGCTGAAGGTCGCGGAAGGCCCCGATGTCGCACTTGACGTCGAACCTGTACGAAGTCCGCTCCATCGGCCGTCCCGGTTTGTGTCGCCGGTTGGCGCGATCACCGACGAGGGCAGTCATCAACTCCGCCTTTTGCTCTGCCGTGAGGGTCTTGGCCATTGCCTGGAGGTCGCCGTCGGGGAGCTCGCTGACCGCGTAGAGGGCAGCGGCCACGATCTTGGTTTCCGCCTCAGGATCCCAATCGGTCAATGTCACCGTCGGACCTGGGTCGCTAGGGCCGACGAAACCGTCGGTTGCCTTCTCCAGATTGGATCTGACATCGGCGAGGTATTGCGACCAGCGGACCCCTCGCTCCTCTAGGTCGACTCTGATGAGGAACGAAGGAATGATGTGTCTGAGCTCAGCCAGCATCATCTCTCCGTAGGAGCGGACCTCTTCTAGCGGGTTCGCCGCCATCCGGACCAGGGCCATCTCATACGCCTGGCCGGTCGCATAAACGCCTACGTTGGAGAGGGTGGACACCGGGAGCAGACCCCGGACCGTATCGCATGCCTTCGCCCGGATCGTCGACCGCCATATCCACTTGGGGTCAGACGGGTCGTGGGGAAACTTGGTCTCGTACACATCCATCATTCGGGCGACCATGCGCGAGTACGTGTCGAACACCCGTTGCATGTGGGCCGTGTACCTCGCGGAATGGGGGGAGTCGGCGATCTCGTCGGGGGTCAGGTAGCGATAGCCATCGCCGAGCTTGGAGTCGTAGGCGATGTAGCGGGTCGACTGCTCCAGATAAGCTGCCAATCGCCCCCACTCCAGAACTTTGGTGAGCAGATTCGAGGCCTGTTCGCATGCGAGATGGGCGCCACCCAACTGGGCTACTGAATCATCGCCGTAGTCGAAGAACATCCTCTGATAGAGCTCTTCGGCCTTGCGGGTCGACACCATCGGATCGACTCCCTGGCCGGCCATCAGTTCGATACCGGAGTCGGGATCGGCAACGAATTCGTCCAAGAACAGTCTTCGAAGGGACTTGTCCGACCTGGAGTAACGAGCGAACAGGGCGCCTTTGACTACCTCAGGAAGATTGGTCAGACCGAACACCGGAAGGTCGGTGTTGGTGAAGAACCTGTCGAGGACCGTCTTCTCGTCGGCCGTAAAATGCTCTTGGTGGTATCGCGGCAAGGGCGGCTGATCGTAGCGGTCGCGCTCCACGAGATTGCGGAGGCTCCCGGTTAGCGTTTCCCCGTGGCTGTCAATCTGATTCGGATACTGGCGCTCCTCCTCGCCGTCCTGGCTTTGGCCATAGCTCTGGTGCCAATGCTGGTGCTGATCGACCTGGTCACAGGTGGCACCGGGTACGGCCTCTGTTCCGGGGGGATCGAACGCTGCGATCTGCCGTTCACCACCGGTCCCGAGCTGCTGATCCTCCTGACGATCGGACTGTTCGGCATTGTCATGGTGATCCGTTGGCTGATGCGGCTGGCCAGACGGCTCCAGAAACAGTCCGGCCAGTCTCTCGTGCCGGCCGGTCGAGTTCCATCCTCGGAGCAGTCGGTCCCTAACGGTGGCGCCGGAGGCAATCCATCGGAGACCAACCTGGAAGACCGGGTCTAGGCCACCCGCTCCTCTACCTGGCCGGCGCTACCGACTCCGCGAAGCGGGCGTTGTCGTTCTGGTGGGTGACGACCAGGTAGATGGCGATGACGATCAATGCGGTTCCGACCCAACCCGCGATGTCGAGTCGCTCACCGAGGACAACCCAGGCCGTTGCGACTGCGAACGCGGGTTCGGCGGCCAACACCACCGCCGTGGTCCCTGGTCCGACCACTGTCTGCGCCCAGACCTGAAGCAGGAAGGCACCAACTGAAACCGCGAGGGCGGTGACCAAAAGGGCCGGCCACACCGACCACTGGGGCACCACTGGACCGTCGACGACGAGGGAGATGGGGAAGGCGAGAAGTGCGGTCACGGCAAGTTGAACGGTGGTGAAGGGCACGACAGGGTGTAAGCCCGCATAGCGGGCGAGAGCGATGATGTGCAGGGCGAAGGCGAGAGCGCATCCGAGGGTGAGGAGGTCACCCCGGCTCAAGGTGAACCCGTCGGTGTCGGTGAGGAGGTATATGCCGACGAAGGCTCCGACTGCTGCGGAAGCAACCCAGATCGAAGGTAACCGTCGTCGGAAGATCGCGGAGAGGATCGGGGTGAACACCACGTACATTCCCGTTATCAGAGCGGAGTTGGACGCCGTCGTCGATGCCAGGCCAGCCGTCTGCAGTGCGTAGCCGGCGAAAAGGGCCACGCCAGCCAGCGACCCGTGAAGCCAGATCCTCGATCCGCGGGGAAAGGCGAAGAACGCGAGTACGAGCGCTCCGATAGTGAACCGCCATGCAACGAAGGCGAGCGGGGCGATGTCCTCCAGAGCCGACTTGATGACGACAAAAGTGGCGCCGTACAGAAATGCCGCTCCGAGGAGGGCGATGACGGCGCGCCTGCCGATCGTCGTTGACATGGACGGAAAGGGTAGGTGCGGGCAATACCATGACCCGTCATGTTCCTGAAACGCGCCGACGGAACCCGCCCCGCACGATCGTCCAAAGACAGGGCATTCGAAGTTCTGCGAAGACTCGTGGCTCGATACCCCATGATGGGCACCGCGCTCGAGTATGAGAATGCATGGCAGCTCCTCGTGG
Source organism: Acidimicrobiia bacterium (assembly GCA_041747855.1). GTDB lineage: Bacteria > Actinomycetota > Acidimicrobiia > Spongiisociales > ZC4RG35 > ZC4RG35. Next base: position 2,321 of record JBGTEJ010000042.1, on the reverse strand, counting down.
TCACGGTTCTCTCGGCCCAGACCACGGACGAGAACGTGAACAGGGTGGCACCTGGGCTGTTCCGGAGATTCGCCACGGCCGCCGATCTCGCCGACGCCGACCCTGAGGAGGTGGAGCGTCTGGTGTACTCGACCGGGTTCTATCGCCAGAAGACGAGGGCGATCATCGAACTATCCCAAGATGTGGCCGACCGATTCGACGGCGAAGTGCCGGCGGACCTCGACCAGCTCGTGAGACTCCGTGGGGTGGGGAGGAAGACGGCCTCCGTGGTGCTCGCCGAAGTGTGGAATCTTCCTGCCATTGCGGTTGACACACATGTGAAGAGGGTTGCCGGACGTCTGGCACTGACCACCCAGAAAGACCCGGTCAAGGTCGAGACCGACTTGAAAGCGCTCTATCCGGAGGAGGTCTGGTCGGGCATCTCGATGCGGTTCATCCAGTTCGGACGCGACACGTGCGAGGCCCAAAGACCCAAATGCGGCTCGTGTTATCTCTTCGATCTGTGCCGATGGCCCTCGAAGGATGCCCATGCGGCCCGATGAGGTCAGACGCGGCACGTTGAGGGGTACTGACCGGGCAATTCTGCGGATCGCGGTCCCTGCCGTGGTTACCGCCGCCATCGATCCTCTCCTGACCCTCACCGATACCGCTTTCGTGGCGAGGCTGGGCACTACCGAGTTGGCCGCACTCGGGGTCAACGCAGCGATCGTCAGCTTCGCCTTCTTTGCATTCAACTTCCTGGCGTTCGTGACCACCCCTCTGGTGGCACGCTCCCTGGGGCGTGGTCTACCCGACGAGGCTCGTCAGTTCGTCGGTACCGCCCTCGGTCTGGCGATTGCAATCGGTGTGGTGGTGACGGTCGCCCTGAGGCTGCTGTCTGGAAGATTGGTCAGCCTGATGGGTGCGGGGGGCGAGGTCGCCGAAGCCGCAGTGAGCTATCTCGATGTGCGGGCATGGGCATCTATCTTCGTCTTCATCGTGATCGCCGGTCATGGTGCCTTCCGGGGACACCAGGACACCCGAACTCCGCTGAAGGTTGCGGTGGTCATCAATGTGGTGAACCTGGTGCTCGACCCCCTGTTCATCTTTGTTGCTGGCTGGGGATTGGTCGGGGCTGCCTGGGCCACCGTGGTTGCGCAAGGCGTTGGGGCCGGTCTGTTCCTCTACCTGATCAAATCGAAGAACATGGCCACCCGCCCGTCGAGCCTCAAAGGAAGCCTGCCCGCTCTTATGACCCTCGGACGCAACGGGTCGATTCTGGTGCTGCGTTCGACCTTCCTCCTTTTTACCTTCACCTTCGCCGCATCCACGGCGACCAGGATCGGTCCTGCCCACATCGCGGCACATCAGTTGGTCGCCCAGATATTCCTGTTTGGGGCGTTGGTCGCAGACAGTGTCGAGATCGCCGGTCAAGCGTTGGTCGGCGAGACCACGGCAGGCCGTGACCGTGAGAAGATAGGGGCTCTCGCCAAGAGGCTGGTCACCTGGGGTGCCGGCGTCGGCCTGATCCTGTTCGTCGGCCTCCTGTTCGGACGACAAGCCTTGCCTTTGATCGCCAGTGACGCGCTGGTGGGGGAGTTGGCGGTGGCCGCCGGCGGTGTGGCCGCGGTGGTGCTCCTACTCGGGGCGGTCGTGTTCGTCGGTGACGGGATAATCATGGGCCTGTTGGCACCGTCGGTGATGGCCGTTTCGACGGCAGCGGGAGCGTTGGTAGCCGTGTCTCTGATGGCGGGTTCCGCTCTTGGTTCAGATCTCTCAGGTATTTGGTGGGCCCTCGGATCCTTCATGGCGGTGCGGGCGCTGGTGCTCCTACTCGGCTATCGGCGGTCAGTCGATATCGCAGTCAGGTCCTGACCGCGGGTCTCAGGCAGTTGCATGGTCAGGGCGGCGGCACCGACCATGGCGATGGCCAGTAGTCGCACGGTGGTCTCGAGTCCGAGACTGTCGATGGTAAATACTCCGAGGATCAGACCCACGGCTGACCCGACGAGGGCCGCATTGGCAGCCGCCGTGGCTGCACTAGACCGAAGATGGGTCGGGAACAGCTCGGCACGGTGCGATCCGGCAGCGGGCACGTAGGCAAAGGTTCCGAACGTCGAGAGGAACACCGCCACCAGGATCAGAGGCACCGAGCCGACCGAGTAGAGGGTCACCGCTCCGGCCGTGACGACGACGAAACAGAAGATAGAGGTGAGCCGACGTCCCCAGGCATCGGCGAGATGGCCACCGACAAAGAAGCCGACCCCACCCACGGTCCCGCCAGCCAGCAGGATGAGAACCGTGGTCCCGGTACCCAGTCCCACACGGTTGACAAGCCACTC
>JBGTEJ010000041.1:0-6768 GCA_041747855.1 Acidimicrobiia bacterium | reverse complement strand
TCGGCGGTCACTAACACCGGCGCAAGCTCCTTCGTGAACAGTGTCGGCGTCTGGCCAGCGACGGCAATCACCGGAGTAACGCCGGAAATGATCGGCCCGTCGGGAACGATCGAGGCAGGAACGTCGGTCGCTGAAGCGGCCCAAGCAGACCTGACTTCTGCCTATGAGAACGCCGCCGGTCGTTCAATCGACATCATTCTGCCCACCGGGCAACTCGGCGGCCTGGTCCTGATTGGGGGAGTCTACGCAGCACCCGCCAAAGCCGCCCTAGGCCTGACGGGAATCCTGACACTCGACGGAGGGGGTAACTCCAACTCAGTCTTCATCTTCCAGACCGACTTCGCACTCGACACCGCGGCTAGCAGCAACATAGTGCTCGTCAACGGAGCACTTGAATGCAACGTTTTCTGGCAGGTCGGTGCTTCGGCGACGCTTGGTGCATCCTCGACCTTTGTCGGAAGCATCCTGGCCCAGACCGCGATCACCGTGGGAGCCAGTGTCGGATTCCACGGCCATGCGCTTGCACGGGACGCCGCCGTCACGTTGGACACCGACACCTTCCACGAACCGTCCTGCACGATGGTTGACCCGACGACGACGACAATCGAGCCGGTAACGACCACCACCGTCGCACCCACCACCACCACCATCGCACCCACCACCACCAGCATCGCACCCACCACGACCACCCCGGAGACCACGACCACTCAGGTGAACGCTGTGACGGTCACCACAGTGGAAGTGGAATCAACCATCTATACGACACCCACCGTTACCCCCTTTGAGCTTCCACTGACGGGCTTGAGGTCGCGTGCTCTGCTCCTGTTGGCAGCCAGCCTCTTTGTCTTCGGCTGGGTCACCCTCTTCGTGAGCCGGGAAGAAGAACAGTGAGAGATGCAGATGGGTGAACCCTGGGATTGAATCCCGCCGAGGGCGCCAGAACGCGACTGCGTTGTGCCATCTACGATTGAGACATTCAGATGGCCGACTTCTACTACGAACCCCTCAGCTACCTGGACGCCTCATTCCTCGCGCTGGAGAGTCGAACCACCCACATGCACGTGGCTGCCGTGGTCCTATTCGACGCGGCCCCCCTGAAGACCGACGAGGGAGGCATCGCCATCGACCGGATCAGGGATCACATCAGGTCGAAACTCAAGTACATCCCGCGCTACCGGCAGCGACTCGAATGGGTGCCCTACGACCGTCGGCCGGTTTGGGTCGACGACGAAGCATTCAACTTCGACTACCACGTGAGACATACCTCCCTACCCCGACCGGGCACCGACCAACAGCTGCGCGATCTCGCCGGTCGGATCGTGTCGACCAAGCTCGACCGGAGCAAAGCCCTCTGGGAGATATGGGTGATCGAGGGCATCGAGGGTGACCGCTTCGCCCTGATCGCCAAGATCCACCACTGCATGATCGACGGGGTCTCGGGAGTGGACCTCACCACGATCCTGCTCAACGTAGCCCCAGATGGGAACATCGAGGAGGCCGACGACTGGACTCCCCGACCGGTGCCAACCCCGACCCAGCTGGCTGTTGCGGAGGCGGCAAAGTTGACCCGCAGGACGATCAACCGTCTCTCCAACTTGGGCGAGACGATCAAGGACGGCAAGTCGGTCGCCGATCGAACCATAGGCAAGACATCGGCGGCGCTGACCTCGCTCAGATCCGGCTGGCTCCACTCATCGGATCGAACACCTCTCAATCCGGACCTCGGGCCTTCCCGCCGGTTCAACTGGACCGAACTGAGTCTGGCTGATGTGAGGGCCGTCAAAGCTGGATTGGGGGGATCGGTCAACGATGTGGTCCTGGCAACGACAGCCGGAGCCATAAGAAGCTTCCTCAAGGACTATCGCGACTATGAGCCGGGCGAATTCCGGGTGATGAACCCGGTCTCCACACGGTCCAGAAGCGACCGTGGCCGACTCGGCAATCAGGTGGCGATGTGGCTAATCGACCTCCCCGTCGGCGAACCAGACCCTCAGCGCCGTTACGAGCTGATCAAGGAACGAACCCGAGAACTCAAAGAGAACAACCACGCCCTCGGGGCCGCCACTCTCGTGGAACTCAGCTCAGGAACTCCAATAACCCTGCTCTCACTCGCCAACCGCGTGGTCGGCGCGAGAATGCGACCCTTCAACATGACGGTGACCAACATTCCGGGGCCTCAGTTCCCCATGTACCTCCTGGAATCTCAAATGATCGGCAGCTATCCGATGGTCCCGCTCTGGGCCCAGCACGGAATCGGGATAGCGCTCTTCTCATACAACGGGCGCCTCCTGTGGGGAGTCCAGGCCGACTTCGACACCCTGCCCGACTCGAACGACTTCATAAAGTGCATCCACATCGCTTTCGGCGAACTGGTCGACCTGGCCGCTAACGGGACTTGACCTTGACCAAGCTCGCCGCCCTCACCGGGGCGACCATCATCTCGTTCTCGGCGATCTTCTACTCCCTCTCCGGGGCCAATGCGATGACCGGCGCCTTCTTCCGGGTGGCGTATGCCCTACCGGTCCTGTTCGTGGTCTGGTACATCCGGCGCAAGGACGACCGCCGGACAGGACGTCAAAGATGGCTGGCTCTCGGGGCGGGCATCGCCCTTGCCCTCGACATGATCGTGTGGCACACCTCCATCGGGTACATCGGTGCCGGGCTGGCCACCCTCATCGCCAACACGCAGGTGGTCCTGGTGGCAATGGCGGCATGGGTTTTCTTCAGGGAGCGGCCGGACAAGCGGGTGCTGCTGGCGATACCGATCGTCCTTCTGGGAGTCACCTTGGTCTCTGGTCTCGGCCAGGACACCGCGTTCGGTTCCAATCCCCTCTTGGGGACGGTCTTCGCCCTGATGGCGGCAGTGTTCTACGGCTTCTTCATCCTGGTTTTGAAATTCGCCAACCCTTCGGGCTCACCCTCGGCAGGTCCTCTCATGGAAGTCACTGCCGGTGCTGTGATCACGGTGTTGCTCATCGGTCTCATCAGAGGTGGCATCGATTTCAGTTTCTCATGGCCTCAACACGGCTGGCTGCTGGCCCTGGCCCTGGGACCCCAGGTGGTCGCCTGGCTCCTCATCGGGTATGCCCTACCCCGCCTACCCGCGGCCGAGACCGCGACCATCGTCCTGCTGCAACCGGCGCTGACGATGATCTGGGGGGCATTGATCTTCTCCGAACGGCCCTCCACGATCCAGATCATCGGTGCTGTGGTCGTCCTGCTCGGGGTGGCCCTGGCGACAAGCGCCAGGGTGCGCCATCAACCGAAGGTTTGATCAGCTTCCGAGGACGATGACCAGCAGCCGCCCGGTAGGTCCGTCGACGACGGCGACTCCGGCCCGGTCGATGTTGCTGGCGGACAGAGCCCTTTCGCCGTCACCCGAGGCCGCGATCCCGTCGAAGGCGCCGAGGGCGGTGCTCGCCAGGGCGATAAGACCGGAACAGGTCACCAGCGGTACACCACCCGTCTCCCCCGCCTGCGCCACACAACCGCCCGGTGTCTGCTGGAGCCTTCCGGACAGGTAGGCCTCCTCCGCCAACCTCTCGGCCGTACTGATCAGACCGTCGCTAGAGACCAAGGCGCTCAAGCCCATCCCGGTGCGGTGCTTGTTGATCTCTCCGAAAACCCGTGTGGCCTCCGTCCTGACCTGTCGGATCTCGTCTTCCGAAGCCGGTGGAATCTCCAAGACCTCATCTCCTTCCGGGACGAGACGGCTGACGCCGAACAGTGACTGGATGGTTTGTAGGGCGACCAGCGCACTGTCACCGGCGAACCGTTCGAACAGTCGCTGAGGCAGGGCGTCCGGTCCGGCGACACTCCGGACCACGACCGACCCTTCCAGGTCGAGTGAGTCCGCCACCGGCAGCACCCGAAGCACGTTGACCAGGACCAGGGTCACCAATAGCCCCCACGCCAGAGCGACCACCGATCCGCCGACCCGGTTCGCAAGGTTGAGCCCGGGCAGTTTCATGACCCGGGTCAGGAAGTGCGCCGCCACTGCCAGCGCGACACCGAACAGCACAAAGAGCAAGATGCCGGCTCCGATCCTGGCCACTTCGGGAGTGACGCCAAAACTGTCGGTGAGGAAGTCGCCAAATGGAATACTCAGCCGGAATGCGATCCAGACCCCCAGGATGAGTCCGATCAAATCGAAGGACTCTTTGACGAACCCTCTCACCCACCCGCGGACGGTGAGAGCTGCCAATGCGACACCTAGAACGAAGTCGACCATTCGAAGGACAAGGTAGGTGGGGGCCGACCGTTACCGGTGGAACTCGATCTGGCTCAGCCACCACCAGCGTCGGGTGAATCCACCTTTATCCGCATCCGCTTGTTCTCTCGCCCCTTCGATTCTGTCTTCACCACCTGGACCCGGCCCACTTCGAGGGTGGAGGCGACGTGTGTCCCGCCGTCCGCCTGACGGTCCAGTCCGACGATGTCGACGACCCGGATCAGCTTGACGAACTCGGGGATCAGGTTCACCTTGGTGCGTATCAGATCGGGGTCGCGAAGGGCTTCCTCACGCGCCATCTCGAGGATCTCGGTGGGGTAACCCTTGATCAACTCCTGGTTCAGCCTCTCCTGCACCTGTCTGCCGAACTCGACCGAGATCCCATCCAATTCGAAGTCCATGCGGGCCTCCCCCGGTTCCATATTCCCGCCGGTGACCTTGGCCCCGAAGTCCCTGAAAACCACTCCAGACAGAGCATGCAGGGCCGTGTGAGTTCGCATGGTGAGATACCTGCGGTCCCAGTCGATCCTGCCCTCCACGGGTGTGCCCGGGTCGGGGAGTTCTGACCCCTCGGCGAGGATGTGGAAGGGCCTTCCGTCGCGGCGGATGGTGTCGACGACTACCGCCTCACCCCCGTGCCAGCCGATGGCACCGGTATCGCCAGGTTGGCCACCACCACGGGCATAGAAGACGGTCCTATCCAGGAACAGGCCGTTGTCTACTGCGCCGATGACCTGACCTTCGGCAATCGCGAGGTATGAGTCCTTCGGTGCCAGCTCGTCGGTGGGTCCTGTGCCAGACATGACAGCCAACTCTTACTTCGACTCCCTGAAGAACGCGTCGAGCTGTGAGGCGACGGTGTCAGGGGCGTCGAGGAACATTTCATGGCTCACGTCGGGGATTATCACACGGCGCGACCCTGGGATCCTGTCCACGAGGGCCTCGTCGATGATGTCGTTGAAGCCGCCGGCGTTCCGACCCGCTGAAAGCACCAGCGTGGGTAGAACGATCTCGGGCAGTTCACTCCAAGGGACATATGGGAAGGCATCCCGCGAGGTGGTGAGAGCGCGCCACTCACGAACCGAGTCCTGGAAGTCGTTCTGCCAGACGGACTCGATGTCGGCGAAGGGCACCCCGAAGTACCACAACGCAGTGGCATCGAGTCCGCCGCTATCGCCGGTCTGGCGAAAGGCGTTTCCGAGAGGTGACCACACGTTCTCCTCGAACTTCTCCCATACACCCGCACCACGCGGCAGCTCGGGGAGCCACCGCATGATCGGCGGTTCGGCGAGGACCAGGCTCCGCAAAAGGTGGGGTGATTGCTGGCCAGCCAGGAGTGCGGCATATGCCCCATAAGAATGCCCCACCAGATGCACCGGCCCGACATCGAGCGTTTCGATGAGGGCAATCAAGTCCTCGGCATCGTCAACGGCCGAGTACTCCCCAAAGTCCGCGCGAACCGGGTTGGGGTAGTTGTGTCGGCGGCTGGGTGCAACCACTCGGTATGAGTTGGCAAGTAGGGGCAATTGATTTGAGCGAACCCAGTAGCGAGCGTCGGTGAGACTTCCGTGGACCAGGACCACCGGCTGACCCGCGCCGTGGTCGAGATACTCGAGCGGTACGCCGGGGGATGACCGGAATCCGATAGGTTCGGAGCGACCGGAGAGTTCGGACGGCATCAAACCTGGATCACCGAGGGGTATGGGCGTCGGGGACGAAGCTCTCACCGTGCCCGGGGACGATGAGACCGGCTTTCTCGAGCACCCTTGCCCTCCCGGCGTGAAGGGCGTCACTGTCAAGCGAGTACGGATCCTCCTCCGGCCCGGTGGCCGTCCACCAGAGATGCGTAAGGGCGGCGACTCCATCTGAGGTCTCGACCACCGTGGTTATGTCCTGAGGGGTGTGCCCGGGGGTCTCCCAAAGAGTCACCCCGGGGGCAACCTCGAAACCTTCCGCCGGTCGGCTGACCCAGACATCGTTCCGATAGATCGCCCAATGATCGTGGACCGCGGCGTTGGTAAAGAGTGCAATATTGATCGTGTGGTCGGGGTGGTGATGAGATATCACCACGTCGGTCACCTCACCCGCCTCGTGGCCAAGTGCGACGAGAGCATCGGTGATGACGCTGTGGGAGGCGACCATGCCGGGGTCGACGATGATGAGCGCTCCCGCCGCCTTGATCAGAGATACCGTCGACCCGACCCGGTTGGAATCACCCCGTTTGATGTAGCCCGGCGAGAGAATGTGGAGCTCAGCCATGTTGACACAGCCTTGGGCGGGCGGATGGGTCAATCCGGGTCATCGAGCTCCCCTGCCCCAGTTTCCTGCGGGTTGATCGCACTCAGTTCCTGGGTGTCGAACAATCTCGTCTGTCGTGGGTCTTTCCGGCTGAATCGGGTCAAGCGGTCCGGTGGTGGCGTCACCTCGATCATGGCATCAGCCGCCTCCTGCCAGGACTGCCCGAGGATCCTGGTGCGCCAGAGATGTCCAGCCACGATCCTGATGGCAGCGGTCACCGGAACGGCTACGAGAACGCC
>JBGTEJ010000040.1:0-19674 GCA_041747855.1 Acidimicrobiia bacterium | reverse complement strand
TGTGCAACTGACGTTGGTTGGTTACACCTTTGGGTTCTCGGTTGTCTTTTGTTTGAGCCGTTCGTAGGGGGTTTGTCCGTCGAGGGCTCCGTGGGGCCGGTTGAAGTTGTAGAAGTTCTCCCATTCTTGCAGCCGGTCGTTGAACAGTTCGGTGTCGTCGATGACGACGCCGTTGAGCATCCGGTAGAACTCTTCTTCGTCGATGCGGTGTGACCTTTCGACTTTGCCGTTGAGCCTGGGGGTGGCCGGTTTGATGTGGACGTGTCTGATTCCTCGGTCTAAGACGTGATAGTGGAACTGGGTGCCGAACTCTCCGCCGTTGTCGGTCTGGATCACCTCGACCCGGAACGGAAGCTTCTGGAGTAGATAGTCGAGGAACTGGATTGCAGTCTTCTGGTCACACTTCGGATAGGCCTTGAGGACACGCAGCCGGGTGCAATCGTCGATAGCGGTGAACTGGTAGAACTTCTTTCCAGCTGCCCCGACCGGTGTTATGAACTTGACGTCGACCTGAACCCTGTGGCCTGGTTGGGGTTTCTCATACCGTTTCCACCGTTTCTGAAAGGTCTTGTGACGTTGCGAACTGGGCAGCCGGTTCAGGTCGAGACGTTTCAGGATCCGCCACACCCCGGACTGGGACACTTCGATGTCGTGGTAGCGCTTCAGATACATGGAGATCTTCTGAGGGCCGAAGTGATAATTCTGCCGGAGGTAGATGATCTTGCCCACGACCTCGGCGTTAGTGGCGTTGGGACTGTGATGAGGCCGCGAGGATCTGTCCCTTAGCCCCTCGGGTCCCTTCTCCTCATAGCGTTTCAGCCATTTGTAGAAGGTCTGACGACTGATCCCGTAGTACCGGCACGTCTGAGCGACGTTCCCAGTCACTTCATCGACATGCTGAAGCACCCCCAACCGGTGATTCACAATCCGCTGCTGCTCACGCTCCGTCATCGATTCTCCTTTCCATAGGAGAACCCTAAGTGTCAACAACCTCCGTCAGTTCTAGACCCACCTCCCGCACCCTGTGATGTCGCGGGACATCGGAAACCTCCGAACCTACCGGGACGTCGGGCGCTGTGGCTCCGGGTGCAAGTCGGTCCCTCACTCAGTCGAGGTCTTTGCCTGTTCGGCGGTCTGCCGATATTCGAGGAGATCGCCCGGCTGGCATTCGAGCACCTCACAGATGGTCTCGAGTGTGGTGAATCGGATCGCTCGGGCCTTCCCCGTCTTGAGGTTGCTGAGATTGGCGATGGTGATCCCAACCCGGTGGCTGAGTCCCGTGAGGCTCATCTCTCGACGTGCCAGCATCGCATCGAGGTTCACGACGATCGGCATGATCAGACCGTCAGCTCGCTGTCCGTGCGCAAGGCAAGGGCGTTGGAGAACAGCCCTTCGAGGAGGCTCATCAGCGTGATAAGGAAGGCGATGATGACCTCCGCACCGAACCAGGCGAAGAGCAACGAGAAATGCATCTCCCCGATCGCCACCCAGGTTCCGACCAGCCCGGCGAGTAGGTAGCCGGCGGTTACCGCGAGCAGAATCTTGAGACGTCGAAAGAGCCGGACGGTCTCCGTCGAGAAGGCTTCCCCCTCGTCGACCAGACTCAGGAAGTTGAACGCTGCCCTAACACCCAGCAGGATCGGGATGAGTCCAACGAGAACTGCGATGTAGATCGGGACCCGTAGATGCGATAGCTCGGGGTAGCTCTGAGCAGAGATGAGCCCAGCAATATGGACGAGTCCGGCGACTCCCGCTAGCAGGAATAGGAGTATCCAAAGGGCCAGTCGGACCCAAAGAGTGGTGTCGTGCAACATGCCGGTAGTCTACCTGCGCCTTATCGTTTATCAATAAGCCGGGGTCCGGCGGTTGAACCACCTATCCCAACCCAGCCCACCTCTTGAGGGCCCGGTCGTGGCGACCCAGAACCCTGCCTCTGGAGGATCTTGCACCTAGTAGCGTCAGGTTGGTGCCGACACTCGCCCTGATCGACGGGAACTCGATCGCATATCGCGCCTTTTTCGCCCTCCCCGAAGACCTTGCCACCAAGTCAGGACAGGTAACGAACGCCGTCTTCGGGTTCACCCGCATGCTGATTCGTCTGCTCAAAGACCATCACCCCGAGGCCATCGCGGTTGCCTGGGACGTCTCCCGTCAGACGTTCCGAACCGAGCGATACCCCGAGTACAAAGCGAACCGGGCCAAAGCACCGGACCATTTCCGAAGCCAACTTCCCCTGATGGATGAGGTGTTGCAGGCCCTCAACATCACCCAACTTCGTCTCGAAGGGTATGAGGCGGACGACATCATCGCCAGCCTCACCCGGCAAGTGTCGGCCGATGGCTGGGACGTACTGATCGTGACCGGCGACCGGGACGCCTTCCAACTCGTTGGCGGCCCGGTGAAAGTCCTCTACACCCGGCGTGGGATCTCCGACACGGTCCTTGCCGACGATGCATGGGTCGAGGAGCGTTATGGGATCCGTCCCAGCCGGTATGTCGAGTACGCCGCCCTGAGGGGTGACAACTCGGACAACCTCCCGGGCGTGCCCGGAGTGGGGGAGAAGACCGCCTCGCGGCTGATCGCCGATCATGGTGACCTCGAAGGGGTCTACAGCCAGATTGCCACACTGACCCCCAAGCTGAGGGAGAGCCTGGCCGAACACCGTGAGCAGGTGTTCTTGAACCGGGAACTGATGCAACTTGTCGACGATCTCGATCTCGGGCATGAGACATCTGAGTTCACCGCAAGGGAGTGGGATCGTCCGACCGTCAAGGACCTCTTCGACAGTCTCGAGTTTCATTCGATGTGGAACGACCTCGAACAAGCCCTCCCCTCGGCCGTTGGAGCCTCGGAGACACTCGATGTCGAAACCGATCTGGTCACTTCGGTCGAAGGTCTGGCCAGTCTGGCGACCCGGTCAGAGCTCACTCTCGGCCTTGTCGCCGACTCATTCTCCGATGACGAGTACGGGATTGCGATCTCGGTGGCCCCTGGACAGGCAGCCATTGTTCCCATGGAGGCGGCTGGCCCGATCCTGGAGGGGATCTCCAGCGGTGCCATCTCGATCACCGGCCACGACTTGAAGCGGCTGGGAAGAGCGATGCTGGCGCGTGACTACGACCCCCCGACACCGGCCCTGGACACGGCCCTGGCGGCATACATCCTCAATCCGTCAGGACGCTCCTATGACCTGGACGAACTGGCGGAACGGGTCCTCGGAGTCGAGTTGAAATCGGCGGATGACGATTCCGGGGTTGCCGGAATGCTGCCTTTCGACATGGGGCTCGATCTCGACCTGGAGGGCCGAAGGGTAGAAGTCACCCGACGCCTCGCCGTGGAGCTCCAGGCTGAACTCGAGGAACGCGACGAGTTGGGCCTGATTCGCGAGTTCGAACTGCCTCTGATCCCGGTTCTCGCCCGTATGGAGTATGCCGGAATCGGGGTGGACCGCGACTATCTGAATGAGATGGGGGCTGATCTCCGAGCCCGTCTCAGTGTCCTGGAGAAGACGATTGTCGGCCTTGCAGGTGAGTCTTTCAACGTGAACTCAACCGACCAGTTGCGGTCAATCCTCTTCGACAAGCTGGGCCTGCCCATCACCAAGAAGACTTCGACCGGGAAGCCATCGACCGATGCATCGGTGCTGAAGAAGCTCAACCATCCGCTGGTCGATGCTCTCCTGGAGTATCGGGAACTGGAAAAGCTGAGATCCACTTATGTCGACGGGTATCTACCCTTGATCCAACCTGACGGACGGATCCATACCCGGTTCAACCAGATGGCGGCAACGACGGGTCGATTGTCCTCCGACAGCCCGAATCTTCAGAACATTCCCGTCCGGTCCGAGCAGGGGAGGACCATTAGAAGGGCCTTCGTCGCCGGGGAGGGTGCAAGTTTCCTCGTTGCTGATTATTCACAAATCGAGTTGCGTGTCCTGGCCCACATGAGCGCCGACCCCTTCCTCGTCGAAGCCTTTAGGTCAGGGCTCGACATCCACACGGCCACTGCGGCCAGAGTTTGGGGGCTGGACCCGGTTGACGTCACGGCCGACCAACGCCGTACCGCCAAGATGATCAACTTCGGTCTTCTCTATGGGATGGAGGCGTTCGGTCTTGCCGACCGTCTCGACATTTCGAGGGAGGAGGCGTCGGGGCACATCGAGGCTTACTTCTCCCAGTTCGTCATGGTCAAGGAGTTCATGGCATCGGTGGTGACCGCCGCTCGCAACCAGGGCTACACGACGACTTTGTTCGGGCGGAGGAGATACCTCCCCGAGTTGAAGTCGGACAATTTCCGGATCAGGCAGATGGGGGAGAGAATGGCCTTGAACGCTCCTGTACAGGGGACCGCGGCGGACATAATCAAGAAGGCAATGATCGAACTCGACGGGTACCTACGCTCCGAAGGGATGGCCACCTCGTTGCTCCTTCAGATCCACGACGAACTGATTCTCGAGGTCCCTGATGACGAGGCGGAAAGGGCCGAACACGTCGTCGTAGACATCATGGAGCGAGTGGTGACTCTCGACGTGCCCCTGGTCGTCGACTCGGCTTGGGGCCACGACCTGGCAAGCACCAAGAACTAAGACTGTTCGGCGCTCTTCCCCTTCGACAGTTGAGGAGCCTTCCTTCAACTGCTGCAACCTGCGCGAAATGGGGATGAAGATGAGGATCGGCTTGGCCTTATCGATGTTTTCTGCGTAGACTTCTCATGCCCGTTGGCCTCGCGCCGTCGGAGTTTCATTCGAGAGGTAATCACCCACACATGTCAATCGACCAAGACAACGCGTCTTTAGACGCTCCCACAGAAGGAGCACTCGAGTCGCCCGAGACCCCCGTCGCAGACGGGGACGCTGTACCCGACGCACCGACACCCGAGAACCAGTCCGCCCCAGAAGCAGACGGCTCGGACGCTCCCGAAGCCCCCGGAGCGCCAGAAGCCCCGGATTCGGCTGAGACCCAGGATGCCCCGGATGCGCAGGATGCCCCAGAGGCTGGGGTCGAGGAGACGGAAGCAACAGCCACCGCCACCGCTGATGCCGAGCAGGCCACCACCGAAGAGCCTTCCACTCTTGAAGACTCCTTCGCCGACGAGTTCGAGAGGGCCATCGAAGCCACGGTCCTCCAGTTTCGTGAAGGCGACATAGTCGCGGGCACCGTGGTCTCAATCGACGCTGAGGGCGCCATGGTCGATGTTGGATACAAGTCCGAAGGTCTGATCCCTGTAAGGGAACTCTCGATACGCAACAACGTCGACCCCAAAGAGATCGTGAGTGTTGGCGAAAGCGTGGAAGCGGTCGTCCTTGATATGGAGGATGACGAGGGTCGCATGATCCTGTCCAAGAAGCGTGCCATGTACGAGCGGGCCTGGGGTCGCATCCAGGAGATCGCCGATCAGGACGGGACCGTCGAGGGCACAGTCATCGAAGTCGTCAAGGGCGGTCTAATCGTCGATATCGGGTTGAGGGGATTCCTGCCCGCATCGCTGGTCGACATGCGCCGGGTGCGCGATCTGGATCCGTTCATCGGGGACACGATCACCGCCAAGGTCATCGAGCTCGACCGGCCGAGAAACAATGTTGTCTTGTCCCGTCGGGCCCATCTCGAGTCGGCCCTGGCTGAGGAGCGGACAGAGTTCATGGACAACCTCGCCGAAGGTGAGGTTCGCGAAGGTGTCATCTCGTCGGTGGTCAACTTCGGCGCGTTCGTCGACCTCGGAGGTATGGACGGTCTGGTCCATGTTTCGGAACTTTCCTGGCAGCACGTAAATCACCCTGGTGAGCTAGTGAGGGTCGGAGACAAGGTCATGGTCAAGGTTCTCGAAGTGGACCGGGACCGTGAGCGCATCTCCCTGTCCATCCGCCAGACCAGCGAAGACCCATGGGATGTCTTCGCCAACGCACACGACGTGGGAGACGTCGTAGAAGGCACTGTGACAAAAACGGTCCCATTCGGTGCGTTCGTCTCTGTCGGAGACGGTGTCGAGGGTCTGGTCCACGTATCGGAGATCGCCGTTCACCGTGTCGAGTCTCCTGAGCTAGAACTGTCGATCGGTCAGAAGGTCAACGTGAAGATCACAGAGAAGGAGGACGAGCGACATCGGGTCTCGTTGTCCATCAAGCAGGCGCTACCCGATTACGCAGAACGTCAGGAGCGGGCTCCGGTCGTCGAAGACAAGCCGCCGCGCCCCGGCAAAACCAAGCGAGGGGCACCACGGGAGTTCGAGCGCGAGTTCGGTGCCGAGGTCGAGGAGCATCCACCGATGCCGGTCGACGCTTCCCTCGAGGCGATCCTACGCGAGCTCAAGGAGCGCGGTATTGGCAGGCGCTAGTCCTGTCAGTCATTGCAACCGACCTGGCGACGACCAACCTGACGAATCGCGGACGATCTCCGAGAGGAACGATGGGTCCGCGGTGACCCGGATCACCTTCTCCTTGCTGTCCGATCATGTCACTGAGGGGACACGCTCGCTATGAGGTCAGGTCATCGAGCCACATCAATAGGTCTTCCATCCCATAGAGTTTGTGGCGAAATCCTCAAGACTGTGCGCCAACGATCCGACAATCCAACAGGAATTGATCCTGAAATCTCAGGCGGGCCATGGGTCCGTCGGTACTATGCCCTCAGGTGACCGTCGCGGCAAGGTCGACGGCTCCGGAGGGGACAAGCAAAAGGGGAAAGTGAATGGGTAGGAGAGCAATCGTTCTTCTGGTGGCCCTGGTCCTAGCCGGTCTGGCCGGATGGGCAGTGTGGAACTACCTGCAGAGCGTCCAGCAGGATGCAATTGAAGGTCAGGAGATCGTGACCGTTTTCAGGGCCGGTCCTTCTGGCATCGCCGAGGGAGCGGAGGGTTCCATCCTCTTGTCTACCTTCAACGCCGATGCCCGTTGTAACGACGCGTCGCTCGACACAACCGCCCAGGCCAACTGTCCGATCCGTCGTGGTCAAGATCAAGCTCAGGATGTGCCCGTCGATGTGATCTCCACGGCCGAAGTCCTCAACGAGTGGCTCACTGGAAAGGTTGCAGCAGGCCCTCTGTCGGCCAACTCGATCCTCACCCGCCAACAGTGGGTGGAGCTCTCAGTTATCACCAAGCCTCTCGCCGAGCAGATTCCTTCAGGCAAGCAGGCCTTGACCATCCAGGTCGGTCAGGTTCAGGGTGTCAACGGCTTCATACAGCCGGGCGATCGCATCAACCTGATCATCACAGTCGACATCCCTGCCGAACTGATACCCGTCGACGCACCCGGAGTGATTCTCGATCCGACCGACCCGAGCCAGGTCCCGGGTGGCGATGCCGAGGCCGTTCTGTCCTATACGCGATACGTTCTCCAGGGTGTCCCCATTTTGGCGGTGGGATCCACCATCCGTCCGGAGGAGTCAGACGATCAGACCGGACAGATCCCGGCTCAGCCACCAGTTGGCGAAGAGGGTGTGGAAGCAGCACCGCCGCCGACCGTGTTCACTCTCGAAGTGACTCCCGAGCAGGCCGAGCGCATCGTCCATGCCTTCGCGACAGGTCAAATCTGGCTGACTCTGGTTCCACCGGACTTCGTCGAGGTTGAGACCGAAGGTGTGATCCTTAACAATCTGTTTGGTGGCAACCTTATAGAAGACATTTTTGGCAACTGAGGCACGGAAAGGTTTCTGAGGTCCCCCGATGTCGATGGCAGAGAACAATCTCCTGGTTGTTGATCAGGATGACGACTTCGTCTCTAAGGCGAAGGAACTCTTCGACGGCCGTTTGCCTGTGGCGAGGTCCATCGAAGAGGCCAGTTCGACCATGGAATCGGGGGATGTTCGGATAGTTCTCCTCGGTCCGTCGTTCCGGGACGACGAAGCGATGGACCAGATCCGAACCTTGCACAACCAGGACCCGGCCATCGTCCTTCTGCTGGTTGCCGAGGAAGTGACCGCTGACATTCTGAGACGCGGTATGCGAGCCGGTGTCTCGGATGTGCTCGAGGCCCCTCTCAACGAAGAGAAGATCGAGGCGGCCATCGAGCAGTTTGCGCACGACGTCCTCAAGCGGAAGACGGCGACACCGCAAGCCGAAAACAGGTCACCGGTCGAGAAGGGTCGGATCATCACCGTCATGTCCGCCAAGGGCGGAAGTGGGAAGACGGTCCTCGCCACCAACCTTTCGCTACTCCTCAATCGGATCCCTGACACCAAAGTCTGTCTGGTGGATGCCGATCTCCAGTTCGGGGATGTCTGTCTGGTCCTGCAGCTCGAGCCACGCTTCACCATGGTCAACGCCTCACATGAGTTGCATCATCTCGATGCTGAACTTCTCGACTCCCTGCTCACCGAGCACCCGTCGGGTCTCAAAGTGCTGGCAGCGCCGCTCGAGCCAGCGTTCGCCGACGACATCACAACCGCTGGCCTGATGCAGATGCTCGACGTCCTCAAGGAGAGCTTCGACTATGTCGTAGTCGATACCGCCTCGATGCTCGACGAGTTGATCCTGTCTCTTGTCGAGAAGTCGGATGAGATACTGATGCTGGTCGACATGGACCTTCCGTCGGTCAAGAATGCCAAGTTGGCCCTGGAGACCCTGCGTCTCCTCAAGTTCAGCACCTCGAACGTGAGGTTGGTGATGAATCGGTCCGACTCGAAGGCGAGGCTGGACAACCGCGAGATCGAGGCTGCGCTCAAGATGCAGATCTCGGCCTCGGTGCCTTCATCCGCCATGGTCGCGGCGTCGGTCAATGAGGGGCGGCCGGTCGTCGAGACCGAGCCGAAGTCCAAGGTGGCGAAGGGGTTTGAATCTGTGGCCGAATTGATCGCGGGTCCGATTCCCGAAGAGCAGTCGGTCAAGTCCGGTTTGTTTGGGCGAAAGTAGGGAAGGGGTAACAAATGCCGTCGTTGTCTGAGAGAGTCGCAGCTGCCCGTCAGCATGATTCGTCGGATGGAGTAGGGAATCGGTCGGACGCTGTCTCGGAGCTTCGTGGACGTCTCCACTTCAAGGTGGTCGAGGAACTCGGCCCCACGCTCTACGACCGCGGTATGTCCGATGCCGAGCTTCGTCTTCGGGTCATCGAGATGTTGGAGTGGGCTGTCGACCAGGAGCAGGGTCTTCCCCTCACCTCGTCGGACCGTCGGGCCCTTCTCAACGAAATCGCTTCCGATGTCCTGGGATATGGCCCGATCGACCCCCTGCTCCACGATCCGGAGATCACGGAGGTCATGGCCAACGGCCCCTACGACGTCTACTTCGAGAGAAGCGGCAAGATCGTCAAGTCCGACGTCCGGTTCGTTGACGAGGTCCATCTGCGCCGAATCATCGACAAGATCGTGGGTCAGATCGGTCGACGTGTCGACGAGGCAACCCCCATGGTGGATGCCCGTCTTCCCGACGGATCCCGTGTCAACGCGATCATTCACCCCCTGGCCATTGGCGGCCCTTTCCTGACCATCCGCAAGTTCGCGGTGGACCCATATCAGGAGGCGGATCTGATCAACTTCGGGACACTGACCCAGCGGACCGCAGACTTCCTCAGAGCATGTGTCAGGGGGCGTCTCAACCTTCTGATCTCCGGCGGTACCGGTTCGGGTAAGACGACGACTCTCAACGTGATCTCCTCGTACATCCCGGGGGATGAGCGGATCATCACCGTTGAGGACGCCGCCGAGTTGCAGCTCCATCAGGAGCACGTTCTCACGCTCGAGTCGAGACCGTCGAATATCGAGGGCAAAGGTCAGGTTGCCATCCGCGACCTGGTCAGGAACACGTTGCGTATGCGGCCCGACCGTATCGTTGTCGGTGAGGTCCGTGGCGCTGAAGCCCTCGACATGCTCCAGGCGATGAACACGGGGCATGACGGCTCGATCACCACCATTCACTCGAACAGCCCACGTGACACCTTGTCTCGTATCGAGACCATGGTGTTGATGGCCGGGTTCGATCTCCCGGTGCGTGCGATCAGGGAGCAGGTGTCGTCGGCAGTCGACTTGATCGTCCATGTGGCCCGTCTCCGTGACGGCACCCGTCGGATCACCCACATCACCGAAGTGGAAGGCATGGAGGGTGAGATCATCACACTCCAGGATCTGTTCCTCTTCGACTTCGGGATGGGTGTGGACGACGAAGGACGGTTCAAGGGTCGTCTGAAGGCGACCGGGATTCGCCCATCGTTCTCAGAGGACCTCGAAAGTCAGGGTATCCGTCTCCCAGCCGATCTGTTCGAACCGGAGCCGTTCGCCCGCCGATGAGAAAGGCCCTCTTCGTAATCGCGGCTCTCGTCCTGGGAGTGTTGCCGGCCCTGGCACAGACCTCCCAGGCTATCGAGATCATCGACTTCAACGGCTCTCGCTACCCGACGGCCGGGGAAACTCGGCTGGTCATCGAGTTCCGCAATTTTCCAGCGACTCCCGCGGCCGACGAGATCGAGATCACTGTCAACGGACTTCCGGTGTCTAACCTCGAGATTCTTCCCATCGGCGGTTCATCGCAGGTCCCGATCGGGGTGGTGCTGGCGATCGATGCTTCCGGCTCGATGTCAGGTGCTCCTCTCGCGGCCGCCAAGGCTGCTGCCATCGAGTTTGTCAATCGGGCCACGACAGGTGACCAGATGGCCCTGATCACCTTCTCAAACGCGGTCTCCACGATTTCCGGGTTCACTAATCGGCCAGCCGATTTGATCCCCCGTATTCAGTCCATCGAGGCAGGTGGAGAGACCGCTTTCAACGACGCTGTGATCCAGGGTGTCTCCATGTTCGGCGCAGGTGCGGCCCGAAACCTGATCGCCAACCTGGTGATCATGACCGATGGTGCCGACACCGCATCGAATGCCACCCTCGCCGAGGCTGTCGCGGAAGTCGAGCAGCGGGGTGTGCGGGTGTTCGGTATCGCCTTGCAGGGGTCCGAGTTCGATTCCGCCGCGGTCGAGGCTGTCTCCACCGCTGGCAACGGACTCTTCCTGACGACCCCCGACCCGAGCCAGCTGTCCAACCTTTATGGCCAGGTGTCCCAGGAGATCAGCAACACCATGGTGGCCCGATTCTTGTCTCCCGTCTTCTCACCCGGGGAGGCTGAGTTCGTCGTCTCGTATGCCGGTATGTCTGCGTCCGAGACGTTCACCGTGTCCGGATTCGCCACGACGACCACGGCAGGCCCGACTACGACCGTCACTTTCCCCCCACCATCGACGAGCATCGTCGTCAGCAACGCCCCGCTCGACATGGAGACCCTTCTTTTGATGGCCGCCGGCGGCATCGCCCTGACATTGTTCCTTTTCGTGGTGATCCTCTTCGGGCGCGAGTCGGAAGATGACCCCAACCGCTTCGTCAAGCGGCTCCAGGCGTATGGGCGGCGCGGCCGCCCCGAAGTCGAAGAGAAGCGATCGGTGTTAGAGCGTCTCCCGCTTCTCAACCGGTTCAGCGCGGCGGCCGAAGAAGAAGTTCGCAGACGCGGACTACTTTCAGGTATGAATTCGACCCTCGAGCAGGCCAACGTGCCGATGACGGCAGGAGAAGCCATCCTGGCCATGATCGGCTTGGCGGCGGTCGGTGGGATCCTGGTATGGATATTCAACGGTCTCCTCGCTGGTGTGATCGGGTTTGCAGTGTTCCTCCTATTGAGCATCGCGATCGTCAACTTCACGGGAAGGCGCGAGAAGAAGAAGTTCGAGAAGCAGTTGCCTGATACGTTGACCCTCATGTCGACTTCTTTGAGAGCGGGGTACTCGTTGCTTCAGGCCACCGAGGCCGTCGCCAACGAGGCTCCCAACCCGACAGCCCGGGAGTTCGGGAGGGCCATCGCAGAAGCCCGTCTCGGGTTAACGGTGTCGGACGCTCTCAGGGGTGTCGTTGACCGTACCCAGTCGCAGGACTTCGAGTGGGCGACCATGGCCATCGAGATACAGCGTGAGGTTGGTGGAAACCTGGCCGAAGTCCTGACCACCGTGGCCGACACGATGCGTCAGCGGAACCGTCTCAAAGGTGAGATCAAGGCATTGACCGCAGAAGGTCGGATCTCGGCCATCGTCCTTGGGGCGTTGCCGATCCTCATGGGCATGTTCCTCTGGACCACTAACCGGGACTACCTGATGCCGCTGTTCGAGAACACGTTTGGCCAGATCGCAGTCGGAATCGGGGTACTGATGATGGCGGCCGGCATCTTCTGGAGCAAAAAGATTGTGGATATAGAAATATGAGCGGCCTTGCCGGGCTGGATGGGGCAGTGGTCGCGGTTATCTCTGTCTTTGCCCTCGTTCTCTTCATAGTGGTGTGGATCGGGATCGGTGTCACCCGGGCCCGTGAGGAGATGACGGAGCGCTTGGCCCTTTACGGTCGCAACCAGGCGGTGCTCACGGCTCGGGATGAAGAGCTGGCCAAACCTCTTGCCCAGAGGACCATCGGCCCGGTGGTTCTCAAGGTCTCGGCGTTCCTGAGACGGTTCACCCCCATTGGGTACCTGGAGAAGAAGCAGCACCAGCTCGTGCTGGCCGGGAACCCGGGAAATCTCGACGCGCCAGCGTTCCTGGTGATCAAAATGATCACCACCATCTTGGGTCTGATCGCTGGCTTCTTCCTCCTCGACTTCGGTGCCGACGCCTTGATGCGGACACTCATGTTCGTGATGCCAATCGTCCTCGGCTTCTTCGGCCCAGATGCCTGGCTCAAGAGGAAGATCGATGACAGGCAGAAGGAGATGCTCAAGGCGCTGCCCGACATCCTCGATTTGCTCGTGATCTCGGTTGAGGCAGGACTTGGTTTCGAGTCGGCATTACAGAGAGTGGTCGAAACGGTGCCAGGCCCGTTATCCGAAGAGTTTTACAGGATGCTGAACGAAACCCGGGTTGGGGTGACTCGTCGGGACGCTATGCGTCATCTCATGGTGAGGACCAACCTCGACGAACTCAGGTCTTTCATTCTTGCAATGATCCAAGCCGAGGCGTTCGGCGTCACCATTTCCCGGGTCCTCCGAGTCCAGGCGGACGAGATGCGTGTCAAGAGACGTCAGAGGGCCCAGGAGAAGGCGTTCGCGGCGCCGGTGAAGCTGGTGTTTCCGCTCGTGTTCTGTATCTTCCCGTCGCTGTTCATCGTCCTTCTCGGCCCTGCGGCCATCCAGATCGCTGAAGCGTTCTCCGGGCTCTAGAAGTGCCGGCGGACCAGCCGTCCGGTAATCGGGTCACTCTCGCCCACCTCATCTTGTTGGTGCCGTGGGTGGCTTTGGTGATCGACTCGCTGGCCCCCGTCAGAGACAACTCTTACCTCTGGCACATAACGGCCGGTCATCTGCAGCGGGCGGCGGGATCCGTGATCAATAGCGACCCGTTGTCGTTCACGATGGCGGGCGAGTCCTGGCTCACCCAGAGCTGGCTCGCAGAGCTCTTCTACAGCATCGCCGAGGAGCGCTTCGGACTGGGATTCACGGGCTTGATGTTGCTTCTCGCGGGACTCGTTTTCACTGTTGGAGTCGGGGTGTATGTCTATGACCAGTCGAAGAGCGTCCCTGCCACGGCCATCATCGCCCTGCTCACTGCCACGCTCTTCATTTCTTTCCATGTCCCCCGCCCGGTGCTGTTTTCCTACCCCCTGTTCGTCTTGTTGGTGATGGTCTGGTCTC
This sequence comes from Acidimicrobiia bacterium, assembly GCA_041747855.1. Lineage (GTDB taxonomy): Bacteria > Actinomycetota > Acidimicrobiia > Spongiisociales > ZC4RG35 > ZC4RG35. The sequence continues at coordinate 6,102 of JBGTEJ010000040.1, read as the reverse complement.
GTCCTGCACTACGTTGGGCTCTCCCTTTCCTCATGTGGACGTGGGCGTCGGCCCATGCCAGCTTCGCAATCGGACTTGTGTTCCTGGCCGTGCACGTTCTGTGGAAGCGGGAGTGGAGGGCGTGGCCCCATCTACTGGTGGCGGGGTCGGCGACGTTGTTCACGGCACACGGGCTCGGTGTGGTCACCTTCCTCACAGACTTCGCCACCGCCCGGCCCTACCTGGCCTACATGTCCGAGTGGGGGACACCCAACTTCCTCACGCCCACGCTCCTGCCGTTCCTCATCGGTGTCGTGGTCCTCATTTTTGGGTCGATGAAGGGCCGGTTGCGTCCGGACGCCTTGTGGCTCATCGTGCCCTTTCTGCTCATTGGTGTATCCGCGTCGCGGTCGGTGGCCACAGCTTGGATCGGTCTCCTGCCGGTTCTGGCACTCGCTCTCAGGGGGACGTCCTGGCGGTTCGGGCGGGGCTTCCCTGTTCCGATCGGTGTCGCCGTAGCGTTGCTCATGCTCGCCCTTCCGTTTCTCTTCGCCGAGGCGTCTGCAATCGACGAGGAGGTGTTCCCGGTAGCTGCGATGCCTCATCTGGTAGACGTTCGCACGTTCCACGATGACTACGCTGGGGGGTTCCTCATCTATACGGAGGCCTTCACCGAAGGGGTGTTTCTCGATGATCGGGCCGAGCTCTACAGAGAGCGGATACGTGAGTTCGTCGAGGTGAGGGCCGACGTCACACCTTGGGAGGAGATCTTTGAACGGGACGGGATCGAGCAAGTGCTCCTCAATACGGACGAGCCCGTTCTGCGCAGAATCCAGGATGCTGGCTGGCTGACCATCTACGAGGACGAGTTCTTCGTCTTGCTTCGCCCCTGAATGGGCCACTGCTGGCTGAGCTGACAAAGGGCGGTGATCGCTTGCCAGGACCGCCATCCTGAACCCTTGACCGTCATCCACCGACATCTGCGCCAGTGACAGTGACGAGTGCCCGGACCGTCCAACAAGAAAGGGCCCCCGAAGGGGCCCTTTCTGCATATTTGCCTGACCTAGATCAGGTTCCCTTGAGACCGCTGGTGATTGTCGAGAAAGAACCCGACACCTGACGGCCGGCCAAACGAATGGCCACGATGGCGACGATGGCAATCAGTACGACTAGGAGGGCGTACTCCACCATGGAAGCACCCTTCTCGTCGTGAAAGCGCATAATCGCTTTGGTCCACAGAGCAAGCATAAACTCTCCTTTGAGGTCAGCTCCTGGCGTTACAGAAGGGGAAGCTAGCCCGCTTACCATCAGAACCTATGGGTCTCGGGAACTATTGGTCTGGACCCGCCTCTAACTGCGTATTTTCCCTCATCCAGATCAGGTTCTGGCAAGACTTCCTGGGAACGAGTCCGACACACCTGCCAGGGCTGGCCAAGCGGACCACCACGATGGCAACAACCGACATTTGCGCACCTGGTGGCAGGGGGAGTCTGAGGACCGATCATCCAACGAGAAAAGGCCCCCGAAGGGGCCCTTTCTGCGTACTTGTGACTGACCTAAATCAGCCTTTGAGACCGCTGGTGATTGTCGAGAAAGAACCCGACACCTGACGGCCGGCCAAACGAATGGCCACGATGGCGACGATGGCAATCAATACGACTAGGAGGGCGTACTCCACCATGGAAGCACCCTTCTCGTCGTGAAAGCGCATAATCGCTTTGGTCCACAGAGTAAGCATAAAACCCCTCCTTTGAGGTCAGCTACTGGCATTACTGACGGGCAATTTAGCCCGCCCCACCCCCGAAACCCATGAGTCTCGGGAATTATTGGTCACGACCCGCTCGTGGCGTCGACCAGGCTCGAGGAGATCCCGCTGTAGGTGCCTCCGAGTGTCGAGCCGAACAACCGAGTGGCGATCAGAGCGGCGATTGCGATGAGCAAAACGAGCAGGCTGTATTCGACCATCGACGCACCCCTTTCGCTGTAGTAAACCTTGTTGAACACTCGTGTGATCAATCAACACTTCCTTCGGCAGACCTGGACTCAGACTAAAGCGGGCAGTGTTCTGCGATCATGGGCCGGGCGACCTATCGTCGTGTGAAGCCTTCAATGTGGCTTTGCGATGCCCAACCTGATGGCTTCGATAGCTGCCTGGGTGCGATCGCTGACGGCGAGCTTCTGAAAGACCGAGGCGAGGTGGTTTTTCACCGTCTTCTGGGAGATATAGAGCCGGTCGGCCAGCTCATCGGTAGCGGAGACTCCGATTGCCAGGAGTTGGAGGATTTCACGTTCTCGCGCAGTCAATGACGCGGCACCCGGGTCTAGCTGGGCTTCTCGGAACGATTCGAGAAGGTCATCACGCTGTTCTTCGTCGAGGTCCATCAGGCTATGCCCACTAGCCACCGCGCGGATGGCTGAGGCTAGGGTCACCAGTGGTACCGCCTTGGAGAAGAACCCCCGGGCGCCGGCTTCTCTGGCCCGTTGATTCTGATCGTCACCGGCATGCATGGACACGACAATGGCCTTGGTCTTGAAACCCAGTGTCTTGATGCTGGATATCCCGTCGCCACCTGGCATCTCGATGTCGACGATGCATACCTCGGCCGGTTGGGAAGAAAGGGCGACTTCGAGAGCCGGTCCGGAGGACACCACCCCGACCACTCGCGTGTCGGGTAGCGCGTTCAGGGCCTGGCTCAGACCTTCTGCGAACAGCTGGTGGTCGTCGGCGATCATCACCCGGATCATCTGTGCCCCCATTCAACCGTGACTGTCGTCCCGATCCCGGCCTTTGAATCGAACTTGACGTTGGCCCCGATCTTGGTGGCCCTCTCGCGCATACCGATCAAACCAAAGTGTCCAGCTGGCTGAACCTCGGAATCGAATCCAATACCGTCGTCGACGATGGTGCAGAACCCAAAGGTCCGGTCGACTTGACCTGATATGACGATCTTTGAGGCATTCGAGTGACTGTGAGCGTTCCTGGTCGCCTCGATGATTATCGAAGTCAAGTCGTTGATGATTGCGGGCCGTGGCGGGCGCCGTTCCTCGAGATCGACTATCACCGGGGGCGTTTCATCGAGCCCCGAAGTTCCCTGGGTAATTCTGGCAGTGAGGGTGGGACCTGGGGCGGTTCTCAAGTCGGCGACCGCCGCCCGCACATCTTCCACGAGTTTGGTGACGTTGGAACGGAGCACCTGGAGGTCGCTCACCAGTTCGGGGCTGTGACCCATCTGCATCGATGCCAGGTCGAGCGCTAGTCCGAGTGAGGCCAACGATGGGCCGATCTCGTCGTGCATCTCCCTGGCCAAACGTGTCCGCTCCTCGGACACCGCGGACCCGACGATCCCCTGGAGTAGTTGCAGGTTGGCCAGGGCGATACTCATCGGATATATGGCCTGGGCGACGTCCTCGAGGGCTGCTGAGTCGAGTTCGGTCGGCGTTATCAGTTCGAGCGTCCCAACGGTGCTTTCGCGAGTGGTCAAGGGAAGGCGGTGTGTGTGCCCGTTGTCGTCGGGTATTCCCCTGGCAGCGAGGACCACGGGTCCCGAATCGTTGTCAAAGATGAGACGCCCGTGTGATCCCGGATGACGGGTCATGATGTCGTCGAGGGTGTCGGCTGCGACCTCAACCGCGTTGAGGCGACCCCCAGAGATGTCCTCTGAGAGTTTTCGCAGAGCACCGTGGATCTGTTCCAGTCTCTCGAGCTGTTTGGTCGCGGTTTCCTTCTCGGCCGCAAGATCGCTCGCCTGCTGGTGGATATCCTCGAGCAGTTTGCGGATCACCCCCACCAGGAGCACGAAAGCCAGGTATAGAGCCGCCCCAGGGGCTGCATCTATCAGGGAGTGATCCTGGGCAAGGGTGACCAGTACGAGCAGGGAGGCCGAGAACATACCCGTCAAGAAGCCGGTCCGGAACCCACCGAAAAGTGTGGCGATGATCGGTGGCCCCATGGACACGAGCAGGTATGGGCTGGCGACGCCTCCGCTCAACGTGAGTGCGATTGCGATTATCGATGCGCCGGCGAGGGTGACTGTTTCAACCCCAAAGCGTGCTGTGTATCGCTCTTGAGGCAGGAGCGTGGTGGCCAGGGCATATGTGGTCACCAGACCGACCGCCACCCACGAGCCTGCAGCCCCACCGGTCCGCACCATGTCCGAGATGATCCCGACCATGAGCACGACCCATTGACCGACGATCACCGTCCGATGGATGCGGATCTCCCAGGGGGCGAGGGTGGCCAAAGTCATATGAGGCTACCTTCCGACGCGGTTGGTAGTGTTGCTGTCCATATCGGGGCCTGCCTTGGGCGGAGAGGTGGTTGGACGGCCTTTCGGTTTCGCCGATGTGGTGCAGCCGCCATTCAAAGGGAGTTTCGGCAGTCTTCTTCGTCTGGTGGAGCGAAACATCGTCCATTGCCTGGTAAAGCTTGGGAGCCTGGACCTGTCGGGAGTTGGGGGCGTTGGGGCTCCTGAATTCCGCTAGCGTCGCCGATCGTGAACCAAACCCACTACCTCTGGCTCCTGGGTGGCGGTATCGGATCTGGGAAGAGCGGAGTTAGGAAGCTGCTGGCGGACCATGGTCTTTCGACCATCGACGCCGACTCGATCGGCCACAGCATCCTGGAACCTGACGGGGCTTGCTATTCGGAGGTGGTTGCGAGATGGCCATCGGTGGTTGAGGAGGGTCGTATCGACCGTTCGGCGCTTGCCTCGATCGTGTTCAGTGATCCGGCCCAACTCTCCGAATTGGAGGAAACAACGCATCCCCACATTCTGTCGGCGATCGCGACCCAGGTTGAGGAGTTGGAGGGAGTGGTCGTCGTGGAGATACCCTTGCTTCGTAAGGCCCCGCCGGGGAAGTGGCGTCGGATCGTGGTCGACTGTGACGATACGATACGGCTTGAACGCCTGGTGGGCAGGGGCATGGCCCTCGATGATGCTCGTGCCCGGATGGCATCTCAACCCTCCAGGGCCGAATGGCTAGCGGTAGCCGATGTCGTGGTGCCCAATCACGGCGATCTGGCCGACTTGGAGCGGGCCGTGGAATCCCTGATGGAAGTGCTAGATGAACCGTGAAAGTTCTGCACCGACGGAATGGCGAACGCCGAGTGTTGTCATTCTGGCAATGCCCGTGAGGAAGGCTCGCGTCTAGCCCTTTGGTTTCCCCGCTGAATCCGGACCGGCTCTGTCCCAGACCGGATGTACGCTCGTGACTAATGCCCCGTTTCGAAGTTGTCTCAGATTTCGCCCCTGCCGGAGACCAGCCCCGTGCCATATCGTCCCTAGCCGAAGGAATCGAGCGTGGTGACAAGTTCCAGACCTTGCTTGGCATAACCGGATCTGGCAAGTCCGCCACGATGGCATGGACCATCGAGAAAGTGCAGAAACCCACCCTGGTCCTGGCCCCGAACAAGGCCCTGGCGGCTCAACTCGCCAACGAGTTTCGTCAGCTCTTCCCCAACAACCGGGTCGAGTACTTCGTCTCCTACTACGACTACTACCAGCCTGAGGCCTACATGCCCCAGACCGACACCTTCATCGAGAAGGACGCCACCATCAACGACGAGATCGACCGATTGCGTCACTCAGCTACCGCCGGTCTGCTGGTCCGAGACGATGTGATCATCGTCGCTTCGGTCTCGGCTATCTACGGTCTGGGCTCCCCCGAGCAGTATGAGGGTCAATTGCTCCGGCTGATCGTCGGGGTCGAATACCCGCTTGCTGATGTGATCAAGCGGCTTGTCGACATTCAGTATGAGCGGAACGAGATGAACCTGATCCGGGGAAAGTTTCGGGTGAAGGGAGATACTCTGGAGGTCTTTCCCTCCTATGAGGAGACCATTGTCCGTGTCGAGTTCTGGGGTGACCAGGTAGAGCGGATACTCAAGCTGAACCCGATCACCGGTGAGGTCATTGAAGAGTTGTCGGAGTTGTTCATCTTCCCCGCCACTCACTATGTGACTGAACGGGAACGGATGCTGAAGGCGGTAGCTGCCATCGAAGAGGAGCTGTATCAGCGTCTGAGTGAACTGGAAGCGGGGGGCAAGCTATTGGAGGCCCAGCGACTCCGGATGCGCACCAACTACGACCTAGAGATGATGCGCGAAGTCGGCTTCTGTTCAGG
>JBGTEJ010000039.1:0-10071 GCA_041747855.1 Acidimicrobiia bacterium | reverse complement strand
CTCTCTGGCGACCCGGACGGACTCCACTTCGAGTGTTGGACAATGCTGGGCGCCTGGGCAGAGATGACCGAACGAGTCGAGATCGGTGCTCTCGTCACATGCAACAGCTACCGGAACCCGGAGCTCCTCGCTGACATGGCCCGCACCGTCGACCACGTGTCCGAAGGACGACTGATACTGGGGATCGGGGCCGGTTGGTTTCAACGTGACTATGACGAGTACGGATACGAGTTCGGAACTCCGGGGTCACGTCTCGCTGACATGCGGGCCTCTCTTCCCCGCATCAAGGCGAGGCTGGCCAAACTGAACCCGGCACCGATACGCCCTATCCCGCTCATGATCGGGGGTGGGGGCGAGAAGAAGACCCTGCGCTACACGGCGGAGTTCGCCGACATATGGCATGGCTTCGGCAACGCCGAAACCATCACCCGGAAGAACAAGATTCTCGACGAGCATTGTGCGCATCTCGGGCGCAACCCGAACGAGATAGAGCGGTCATGCGGGGCCAGAGCCGTTTTCGACGAAGAGATCGCAGACGGCCTCCTGGCTGCGGGGGCCACCATGATCAGCCTCGGATTCGATGGCCGCTCGGACTACGACCTGACACCGGTTCGGGACTGGCTGGAGTGGCGTGAACAGCGGAATCGCGATGCGGGGGCTGAGCCGGTTCGGTGACTGGCCGAAAGATCCAGACCTGAGGCTCCAGGGGACCAAAGCCTCCGGATTCGCCAGACCCGGCCGATCAGGGACCAGCACGCCCCGAATCACTGATCGCGAGTCGGAGGGCAGCGGTCAATCTGGCTAGAGTCCCCTCCCGTGAGCGATCTGCTCGAAGCCGCATCAGCAGCGTTAGGCACACCGAGTGCTCTGGTACAGCGTGCTGCCGCGGCGCGAGCACAGGCAAACGGCTCATCGACCGATGACATACTCTCAGCGTGGGCGGGGGGAGCACCCGTAGCCAGCTCTCCTACCACTCCTCCTCCGGCAGAACCCAAGACGGAGGTCGAGCCAGCTCCGATCCCCGAATCGGCGCCGGTGGCGACACAGGTGGCCGTACTTGAGCCTCCCGTGCCGTTGGCACCGGTCGCGCCACTCGAGGAGATCGTGGACCTGGAACCGGTCGAGCTGGGGATTCGGATCAAGACCGCGGTTCGGGTCGGAGCATGGACTGGAGCAGCCCTGGGTGTGGTGGGATTCCTCGTGGCTACCGCCTTCTGGGCCCCCAACGCCATCTTGGGGAGTGACGGCCGTCCGGTCGTACTCGCCACCCCTCGCGGAGTGCTCATCGGAGCGGCGCTGGTGAGTATCGCCTTCGGCACCATGGTGGCCTCTCTTTCACGGGCCGCCGCCTCGTGGAGGGACCCGGCGATGCAGCTTTCTTCGTCCAGGTCGTCGACAGGATGGTTCGGAGCGGCGATCGGTCTCGTCCTGGGAGTGGGAGCTGCCGGGGTCCTCACCGGTCTGGGAACCGCTGTCGAATTGGCCGACCCCCCGGTTGTTGAGTTGCCCGTCCTCGCCACTCTCAGTGTGATCCTGATCGGTGGGGCGATCCTCGGAGCCATCACAGCGGCTCTCACTCAGGTGTTCGGCACACCGGTGGTGGTCGACGATGACGACGCTGGCGAAGTGAACGAGGTCAAGGGTCGGATCAGGCATGCCGTCACCATTCCTCTTGCCGGGGTGTTCCTACTGGTCCTGTTCGTACTCCCATTCGCTTTCGCCCTCTTTGAGGCCAACCACTTGGTGGCCAACGGGGCCGCACTCATTGCCGTCGTGACTGCTGGAGGGATCCTCGGTTTCGCCGCTCTTGCCGGATCCAAGCCAAACATTCGTGTCTCTTTGGGCGAAGTCATGGTCGCCCTGATCGGCATCGGGACCGTGGTTGCGATCATCCTGGCGGTCTTTGTGTTCAGACGCTGACCCAGCGACTCACATTGGCCCAGCCAACCAGATCGGTCTCGCCCTAGTGGGCTTAGAGGTCGGCGGCGTTTACAGCCTTGGAGAAATCACCGTCGACAAGGGCAGCCCTCACCGCCATCGAGACTTCAAGGGTCACCCGTAACTGGGCCTCTTCGGTCGACGCCCCGAGATGGGGAGTGAGCAGGATTCGGGGGGCGGCCCTGAGGGGGCTGTCAGTGGGAAGCGGTTCAGTCTCATACACATCGATTGCCGCTCCTCCAATCCCTCCGGCAACCAGCGAGTCGACCAGGGCAGCTTCGTCGATGACACCACCCCGGGACACATTGATCAAGAACGCACCGGGCTTCATCCGCATCATCTCCTCGGCACCGACGAGTCCGCGGGTCTCATCGCTAAGAGGAACATGTATCGAGATCACGTCCGAATCGGTGATCAGTTCGTCGAGTCCTACGAGACGGATGTCAAGCGATTCAGCGCGATCAACGGCTAGGTAAGGGTCGAAACCGATCACCGTCATTCCGAAGGCGGTCGCCAATCGAGCTACCTCGGCTCCGATCCGACCAGCACCCACCAAACCGAGGGTCCTTCCTCGCAACTCCACGCCCAGAAAGCTCGACCGGTCCCAGTTCCCCAGATGCATGGAGTGATCGGCTTCGGCCACCTTCCGAACCAGGGAAAGCATCAGGGCCATCGTGAGTTCAGCGGCTGCGATCGTATTCGCATCAGGGGCGTTGAAGACCGGGATACCTCGTCGTGTGGCCTCGGCAACGTCGATGTTGTCGACACCGACACCCGCCCGTCCGATCACCCTCAAGACTTCCGCACGCCCCAACATCTCCGGCCCGACTTTGGTTGCACTCCGAACTATCAACCCATGAGCGGCCATCAAACCGGTCTCGAACTCTTCGGTTGCGGAATCGAGGACAGTGACCACCTCGAAGGATGGGTCCTGGGCCAACGGTGCGAGTCCAACCTCGCTGACTCGATCGGTTGCCAGGACCGTGAACCTCATGGGATCACACTTGAGAGGACGTCCAACAACCCCTCCAGGCCCTCAACCGTGTGGTCACCCATGTGACCTATCCGGATGGTCGATTCCTTCAGTTCCCCGTATCCCGCGCCGACCACCCATCCTTTGTCCCGCGCCCTCGACACCACTTCGGGTGGGTTCGGGACTTGGAGACAGGTGACGGTCGGTGATCGCTCTCCTGGGGCGGTGAGAAGGGAGACCTCATGTCCGGCTTCAGACATCTCCATCGCCCAAGCCACTGTCCGCTCCCGCATTGAAAGATGTCTCTTCCAGCGAGTCGTCATGCCCTCGGCGTGGATGCGCTCCAACTGGACCTCGAGGGCGTATAGGAGCGACACCGCGGGAGTTGCTGGGGTTTGGTTCGAACCAAGGTTACGGACCAAACGCTCCAGGTCGAAGTACCAGCCTCGGTCAGGAATCGACCGGGCCCTCTCCATCATGGCCTCCGATGCCACCCCAAAGGCGAGCCCGGGTGGCAGGGCAAGAGCCTTCTGGGAACCGGTGAGGATGAAGTCGACGCCCCAGGCGTCGGGGAAGATCTCAATACCGCCAATGCCGGTCACAGAGTCGACCAATAGGAGCGTGTCCGGGTACTGGGACAAAATCGAGGCAATGCCTTCCAGGTCCTGAAGGGCACCGGTGGATGTCTCCGACTGGGTGACGATCACAGCCTCGAATCGGTCTCTTTCGAGACGATCGGCAAGAGCGGCGACCGCATGCACCTCTCCCGCGGGAACCTCCCAGAGCACCACGTCTTTGGCACACATGTGGGCGATCTCGGCGAAACGCCGGGAAAAGGCCCCGTTGACCATTGCCAGCACTTTTCCCGAGCCAACCCCGTTCCTTATCGCCGCCTCCATGAGACCGGTGGCGGAAGAGGCGGACACCACGACGGGTCGACTGGTCTGGAACACCGGGCCCAACCCGGAGGCGATCGTCGCCATCAAGTCCTGAATCGCCTTGCCCCGGTGACCGATCATCGGTCTGGTCTGGGCGGCCAGAACGTCGCGGTGGACTTCGGTCGGACCGGGCAAGAAGAATCGGCCGGGGAGAAACTCAGTAGACATCGTCGTGTTTCTACCAGTTAACCGATAGTGGTGTGAAACCTGCCGGCTGGCGGTAGCCGCTCAGCCACCCCTGACGGCAACCACACCGAGTGCGGAGAGCACCACCAAGTAGCAGCCACAGGCGAGCAGGAACCCCGCGGTGAAAAAACGGGAAAGGAGTGGCTTCTCGAACTTGAGATGCATGAACCACCCCACCACGATGAGAAACTTCATCGTGGAGAGTGCTACCAGGATCCCGGCATTGAGGACCCCCAATTCGAGTTCTTGGTCGATGTAGTACATCGCCACTTCGATGGCCGTGATGACCGCCAGGAATGCGGCGATCTTCCAATACTGAGCCGGTGTCGGGTGCTCTTGGTGTTCGGCGCTCATACCGGTGGCACCGAGATCAGATAGACGACGGTGAAGATGACGATCCAGATGATGTCGACGAAGTGCCAATAGAGCCCGACCATCTCCAAGTTCAACCCCTGTTTGTCGCTCAGGTCACCACGTCGACGCGATATCCCCCAAAGGGTGAGAAGCATGATCACCCCGATGGCAACGTGAAGACCGTGGAATCCGGTAAGAAGATAGAAGGCCGACCACGCCGGGTTGGTGGCCGGGGTAGCCCCATAGATGGTCACGAATTCGGTGAACTCGAAAACCTGACCGCCGAGGAACACCGATCCCAGAGCGGCCGTGGCGAAGAGCCAGGTCCTGACCCCATTCTGGTCTCCCCGACTCAAGGCGTTGTGGGCCAGCACCATGGTTAAGGAACTCATCAATAGAACGAAAGAGCTGACAGAGGTAAACGGGATGTCATAGACGTCCGCCGGATATCGACCCTCGAATCCGGACCGATTCGAGTAGAGGAGGTAGTTGGTGATGAGCGCTCCGAAGAAGAGGAACTCGCTGCTCAGGAAGACCCACATCCCCAACTTGACATTGGAAACCCCGGTCGACTCGTGCTCGGGGTGATCGGCGATCGCAGCGTCGTGGGCCAGGTCAGACATCTTCGACCCCGTCGCCGCTTTCCTCGCCGCTTCCAACTTCGGCGAAATCGTGTTCGCTCCCGTCGTCCCTGTGGTCGTCACCATGCGGCTCCTCCAACGGCTCGATCGACCATCCGATCAACGACGTCAGGATCACCACGGCCCCGATGACTATGAGGGCCTTCCCCCACGTGTTGGTGTGATAGATGATCCCCCAGAAGGCGGTCGGTATACCGACGGACATGAGGATCGGCCAATAGCTCGGATTGGGCAGGTGAATGGGGGAACTGGGGTTGTTCCCCTCATGCTCGAGACGCTCAAGTAGGGCGTCGGCCTCCGCTCGACGCACCGGCCTACCTTCTTCGTCCTCGTCGTACTTGAGATGCCAGAAGTGATCCAGACGGGTCACCACGGGCGGGTCCGTGAAGTTGTGCTCCGGCGGAGGGCTGGGGATCATCCACTCCACGGTTCTGGCGTCCCAGGGGTCCATCCCTGAGGCGACTCCCCGTCTCTTGCTCCGGTACCAGTTGATCATGAAGACCAGGATGCTGAGGGCGATCACGAACGATCCGATGGTCACCGCAAGGTTCCATGGCCCCAGGCCGAACTCTGGTGGGTACTTCCAAGTGCGACGCACCATCCCCTGCATCCCGAGCCAGTGCATCGGAGCAAACGTCAGATTGAATCCGATGAACATCAGCCAGAAGTGGGTCTTACCGAGCTTCTCGTTCAGAAGTCTCCCGGTGAGCTTCGGGAACCAGTAGTAGAGCCCGGCGAAGATCCCGAAAACGGCCCCGCCAAACAGCACGTAGTGGAAGTGGGCGACGATGTAATAGGTGTCGGTCTGTTGCCAGTCAGAGGGCACGACCGCATGGGTCACACCTGACAGCCCACCGATGGTGAACATGGCAAGGAACCCGATGGCGAACAACATCGGCGTGTTCAAAGTCAAACGGCCACCCCACATGGTCCCCATCCAGTTGAAGATCTTGATCCCGGTGGGAATGGCAATCGTCATCGTGGCCAGCCCGAAAGCCGCCTGGGCCACGGGTGTGATCCCTGACGCGAACATATGGTGCGCCCAGACCCCAAATCCCAGGAAGGCGATCGCAGCCCCGGCGAACACCACCGCCGAGTAGCCGAAGAGCGGTTTCCGGGAGAAGACAGGCAGAACCTCCGAAACGATGCCCATGGCGGGGAGGATCAGGATGTAGACCTCGGGGTGTCCGAAGAGCCAGAACAGGTGCTGCCACAAGATCGGGTCACCACCAGCGGTGGAAGCAAAGAACACCGATCCGAACTGCCGGTCGAAGGTGACCATGAAGAGAGCCACCGCGATGATCGGGAGCGAGAAGAGGAGGAGGAAGGCCACGACCGTGGTCATCCAAACGAACACCGGCATTCGGAGGAGACGCATCCCTTTGGCACGCATGTTGAAGACGGTGACGATGAAATTGACCGCTGAGACCAGCGAAGCCAGGCCAAGGATTTGGATTCCAAGAGCCCAATAGTCCATTGCTGTCCCCGGTGAGTAGAGGGGTCCCGCATTGGGCTGATACCCGAACCAACCACCGTCAGGCGATGAGGCTATGAAATTGAAACTGCCCGGGCCTCCGCCCATCGCCAGGTTCCCAGTGACGCCGCCCGGGCCGATGGGAGCAAGCGAGGTCCCGAAGAAGAACGTCGAATAGAGGAATATGCCGCCAAAGAAGAAGATCCACCAGGAGAGAGCGTTGAGACGGGGGAAAGCGACGTCTCGGGCCCCGATCATCAGTGGCAACAGGTAATTCATGAAGGCGGCGGAAGCGGGCATGATGAAAAGGAACACCATCGTGGTCCCGTGCATGGTGAACAAGGCGTTGTACGCGCCGGCGGTCAGGAACTCGGAGTTGGCTTGGGCCAACTGAATCCTCAAGAGCAGGGCTTCGATCCCACCAATGACGAAGAAGGAGAAGGCGGCGTAGCCGTACATGATCCCGATGCGTTTGTGGTCGACAGTTGTGATCCAAGACCAAAAGCCGGTGTGTGATCTGGGGCGTCTGAAGACCGTTGTGGTCGGTCGTTGTGCGGTCGCGGTCACTCGGTCCCCCCTAAGAACGCGATCAGGGCGTCGATCTCCTGGGCACTCAGTGCCAGATTGGGCATGAAGCTTCCTGGTTTCACATAAGGCGGGTCTGCCAGCCACCGTTTCAGGGCATCCTCCCTGGATTCGGTGCCTTCAGGAAGGATGGCACCGGCGAACACCGCCCGGGAAGCGAAGTGAGTCAGGTCCGGACCGTTGAATGCGGATCTTTCGATCGAGATCGAGAGATCGTCCTGATCGAACCGCATGGCATGACACTGGATACACCGATTCCGGTATATCTCGAAACCCTCGTAGGCGAGGGTGCCTTCCCCGGGTACCAGTGTGGGCACTTGTTGGGCAGCAGCCCATGCCTCGAAATCGGCCCGACTCATGACGTCCACTTGGGCCCTCATGAGTGAGTGGGAGAGCCCACAGAACTCTGCGCAGTGACCCTGGAAGGTTCCTGTCCGGTCGGCCTCAAATCGAAGCAGGGTGATCTGGCCGGGGACAAGGTATCGCTTGCCATGGATGGCTGGGACCCAGAAGTTGTGAAGGACATCTTCAGATGTCATCTCCAGACAGACCTCTTCATCGACCGGCATCACCAGGACATTCGCGGTGTCAAATCCGTAGTCGGGATAGTGATACTCAAACCACCACTGGTGGCCGGTGACTTCGACACGCATCGCGTCGTCATCACAACCGGTCAGGTCGAAAACGGCCGAGACCGTGGGGACCGCGATGGCGGCCAGGATCAAGGCAGGAATCACCGTCCAGAGGACCTCGAGCTTGGCATTGCCATGCAACTGCTTGGGCTCCCTCACTTCTTTCTGACCTCGATCCCTGAAGACCAGGAGGATGAAGGCCAGTCCCAGCATCACCAGGACGAAGACTGCGGTCGCTATCCAGAAAACCATCCAGAACAGATCGTCGAGACGACGGGCATTGGGACCTGCCGGGTCGAAGGTCGTCATCGAACCGTCGATCTCGATGAGAGCACACCCGGCCAGGGTGAATGCACCCACGACCCATGCGGCGGCTCGGACTAGACGGTGGCGGAACCCTGCCATCGGTTGGGCATCATAACGAGGGGAGGCCCGCGTCCATACTTTGAATCGTTGGGTGCCGTGTGAGCGTGAACCGTCTTCCGCTCGACCGGACCGACGATGAGGCGGTTCAGCCACGCGCCTCGTCGAAAGCCGTCCTCAATTCACGGTCGGACACTGCACCCTCGAACACCGCCGACACCAGCCCATCCCGGTCGGTCACGAAGATGATCGGCTCCGACACCAGACCCCACTCTGCCACCGATGGCACGAAGACCAGGTCCTCGAAGACGGCCACATGGATGTTCTCGTAGATCTCCACATGGACGAAGTTGAGATCGGGGTACTCGTCGGACAAACCTCTCACCTGCTCCAGCATGGGCCCACACGTCTGAGAAGTACACCAGGCCGGTGTGCCGAAGACGATGACGGACGGCCCCGACTCCACTGCCTGAGCAACCGTCATCTGGTAGAAGCGGGGGTCCGGCTCAGGGTCAGAGGTGATATCCCTCAGGTCGAATTGGGGAATCGTCCTGGTGACCGACCTGGGGGCGGACTCACCGATCTGTACAACAGGAGGGTTGGCATTGCCGGTCAGGCTGATGGGACCGATGTTTCTCCCGAGCGAACCAGCATCCATGGTGATCTGGAACTCACCCGGGCCAGGGATGTCGATGGTGAAAACGTACAGACCCCGCACGTCGGGGATCATCCAAACGAACTCACCGGGAAAGTCGGCGATGGGTGAGCCGATCCGGTCACGGAGTGTCGCCGTCACCGGGATCTCCGGGGACCCGACGAACTCGTTGGTGTCGATATTGATCAAAGCGATCAAGACCCGTTGTTCCCCCACTCCGATACCGGCGGGGTGTGATGCGACTTGGGCCCTGAGATTCGCAGCGGTCTCCCCACAGCCCACCAGGAGGGCCAGCAGACCGGCGAGGAGCAGAAGCCTTCTCACAACATCACATCCAGCATGACCGAAGCGAAGAGCGCGGCCAGGTAGACGTTCGAGGCTGTGAACAACTTCATGGAACGTTCGGGTGAACGGTGGACCCGCCAGGTCTCCCAGAGGAGCCATCCTCCAAGTCCGGCGGCGGCTAGAAGATAGATCCATGACATCGCCCCGAGCGGGACCAGAAGCAAAGACACGCCGACTACGAGGCCGGAATAGAGAAGCATCCGCCGGGTGGTCGCCTCGACACCTGCAACCACGGGGAGCATTGGAACCCCGGCCTGTGCGTAGTCCGACTCGTACCTGATGGCGAGCGCCCAAAAATGGGGAGGGGTCCAGTAGAAGACGACGAGGAACAGCACCCACGCTTCGGGAGCGAGGCCCCCCGACACCGCGGCGTAACCAACCAACGCGGGTGCGGCGCCGGCAGCCCCACCGATCACGATGTTCTGCACTGTTCGTCGCTTGAGCTTGATGGTGTACACGAAGACATAGAAGAGGAGTGCGGCGGTCGAAATCGAAGCCGCCAGCAGGTTGGTGGTGGCGAACAGCCAGATGAACCCTGCGCATCCGAGCACCACACCCAGGATCGCCGCGCTTCGGGGTGGCACCTCATGTTGGGCGAGGGGTCGACTCCGGGTGCGACGCATCAGGGCATCGATGTCGCGGTCGTAATAGCTGTTCAGGGTGTTGGCCCCGGCGGCAGACATCGATCCCCCGATCAGGGTGGCGAGCACCAACCACGTCCCGGGCCACTCTCCGGCGGCGAGCACCATGGCCGGGACGGTGGTGATCAGGAGCAGCTCGATGATCCGGGGCTTGGTGAGCGCCACATATGCGGCGAACACGCTACGTCTACGGGGAACGATTACTTCGGCCCGGGTCATCCCGTCTGCACCAAGAGGCCGAGAGAGGTCAACGAGATCATGAGGACGAGCATTGCATATTGTGAACGTAGGGCGTCACGACCAAAGTCTGCCAGAGCCCGGTCATGGGCCAGTATGACCCCCAAGA
>JBGTEJ010000038.1:0-4659 GCA_041747855.1 Acidimicrobiia bacterium | reverse complement strand
CTGGGAGAAGATCCACGCCACCATCGCGATCAAGGGGAGGGACGCCACCTTCTTCAAGAAGCTTTGGTTCGGCTCGGGCATGAAGATGGCTTCCGTAATCGGACGTCAGCGGGTTGGCAACGACGGGGAGCACACGTTGCTCTCGAGACTCCTCTATGCCATCGGTTACCCGCTCGTATTCCGGGCCCTCCAAGAGAGGATCGGGATGCGCCGGGTTCGGTTCGCGGCGACCGGCGCCGCGGCCATCTCACCAGAGGTGATACGCGACATGTTGGGACTCGGAATCCCCGTCTATGAACTCTATGGGATGACCGAGAACTCGGCGGTCGCGACGGCCAACATGGCAGGTCGGAACAAAGTGGGGACAGTAGGCGAGCCCTATCCAGGGATCGGGCTTCGTATCGACGATGAGACGGGTGAGATCCAGACCAAGCATGAAGGGGTCTTCAAGGGATACTGGAACAAGCCCGAGCAGACGGCCGCCGCATTCACCGAGGACGGGTGGCTGAAGACCGGAGACGTCGGTGAGTGGGTCGATGGCACCCACGTCCGGATCGTCGACAGGATCAAGGACATCATCGTCACCTCCGGCGGGAAGAACATCTCACCCTCGGAGGTCGAGAACAGCCTGAAGGCGTCGCCCTTCATCAAGGAGGCGATGGTCATCGGGGATCGGCGTAACTACCTGACCGCTCTCATCGCCATCGAGAACGACGTCGTTGGGAACTGGGCAACCAGACGGCAGATCCCCTACACGACCTACCGTGACCTGACGGAGAAGGAGGAAGTGATCGAGCTGATTCAGGGTGTGGTCAACAAGACCAACGAGCAGTTCGCCCGGGTCGAGAACATCCGCAAGTTCCGACTGATCCCCAAGGAACTCGACCATGAGGACGGGGAGCTGACAGCAACCCAGAAGCTGAAGAGGAGTGCGGTCACTTCGATGTTCGGAGAGCTCATCGAGGATATGTACCGGTCGTGACCAACGGTCTTCTCATTTTGGCCCAGACCTCCCAGACCGGGGGTGGCAAGGCGGTCTCTGTCTTTGTCGAGGGTTTGTCACTCGGAACTATCTACGCCTTGCTGGCGGTGGGTTTCGTCATCATCTTCAAAGCCACCAGCGTTCTCAACTTCGCCCATGGCGCCCTCGCCGCGGTCGGTGCCTTCTTGGTCTCGGCCTTGGCGGTGACCAACGACATCCCCGGAAGGTGGATGCCCGATGCACCGGACTGGCTCACCTGGGGTGGCTCCGTGCTGATCGCGGTGATCGTGATGGGCTTGCTCGGGATGGCCCTGGAACGGGTCTTCTTGAGACCGATGGTAGGTGAGGAGCTCTTCGCTATAGCCATTGTCACTCTTGGGTTGGACATCGTCCTGCGTACCATCAACAACGACTTCATCGGCCAGTTCCCCCGTCCCATGGGCGATCCCTTCGGGTTCTCCCATTTCGATGTGGGGCCGGTCAGGATCGCCCACACCGAGGTCTTACAGATTGTCGTCGCCATGGTCGTGGTCGGAGCCATTGCCATGTTCTTCAGGTCACGAACAGGAATCGCCATGCGGGCGACGGCCTTCGATCAGGAAGCAGCACGGGCACAAGGAATCAACGTGGGACGTGTCTTCTCGATCTCGTGGGCGATGGGTGCGATTCTTGCCGCCCTCGCCGGCGTCTTCGTGTCGATGTATCCCCGACGGCTCGCAGGTGTCGACCAGCAGACCGCCTTCTATGCGTTCAAGGCGTTCCCGGCCATCGTGATCGGGGGTCTCGACTCGGTAGTCGGCGCCATCGTCGGTGGACTGATCGTAGGGATGGCCGAAGCGATTGCGATCGGTTATGTCCCGGTGGCCACGGTCGGATTCGGCTTTCCCGGCATAGTCCCCTACCTGCTGATGCTGATCGTTCTCATGGTCAAGCCTCACGGCCTCTTCGGCACCGTCGAGGTCCGCCGGGTATGAGGGGTCGACCCTTACTCCACACGTCCTACGAAAGCGACCAGGCGCTTCTCAACTCGACCACCAAGAAAGTGGTGGTCGGCCTCTTCCTACTCATGCTCGTGCTGTTACCTTTCGGGGTCGTCCCTGTCGTCGGCTTCATGGGTGAGTCTGCCTGGCTTCGCCTGCTCACCCAAGTGTTTATTTTCGCCTTGGGTGCGCTCGGACTCAACATTCTTGCCGGCCTGGCCGGGCAGATCTCACTCGGTCATGCATTCTTCATGGGCATTGGCGCATACACGGCGGCCTGGTTGGGTGCGTCTCCCGGGCCGTTGGTGGGGATGGGTCTCCCCATGTGGATCTGGCTCCCTGGGGCAGGGATCATGGCTGCGTTGGTCGGTGTTGCGGTAGGCCCCACCGCGGTCCGGGTCCGGGGCCTCTACCTGGCGTTCGTCACCTTCGGACTGGTCTTCATAGGAGAGTTCCTGTTCCAGAGGTTCGGGTCGGTGACCGGTGGGTCCCAGTCGGGCAGGTCGTTCCCGCGATTCGAGTTCAGGCTGTGGAAGGAGGAGGATCCGCTCATCGACTTCTCCAGTGACGGGGCATGGTTCGGAGTCGAGTTGACCAGCACCGTCAAGACGTTCTACTTATGTTTGGGGCTACTGATCCTGGGAGTCCTACTCGCCAAGAATCTGCAACGGACCCGTCCTGGCCGAGCCTTCCAGTCGATCCGGGACCGGGATATCGCAGCCGGTATCATGGGGGTCGAGGAGTTCAGGTACAAGCTGACCGCCTTCGGGATCTCCTCGTTCTACGCAGGTGTGGCAGGGGCTTTGCTTGCCTCGTTCGTGGGGAGAATCATCCCCGAGGCCTGGAATCTGTTCCTCTCAGTTCAGTTCATCGCCATCGTCCTGATCGGTGGGGCGGGCGTGGTCTCCGGTGTCCTCCTCGGGGCGGCCTTCGTGGTGCTTCTGCCCCGGTTGGTGCTCGACTTCACCTCCTGGCTCTCCAACTATGTCACCAAAGGTGAAGGAATGTTCGTGTGGCTGGCCGATCTGATCGTATCGACCGGTGCCGGGGACTGGGGGCTGATCAACACTCAGGCCGGGACCGCCCCAGGCCTATCTGTCGCGCAGGTCAACTTGGTTCTCTATGGTTTGTTGATTATCGGGTTCCTGATGTTCGAGCCACTGGGTTTGTATGGGATATGGATTCGGATCCGCAATTATTGGAAGAGTTGGCCGTTCACCTATTGAGCGGTCCCACATGAGGGTGGTCTCGAACCATCCGCAGTCAACGAGGAGGAAAGAGAAGGAATGAAGAGAAGAATCAACTGGCTGGGAATGGTCCTGGCGCTGGGATTGGTGGTGGCTGCTTGCAGCCCGGCGGCAGCGCCGACCACAACCGTCGCTCCCGCCACGACCACGACCGCGCAGGCCACCACTACCACCGAAGGCGAGCCAGAGCTCCTCACCGACATCGGTGTCGATCTCGAGAACATGACGATCACGATTGGTCTGCTTTCAGACCTCAGTGGCCCGTTCAGCTCCCTGGTGCAGGTCATCGTTGCCGGTCATGAGATCTACTGGAAGAGCGTCAACGACGCAGGTGGCATAGGTGGGTTCGATGTTGTGCTCGATGTGCGGGACACGGCCTACGACGCGACCCAACATGTCCAGCGATATGAGGAGATGAAGGGTTCCGTGGCGGCTTTCGGCCACTCCACCGGTTCTCCGCAGACGATGGCGCTGATAACACCGCGCAACTTCCTGGAAGAGGACGAGATTCTGGCGATCCCACTCACCTGGTACTCCGGGTGGACCGATCCTCAGTACAACGCCAACCTGCTGCATCACGGCACCAACTACTGCCTCGAAGCGATGAATGTCATCGGTTTCGTCAAGTCACAGATGGGGGATGCTCTCCAAAAGATCGCCATCGCCTCGGTGCCCGGTGACTACGGCTTGGACTCATTCGAGGGTGCCAAATTGGCAGCCGAGGCCCTCGATCTCGAGGTCGTTTTCGAGGCCCGGGGACAGTTGCTCCCGGGAAATGAGGCATCGGAATCGGCTATCCGTGACGGTCTGATCGCCTCCGGCGCCAACATGGTCTGGCTGACCAGCAGCCCCGGGTCTTGGGCGACCATCTTCGGTCAGGCAGCAGGTCAGATGCAGGCGGTGTGGAGCGGTGCGGGGCCGAGCTACAACCCGGCGTTCCTGGCCAACCCGGCGCTAGCGGCGGGTCTCGAAGCAGCCACGTTCTGGGGTGCTTACTACTCGCTCTGGGATAGCGACGCCCCGGGTGTCCAGGACGCGATCGCACTGATCGAGGCCGATGGCCGTCTTGGTGGCACCAAGGTGTCGGCCGTGTTCGAGGGCTTCGTAGAGGCTCAGATCATGCATGCGGTCCTTCAGGCGGCCTTAGACGCCGGTGACCTGACCCAGGCTGGCATCCTCAGGGCTGCCACCACGGTTCAGGAAGTCGACTTCAACGGTCTTGCCCCCAACGAGAGCTATGTCGGCACTCCCAACGAGCGTGCCCAGCGGGCCACCACGATCTGGAAGCCGGACCCTGCCGGTCTCGCCGCCGGAACGCACGCGGGAGAGATGACACTCGCACCCAACTTCACCCACCCGATAACCGCGGCCTACGAATTCACGCAGGCCTGTTACGAGTTCGGGTCCTAACCAATGAGGAAAGTGGTGGGGCGACCGCAGGGTCGCCCCA